>JANNDY010000010.1:0-285820 GCA_031378345.1 Emticicia sp. | reverse complement strand
CATGATGCTCATATAATTTTCTTAAAAGCTGTTTATAATATTACAAAAGAAAACGAAAAATTTAAAATCCTTATTAATCCTGATGCAAAACGCTTTGAAACTAAATATAAGAAAGTCTCTCCTGCGATGAAACAAGGGCTTATCAAAAGGATTTATCCATTGGAAGAACTCCTAATGATGAAACCCTTAATGTTTAACATATATTAATAACTCAGTACCTAAACTCCGACGTGGTATGAAACTTAATATCAGGGTTATTCTGAATATTCATTCTTAAAATCCAGTCTGTTTCTGCTAAAAACACAGGATTTCCATCTTTATCAAAAGCAATAAAGTTGCTTTTTAAACGAATAAATTCAGCTAATTTAGCTTTGTCATCACAAGTAATCCAACAGGCTTTTGAGTAAGGACGAGCTTCAAAAACGCAACTTGCCGAATATTCATTCAACAACCGATGTTGAATTACCTCAAATTGAAGTTCGCCAACGGTTCCAATAATTTTTCTATTGCCAGGTTGTAAGATAAACAATTGAGCAACACCTTCGTCAGTCAATTGCTGCACACCTTTTTCTAATTGCTTTGATTTCATCGGGTCTTTATTTATCACCTCTTTGAAAATCTCAGGTGAAAAACTCGGAATACCAACAAATTGTAAATCTTCACCTTCGGTGAGCGTATCGCCAATTTTGAAAGTACCAGTATCATACAAGCCAATCACATCGCCTGGGTAGGCATCTTCAATTACATCTTTTCTATCTGCCAAAAATGCAAATGGACTCGCAAAACGTATCTCTTTGTTCAATCTGACGTGTTTGTAGAATTTTCCTCGGTTAAATTCTCCGCTACAAATTCTCAAAAAAGCAATTCTATCACGGTGGCGAGGGTCGATATTTGCGTGAATTTTGAAGACAAAACCACTAAATTTATTTTCGTCAGGCTCAACCATGCGTTTGTCGGTCATGCGATGAACAGGTAGCGGCGACACATCACAGAAAGTATTGAGCAACTCCATCACGCCAAAATTACTCACTGCACTTCCAAAGAAAACTGGAGCAAGGTCGCCAGCCAAATAAGCTTCTTTATCGAAAATGTCATAAACTCCATCTATCAATTCAATGTCTTCACGCAGTTGGTTGGCATCTTTTTCTCCTACACTTTTATCTAAAATAGCAGAATCTAAGGCAATTTCTTCAATATTATCTTCCAAACGTGTTTTATTGACTGCAAAAAAATTCATTTTCTTTTCCAATAAATGATAAACTCCCTTGAAACTCGAACCACCATTGACAGGCCACGTAATCGGGCGAACTTTTAGGTTAAGTTTTTGCTCCAATTCATCCAATAAATCGAAAGGATTTTGACCTTCTCTGTCCATTTTATTGATAAATATTATCACAGGCGTTTTTCTCATTCGACACACTTCCATCAAACGCTCAGTTTGTTCCTCTACACCTTTTACACAGTCAATTACCAAAATTACACTATCAACCGCTGTTAAAGTTCTGTAAGTATCTTCTGCAAAATCTTTATGTCCAGGGGTGTCTAAAATATTGATTTTCAGGTCTTTATATTCGAATGTCATTACCGAAGTTGCCACCGAAATACCACGCTGTTTTTCGATTTCCATAAAATCAGATGTCGTAGACTTCTTGATTTTATTTGATTTTACAGCACCAGCGGTTTGGATAGCACCACCAAAAAGGAGTAGTTTTTCGGTCAATGTGGTTTTTCCTGCATCGGGGTGGGCAATGATAGCGAAAGTACGGCGTTTGTGTAATTCTTCAATAAATGACATTTGTAGCTAATTTTGTAAAACGAGTGCAAAATTAGTGAAAAATGTGGGGCGAACTTCCAGTTCGCCATAAAAAATGTAGAATTTAATGAAATAAACATTGTTTCAAAACTCAGGAGCAAACTTATCCCAGAGTTTATTGGCTTGGTCTTGAATTGCTTTTGGTAGTTTTTTGAAAAGTGCATCACCTACTTTTTCTTTTGGAAAATCAAAGCCTCGTGGTAGTGTTTTTCCTCTGATGGCAGCCTTATTGCCATTTTCAATGACCATTAGTTTTAAGCCAATCGGACTAACATCACTGCGACAACCAACTTTATATAAAAAAGTAATTTCGGCGTATTGGTTTTTATCTAAATCGCTGATAGTAAGCGATTCATTAAGGAATTGTAAATCATTGTCAAACTCACAATGGTCTTCTTTATCAGTAATTTGTCTAAGTAAAACAAGCTCATTATTGCTTTTTTCAACATAATGCTTAATCAAAATTGCTTTGGAAGCCCACTCGTCAGACCTATTTTGGTGAGTGGTGGCAACTAAATAATTTTTGCCGTTTTTATCTACAAATTGCAGGGCTTTTTCGACAATTGCGTCTACATCAGTCAACTTGGCAAGTATTGAAGGAGCAATCGGTTTTGAGATTATTTTTTGTGAAAAACAAGTAAATCCAAGTAAACAAAGTGTAAGCGTTATTAATTTCATAATGTAAGTATTTTGCTTTAATGTATTGATAGTAAGGTTTTTATGTGATAATGAGCATCACCCAGCTCCCCAATATCTTGAAGCTTCTTTAATGATCTCGACTTTTCCTGCAACAAATTTAAAATATTCAATATTTGCACCTTCAGCACCTGCCCACTCAGTAATAACTTCTAACTCACCTTTTTGATTACGAAAAACTGCTAAAATCCTAATAGCATCATTCGGGAATTCACCACCATCATCTACTCGCCAAGTAGAGCCTTCATCGTATTTTGCAGGAAAATCTCTGTAAAGATATTGTTTTCCACCAATGACTAAACTTGCCAAAACGCTATCTTTTTTAGGAACAAAAACTACAATATAAGCTCTTTGGTTTTCGCCTAAATCAGCAATTTTCCAAGCATTTTTTACGGCTCTTTTTCGTTCATCGGCAATCACAGTTTTGATTTTACTATCAATAACTTGTGGTTTTTCTAAGGTTTTTATCGAAATTATTTGATGATTTTTACTAAATTCTTCATTGAAAAGTACAGAAGTTAGGTCTGTATTAAACTTTTTTCCATTACTTATTTCAAACAATTGCCCGGTGCAATTATCGAAATTGAATGAAGTTTGGTTTACTCCACTTTCATTGCCTTTTTGTGTTTTTATGAATTTAATTGATGTTGTATTACCTTGATTATCAATAACTTGCGTAAACCATTTAGGATTTGTGTTTTCTTCAAAAGCTAAAACTTGATTACCTTTTTCATTGCTAAAACCAAAAGTTAAAGCTTCTTCATTGATTTCTTGTGGATGTGAAACCACTGTTGCAATTGTATCGGCATTTTCGGTTTTTTGTGCAGTTTTAGATTGACAAGAGAATAAAATGATAATACAAGAAATAAAAGGTAAATACTTCATAAGTAATTGATTATTAATGGTTTATGTTTTTAATATTTCTGAAAATAACTCTGTAAAACAGTTTCACCAACCTTCCCTTGTGGCGTATATTTATCTCTAAATTCGTGTTTTTTGCCTAAGTCTTTTATGTGCTTCATTTCAGGAAACCATTTCCAAACAAAACATCCTGCAAACCAGCGTTCTTGCCAAATTGTGTCAAAAAAAGCTCGGTAAGCATCGGCTTGCAGTACATCGTTGTCAGGATGTTTCGAGTATGATTCCCAAGGTTTATGCGTCGTAAAATCGGTACTTTGGTAGCCCATTTCGGTAAAAAGTATAGGTTTTTGTACTTCTCGACTATAATTTTCGATTTCGTTTTTGTGTTTGTACCATCCTTTTTTAATTGTTTCTAAATTAGGCGATTTTTCTTCGCACAATGGAAAATATCCATCAATTCCAACGAAGTCTAATTCATCCCAAAAAGGTACTTTGTCGTAGCAGTCCCAGTTTTCGGCGTAAGTCAGTTTTCCGTGATAAACATTTTTGATATCTTTGATGATTTTATGCCAAAATTCTGGTCGTTTTGCTACAAAAGTCTTAAATTCGGTAGCAATACAATAGATTTCGACGTGTGTTGAGTCGGCAACATGAGCAAAATCTAAGAGGTATTCGCCAAAAGATTTCTCAAAAGTTTGCCATTCTTCTTCAGTTTTAAAATCCATGTCGCCTGTGTATGAACTCTTAAAACTTTGAATCCAAGCATGAGGTTTAAGCATTACTTTCAAACCTTTTTCATGAGCCATTCTTACACATTCTGCGGTACCTTTGGGCGATTCGCCCCACCAATGTCCGTCCGAAGATTTGTTATATTGAAAATTTGGGCTGCCATCTCTTGTAAAGCCATAGGGTGTAAGTGCCACCCATTCGGCATTTATTTTTTTGACAGTCTCAAATTCATCTGCATCAATTTTTTGAGGTGGAGCAACAAAACAAACGCCTTTTAGTTTTTGTCCTTCATACAAAACCGCTTTGTTTTGGCAACCAACAAATCCAAAAAGCCATAATGAATTGATAATAAGGAATTTATACATTTGTTTGCTATTGAGATTTTGAGAAGAATTAGTAAAATTGATAAATAGTCAATAGTTTTGCAAATATATAATTGATTTGTTCAAAATGACTTTCGAGGAATACTTAGTTTCTAAAAAAATCGACAATAAAAAATTTCATCAAGCAGAGCCTGAACGCTTTGAGGAATGGAAGATTTTGTTTGAACAAATGCATGCCGAAAGTTTTACTGCCCACAAAAAATTTTTGATAAATCCTATCCGAAGAAAGTATCTTCTTGAATAATGAAACATAGTCGATGTACAATAAGTCTATGCTTAATGGTTTTATTTTTTTCTCAAACTATTTTTCTTTCAAATACTTTTAAAGTTTCTATGGACTATTGTTCGATGACCTTCAGCTCTTAAACGTCTATTATTCTACGCCATTCGTCTATTCATTTCAACCGCTTGTGAATTTTATAAATCATTTAAGGCAATACCTTGTTTATAGTAGGTAGAAATGATATAATTTTGTACAAAATCAAGATTTTAATGCTTTCCAAATTTTAAGAAAAACAAATTAATAATTAAATAAAATGAAAAAGTTTACTCTGCTTTTACTTATTTCGATGACATTTATGACCAATACTTTTGCTCAGTTTGGTGGTGGAGGTGGTGGCGGTGGAAACCGTAGTGGTGGTGGTTTTCCAGGAATGAATCCACAACAACAACAACAAGTTCCGCAAGAAGAAATTCCTCGTGGTTCAGCAAAAATTAGTGGAAAACTCATAGATTCGACAACAAATAAACCTGTTGAATTTGCTTCGGTAGCTATTTATGACAAAAATAATAAAGTTGTTGATGGTGCAATGACCGACATGAATGGGGCATTTACTGTCAAAAATTTGGCAAAAGGTACTTACAAAGTGGTGGGTTCTTTTATTGGCTATAAAAATGCAACAATCGTCAAAGTTGAGTTGATAAATAATAAATCGGAAGCAAATATTGGTAATTTGCTGATGTCGGTTGATACCAAAGTTTTGGGCGAAGTAACTGTAACAGCACAAGGTTCATTAATCGAAGATAAAGTTGATAGATTGGTTTATAATGCCGACAAAGACATAACAAGCAAGGGCGGGACTGCCGAAGATGTGCTTCGTAAAGTGCCAATGTTGACCGTAGATTTGGACGGAAACGTGCAGATGCGGGGAAGTGGTAATATTAAGGTTTTGATTAATAACAAACCTTCGAGTATTTTGGCGAGCAATATCGCAGATGCTTTGAAGCAGATTCCTGCCGATATGATTAAGCAAGTGGAGGTAATTACCTCACCATCAGCTAAATACGATGCAGAAGGTACTGCAGGTATCATCAATATTATTACTAAGAAAAACAATCTTCAAGGATTAACAGGCTTTGTAAATGCGGGTGCAGGTGTACGTGGAGCAAATGCTTTTGGAAATATCAATTTACGAAAGAAAAAAATAGGGACTGCATTAAATTTTGGTGGAAATAGTTCTTATAATACACCAAGCAATGGTTCTACAACTCGAAATTCATCAGTGAGAGGTTTTGAAACTGTTTTTAATCAAACTGATAAAAACCAAGTAAGACGTACGTTTGGCAATACCCAATTATCTGTAGATTATGATATAAATGCAAAAAATTCACTAAATTTAACTGCAAGATATGGTATAGGAAATTTTAATACAAAGGGTTTGCAAACATCTCTCTTAAAAACAGCTTCTGGAAATATTTTGCAGAATTTTTCACAGGATGTTACCAATATAAGAGGAAATTACAGCCTTGATTTCGATTTTAATTATACTAAAATTTTTAAGGAGCAAGGTCACGAATTAGCATTTTTGGCTCAACATGGACAAAACACTCGAGTTACTGAATTTGTAGCAATTAGAGGAGATGTTCCTTTCAATAAAAGCGACAATGACGGCATTAATCGTGAGACAACTTTGCAATTAGATTACACATATCCTTTCAAGAAAAATATATTTGAAATGGGTGCAAAGTATATTATTCGAGAAGTGACAAGTGAATTTGATTTCTTCAATTATAACACTCAATTAAAGGAGTATGTGATTCAAACCAATCGAACAAATAATTTTAATTATGACCAAGATGTAGCTTCTGTTTATTCAACATTTACCGTTTCTTTACCTAAAAAGTGGGGAATCAAAGTTGGAGCTCGTTACGAAAATACACAAATCAAAGCTAAATTTCAGACTTCTGATAGTCCAACCAAAATTGACCCTTACTTTAATATTATACCAAGTATTGCAATTTCTAAAGATTTTCCAAAAAATCACAAAGTAAGAGTAAATTATACGCAACGAATTCAACGTCCATCACTTGAATTTTTAAATCCATTTGTCAATTATTCAGACCCATTGAATATTTCTTTCGGAAATCCATTATTGAAGCCAGAGTTAAGTCATAGTTTTGAGTTAAATTATAGTACATATTTCAAAGCAAACTCTATCAATGCGTCGGTTTTTAGAAGATTTACAGATAATAATATCACAAGTGTAAGGTCAGTCAATGAGCAAGGAATTACAACTTCAACTTTTGATAATATCGGAAAAACTAATTTTTATGGTGGAAGTATTTTTGTGAACTTACAACCAACAAAAAAACTTAGAATCGGTGGAGGTACAAACTTTACGAATAATTTACTGAGTGGAACTATCGTAATTCCAGTACTACAATCTGATAAAACCTATAAAAATACTATTGTAGGCATTCAAAATGATGGCTGGAATGCGAGTGTCAATTTTAATGCTTCTTATACATTTAGTAAAGGTTGGGGAGCTCAAGCATTTGGTTTTATGGGTAGCCGCCAGATTCAGCTACAAGGCTATCAAGGTTCTTTTAGATTCTATAATATGGGTGTGAAGAAAGACTTTACTAACAAAAAAGGTAGTTTCAACATTGGTCTTGATAATCCATTTACTAGGACACTTAAAATTAAAAGTGAATCTGGTGACCCAACTTATAATTCTTCCAGCATAAGAAATATTTATAACCAAGGAATTCGTTTCTCTATTAATTATATGTTTGGCAAAATGGATTTCAACGGTGGAAATATATTCAAAAGCAAGAAAAAAGTTAGCAATGATGATGCGAAAGCAGGCGAAGGAGATGGCGGAGCCGCTACTCAACAACCAGCAACAGGTGGTGGTCGTCCAAGATAATGGTTTATAGATTTTGCATTTACACTTCAATAATAAATTGTAAAAATTACAAAAGACCATACGGAAAGGTGTGGTTTTTTTGTGATTTGTAGAGCAATTTTCTAAATTGCTTTTCAATCGTAACAAATAACCTAAATTTATCACAATGATGATGAAATGTCTTTTTAAATATCTGATAATCAGTTTGTTGTTTACGTCGTTTACTTCTTTTTCTCAAACTTTAAAAGAAGACATAAAACTAAAAATTAAACTTCAAGAAACCCTAAAAGGCTTCAATGGTGATGTTGGTATCTATGTTAGAAGTTTGAAAACCAATAAATTTGTAGCCATCAACGCCGATACGATTTTCCCCACGGCAAGCATGGTGAAAATACCAATTATGATTGGCACTTTCGATAAAATTCAAAAAGGCGAACTGAAATATGACCAAGAAATTATTTATAAAGACTCACTTGATTATGACGATGGAATAGTTGGTTCACTAAAAGACGGAGCAAAATTGCCTTTGAATGAAGTTGTGTTTTTAATGTGTTCGGTCAGTGATAATACAGGAAGTTTGTGGTTGCAAGCATTGTCGGGCGGAGGAAAGCGAATCAATACAATTTTAGATTCATTAGGTTTTAAAAGTACAAGAGTCAATTCTCGTACGGCAGGTCGTGAAGCAAATCGGACGCAATATGGTTGGGGACAAACAACGCCCAAAGAAATGGCAGATTTGCTGACAATGATTCGTCAAGGAAAAATTATCTCAGCCGATGCTTCTGATAGAATGTATCGTAACCTCGGCAGACAATTTTGGGACGGCGAAGGACTTTCGCAACTTCCCGAGTCAATAAAAACAGGTAGTAAAAATGGGGCTGTCAACCGCTCTCGCTCCGAAACGGTTTTGGTTCATGCTCCAAATGGTGAATATGTTTATAGTATCATTACAAAAAATCAGAAAGACGAATCGTGGACAAGAAGCAATGAGGGCTATGAATTATTGCGAAAAGTTGGGGCTTTATTGTGGAATTATTACGAACCAAAATCAAGTTGGAAACCTGTGGAGGGTTATGAAAAATGGTAAAACCAATTCAAAAAGATAATCAGCTCTTAGCTGATATTAACTTAACACGAAATAAAGTCGAAGGTTTCAGAGTTTGGTGGTTGGGACAAAGCGGTTTTTTGATTCAATTTCAAGGCAAACATTTGCTGTTTGACCCTTATTTGTCCGATTCTTTGAGCAAAAAATATGCTAAAACCGATAAGCCTCATACTCGTATCAGTGAGTTAGTTGTTGAGCCTTCTTTGCTCAATATGATTGATGTTGTAACATCTTCTCATAACCATACCGACCATTTAGATGCTGAAACTTTATTGCCGATTTTTGAGAAAAATCCAAATATTAAATTCATCATTCCAGAAGCAAATCGTGCTTTTGTTTGTGAGCGTTTGCAATGCAAAAATGATTTCCCAATTGGATTAAATGACTTACAAAGTGTTGATATTGAACCATTTACAATAACTGGCGTGCCAGCCGCTCATAATTCGATTGAAAGAGACGAGGCAGGAAATCTGAAATTTATGGGCTTTATTTTGGCTTTCGGAAAATACAAAGTTTATCACTCCGGAGATACACTTTGGTATAATGGAATGGTAGAAGTTTTGAAAGATTTTGAAGTTGATATAGCTTTTTTACCAATAAATGGAAATAAACCCGAAAGACGTGTATCAGGAAATTTAAGTTATGAAGAGGCTTCCAGATTAGGAAAAGAAATTGGTTCGAAATTGACGATTCCGCACCATTATGATTTATTTGAATTTAATTCCGAAAATCCTGAGAATTTTGCTCAAAAGGCAGAGGAATATGGAATAAATTATAAGGTTTTGCAGTTAGGTGAGCGAATTGAAGTTATTTAAAACTTCACTCCAAACCTCTCTCCCAAAGTTTTCAAATCTTCGATTACCTTTTCATTCAATGGAATTCCTTCGGCACGTCTGATTTTTTCAAGTTCACGCTCAGGGTCGCCAGGAATTACAACTGATTGATTATCAATATGTTTGGCATTTCTGAAACGCTCTATCCAAGTATCCATGCTTGCTTTGAAATCTTCTTTTGGACGAAAACCGTCAATTTGCATTGCTCCCAGAAAATGCCCTGTTCCTATTCCAACTTGCTCGTCAGCTACACCATGAAAACCAGCAGTAGCAAAAGGAGGCACCCAGGGACCAAAGTTTGCTCCTGACAAAACTCCAGAAAAAATATCGACAATTGCCGCCAAACCATAACCTTTATGGCTTCCATGTTCACGGTCGCCACCAAGCGGCACTAAACCACCACCATTTTTGATGGCATTGGCATCGTCTGTATAATTTCCTGCTGCATCTTGAATCCAACCGATAGGTGCCGATAAGCCTTTTCTCTGCAAAATTTCTAATTTCCCATAAGCCACTGCCGTTGTTGCAAAATCTGCTACAAATGGCGGTTGATTGCCCGCTGGAACAGAAACTGCAATTGGATTTGTTCCTAACATTTTTTCTGTAGCAAAAGTTGGCACAACCAATGGAGCAGAATTTGTCATTGCCCAACCTATCATGTCGTGCGGCAATGCCAACATCGAATGATAGCCCGCAATGCCAAAATGATTAGAGTTCTGTACCGAAATCCAGCCAGAACCTGCTCTTTTAGCCTTTTTAATGGCAACTTTCATAGCAAAAGGAGCTACAACAAGTCCCAAGCCTTTATCGCCGTCTATGACTGCCGTTGAGGGAGTTTCATGAAGAATTTTAATTTTAGGTTTTGGGTTTAAACGTCCATTATCAAATAAACGAACATAACCAACTAAACGTGCAGTTCCATGCGAATCTACGCCTCGAAGGTCGGCAGAAACCAACACATCAGTAGCTAATTTTGCATCTTTTGCAGAGCAACCTATACTTAAAAAGACATTTTCGGTGAAACGACGGAGTTTTTTTTCTTGAATCATGAAATGTGGAGCGAAAATCCTGTTCGCAGTCAGAGAATTATAGCAAAAAGTACAGGTGATAATAGATAATCGAAACAATTTGGAAAATTGTTTTACAATAATTTGAGCAAATTACCGTAAATTATGCAGGTAAAACAAAGAATTTTTCTTAAAATTGCCTTTATATTGATACATTAACGAATCGTTCACACAATAAACTCAAAGACCTTCGTTTAAGAAAAACAAACTATTTCAAACTATGCAAACCTCCTTAAAAACTATTTTCTTGTTATTAACGCCAAAAAGTTCAGTGCTTTCTTTCATTTTAGGACTTGGAACTTTATTATTCGGAATGCACTTTCCGATTTTTTCGCAAAATCAAGTGCGTGTAGATGCTGATAATCAGCACGTTACGGTTTTTTTGAATCGAGCTCAAATTGATGCAAAAATAAAAACTGCGGTACAGGCTGGCACAACAAAATTAATTGTTGGCAATGTAGCCTCAACTCTTGACCCAAATAGTATTCAGATAGGAGGAAAGGGCGATGTGGTAATTATGGGCGTAAAATTCAAGCAAAATTATCTCGGAAATAGAAAAAGAACGGTGCTTGAAGATTCATTAAAAATGGCAAAAGTTGAACTCGAAACCGTTGATGTTTTGGTAAAAGTAGCTGAAAATGAGCGAGTGATGCTCATGGCAAATGCCAATGTAAAGAATGAAAAAGACGGAGCAACGCCCGAGGATTTGAAAGAAATGTTAGATTTTTTTAGAACAAAACTAACAGAAATTGGCACTCGCCAAATGCAATTGGTGCGTCAATCAAAAGAATTGCAAGAAAAAATCAATCGTTTTCAGCAACAACTCAATTCGCAAGGAACAAATGTAAACCAACCTGCGGGCGAAATCGAGTTGACTTTGACAGCCAAGGCTTTTTCAAGTGTTGAACTCAATCTTACTTATATTGCCAATGCGGCGGGTTGGTCACCAGTCTATGATATTCGTGCAAAAGATGTGAAAAGTAATGTCGAATTGGCATATAAAGCCAATGTTTTTCAAAATACAGGCATTGACTGGAAAAATATTAAACTCACTCTTTCTACAGCAAATCCTGCCGAAGGTGGAACAAAGCCTGAATTGGCTACTCAAAATGTAAATATTTATGAGCCAATTGTGATGCAAACCAAAAATTCAAGAAAAATGACAATGGGAGTTGATGCCCCTCAAGCAATGGCAATGGAATCTGCTGTGCCTGGTTTATCAGTTACTTCAACTGCCGATTTTGTAAGCACAGTTGAAACAACTTTGGCTGTAAATTTTGACATTTCTTTGCCGTATAATATCAATTCGGGAGGAAATGCCGAAATGGTTGATATTCAAAACCATTCATTACCAGCAAGTTTCAAATATTATGCTGTGCCAAAATACGACAAAGATGCTTTCTTGACAGCCATCATTACTGACTGGGAAAAGTATAATTTATTGCCAGGAACTGCCAATATTTACTTTGAAGGAACATTTGTGGGAACCTCAGATATTGCAGGTGGCGAAGCAAAAGATTCATTGTTAATTTCGTTGGGTCGTGATAAAAAAATCATTTCAAAGCGTGAAACTATTGAAGAATTTAAGTCAAGAAAAAATGTTGGTTCTAATATTCGTGAATCTTTTGGATATAGAATTACGCTCAGAAATACGAAGGCAGAAGCCATTAATATTATCATGGAAGACCAAGTGCCAGTTTCGCAAGATAGCCGTATAGAAGTTGAATTGGAAGATGCCAAAGGTGCAGATTTCAACCGTGAAAATGGTAAATTGACTTGGAAACTAACTTTGCAACCACAAGAAAACAAAGAAATTTTGCTAAAATACAATGTAAAATATCCAAAAGGAAAAAATATTCAAGGACTTTAAAAATTTTGACAAGAGAAAATAGACAAGGGACAAAAGAAAATTTTTCTCTTGTCTTTTGTCTAATATCTCACTTCTCAAATATGAATTTAGAAAAAATCTGCCAACAAACAATCGAAGTAGCCCAAGAAGCAGGGGCATTTATCGCCCAAGAATCGGCTAAGTTTCAACGTTCTTCGGTTGAGTACAAAGATGTTAATAATGTGGTTTCTTATGTTGATAAAGAAACTGAAAAATTAATTGTTACAAATCTTAGAAATATCGTTGCTGAGGCAGGTTTTATCACAGAAGAAGGAACTGCGGAAACATCTGATAGTCAAGGGCTTAACTGGATTATTGACCCACTCGACGGAACTGCCAATTTCATTCACGGCTTGCCAAATTATTCTGTGAGTTTGGCCTTGGCTCATGGAAAAGATATTTTAGTAGGCGTTGTTTATAATGTTTGTACCAAAGAAATTTTCTCAGCAACCAAAGGTGGCGGAGCGTTTCGCAATGGAGAAAAGATTCAAGTTTCGCCAATCAAACATTTAGGCGAAAGTTTATTGGCAACTGGGTTTCCTTACTATAAATTTGAAAATCAAGACAGATATTTGCTAATTTTAGAATCTTTGATGCAAAAAACGCACGGTTTACGCCGAATGGGTTCGGCAGCAATAGATTTAGCTTATACAGCCTGTGGTTATTTTGATGGTTTTTATGAATATAACCTCAATTCATGGGACATGGCAGCAGGAATTTTACTTGTAACCGAAGCAGGCGGTTTTGCCACAGATTTTTCGGGCGGGGATAATCATCTGTTTGGTGGTGATGTGGTAGTAGGTTCTGCCGTTCATGCAGAACTTTTGGCAGAAATTCAACGTTATTGGAGGTAAAGAGTTCTGAGTTTAGAGTTCTGAGTCTTTTATTAACTAAATCAAAAAAAACACTTACTCATTCACTCATTATATTCATGAATTTAGAAACGCTAAAATACCCCATCGGAAAGTTTGAACATGGTGTTCAATATACGAGTGCAGATACTCGTTCGCATATCAAAATTTTAGATAGATTTCCACAACGATTAAAGACTTTAACAGCGAAACTTAGTGATAGTCAGTTAGATACAGTTTATCGCCCTGATGGTTGGACGGTTCGTCAAGTGGTACATCACATTGCAGACAGCCATGCAAATATGTATATTCGTGTGCATTGTGCCTTAACCGAAGAAAACCCAACAATCAAAGGCTACGACGAAGCACTTTGGGCATTATTGCCTGATTACAAACTTCCTGTAAAACCATCGTTACAAATTATTGAAGGCTTGCACAAAAGAGCAGTGGCATTATTTAAAAGCCTTGATAAAAAATCTTTTAAACGTACTTTTTTTCATGCGGGTTATCAAAGAACCTATGAAATTAAAAGCGTAATTGCTTTGTATGCCTGGCATTCGGAGCATCATTATCAACACATTATTCAAGCATTGAAATGATAGAAAATATTATTATCGGACTTGTGTTTTTGGGAGCATTGGCGTATTTAGGCAATGTTATCAGAAAACAATTTTCGGCAAAAAGTGGAGGCTGTGCGAGTTGTGCAGGAAATTGCAAATTGCCTAATTTTGAGTTAGAAAAATAAAAAACGAGCCAAAATATTAAGTTTTGGCTCGTTTTTTATTCAAGAAATGCTACAATCAAATTTACATCGGCGTAAAAGTAGCCTCTTCAATGATTTGATGAGCGTGTTCTTTACCCAAATATTTATCAATAAGATTGTGTGCTAAATAGATGAGAGGAGTAAGAAGAATCGCCACCAAAAATTTATAGATATAGTTATTGAAGCCCGTTGTTAAAACCTCTGTCAAAGTCCAATCATTGAAAAGATAAAAGGCAATGAAAACCACTACATAACTATCAATCAACTGCGAAATTAAGGTCGAACCAGTTGCTCTGAGCCAAATCATCTTATTATTGGTATATCTTCTCAACCAATGAAAAACAGTGGCATCAAGGATTTGTCCAACTAAAAAAGCCGTAATCGAACCTAAAATAATGCCTAAACCTTGCCTAAAAATGATTCCGTAAGCCTCATTGATATTTAAGTTCTGCCCCGAAGAATCTTTGTTATTATGATTGACCCAAAATTCGGCAGGAGCAACAATCGTAGAAATGTAAATAATGATGAATGAATATGCAATCAGAATTGCCGTCAAGTAAGAAATCTTCTTGACACCACTTTTACCAAAATATTCATTAATAATATCA
The DNA here is from genome assembly GCA_031378345.1 of Emticicia sp. Lineage (GTDB taxonomy): Bacteria > Bacteroidota > Bacteroidia > Cytophagales > Spirosomataceae > Emticicia. Next base: position 271,095 of record JANNDY010000010.1, on the reverse strand, counting down.
GAAGTGATAAAGACAAAAGGCCAGTTTAGCACACCAGCCGACATATTAAAGTCAAATTTTTGCCCAAAAAGCGGAATCTGCAAAGGAGCGATACCCAAAGTAGCTTCCATCGAAAATATCTTCGCTCCAATTACTTCGGCAACAATGGCATTTGTCAAAAATATGCCACACAAAACTAAGTAAAGCGTCTGTTTTTTAGATTTTATTGAATCCATTTTTTTAATGTAGAGTTATTAATGTAGAGTGATGAGTGAAAATATACATTCTAAACTCTACACTTTACACTAAAATAAGACCGTCTTGCATAACCAACTTTCTATCAGCCATATTTGCCAATTGTTCGTTATGAGTAATAATAACAAATGTCTGATTAAATTGTTTCCTCAATTCAAAAAACAAATTGTGTAATTCTTCTGCATTTTTAGAATCTAAATTGCCACTTGGTTCGTCGGCAAAAATAACTGAAGGAGAATTTATTAAGGCTCTTGCTACGGCAACACGTTGTTGTTCTCCTCCCGAAAGTTCCGACGGAAAATGTTTGATTCGTTCTCTTAAACCAAGCATTGTTAATATTTCTTCTGCTTTTTGAGTAGCTTCTGCATTGTTTTTTCCTCGAATCCATGCAGGAATACAGACATTTTCTAAGGCAGTAAACTCTGGCATAAGGTTATGGAATTGAAAAATAAAACTTATTTTTTCATTTCTAAATCGAGCTAACTCTTTGTCTTTCAGTGAGTTATATTCTATATCGTCAAGCAATACTTCGCCCGAATCTGCCTTGTCGAGCGTGCCAAGAATATGCAATAATGTCGTTTTTCCTGCACCCGAAGCTCCCACAATCGAAATGATTTCGCCTTGACTAATTTCCAAATCAATGCCTTTCAACACTGGTAGATTCCCGTAGTTTTTTTTGATGTTTTTTGCAATGAGCATATTTTTTCAATTTACCAATTTGAAAATAATTCTATTTTCTCCAATTCTTTTAATTTTACTACAAAAAGACCATAGTGAGTTCCAAAATATACTTTTGAATCATTTATTGTGAAGCAAGTAATGCCATCAGAAATATCATCTATGATTGGGTTTTTATAAATTTCAAATTTTCCTTTGGTTGATTTTAATAAATGCCCATTACTTAATAAAATCCATAAAGTATCGTTATCAAAAAGCATTTTATAAAATTTGACCTTATTGAAAGAAGGAACTTTTAAGTCAGGAACGCAAACATCTCCTTTAAATGTTGTTAATATCTCTTTGCTTGATAAAAAGTAAAGATTATCAGAATTGTCATTTTTAGTATCTAAAATGTCGTATAAGAAATAACTAAAAGTATCAGTTTTTTCGTTATATTTATAAAGTGATGCAGAATATTCATCACGTGCTACCCAAATATTACCTTCTGAATCTTTTTTTATAAATTTTATGAATTCATTAAATCTAACATTTGGATTTATGGGAATTTTGCAAGGTATTGAATCTTGGTCATATCTAAATAAACCTTCACGAGTTCCAATCCAGAGTTTATTTTTACTATCGAAAAGAAAAGCATTTACAAAATCACTTTTTAAACCTTTATTATCTCGGTCAAATATCTCCCATTTAACTTTATTAAATTTGAATAATCCAGTGGTTGTTCCAAACCATCGATTCCCTTGTTTATCTATATAAAAATCATTTAAATATTTGTGATTTCCTTGACCTAATGTCGCAAAATCAAAATTCATCCAATTTTTACCGTCAAATTTATGCAAACCCTTTGAGGCATTAATCCATATACTTTTATCATCTTTATAAATGGCATTTAATAAATTACTTTCAAGTGGATTAGAATTCGTAAAAACCTGTTTAAATTTTTCATTTTCAAATTTATAGATTGTTCCAGAAAGATAACTTACATACGCATTTTTCTGACTATCAAGTTGTATTCCATAAGAAGATTTTGAGGTTGAATCATTGTAATAAATTTTTGAATCTTTACCATTAATCAGAATAATTCCATTTGAACTCGTAAACCATTTTGTATTATCTTCATCAATTAATATCTGATTCACACCAATGAAAGATGGATTCTCATTAAAGGTAACTTTTCTCCATTTTTTATTTGCATTTTCATAGATACCAATAGCACTTCTTGGGATTTGTGCAACCCATATATTATCTCTGTTGTCTATACCAATTGAGATTATTGAAATATTTTTGCTAATTACTTCGAAAAGACCTTCTGTTTCAATTTTAATAAGTTTTGCTTCGTTAAGGTCAAATTTAAAAATTTCTTTATAAGTTGAAATCCATAAATTTCCAGTAAAATCAAATGTTATACACGAAATACTACCTTTAATAGCCTCAAATCCAATATTTTTAAAATTTAGAACATCTTTTTTATCAATTATATATAATTCATTCTCTTTATTAATTATCCATTTTCTCTTATTCTTATCTATAACAAAAACTCTTAAATTATTGAGGGGAATTTTTGATGAATTTACTTTTATCGTATCGGAAGTGATAAAATTTTGTCCATCGTAGATAGAATATTTAGGTATAAAAGAATTTTGAATCCAGAGTTTATTTTGATCGTCATAACCAATGAAATATGCTCGACGAGAAATCTTTGAATAATTACGCCTAATCATTTCAACTTTATTGGTAGATAAGTTTTTCTTGAATACACCAATTGGGTTATCCCAAAATAATTCTTTATCGCCAACTAAAAATGAGCCAACTTCATTTGAAGTAAAATAATGTTCGTATTTATTAATTTGACTGTGTGAATCAAAAAAAACAATGAATAGGAGCAAAAATAAGAAGTGATTTAGTATTGCTGTTGTGTTTGATTTATTTATTGTTTTGCTGACTATTTCTTCTGAATTGTATTTATTCAATTTGTTATAAAATTTAAATATAATTATTTGCTTAAAATTAATAATAATACTGCATAATCTGACAGTTTCTTGTATTATTATAGCAATTTAGCAATTAACTGATAATTGATAATTGTTATTTCGTTTTTGTTCACTAATTTAGCAAAAAATTTAAAACTTAAAAAAATCCTACTTTAGATGAACGTTCACGAGTATCAAGGTAAAGAAATACTAAGCCGTTATGGTGTACGAATCCAACGAGGAATTGTAGCCGAAACGCCAGAGCAAGCTGTTGAAGCTTATAAGCAAATTGCCGAAATGACAAACTCTAAGTTTGCCGTTGTAAAATCTCAAATTCATGCAGGTGGACGTGGGAAAGGTAGTATTGTTGGTACAACACAGCGTGGCGTACAATTAGCAAAATCGGCAGATGATGTAACAACAATAGCTACTAATTTACTTGGAAATGTCCTTGTTACAATCCAAACAGGTGCAGAAGGCAAGAAAGTTAATAAAATTTTAGTTGCCGAAGATGCTTATTATCCAGGCGAGAGCGAGCCAAAAGAATACTACATGGGCATTTTGCTTGACAGAGCGAAAGGTTGTAATGTAATCATGGCTTCGACAGAAGGTGGAATGGATATTGAAGAAGTTGCCGAGCATCATCCAGAAAAAATATTCAAAGAGTGGATTGACCCACGTGTTGGTTTACAGGCTTTTCAAGCTCGTAAAATTGCTGACAAATTAGGTCTGACTGGTGTTGCTAATAAAGAAATGGTGAAATTTGTAAGCTCACTTTATCAGGCTTATATAGAGTCAGATTCTGCGATGTTTGAAATCAACCCAGTTTTGAAAACATCCGATAATAAAATCCTTGCAGTTGATGCAAAAGTAAATTTAGATGACAATGCTTTATATCGTCACCCAGATTTGGCCGCCATGCGTGATAAAGCTGAGGAAGACCCATTGGAAGTTGAAGCATCTGAAAATGACCTAAATTATGTAAAACTTGACGGAAACGTAGGTTGTATGGTAAATGGTGCAGGTTTGGCAATGGCTACGATGGACATCATCAAATTGGCAGGTGGAGAACCAGCTAATTTTTTGGACGTAGGTGGTAGTGCAAATGCAAAAACCGTAGAAGCAGGTTTCAGAATTATCTTGAAAGACCCAAATGTTAAGGCTATTTTGATTAATATCTTTGGCGGAATTGTACGTTGCGACCGTGTTGCGAATGGTGTTGTTGAGGCTTACAAGGCTATAGGCGAAATTCCTGTGCCGATTATCGTTCGTTTACAAGGAACAAATGCTGCCGAAGGTTCAGCAATTATCAAAGAATCAGGCTTGAAAGTATATTCAGCTATTGTTTTGAAAGAAGCTGCCGAATTAGTTGAGAAAGTATTGAACGACTAATTTCATTCGTATATTTAATAAAAATGCCTGATAAAGTGATTTATCAGGTATTTTTATTTGTAGTTTTTAACTTTAATCTTTGTGAGCTGCGGCTGTTTTCTGACAGCAATCTGGCAAAGCATCGTGCGATTTTTGGTCGGCAACAACTTCGTCAGCATCATAGCCAATTTTTGAAATAACTGTCTTGATTTTTTCAGGATTTGTCTTTTTGGTGTTGTAAGTAATCGTAACGATTTTGCTTGAAACATCTAATTGAGAACTAACAATTCCTTTGGTAACACCCAAATCTCGTTCAATACGTTTTTTGCACATTCCGCACACAGCCGATGTTTTGATTTTTATTTCAGCAGTTTTTGGTGGCTCTATAAATGCTTTTGCCATTACTAAGTTGCTGATAATCAATAAGATAGATAAAATTCCAATTACTTTTTTCATTTTGTATATAGTTTTAATTGATGATTTGAAATTAATAGATTATTGTTTGAAGTGATAATAAAAATTTGAATGAAAGAGTTCCGCTTAACAAATTTTTAACAATAATATTGTACTTAGAAACTTCAATACTATGAAATATTTTCTATTTTAATGATGTCTAAGCATATCATTTAAACAAAGCAGTGTATTTATCAAAATAAACTCCTCTCCTATCAAACATTATTTAACCACGAAAAAAAACTTAATCTTTCATTATTTTCGTAAAAAAGTTTAGGTTTTCAGATGTAACTTTTAAGATATATGTAGCTTGGGCTAAATCATTTTTGAAAATTGGCAAAGTAATTTTTAGCTCTTTAGTTGTCATGTTCCAAACCTGCTTTCCCGATAAATCGAACAAAGAAAAATCAAAATTTTGTCCTGCATCATCTTTCAAAATCCAAACTTTTAACCCTTGTGGGTCAGAAAAAGGATTAGGAAAAACTGCCACTTCTTGCCCTGTTTTCTTCAATTCTGCTATTAAAACCTCTAATTCTGCAATTTCATAAGCCTTATCGAAGTTTGGAATTCCGTAGCCAACACGGGCATCTGGATTATCATATTGACTTGCCGAACGAATCAAATATTTACGCACTTGCATATTTGTAAGCTTCGGAAATGCCTGCCAAAAACTCGCTGCAAAACCAGCCATCAATGGTGATGAAAATGACGTGCCATTACTTGAACCAACTGTACTATTTGTATTTCCGACAATCGTTCCAGCTCCTTGTGCCGATAATTCTGGTTTTACTCGTCCATCTGCCGAAGGACCATAAGAACTAAATGAAGCAATTGCTTTTGTTCCAAAAACTGCACCAACTGCAATGATTGAATCGGCATCGGCTGGAGTTCCAACATATTTCCATGCCGAATTACCATCATTTCCTGCCGAAGCTACGACCAAAATACCAACTTGAGCCGCCCAATCAGCTGCACGAGTTGCCAATGCTCGGTCGCCATTCATGTCAGAATATTTATAGTTTTGAGCGGCATTATCAAAAGTTGAATAACCCAAAGATGTATTTATTACATCAACTCCTACGCTATCTGCCATTTCTGCACCAAAAAGCCAATTGGCCTCTTCACGCTTGGTTTCTGAACCAACATCTTCGGTAGTTAGCAATAAATAGCTCGCTTTATAAGCAGTTCCTACAATTCGGCTATCTTCAAAAGCTGCCATGCACGATAATACATTTGTACCGTGATTATGGTCGTTATAAACATTTACTTCGTTATTGACAAAATCCCAAGTACCGATTACTCTTTTATCGTTGAATAAATCTTTGAAAAACGTAAGCTGATTTGCATTTAAAAAACCAGAATCTAAAACACCAATCAGCATTCCTTCGCCACGAAAACCTTTTTGGTGCATCTTGTCTGCTCCAAGCATAGCGAGTTGTGTTTGCGAAAGTCCGTTGTCGGTAATTCCTTCGTTACCAAACTTATCTTTTGTTGTAAGTATTTGATTATCAGCATTTTGACGAGTATTACGAATATCTCCTTTGCCTTCTATGCCACGCACAAATGAAAGTGCGAGAACTTTATTTAGCGTTGCTGCATCGGTTTGAATTAATGCACCATTGAGCCATTTTGTTTTATAAATAACTTTTGCACTTAATTTTGCTATTTCATTCAAATAAGTTTGATTCACTGGCAAATCTCTCTCAGTTATAGCTATATTTTGATTAGTTCGACGCTTAATCGAACGCTCAGAAAGGAATTCTTTTGGTCGAGAAATGGAGTACGAAGAATTGGCTTTGTCTTTGAACAAGACTAAGTATTGGTTTTGTGCGAAAGTTGAGAATGATGTAAGAAAAAAAAGAATGTATAGTTTTTTCATAAAATAAAGTTTTTACCTTCTAAACGTAAATCTGCCTACATTTATTAAAAAAAGGCAGAAAAACTGCCTTTAAAACATTTTTGAAATCGTTATTTCAAAATTTGGTAAAATATCTTCACCTGAAAGGCTCTCCGAAAATGCTTTTTCTTCTATTTCGTCAGAACCCAAACGATAAATAAATGTGGTTTCACTATATGGGTCAATCAGCCAACCGAGCATTACACCATTCTCTCGCCAATGAATCATCTTTTGCTTTTGTTGCCTTAAACTATCAGATTCTGAAACAATTTCAGCAATAAAATCGGGCACCAAATGACCAAAAACTTTCTTTTCTTCGTTATCCAAATTTTCCCAACGGTCTTTTCGTACCCACGAAGCATCAGGAGATTTGACAGAAGTATCGGGCAAAGTAAAACCACCATTGGAATCAAAAGCATAGCCTAATTTAGATTGGCGATTCCAATGTGTAACTTCATAATTAAATTCGCTGTTAAAATTCGATGTTCTTAATCCTGTTGGCATATTGATAATAATTTGACCGTTAGCTTCTCTTTCAATTTTGTAATCTCGATTACTCGAGGCAAAAAGAAAGAATTCTCTATCGGTCATTCTGCCAATGGAACGGTCTAAATCAAGTTGAATATTCATTGAATATTTATTTTATTTACCAAATTTATTAAAAATTATGCATAAAATCACCTTCCTGTCTAAAACTTTTTAGAATCCAGCCGCCGCCTACAACGTCATCTCCGTCGTAGAAAACTGCTGCTTGTCCAGGAGCAATTCCGCTTACTTGCTCGTGGAAAAGTACCTTCATTTTTGCACCTTCTTGAATGATTGTTGCGGGCGAACCATCATGTTTATAACGTACTTTTGTTACAGTTTCAAGTGGAGTTCCGTCTAAATTAGCATATTTTTGCATCACGATTTTTCCAACCATCATGCCATTTCGGTCTAAATCTGTTTCTTTGCCCAATACAACTTCATTGGTCTCTTTTCTGATTTCGGTTACATACGTTGGACTTCCAAAGGCTTTTCCTAAACCTTTTCTTTGTCCGATTGTGTAAAATGGGTAACCTTCATGTTGCCCCAAAACTTTGCCTTCTTGCGAAACAAAGTTTCCACCTTTTACTCTTTCTTCCAAACCTTCAACACGATTTTTCAAGAAACCTCTATAATCATTATCAGGTACAAAACAGATTTCGTAAGACTCTTTTTTATTCACCAAATCGAACAATTGTCTTTGGGTTGCCATTTCTCGAATTTCTGATTTTTTCAAATGTCCTAAAGGCAATTTTGTTCGAGAAAGGCTTTCTTGCGAAACTCCCCAAAGTACATAACTTTGGTCTTTCCAAGTGTCAGTTCCTTTTGAAATGACAAATCTTGAATTTTCTTTCGGAGAGCCGACCTCCCGCACATTTGCATAATGTCCAGTGGCAATAAATTCACAACCTAATTTATCCGCACGGCGAAGCAATGCGTCCCATTTGATGTGAGTATTGCACAATACACATGGATTTGGGGTGCGACCTTCCAAATATTCTCCCGTAAAATGGTCGATTACGTAATCGCCAAATTCTTCTCGAATGTCTAATATATAATGTGGGAAACCTAAATTGACAGCAATATTGCGTGCGTCATTAATTGAGTCGAGGCTGCAACAGCCAGTTTCTTTTTTACTACCTCCTGAAGATGCGTAATCCCATGTTTTCATGGTCATGCCAATTACTTCGTAGCCTTGTTCGTGGAGCATTACCGCTGCTACAGAACTGTCAATACCGCCGCTCATGGCGACTAAAATTCGTCCGTGTTTGCTCATTTCGTTTACTGCAAGGGTTCAATGCCCTTCGTTTATAATTAATTTCCTACAAAAGTAGCTAACAGAATTTGATTATGAATAGTTCTAAGGTAATTTTGAGACAAAGTTTCGGAAATGATTTACAATAATTCGTAAATAGTAATCGCAAGGGCGACCCAGATCAAAATCGTAAATTCAAAATTATGTTAAAAACATTCGTAAAAGTAAGTAATATCACCAATTTATCAGATGCTCGCTATTGTGCAGGAATGGGTGTAGAAATGATTGGATTTGTGATGGACAAACATTCAGCAGATTATATTTCTCCCGAAAAAATGAAAGAAATAAAATCTTGGGTGGCAGGAGTTTTAACAGTTGGCGAAACACAAAGTGCTGATTATGAAGAAGTTAAAGGTTTTATTCAATATTATGAAATAGATATACTCCAAATTTCAGATGCATCACTTTTGCCTCAGATTTCGGATTTAGGCAAACCGATTATCTTGAAACTTGATTTTGATAGTGCATACTTTGAAGATTATTTAGAACGATATGCACAATTTGTCGAATTCTTTTTGGTAGGTGGGAGCGAGTTGTCCGATTTTGCTCGCTATACTTTAAAAGAATATGGTTTCAATTATCCAATCGTTTTAGATTTTGGCATTACTGCTGACAATGTTAATGAACTTTTGGAAGAAATGAACCTTCACGGAATTGCTTTAAAAGGAAGTAATGAGATTCATCCAGGCTCAAAAGATTATGATGAATTGAGAGATATTCTCGAAATCATTGAAATTGATTAAATTTCAACCTCAATTTTTACCATTCAACCTTTATTTTCTAAAACCTTCATCAAAAATATCCCTTTGACATTATTTTTTTCCATTCATGTAGTTTGCTATACATAGTACCGTCTTTCACCTATATCTTTGTTTCATAATCACAGAGAAAGTGGTTATTTAAAAAGAAAAAGCAAACATTTAAACAATATTAAAAAAATGAAAAAGACCTTATTTAAAAACAGAACAAACAAAATAATTGGTGGTGTTGCCGCTGGATTTGCAGAATATTTCGACATAGATGTAACACTCGTGAGAGTATTAATGGTAGTTGCATTTTTTGCTCCCATCCCAGCCATTATTCCTTACATCGTTCTCTGGATTCTTTTGCCAACAAAAGAATCTGCACAAATCACAACAATCAATTATTCACAAACTAATTAATTGGAAAATTGGGTATTGGTTACTTGTTCTTAATTAGCATTTTAGAAAGTGTTGTTACCAGTAACCAATCAACCAATTTCTAATACCTATTTTTCAATTATGGAAAAGAAATTATATAGAATAAAAAATAACCAGTCGATGCTCGGAGGAGTTTCGCAAGGTTTAGCCGATTATTTTAACATTGATGTTACGCTTATTCGTGTACTTTTCGTACTATTGTTTTTTACTCCGTTTCCATCAATTATCACTTATTTTATTTTATGGTTAGTTTTGCCTGAAAAATATAATTTTGGAATGGCAAATGGTGGTACTTACCAAGATTTTAATGCAAACGAAATTAATTCAAATCAAAACTTAAACTCTACAAACATGAGCAAACAAAGTCAAAACAACAATTTAGTGGGAGGAGCAGTCCTCATCATTCTTGGTATTATCTTTTCGTTCAAAACTTTCTTCCATATTAATTTATGGCATTATATTGGACAAATGTGGCCTTTGATTTTGGTTGGATTAGGTGTTTGGCTAATCGTTAGAGACCGCAAAGACGATAATTTTACGAACTTCACTAATAACGATAGTTCTTCAAATTTATAAGAAAATCTTCCCACTCAAAATAGCCTCAAAAGTTTTTTGGGTGGGATTTTTTATGAAAAAAAGTAATTTATGTATTAATAAATTTTTGATAATGAGAGTTTTATGAATTTTAAAGTTCGTTTAGGATTCATCAACTCATTAGTAACTCGCATATTATTTAATTAAAAAAAATGAACAATAAAGGTAATATTTTGGGAGGAGTCATACTCATAGTAGTAGGCTTCTTATTTCTTGGAACAAACTTAGATTGGTTTGATTTAGATTTATCATTTAGACAAATCGCTCGTTTTTGGCCTCTTATGCTCATTGTGGCAGGTGTGGCGGCATTTCTCAATCACAAAAAAAGTGTCTATAACGCAACCTCGGCTTTATTGATTGCCTTTGCAATTCCTTTGGGACTTTATACTTGTGTTGATGATGGCGTGCGTGATTTCAAAGATGAAGTAAGCGATGGAATAAATTTTGACATTGATGATTTTGATGACAATGATGACAACAACGACAATGATTCATCTTCAAAAAATGACACGATTTCGGGCGATAGAAACAAGCAATATTTTGCCGTTGAAATGACCCCAGAAGTGAAGGAAGCAACTTTGAATTTGAAAGGAGGGGTTGCCGAATTTGATTTGGAAGAATCGAATAACCGACTTTTTGAGGCAACAACTTTATTGCAATTTAAAGGCGGTTATACGTTGGAAGAAGAAAAAATTATTGGCGGAAAAGTGATAGATTTTACCATGAAAGATAAGAAAGGTAATAATTTTCACTTTGGTGATGACAACAAAGGCAATGATATTATGCTGAAACTTTCGACTGCTCCAATCTGGACAATCGACATGGGCATAGGTGCTGGCGAAGTTGATTTTGATTTAAGTAATTATAAAGTAAAGAAACTAAATCTTGAGACTGGTGCCGCTTCAATTGACATTAAATTTGGTGATAAACAAGAAAATGTAGCCGTTGATGTAAAATCAGGTGTCGCAGAAGTTAAAATTCACGTTCCAGAAAGTGTTGGTTGCGAAATCAGAATGGACGGAGCATTGAATGCCAAAGATTTCGATGATTTCGAGAAAATAAGAGATGGTGTTTGGCAAACAAAAGGCTACGACAAAGCAGCTAAAAAAATAAATTTGAATGTTGAAAGTGGACTTTCTTCTTTGAAAGTAAATCGTTATTGAGATTCTTAATATTACTTAAATAATCCTTGCAGGTTTTCAAAACCTGTAAGGATTTACTACATTTGCAGAAAACCTTATTCTGCATGAAAAAAGCCTTCTTTGTTGCATTTTTTGTAATACTTACTTTTCAAATCGTTGCCCAAACACTATCGCCTAATGCTAAAATTAGCTTATTGACGATTTCTCCTGGGGCAGAATTATACTCCACTTTTGGTCATAGTGCCTACCGAATCAATGACCCGCAACAAAGACTTGATGTAGTTTTTAATTATGGCACTTTCGATTTTCGTACAGAGGGTTTTTATGTTAAATTTCTAAGAGGAACTTTGCCTTATCAAATTGGTGGGCAGTATTTTGAAAATGAAATTTCTGGTTGGACACAAGAACAAAGATATGTTGTTGAGCAAGTTTTGAACCTTTCGCAAGCTCAAAAGCAAGGCGTTTATGATTTTCTTCAAACCAATTATTTGCCCGAAAACAGAGAATACGCCTATAAATTCTTCTATGATAATTGTTCAACTCGCTTACGTGATGTGCTGAAAAAAGTATGTAAAGACAGCGTAACGTTTTCAAAAACGCTTCATGCCGATAGTACCTACCGCCAATGGATAGATGTTTATGCCAGAAAAAACGAGAAATTATGGGCAGATTTCGGCATGGATTTAGCAATAGGTGAGCAATCCGACCGAATCACAGGTGCAAATGGAGCAATGTTTTTACCCAATAATTTGAGCGATGCTTTTGATAATGCTAAAATTCAAAAAGACAGTACTTGGCAACCTTTAGTTTTAGAAAAATTAGAGCTAAACAGAGGGATGTTGCCTGTAATAGTGAAAGAAAAAGAGCTAATTACGCCCAATATGTTATTTTGGACTTTCTTCTTTTTAATTGTAAGTTTTACTTTTTATCAGTTTAAAAAGACAAAAAATAGCTTTGTTTTTGATAAAATCTTCTTCACCATTGCAGGGATTTTTGGTTGGTTTATTTTCCTACTTTGGTTTTTTACAGACCACGGCGTAACTGAAAATAACCTCAATATCATCTGGACTTACCCATTGTTATTTCCAATTGCCTGGTTATTAAAGAAAGAAGGCTCACGTTCGTGGCTATCAAAACATTTTCTCGCTTATGGAATTATCCTCGTTTTATTCTTGATTTGTTGGAAATTCTTCCCTCAAGAAATCAATTATTCGCTTATTCCTGTGGTGCTTGCTTTGGCGGTAAGAGCCTTTTATGTTTGGTGGCGATTGAGGAAGAAATTGAGTTCTTTTTGAAGGATTAAAACCTCCAAATGCTTTAAAACATTTGGAGGTTTTGAGTAATTTATTTGTCAATTACATTCTAAACTCTACATTCTACACTATTATTTTCTCCTCCACCGAAACAATTCCTTCCCCGATTTACCGAAAACTTGGTCTTTATCTCCCCAAATAAATTCATAGAAAACAATCTCTTTTCCTATAAATTTATAGCCATAAGTTACTGATTTGTTGCTTTTTGCATAGAAATCAATCAAATCTATGTCGGTTTGAGTAGTGATGTAATCGCTCCAAATGTAGTAAGTAGCTAATGAATCTATACCAGCAATTTTTCCATCGAATTTCAATTCAATGTTTGTATTTGTGCTATCAACAACATATTTACCAATCCAAAATTTCTTTTCTATAAAACCCGTTGTATCTACTTTTTTGAAGGTGCTTTTGCCTAATTTCAGTAATCCATTTACCAACATTCCTTCAAATTCTGGTATTTTCTTTTCTTCGTAAGCATTGAAAAGCTGAATTTTCTCACCACGTTTTACCATATATTCCGAACCTTCATGAAAATTCCAAACGATATTGGCAGTATCTGCATGGGCATTGAAATTGACCATCACCGTATCGGCAAAAACTTTTGCTTGCAAAGGTGATTTTGTTCGTTCGAGGGTTTCATAATATTTGGCATTTACCCAAATCGTATTACTCAAATCGTCTTTAATTTCTTCCTTTTTTTGTTCATTTTGGCAAGAAAACAAGATTACTGATAACGAAAGAAATAAAAATATTTTTTTCATCGGTTTTAGCAGTTTAGTTCTGACTTGTAAAAGTACAAATTTCAAAATTATCTACCATTATTCCCGTACCATTTTTTCTTGGGTTTTGCCGAACTTTCGCTTGAAGTGCCACCACTATTTGGTCTTGGAATATTATTTGCTCTCGGATTTGCGTTCGAACTTGTATTTGGTCGTGAATTTGAACTTGGTCTTTGAGTATTATTTGCTGGTCGGCCACCACCGCCATTTCCTCTACCTTGTTTCTTTTGTTCTTGTGGTGGAGGAACAGAATAATCTGGCTTGATAGCATAAGGATGGTCTTCCACCAAAGGAATTTTCTTGCCAATCAATCTTTGAATATCTTTCAAGTAACTCAATTCTTCATCTTCACAAAAAGAGTACGCCGTGCCATTTGCACCCGCACGCCCAGTTCGACCGATGCGATGCACATAGGTTTCTGGAATATTCGGAATTTCAAAATTTACTACGTGTGCCAACTCATCAACATCAATTCCTCTTGCAGCAATATCAGTCGCCACTAAAACACGGGTTTCTTTGCTTTTAAAATTACTCAAAGCTCTTTGGCGAGCATTTTGTGCTTTGTTTCCGTGAATCGCCTCAGCTTTTATATGGTGGCTCAAAAGCATTTTTACAACCTTATCTGCACCATGCTTGGTTCTTGTGAAAACCAAAGCCGTTTCCATGTTTTTTTCTTGTAAAATTTGTAATAAAAGAGCATTTTTGTCTTTTTTATCAACATAATACAAAAACTGATTAATGGTATCTGCCGTCGAAGAAACTGGCGTAACACTCACTGAAGCAGGATTATCTAAAATTGTGGATGCTAACTTTACAATTTCGGGAGGCATTGTTGCCGAGAAAAACAAAGATTGTCGTCTGACAGGCAACAAGGTTATCAAACGCTTTACGTCATGTACAAAACCCATGTCGAGCATACGATCGGCTTCGTCCAAAACGAATACTTCGATTGCTGACAAACTAATAAAGCCTTGGGTAATCAAATCAAGCAAACGCCCAGGAGTTGCTACCAAAATATCAACGCCGTTGTGCAGTTCGTCTGTTTGTTTTCCTTGCTTTACGCCACCAAAAATAACAGTATATTTTAAGTCAGTATTTGCTCCGTAAGCCTCAAAACTTTCACCAATTTGAATGGCTAATTCACGAGTTGGCGTAACAATCAATGCCTTTATTTTTCTTCTACCCTTACGAAATTCAGTATTTTGATGTAATTTTTGTATAATCGGAATAGCAAAAGCTGCGGTTTTTCCTGTGCCAGTTTGAGCACAACCCAATAAATCTTGACCCGCTAAAATGATTGGAATTGCTTGTTGTTGAATAGGTGTTGGTTTAACGTAGCCTTCGGTTATAAGAGCTTTTTGAATAGGCTCTATTAAATTTAATTCTTTAAATGTCATAGTGAAATAATTTCGAATTCAGAATTACGAATTACGAGAATGTTTGAAAACTAATTTTAACCATTCAAGTATAACTAATTCAAATTTCTTTTACGTATATTTTGTTTTTTTGTAAAATTCTAAAATAATAATCTGCAAAGGTAGCGATTTTTTACACCTAAGCCTAAACAGCTTTTTACAAGAAAACCAATAATTCTACATTCTACATTCTACATTCTACATTAAAGGCAGTATCTTTGCAAAAAAATAGAGAATTATGCGGAAAGTAAATATTGGATTAGTCCAAATGTCATGCTCGGCGGATGTTGCCGAAAATACCCAAAAAGCAATAGAAAGAATCAAAAAAGCAGCTCAACAAGGAGCTAATATAGTTTGTTTACAAGAACTTTTTACGTCGCTTTATTTCTGTGATGTAGAAGACCACGAAAATTTCAAATTAGCAGAAGCCATTCCCGGCCCAACGACCGATTTACTTTCAGCAGTTGCCAAAGAAAATAATGTTGTCATAATCGCTTCTTTGTTTGAAAAACGTGCCGCTGGACTTTACCATAATACAACAGCTGTAATTGATGCCGACGGAAAATATCTCGGAAAATACCGCAAAATGCACATTCCTGACGACCCAGGTTATTACGAAAAATTCTACTTTACTCCGGGCGACGCTTCGTCTGGCGATGCTTCGCCAGTTGATTTAGGTTATAAAATATTTGAAACAAAATACGGAAAATTGGGCGTGTTGATTTGTTGGGACCAATGGTATCCTGAAGCTGCACGTATAACTGCTTTGATGGGTGCAGAAATTTTGTTTTATCCAACTGCAATTGGTTGGGACACCAACGAAAAAGATGCTTCGGCAAACGTGGAGCAATATAATGCGTGGCAGACAATTCAAAGAAGTCATGCTGTAGCAAATGGACTTCATGTAGTTTCGGTCAATCGAGTAGGGCGTGAAGCTGACCAGCAATTTTGGGGTGGAAGTTTCGTGGCAAATCCTTTCGGAAGTTTGCTTTATTTGGCTTCGCATGACCAAGAAGAAACGCAAGTGCAGGAAATTGACTTAGATTTAACCGAAAAATACCGAACCACTTGGCCCTTTTTGAGAGATAGAAGAGTAGATAGCTATGGCCCGATTTTGAAGAGGTTTATTGATTAGGAACAACAACGAGCGAATAGTTTAAACCCTTCCTCCTACGTCCAAAAACGTCTTTGTTTATTGCAAATATAATTGAAATTTAAATATTAAAACATATGAATTTAACAGAAATACAAATTGAAGAAGTTATTAATACTATCAAAAACAATGGTTTTGAGGGTAAAGTAAATGCGATAAAAATGGTTTTAGATTTCTCAGGAAAGGGTTTGAAAGAATCAAAAGATTTTGTTGATAAACTTATTTCTGTTCATAATTTATAACATTTACCATTCACAATTTATCATTAAAAATTAATATAAAGTGCTTACAATCAGTAACTTATCATTTTATTTTGGCGGAAGACCTATTTTCGACGGAGCAAATTTACAGATTAAACCTAAGGACAAAATCGGTCTGATTGGTTTGAACGGAATGGGAAAATCTACATTGTTACGACTTATCGTTGGCGAGTACCAACCCGACGCAGGAAGTATCTCAAAGGCAGGCGATTGCTCAATTGGTTTTTTAAACCAAGATTTACTTTCGTACCAAACCCAAGATTCGATTTTGCAAGTGGCAATGCAGGCTTTCGAGCGTGAAAACTATTTGCAACTCGAAATTGACAAGGTTTTGCACGAAATGGATGTCAATTATCGTGATGAATTGGTTGATACTTTGGGGCATTTGCAAGAAGAATTTGAACATTTAGGCGGTTATACCATTCAGTCGAAAGCTGAAGAGATTTTGGAAGGTTTGGGATTTAAAACCGAAGAATTATCGAAGCCTTTGAAAGAATTTTCGGGAGGTTGGCGTATGCGTGTGATGTTGGCAAAGTTACTTTTACAAAAACCTGCACTATTACTTCTTGATGAGCCTACCAACCACTTGGATTTACCATCTATTCAATGGGTTGAAAAGTATATTTTGAACTACGAAAACTCGGTAATCGTAGTTTCTCACGATAGAGAATTTTTGGATAATGTGTGTAACACTACTGTCGAAGTTACGGGTGCAAAATTGGTTTCTTATGCTGGAAATTACTCCTATTATATAGAAGAAAAGGCACTTCGTAGCGAAATTCAGAAAGGAGCTTACGAAAATCAACAATCTCAAATTCGTCAAACTGAAAGATTTATAGAGCGTTTTAAGGCAAAAGCAACCAAAGCTCGACAAGTGCAATCAAGAGTAAAAGCCTTAAATCGCCTTGAATTAGTTGATGATGTAGTAGATGCTGCGGCACGAGTGCATTTCAAGTTTAAATTTGGTGTAAATCCTGGTAGAAATGTTTTTTCTTTAGAAGATATTAGTAAATCGTATGGAGATAAAGTAATTCTGAGAAATTCAACAGCAATTATCGAACGAGGTGATAAAATTGCCTTAATTGGTGCAAATGGAAAGGGAAAATCTACTTTATTGCGAATCGTGGCAGGTGATGAAAGCATCGAAGGTGAACGAAAATTAGGTCATAATGTCAATTTTTCATTTTTTGCACAACACCAAATGGAATCTTTGCACATGGAAGAAACACTTTTGGAAGAACTTAAATATGCAGACGGAGGAAAATCAGATACCGAATTACGCTCGGTTTTAGGTTGTTTTTTGTTTAATGGAGAAGATGTTTTCAAAAAAATAAAAGTACTTTCAGGAGGAGAAAAATCAAGGGTTGCATTGGCAAAAGTGTTGATTTCGGAAGCTAATTTCTTACTTTTAGATGAGCCTACCAACCACTTGGATATGCAGTCGGTCAATATTTTGATTCAAGCCCTTGACCAATATGAAGGCACTTATGTTGTTGTATCTCACGATAGGCACTTTGTAAGTCAGGTTGCCAACAAAATTTGGTACATCGAAGATTACGAAATCAAAGAATATCCTGGCACTTATGATGAGTTTGAGCAATGGCAGGAAGATAATAAGCAGAATGTAGTCAGCAAACCACAGCTCGTTGTCAATAGTCCACAAGCTAATAAAAAAGTTGAAACGGTTCTAAATAAACCTGTGGCAAATGCCAATTTGATAAAAAAACTGGAGCGTGAAGTGGCAGAAATTGAAGAAAAAATTAGTGATTTGGAGAAACAAATGGCAGTTTTAGAAGGAAAAATGGCTGACCCAAATATTTTTAAAGACAACCACGCCATGCAAAAAACCAATAGCGATTATGAGTTGGTTAAAATGGATTTGAAAGCAAAAAATGATTTGTGGGAAGCTAAGATGTTGGAAATGGAGTAAGTAATCAATTATCAGTAAACAATTATCAATTTCCAAATTTGTATAAAAAAAAGGAGCATTTTTAATAAAAATGCTCCTTTTTGCTTAATTATTTGCCGAGAATCAATTTTGATAATTGATTACTGATAATTGTTAATTGAAAACTATTTCTTCTCAGGTAAAAGTATAAATTTTGCAAAATTCTCTCCACAGAACTGATTGGCAGCTTTTTTGATGCTTTCCACTGTGATTTTGTCAATCAAATCTTTGTTATAACGATTTATAAAATTCAAATCTTCCCCATCAGAATATTGGTCTAATAAATAAGAATTCCAGAAACCATTTTCTTTTACTTGTAACTCGCCCGAACGTTTTTCTTCGGCAATAACTTTTTCGACATCAACTTTTTCTGGACCGTTTGCCTTGATTTTCGCAATTTCATCTAAAGTAATTTTTACTAATTTTTCAGCATTGGCTGGCGAACAACCGAAGGCAATCGTTAGGTTATATGTTGCTTTAGGTAATTTTTCGTAAGAAGAACGAATACTTGGTGAATAAACACCGCCCGCTTCTTCACGAAGTTTCTCAGTCAATTTAATATTAAGCACTTCGGCAAGGGCATCTAAGTTGATATTTTCTTCTTCG
Organism: Emticicia sp.; assembly: GCA_031378345.1. GTDB lineage: Bacteria > Bacteroidota > Bacteroidia > Cytophagales > Spirosomataceae > Emticicia. Next base: position 252,261 of record JANNDY010000010.1, on the reverse strand, counting down.
GTATAGCCAAAACTGCCATTAAATTGAAGATTTACACTTGCTTTATCTTCCAAACCTTTATAAATATTCTTCTCAACTTTGCCACTTACTTTGCTGATATTCAAGTCTTTATAAGATTCCTGACGCTTGGTTGAAGGTAATCCACCGATGTATTTTTCGAGTAATGGTTTGATTTTTTCTACTTCAAAATTTCCAACAAAAACAAAAGTAAAATCGCTCATATCACTGAACCTTTCTTTGTAAATTTCCATCGAACGGTCAATATTTACCTTATCAATATCTTCAGGTTTTGTTGGCATTCTTCTGAAATTCTTTTTATAAAGCGTCGTCATTACCGAATCACCAAAAACCTTTTCAGGAGTTAAAGTTTTCAAAGAATTTGCAATCAATTCTTTCTGATTTTTCAAGAAACTTTTTACTACTTCATCATCACGGCGAGGCTGAGTAACATAAGCATACATCAATTGAAGTGCAGTTTCCAAGTCTTTTGGTGTTGTATTTCCACCAACTCCTTCACTCATTTCGCCTACATAAGTATAAACATTTGCAGTTTTTCCAGCTAAAGCCTTGTCCAATTGGCTATCAGACAACTTACTAACACCACCTTGCGACGCAACTGTCGAAGACAATTCGGCAGAATAATAATCTTCATCACTATACAATGAAGTGCCACCTTTACTCGATGCCGAAAATACAATTTGGTCATTTTTGAATGTTGTTGGCTTCAAAGCAACTTTTATTCCATTGGCAAAAACCATTTCTGTTACGCCAACTTCTTCAATTTTTTTCTCCGAAACTACCTTTGTCCCTTCAGGGATTTTCTCCAAAATCGGAGTCAAAACTGCCTCATCTTCATAAGGTTTCAAATCTGGATTTTTGAAATTGATTAGTTCCTTCAATTTTGCTTCGTTAGGCAATTTATCTGCATCTTTTTCAGAGCCAACAATCAAACCCACACGATTTTCTTCTGACATTATTTTGCTCGAAATAGCATTTACTTCATCAAGTGAAATACCTTCCAAGTTTGCTTTTGTAAAATCATAGCGAAAATCAGCATTTGTAAATGCACTCTGTTGCAAATAATTCTGCACCATTCCACTCACATAAGCGGCAGATTTGGTTTTGTCTTTTTCCTTAAAACCTTTCTCTACACCTACAAAATACTCTTTTTTGGCACGTTCCAATTCACCTTTTGTAAAGCCAAAACGTTTCAAACGCTCTTTTTCGTCAATTATCGCCTTGATTGCCGCTTCCATACCTTCGGCATTTTTTGGTAAAACTATTGTTTGAAAAACATCTAAACCAGCCAAAAAAGGGCTATAACTCATGATTCCAAAAACGAAAGCAGCATTAGGTTTTTTTGATGCTTCCTGCAATCGTGTACTAATCATTTGGTTGTATAAACTTTCGGCGATGTCAGTTCTGTAATCTGACTGAGTTACAGTTTTTTCTCTTGGAAGTCTGGTAAACATTTGAAAAGTTGATTGCGGAACTTCCTTATCCAAAATTTGATAAGTTTGCGTTCCTGCCGAAGCTGGAATTTCATATTTTACACGTTTTGGAGCTTTTTTAGCCTTTTTTAGTGCAGAAAACTTCTCTTTTATCAAATTTTCAACTTGTTCTGGGTCAAAATCTCCAACGGCAACGACTGCCATAAGGTCAGGTCTGTACCAATCTTTATAGAATTTAACCATTTCTTCGGGCTTAAAAGTCTTCAAAATATCGACTTTCCCAATCGGAATTCGGTCGGCATAGCGAGAATTATTAAACAAAACAGGGTATAATTTTTGTTGAATTCTTGACTGAGCGTTTTTCCCTCTGGCACGTTCTTCTTCCAAAATAATACCTCTTTCTTTGTTAATTTCAACAGTGTCAAGTGTAGCGTAGCTCGACCAATCTGCCAAGATTTGAAACGCTCTTTCAAATAGTTTGGCAGAATCTGTCGGTACTTGTAATTGATAAATAGTTTCGTCGAAACTCGTAGAAGCGTTCAAATCTGCCCCGAATTTCATTCCAGCTTTTTGTAGAAAATTTACGAGGTCATTTTTCGGAAAATCTTTAGTTCCATTAAAATTCATGTGTTCCATGAAGTGAGCAAGTCCTTGTTGAGCATCAGTTTCTAAAACCGAACCTGCATTGACCACCAAACGTAATTCCATACGGTTTTTGGGTTCGGCATTCTTCAAAACATAATATTTCAAGCCATTTTTCAATATTCCGACCTTTACGGCAGGATTATTGGGAATAGGAATATTAAGGTTTTGGGCAAAAATTTGTGTAGAAAAGGCAAAAGCCAGCAAAAATGTGGTGATTTTTCTCATAAATAAATGGATATGTTTAAGGTTTGAAAAACTTTTATTAATGTAAAACGGTTATATTTTACATACAATGTGCCAAAAGTACAAAAATTTTTTATTTATGACAGAAAGAACTATACTAAGTCGCTTACTTTCTTACTTTGTTAGAGGACTACTTTTTGTAGCACCAATTGGTTTTACAATTTTTATACTTTTGGGTGCATTCGATTTTGTAGATAACATTATTAGGATTCGCATTCCGACATCAGACCCAAATAATGACTTGATAATTCCGGGTTTGGGCTTTTTAATTGTAATTGTTGGAACGATGATTACGGGTTTTACTTTTTCGGTTTTATTGCCTCAAACCATTCAAACCCTCATCGAAAATGCCATTAGTCATTTGCCTTTAGTCCGAATTTTTTACTTTGCCTTCAAAGATTTGATTTCAGCGTTTGTAGGCGATAAGCGAAAATTTACACAAGCTGCCATCGTTTTAATAAATAAAGAAGCTGGCGTACATAAAATAGGTTTCATCACACAAAATGATTTGACTAATTTGGGCGTTAGTAATATGGTGGCAGTATATTGTCCTCATAGTTATGCTTTTTCTGGAGAATTGATTTTAGTTCCTAAGGAAAATGTACAAATGCTCGACATGCCAAGTGCCGAAGTAATGAAACTCATAGTTTCAGGTGGGGTTTCGATTAAAGAATAAATGAATTGTGGGGCGAAATTCCATTTCGACATTATTGATAAAATCAAAAAATTATGAAATTTTTACAACTAAAATTCAAAGTGTTTTTACTCATTTTAGTTGCCAACTCTTTTGTTTATGCCCAAGATTTCCATCAAAAAGAACCAATTTCAGTTGAAGAATTAATTTACCGAAAAGACCCAACAAGAGCAAAAACCCTTTTTAAAAAAGGTCGTTTTTTAGTTGTAGAAAACCTTCGAAATAGTAGTCGAACTCGATTTTATGAAGGTGATTCGTTCAGTTTCAAAACAAAGGATGATTTTGTTTTTGACAATGATATTTATTTAATTTCAGATTCTTCATTTGTTGTTACTGCCCTAAACGAAATAACTAATCGCTACGAATATGTTGAAATAAAGCTTAGAGAAGTAGAACGTATTTACAAGCGTCCGAAGAAAAAAATTAAGATAAATCTACTTACTTTCTCTCCAATGGGCTATTTATTGGTCGAATGGGCATTGTATAAAACACCTCCATTTGCAAATAATAAACTGCCTTTGGCAATAGGCTTATCGCTTGCCCAACCATTCATAGGAATTATAGCCAATCAATTTCGTAGTCGGAAAATTACAGAAAATTATCGTTTGCGGGTTTTTCAATCGTTCTGAAAACTTTAAAAATCACCTTTTATCGTTTACCATTAAACATTAAATACTTATCTTTGCATTCGAATACAGAACCAAAGAATTTAATGGATAAGATACTCCTCCGTAAAAGCACCAACTCATTCGACACAAAAATAGCCTTAGCTTCATCAAAATCAGAAAGTAATAGAGCCTTGATTATCAACGCTTTAGCTAAAAATGGTGGGGATTTACAAAACCTTTCAACAGCTCGTGATACCCAAACTATGATTCGTTTGTTGCAATCAAAAGACCAAACTGCCGACGTAATTGATGCAGGAACAACGATGCGTTTTTTGACTGCCTTTTTTACGGCAACCAATCAAAATAAAATAATGACAGGCACGCCCAGAATGTGCGAGCGACCAATAGGAATTTTGGTTGATGCTCTCAGAAGCATCGGTGCTGATATAGATTATTTAGATAAAGAAGGCTATCCGCCACTACATATAAAAGGTTTTTCAGAACAAAAATCAAGCGAAATTACTATCAGAGGCGATGTAAGTAGTCAATATATTTCGGCACTTTTGATGATAGCCCCTACCCTACCACAAGGGATAATTATTCATTTGACTGGTGAATTAGGCTCAATTCCATACATCAAAATGACACTCGAACAAATGCGAGCTTTCGGTGTAAATTATGAAGCAAATTGGGAGAAAAAAACTTTAAAAATTAAACCAAACACCTATCAATCAACAAGTTACAAAATTGAATCTGATTGGTCGGGGGCAAGTTATTGGTACAGTATAGTTGCACTTTCGGAGTTTGAAGAGAGCAAAGTTGAGCTTTTGGGTTTGAAAGAAAACTCATTGCAAGGTGATAGCGATATTGTGAATATCATGAGTCATTTAGGCGTAAAAAGTACCTTCACAAAAGATGGTGTTTTATTAACTAAAATCCCTGCCAAAAAAACACTTTCTTGGGATTTTACTAATTGTCCAGATTTGGCCCAAACGGTTGCGGTAACCTGTGCGGCAAAACACATCGAAGCAACTTTCACTGGAGTTGAAAGCTTAAAAATTAAAGAAACAGATAGAATTGTAGCTCTTCAAAACGAATTACAAAAGTTTGGCGGTGAATTAGTAGAAGTTGAGAAAAATACAGAATATGTAGTGAGGAGAATTTCACAATTATCCATTATCCATTATCCATTATCTATTAGCACATACGATGACCACCGAATGGCAATGGCATTTGCACCTTTGGCAATGTTGATGGACGTAATAATTGAAGAACCAAACGTAGTTGTAAAATCATACCCAAGTTTTTGGACAGACCTTTCTTTAGTTCTGAATTCTGAGTCTTGAGTTCTGAGTTTAAAACTCAAAATATTTCTATGATAAATGATTTTGTTGATATGATTTTGAATTTTTAAAATTCTGAACTCAGAACCGCAACGGCGGACCGTTCATAATTCAAAACTTTTGACTATTTTTGCAAAATCTTTCTTCACAAAATACAATGCAATCACTTAGTACGAAGCATCTTCTTGGAATAAAAGACATAACGGCAAACGATATTCAACTTATTTTGGAAACAGCCAAAGAATTTAAAGATGTTATCAATCGTCCAATCAAAAAAGTGCCTTCACTGCGTGATGTAACTATTGCAAACGTGTTTTTTGAAAACTCTACTCGGACAAAACTTTCCTTCGAATTAGCAGAAAAACGCCTCTCTGCAGATGTTGTAAACTTCTCAGCATCAGGAAGTTCCGTTAAAAAAGGGGAAACTTTACTTGATACAGTCAATAATATTTTGGCAATGAAAGTAGATATGGTTGTGATGCGACACAGCAGTCCCGGAGCGGCACATTATTTGTCGAAACATATTAAAGCCAATATCGTAAATGCTGGAGATGGCACACACGAACATCCTACGCAAGCATTGCTTGATGCTTTTTCGATGCAAGAAAAATTGGGAGATTTGGCAGGAAAAAAAGTTGCAATTATTGGCGATATTCTTCATTCGAGAGTAGCTTTATCAAATATTTTTTGCCTCCAAAAACTCGGTGCTGAAGTAATGGTTTGTGGACCGAATACACTTTTGCCAAAATATATTAGAGAAATTGGTGTGAAAGTTGAACATAATGTTCAAAACGCCTTACAATGGTGCGATGTAGCGAATGTGCTACGTATTCAGCTCGAACGTCAGCATATTAAATATTTTCCATCGTTGCGAGAATATTCTTTGTATTTTGGAATCAATAAAAAAATGCTTGACGACCTAAATAAAGAGATTGTTTTGATGCATCCCGGTCCGATAAATAGAGGTGTAGAACTAACAAGTGATGCCGCAGATTCACATCACTCCATTATTCTTGAACAAGTTGAAAACGGCGTGGCAGTCAGAATGGCGGTACTTTATTTATTGGCACAGTAATTTAATATAGAATTAAAAAGGATAAAATTTCTCTATTTTTGTTACATAAAACAAAGTCTTGATAAAAATGAAAAGCCAAATTTTTATATAAATAGAGGGTTTGTACTTAATATTTTTTTTAATATTGTTTCAGTTAGTTTATTTCTGGAAAAAAAATATTTTGATAAGTATTACTTTGATTCAAACTGGATTCTTTCTTCTATCATTTCAATGCTTGTAACTTACTATTTTTCAAAAAATCATCTTAAAATTTACAATACATATTTATTGAAAAATATCTCAAATTCAAATGAAATTGTTTTTATACATTTCTTTTTAACATATGTAGTTTTATGGATTGTTATAAAAGGTTGAATTATTTTTGAATTAATCATTTAGCATTAACAATTAATTTATGCAATATTCAGAAATTAAAAACTTAATCGTTACCATGTTTGACGAAGAAATTATCTTGAAAGAAGATACTGCTTCGCCTCAACCAAGCATTACAATTGCCAATGATAAATTACTCGAAGTTTGTCAGTTTCTACACGTACAGCCACAATTATATTTTGATTTTTTGACCTGTATCACTGCCATTGATAATGGTCCCGAAGTTGGAACTATAGAAGTAATTTATCACCTCAATTCGATTCCTTATGAACATAGTATTGTGCTAAAAGTTGAGGTTGAACGTAACAAAGAAGGTGAGCCGCTACCACAAATATATTCATTAACTCCAATCTGGAAAACTGCCGACTGGCATGAAAGAGAAGCATACGATTTGGTAGGAATTGATTTTGTTGGACACCCAGATTTACGACGAATATTACTCCCAGCTGACTGGGAAGGGCATCCGCTTCGCAAAGATTACAAAGAACAAGAACTTTATCATGGAATAAAAGTAAAAAGTTGAGGATTTAATTCTGAACTTTTCTACACATTCTTGCAATTGATTCTGAATCATTCAACGTTGAAACCTTAAAGATTTCGACCCAAGCCAAATCATTCGATTCTTCCGAAATGACTAATGGAATATTTTTATCGGCTTCAAATAAAAAGCGAATATCGTAATGAAAATGTGCTGCAATGTCTTTTCTGGCTGGAATTTCATGAATATCAACATCAAAAATATCAAAGCTGAGTACCTTAATATCAGCTAACCCCGTTTCTTCGATGGCTTCTTTCATGGCAACATTTAGCACATCAACATCACCATCGCAATGCCCCCCTGGCTGAAACCATTTATCTAATTTCCGATGATGTGTAAGCAAAACAAATTGATGTGAATTATCAATAATCCAAGCAGAGCCAGTTATGTGTCCAATTTCCAATTCTCGCTTAAAACAATCCTCGTTCGCTTTTACAAATTTGATTGTTTCAGCAAGCATATTTGTTTCATTTTTATCAAAACAAATATGTTTTCGTAATAAATCAAGAAGAATATTTCTGTGCATAGTAATAGTTTATAATTAGATTTGCAGTAAAATTAGTTCAACCAATCAACAAAATCTGTAATTCTAATGAAAAAAAACATTCTAATTGTTCTAAGTTGCTTACTATCAAGCACTTTCGTTTTTGCACAAGTTACTCCAGCCCCAAGTCCAGCGGCAACAATTTCACAAGTTGTGGGTGTAACCAAAGTGTCAGTCGATTATTCTCGTCCATCATTGAAAGGGCGTGAAATATTCGGAAAACTAATTCCATTCGACAAAATTTATCGTACAGGTGCGAATAGTTCAACTAAAATTGAAACAACTGGCGATATTATGGTTCAAGGTCAAGTCTTGAAAGCTGGTAAATATGCCATTATGTCAATTCCGAGTCAAGCAAATTGGACAATCATTTTTAGTAAAAATTTGGGAGTAAACGAAGCCAACTATGTAGCAACTGATGATGTGTTGCGAGTAACGGCTCGTCCGCAAGATGTTTCCACAGTTGAGTCATTCACGATTGATTTTTCAGATGTAAAAGATGATGCTGCAATGATGAATATTTCTTGGGAAAAAACTAAAGTTTCAATTGCAATCACAGTTGATAATGTTACTTCAATCGAAAATGCAGTTACAGCAAAAGGTAACGATGCCTCAAATACTTTCCAGCAAGCTGCTGATTATATGTTGCAAAAAGGCTTAGATTTAAACAAAGCATTGGGTTTAGTTGATAAATCGTTGGCATTACGTGAAGGATTCCGTAATAACTGGATAAAAGCACAAATCTTAGATAAACTTGGAAAATCATCTGAAGCCATGGGTTTTGCCCTAAAAGCACAAGCTCTTGGAACTGGCGATAGCAGCTATCAATTCTTCAAAGATGGTATCGAAAAAGGTATTACTGACATTAAATCAAAAATTCCAGCGATGCCAGCAGCACCCGTTGAAGTTCCTAAGAAAAAGAAGTCTTAAATAGTTATGAGTGCTGAATTCTGAGTTATAAACCTTCTCATTAACTGACCAAGCAACCAAGTTTTAAAAATCTCCAAGTAGAAATCATCTTGGAGATTTTTTTATGTGTTTGTACGACAAGTTTTAAACTTGTCCGTTAGTAAGTAAAAAAAATTTTTTTGAGAAAAAATACCCTAATAATTACAAAAACAATTTCGTTAGTTTTGAAAAAACATTCTTTTTCATGCAAAAAAACTTATTTATCTTGTTGATTTTATATTTTATCCCCCCATCGTGGGTTAGGGGGCAGAAGCAACTCCGTTTTGAAGATAATATTTATGAGCCTACTATAAAATCTGTTTTACTTTACCCCTTAGTTGGTGACGCAAATGATGCTGCCCGAAACCTAAATCCGCCAGTGATTCAGCTTCAAGACAGCAAAAATTTGTGGCTTGAATTTGATGATTTGAAAGCTAATTATGAACAATTTCATGTAAAAATATTGAGTTGTACAATGGACTGGAAACAATCTATTTTGTCCGAAATTGAATACATGCCCGAGTATAATGACCTGATTATCAATGATTACCGAGTTTCTCAAAATACAAAAGTGCCTTTTTACCATTATAAAATTGAGATTCCAAAGATGCTACTTTCTGGAAATTATTTATTGGTTGTTTGGCGAGATAGACGGAAAGATGATATAATTATCAGTAAACGATTTATGGTTTATGAAAATCGAGTTGGAGCGAATGGAAACGTAAGGCAAGCACAAGCACCTTCAAAAAACAAAACACATCAGCAGCTTGATTTTGCTATAAATTTCGGTGGTTATTCATTAATGTCGCCACGAGATGAGTTGAAAATAATGATTCGACAAAATTATCGCTGGGACAAAACAGCCAAGAATTTAAAGCCTTTTAGTGTAGATGAAAGTAGTAAAAAATTAGAATTTCGATTTTTTGAAGATGAAAATACCTTTCCTGCAGGCAACGAATTTCGTTTTTTTGATGCAAGAAGTACATATAATCGAGGCTTATTTGTAGAAAGGATTCATCGAGGAAAAGAAGACGATATGTGGATTTCGCCTCAATATAACAGGAGTGAATTTGCCTATTTGGAATCAAATGATTTTGACGGAACATTTGTGATTGATAACCGTGAAGGCTCAAATGGTGAAACCGAAGCTGATTATATACACACCACATTTCAGTTAAAAAGCCATGAATTAGAGGCAAATGAGAAGGTTTTTGTAAATGCTGGTTTCAATGACTGGCGATTGGATAAAAGAAACGAAATGGTTTATGACAATGATTTTGGAGGTTATTTAGCAACAATTCTACTCAAACAGGGTGTTTATAACTATAATTTTGTTGTTCAAAAAGGCAATAATGCTCCCGATGAAGTATATTTTGAAGGTAATTTTGCCGAAACACAAAACACATACGAAATTTTTGTTTATCACCGCCCTGTTACAGCAAGATGTGAAAAATTGGTTGGGTATCGAGTTATAGATTTTAATAAAAGAAGGTGAAAATTAATGAAGAATGAAGAATTAATTTTCGAATAATCTTTACTTCTGCTCCTCAAAAAAGATTACTTTTGTGAAAACATTACTAATATATTATGAAAACTGCACTTGTGATTGGAGCAACTGGCTTGATTGGTAAACACCTTACTATAAAGTTATTATCAAGTAATTATTATTCAAAAGTCAAAGTTTTAGTTCGAAAACCACTTGACTTAAACCATCCAAATTTAGAGCAAATTATTGTAGATTTCGACAATTTGGATAGTTCAAAAATCATTGCTGATGATGTTTTTTGTTGCTTAGGAACAACGATGAAAGCAGCTGGTTCAAAGGAAGCTTTCTACAAAGTAGACTTCACATATCCTGTAACAATTGCCAAAGCTGCCTTAGTTAATGGTGCGAAACAATACCTCATCGTAACAGCTATGGGTGCAGACGAAAAATCAATGATTTACTACAATCGAGTGAAGGGAGAAGTTGAAAAAGCATTGAGCGAATTACACTACCCCACCCTATTGATTTTCCGACCTTCGATGTTACTTGGAGAAAGAAATGAGCCTCGATTGGGTGAAAAAATAGGTGAGATTTTAATGAATGTTTTCAGTTTTATTACACCTGACAAGTACAAAGCGATTGAAGGAGAAAAAGTTGCCAATGCAATGATGGTTTTGGCACAAAAAGGCATTAAAAACAAGGATATTTTTGAATCTGGAAGTTTGCAGAAATATTAGGAATCAAATTAATTTGAGAAGTTATTTCACTTTTTCTACTTCAAAAACCGCCCAATATTTTCTTTCGTAACTAACATAAAAGGAATCATCACTTCTTTTTCATAAGACTGCCCTGTGGCAATTTTTACAGCAACTTCTATCGCTCCTGCACCTTGTTGTTTAGCATTTTGAAAAACAGTTGCATCGAGTGTGCCTTTTTTCACAGCTTGCAAAGCATCGGCGATGGCATCAATGCTTACCACAATTACTTTATCTTTTAGTCCTGTATCTTGTAAGGCTTTCAAAGCTCCCAAGCCCATTTCGTCATTTTGAGCAAAAACTGCATTAATATCTTTTCCGTAAGATTGAATCCAGTTTTGCATTAAATCCATACTTTTTGCTCTGTCCCATTCACCTGTTTGATGAGCGATTAGTTTTAGGTTAGGAAATTCTTTCAAAATTTCTTTTGCACCTTGTTCACGCTGAATCTGAGCCGCTTGCCCCATAAAACCATGAATCATGACTATGTTTCCTTTTCCACCTAACTTGTCAGCAATAAATTTCATGGCAATTCTGCCAGATTCTACATCATTTGAACCTACAAAAGCAGTTGGTTTGGTGCTTGTGGCCGAATTTACATTGATGATTGGAATTTTTGCTGCCAAAGCTTTTGTTACCGCTGGCGAACTTGCTTCCACCTCGCAAGGATTCATGATGATTACATCCACTTTTTGAGCAATGAAACTTTCTACTTGTTCGATTTGCTTCAATGGCTGATGTTCGGCATCAACGGTTATTAATTCTACGCCTAATTCTTCTGCTTTTTTGTTCATTTCATCGCTGATATTCACGATAAACTCATTTTGCATACTGAGCATCGTAACACCAACTTTTATCTTTTTCTCTTCACTTTTTTCGTTGCTTTTGGTTTGATTGCAACTTGTAAATAAGAAAACTGAAAGGATTAATATTGAATAAATGTATTTCATTTTTAGTTATTTTTCTGATTCCAACTGTCTAAAACTACTGCTCCAATAATGATAGTTCCCATTACAACTTGCTGATAATAAGACGTTACGTTGAGTAAATCAAGTCCGTTATTGATTACTCCTATCAGCAAAACTCCAATCAAAGTACCTGTCATTGTGCCTGTCCCACCTGATGTACTTGTCCCGCCAATTACTGCCGCAGCAATGGCATCTAATTCAAAACCTGCACCTGCGTTGGGTTGCCCCGTTGTGATTCTTGATGTCAATAAAATTCCTGCCAAACCTGCCAATAAACCCGAAATCGAATAAACTGCCATTTTCACTCGATTTACATTAATACCAGATGCTCTTGATGCTTGTTCGTTACCGCCAATGGCATAAATGTATCGCCCTAATAATGTTTTTTTCAGAATAATAGAGCAAATAATAAAGACTAAAATCAAGACAATTATTGGAAATGGAATGCCAAAAATATTGCCACCACCAATGAAATTAAACGAATCGGAAAGGTTTGAAATTGGGCGACCTTTACTCAAAATCAGAGCCAAACCTCGCCCGATAGTCATTGTTCCGAGGGTAACTATAAAAGGTGCAATTTTACTTTTTGTAATAATAAACCCATTGAAAACTCCCATCAAAAGCCCAGCCAACAAACCTGCAAAAATTGGCAGTGCCACAGGAAAAGTATCGGGATGAGCCAACATTGCGGCAGTTACGCCAGTTACAGCAACCATCGAACCCAATGAAAGGTCAATTCCTCCAGTAATAATGACAAATGTTACGCCAAAAGCCAACAAAGCATTGATAGAAGCTTGAGTAATAATAATTGTCCAATTTGAAACTGTCAAGAATTGTGGTGAAATCAAGGAAAGAATGAGGCAAATGATAATAAATACCACAAAAATTCCGTACTGCCTTAGGCGATTGATGTACTGCATAATTTTTTATTTACGAATAACGAGTTATGTATAACGAATTAATAAGTAGTTTTGAAATTCGTCATTCGTCATTCAAAAAATCTTAATTCAACTCACTGCATAGTGCATGATTCTTTCTTGTGTTGCCTCTTGTTTTGAGAGCAATGCAGTTTGTTTTCCTTTTGAGAGGACCAAAATTCTATCGCTCATACCCAAAATTTCGGGCAATTCTGACGAAATCATAATGACCGCTATTCCTTTGTCAGTCAATTGATTAATCAATTTATAAATCTCAAATTTTGCTCCGATGTCAATTCCACGAGTGGGTTCATCTAAAATAACAAGACTTGGCGAGGTCAATAAAACTTTGCCAATCACTACTTTTTGTTGATTTCCACCACTCAGATTCATTACTTTTTGATTGATGCTCGTGGACTTTATTTTCAAATCATTAGACAGTTGAGTTGTCGCTTCCTGTTCGTCGGTTGAATTCACAAACCAAGCGTTTGAAAAATTTGCTAAACTGGATAAACTAATATTTTCATTGATTGACATCGCAGGAATAAAACCCAAAACTTTTCGGTCTTCGCTCACGTAGCCAATGCCTTTTTCAATCGCTTCTTTTGGCGATTTTATGTTGATTTTATTGCCTTTTAATGTAATTTCTCCACTATCATATTTATCTAATCCAAAAATTGCTCTTGCAATTTCGGTTCGTCCTGCACCCATCAAACCTGCTATGCCAAGCACTTCGCCCGCATGAACTTCAAAATTAATCTCTTCAAATTTACCTTTTGTACTTAGATTTTCAACTGAAAAAACCTCCTCTCCTTTTTTTGAAATATTTTCAGGGAATAGTCTATCAATTTCTCGACCGACCATCAAAGCAATCAAGTCGTTTTTATCTAATTCGCTAGTATTTTTTGTGGCAATGTATTTGCCATCTCGCAAAACAGTAATTCTATCAGAAATCTCATAAATTTCATCCATTTTATGAGAGATATAAATAATGGAAACACCCTTAGCTTTTAAATCTTTGATGATTTTGAAAAGCGTCGAAACCTCTTTATTAGAAAGTGCCGACGTAGGTTCATCCATGATAATAACTTTTGCATTAGTTGAAATTGCTTTGGCAATTTCGACCATTTGCATTTCGGCAATACTCAAATTTTTTATTTTTGTTCGGGCATTGATATTCACGCCTATTAAATTGAGTAATTCTTGGGCGTTTTGATTAATCGCCTTATCGTTTAGCCAATTTCGATAATTAATTTCTCGACCTAAAAAGATATTTTGAGCAACAGTTAATTCAGGAACGATCAAAATTTCTTGATGAATCATTGAGATTCCTTTCTGTAAATTTTCGTGAACGTTGCTGTTTTTTAATGATTCTCCTTCAAAAATAATATCGCCGGAATCGGGAATAAGTAAGCCCATCAAAATCTTCATAAAGGTAGATTTCCCTGCACCATTTTCGCCCATTAAAGCATGAACTTCACCTTTTTGAAGTTCAAATTGTAAATTATTTAAAGCCTTAACCCCAAAAAATGCTTTTGAGAGATTTTGAACATGAAGAATATTTTTAGGGTTTGAGGGCATGTTTTTGATGAAAAAACAATATATATTGTGTAGAGACGTTGCATGCAACGTCTCTACGTGGTGTTTAAAAAAACGTTGGGAATCTATTTATTTTTAAACAAAATCACCATCCACATTTGTATCCTTCCAACTTTTTGAATTGGCAGAATCAATGACGGCTTCACATACTTTTTGGGTTTGAAGAGCTTCTTTGAAAGTTGGAGAACAACCTTCGCCAGTTTCTAAGCTTTTCAAGAAATCAGCTACTTGATGCACGAAACTATGCTCATAACCAATGCCTAAGCCCCCAACCCACCATTTATCCATGTATGGTTGGTCGCCATCGGTTACAATAATCGAACGCCAGCCACGCACAATTGACTCATCACGATGGTCGAAATATTCCATGCGATTGAGGTCGTGCAAATCCCAACGAATGGAAGCATCTGCACCGTTGATTTCAAAAGTATAAAGAGCTTTATGCCCACGAGCGTAGCGTGTTGATTCAAAAAGACCGAGTGAACCATTGGCAAAATGACAGTGGAAAATACAGGCATCATCAATTTTTACTGGTTCAACTTTTCCTGTGAGTTGGTGCATACGTTCTTTAACAAAAGTCTCTGTAACCGCTGACACATCAACAATTGCACCGTTGAGCCACATGGCGGTATCAATACAGTGAGCCAAAAGGTCGCCCGTAACTCCCGAACCTGCTGCTTCCGCATCCATTCTCCAAAGTCCAGTTCCTCCTTGTGGAAGGTCGGCACTAATTGTCCAATCTTGCAAAAAATTAGCTCTATAATGGTATATTTTGCCCAGTTTTCCTGAATCAACAATTTGTTTTGCCAAAGAAACAGCAGGTAATCTACGGTAATTGTACCAAACAGTACTATTAACGTTAGCTTCCTCTATTGCTTTAACCATTGCTTCGCCTTCTTCCAAATTGCGAGAAAGAGGTTTTTCGCACAAAATCATTTTCCCTGCTTTTGCTGCTGCAATGGCAATTTCTGCATGAGAATCGTTGGGAGTACAAATATCTACTGCATCAATATCATCACGGGCGATGAGTTTTCTCCAATCGGTTTCGATAGATTCATAACCCCATTGGTCGGCAAATGCTTGTACTTTTTCAGCATTTCTTGAGCAAACTGCCTTTAAAACAGGCTTATATTCTAATTCTGGGAAAAAGTTTGGTACACGGTTATATCCATTGGAGTGAGTTCTTCCCATAAAACCCGTTCCTATTAATCCTATTCTGAGTTGTTTTTTAGCTGACATAGTTTTATTGATTTTAGACAGGAGATGTTAGACAAAAGACAAGTGAATAATAGTATTTATCTAACATCTCATATCTTTTGTCTAATATCTTATATAAATTTACGCTTCATACCACCCATGTTGTTTTCTAACATTTATCATGGCTGCTAAAATATCATTCCAAGTTTTTTGTTGATTCATCACATCGTTTGGAAACATACAGCCGTCCCAGCAAATGTGCTTAAATGCTTTTGTGAGTTTTCCATCTTTATGACGCAGCCACAAACCTGCATCGTGAGCAATATCAAGTTTGCCGTTAGGGTCGGTTGCTTGGCAGTGGCGACCAGTTTTATCGTGCGAGCCAGTTCCGTGAACAGTGCCATCATTTTGTGCAACATGGAAGTCAATTGTCCACGGACGAAGGGCGTTTGTCAATTTTGTTAATCCTGCAAGAAACGTTTCTCTATCTTCCCATTTGAAATCTTCGGGTAAAACTCGATGCTCTGGTGCATTATAGCCAAGTAAATATAAAGTTGTATGTGACATATCTGCTTGAAAACCAATGTTTGGGCGACCGACCATTTCTAAGGTTTCGAGCATATATTTCCATGAGTGCATTCCTCCCCAACAAATTTCGCCTTCGGCAGCAAGTTTTTCGCCATAATCGGCAGCTACATCACAGGCTTCTCTGAAAGTTTTGGCAATTAGTTTGGTGTTTTTCTTCGGAGCTTCTGCCCACGCATGAACTCCACTTGCCGAGTCAATTCTGATCACTCCGTTCGGACGAATGCCCATTTCACGTAATCTTTGCCCGATTTGACAAGATTTCTTGACCATCTGTATAAATTGCTTACGCTCTGATTTACTTCCCATCGCAGGGCCACCC
Organism: Emticicia sp.; assembly: GCA_031378345.1. Taxonomy (GTDB): domain Bacteria; phylum Bacteroidota; class Bacteroidia; order Cytophagales; family Spirosomataceae; genus Emticicia. The sequence continues at coordinate 235,971 of JANNDY010000010.1, read as the reverse complement.
CAAATTGGAGCAACTAAACTACCGATTTCAAGACCATGCTTTGCAACTTTATCAGCCAATCTTTTGACAGCATCTTTTGAAGTTGAAAGGTCGTAGTGTGGGTCGAAAAGTCCTAAATCAACACCATCAAATTTTTCGCCATCAACTTCGGCAGCGGCTGTCATTTCGAGCATTTTATCCAATGCAATAGCTGGCTCAGAGTCGGGTCCTTTTCCTACAATGCCGGGCCACGTGGCATTGTGAAGTTTGGGATAATTATTTTCCATATATTAAATAGATTTTTAGGTTGTTCTTTTTTTATTTGGTGATTTGTGAATGAGTGGTTTAGTGAATGAGAATTAGTTTTTTAATCACTCATTCGTTCAATCACTAAATCACTCAATAATTAAATCAGGGTTATTTGGCCCGAAATGTTTGAGCATTACGATTGGGTCATTTGCCGAATAATTCGTAATTGTTACGCCTTCCATTGCTGCTTTTTCGGTAATGAAAAACTCATCATTTGTTAGTTGTCCGTAACGAATTAGGGCAGGAGTTTCGATATTCCAAACACCCATTTTGCCGTGACCTTGCATCATGATTATACCATATGCGGCACTATCTTTAATTGTTACGGTCTGATTTGGAAGAATAGTTAATTCTTTTGCGGAAAATGCTTCCGAACGATAGCAAACCCATTTTTCAATATAGCCTTCTGCTTCCATTTCTGCCATGTCTTTTACAGGTTTTGGCTGCATGAAACGAGTTTCGAGCAAATTTGGATTGGTGTTTAATTCCCAGTCAATAACACCCATAAGTTGGTCATAATCGCCAATTTGGTCGGGAGGTGTGCCATTCCACAATAATTCTTCTGGAATAATGGCCTCATTAACCAAAGATTGATACATAGCAAAAACATCCGATGCTTTTTGTGGCTCATAAGTACACATACTTCCTGGGGCGTGCAACATTCCTGGGGGAACATCCCAACCAGTACCTGGTATTAGTGGGAATGCTTGCGAAAACATCGTGATTTTATTATCGCCTTTCGTGAAATTCATCAAACATTCTTTGATTTGCTCTTTGGTTGTGCCTGGGGCGATGCCAAAAAATGTATAAGGAAAATCTCCACCATGATTGTTCAATTGTGGCGGAAAATAATAGGCTTCGGGTTTGCCAAGCTGTCCGATTTTGGCTGCTTCTTTGTCGTTGTGGTGAATGTGGTGCGGCAAAGGCCCCATATTGTCAAAAAACTTCGAGTACATTGGCCAACTTTTGTATTCATCCCAAAGGCGGTTGCCGATGATTTCGGCACCGAGTTCTTCGATAGCATCTTTCAAAAGGACTTTTTCATTATCTACTATAACGAAACTTAAACCTTCATTTTCGCCTGTTAATGGACCATTTTTGGCAGGAGTTGTTGACGAAAGCCAACGTTCATCGATTCCGCCACGCACACCACCGAGTACATAATAATCATCGGGGTGAAGTTTTATTCTGCGGCCTGGTACACAAAATGAACGAGGAACCCAAGTCGGTGTTAATCGTAAAATTCCTTTTCCTTGTTCTAAAGCTTTTTGTGCTATACTTAAATTTGACATAATGTAATATTTTTGATTGGTTGAATGTAATGTTACGTAGTTTTATATTTCTAAAGCTTTAATTTCTAAATCAAAAGAACGAGTTTCGTATGAATTCAGCAAAATCAACTCATTATTTGCCCTTGCTTGGGCTTGTCCGATTGGTGGATTGGTGGCAGGTTCAATACCTGTTACGTATTCGCCTTTTCCCCAATGTTGCCAATTGATTAAGTGAGGCAACTGTTCTTTTTTGAAACTAATTTCTACTTTTAGACCAATTTTGGAGTTATAAAGTCCTGCAAAACATATTCCTGAATCATCGGCATTTGGGTCTATAAATGCAACTTCTTCACCAGTGCCAAGATGGTCATCAATGGGTGCTGGGCAGGTTTTAAAATTGCTACCTTCTTTGAAAATTTTGGCATTTTCATCGCCAAAACGTGGTTTCCATTTACCCTGCCAAAGTATTTCTGTTCCTTCATCTACCATCGGAAAGCCGAAATTGAAATGGTACAAGAGCATCAATGGTGCGGGAGTATTTCCTCGATTTATTACTTCGTCGTGGATTTTGATAGTTGCTTCACCTAATTTTCCCGAAATAGTTCGCCTAAGTTCGAGACTTGGACCAAAAACCTTTGTTTCTTTAATAATTCCTGAAATACTCATTTCCATTTTCCCTGCAACAGGGTCGGGTTGAATGATAGATACAATTTCAGCAGGAAGATTTGAGATGTTTCCATGAATACCTCTTTCACCAAATTCATCATTTTCAGGTCCGCCCACGTGCGAAAGTCCACAAGTGGTTAGGAGTCCGCCACCAAAAGTTTTTAACCAATCGATTCCTCGGTCAGAATTTGGTTGTGGAGCCATAAAACCACCATGACTGAGCCAAGCTAAACTATATTGGTTATAGACAGCATCGGCAATGTCCATTCCTCTATCAATGACCACTTTATATCTCAACCCAGTTCCGGTGTTTATCCAAGCAATTCGATTTCCACGACCCAAACCATTGTCAAGAACTGATGTTTCGATGCCACCAAGTTGAGCAGGATTTGATATTTTATCTTTGAAGTTTAGATTCATAGATTAGCTTACAAATTATGTTTTGCACACATTTCCTTAATAAATTTCAAGCCATTTTCGGCAATGTGCCACGGGTCGTTGTATTCACGCCAAACATTGATGGCATTGGCAAAATCAGGGTCATTTCTTGAAAAAGCTTCAATTGTTAGCCAACCTTTATAATTTACTGAAGCTAATGCGTCAAAAGTATCATCGAAAGGCACGTGTCCGTCACCTGGTGTACCTCGGTCGTTTTCGCTGATATGAACGTGGCTCAAATATGGAGCAATGGTATTGATTGCCGTAGCATACTTTTTCTCTTCGATATTGGCATGATGCGTATCAAACATTGCTCGAACATTCGGATGGTTTACCATCGTTATCAATTTTGACAGTTGTTCCATCGTGTTGCACAAATAGCACTCAAAACGATTGAGAGCCTCTGGAGCTAAAATGATATTGGCTTGCTTGGCGTGTTCGCCTGCTTGGTACAAAATTTCAGCGGCTCGTTTATATTCATTGTCGAGAGCAGGATGTGCCTCAAAATGTGCGTGAGCAGAATGAAACGGCCCACAAAGGACGGTCGAACCCAAATCATAAGAGCGGTCGATTGCCCATTTTATTCGGTCTAAACCTTTCTGACGTACACTCGCCGACTCATCAATTGGGTTGGCATCGGGGCTAACGACCGTTACGGTTGTAACCTCTAAACCAATATCTTTGGAGTGCTTACCTACTACTTTATAAGCATTTTCGTCGGCTGCACCTACAAAATATTCTACACCATCATAACCAATGGTTTTTAATCTTTCAATTAGAGGAAATAACTCCTCTGAAACTCCTGCCGACCATGCTAATACATTGAAACCTATTTTGTTCATATTTAGATGCGAGATGAGAGACAAAAGACGAGAGAGCTTCTTATTCATTTAAAGCGAGTAGAAAAGTCTTATGTCTCTTGTCTAATCTCTATTGTCTTATTTCAATTCTTTTATTCTTAAATTTCGATATTGCACTTTCATAGGTGGACCTACGTGTACTTGTACGCCCAAAATACCCTTTGATTTTCCATTTACTAAGTCATTGTCGGTTACATCACTCATCAAAATATCATTGATGTAATGCTGTAAACGATTGCCTTTTATTACTAAATGAAATGTATTCCAATCTTCACCTTTAATTTTTGTTTTTAAGGCTTCATTTTCACCCAAACTTCCTGTTATATTAAGTTCTGTCCAAGCATTTTTTTGTACTTTCTTACGAACTTCTTCAAGAGTCATTGGGCTTGTTTGAGAGTTAATGCTCGTAATTTGTCCACGATATGCTAAGGTTGTACGTCCACGCTCTTCGTAGTTTTGCCCTGTATAACGATTTGCTCCGTCAATATCAGCTTGATAACCTCTCAACGCATAAGGTATATCGGGCAATTTTTCGCTGCGATAATTGATGCCGGAATTGCCTTTTTCGGTGATATTAAATTCACCTTTTAGCTCAAAATCTGCTGGTTCGCCTCCTTTCCAAGTAATGAATGAATTGGTTTTGAGTAAGGTTTCTGGCGTAATTTCTCCGACCAAATTGCCATTTTCTACTCGCCAATATTTGGAATCTCCTTCCCATCCGTTAAGTGTTTTGCCATCGAAAATTGACTTGAAACCCTTTTCGCTTTGAGCAGTAGTTGAAACTTTACAACTAAATGCCAAGATAGTAATTAGGATTGTAACATTCCAAGTTTTTATATTGATTTTTGTTTTCATTTGGAGAAAGGATTATAGTTTTTTTAATTAGAGTAATTTTAAATCATTGAACTTGTTTTTTCCATCTAATATATTTCTTCTGAAAAAACACTAATTTATTATGATAATCGGCGTTTTTGGCAATATTTTGTTTTTCATCGCTATCGTTTTTTAAGTCATAAAATTCTTCATAATTGTGTTCAATATATTTCATGTACTTGAAATCTTTCGCTATCACTCCTTCTACTTTTGGAAGTCTGGGTGAACCTAAATATGTATGCTCATAAAAGAATTCTTTTCTATCTAAAAGTTTATTGTTTAACATTTCTATAAGATCAACTCCTTGCATTTGTGTTGGAATTTTGATGCCCGCAAAACGTAAAATTGTTGGTGCAATGTCTATATTTAGTGCAAATTTTTGAGTTGTTTTCTTATGCAACTTAATATTTCTTGGGTCATAAATAATGAGCGGTACTCTTACCGATTCTTCGTGTCCAAACCATTTACCAGTCAGACCATATTCGCCTAAATAATGACCATTATCACCCATAAATATTATGACCGTGTTGTCTGCCAAGCCTTTTTCCATCAACGATTTCATCATATTTCCAACGACTTCATCTACTCCACTAATCAAACGATAATAATTCCGTACACTTTCTTGATACATTTTATTATTAGCAAACTGTAATAGCCATCTCTCACGAGCGATATTTTGGTCTGTTCTAAAAAAATCTGGAAATGAATTCCAATATTTTGGATTTGCCTTTTCTGGTTCAGCAATTGAGTCTTTTGCATACATCGTTAGAAAGCGTCGTTGTGGAATAAACTGTCGTGGATCGCCATCTTGTATATGTGGGGCTTTAAAACTCACAGACAAACAAAATGGTTTTTCTGTACTACATTTTTGCAAAAACTGCTCAATATCTTCGTTAACTTTTTCGGTATGATGAATAAAATTACCTTTTGAATCTTTCATTTCGTAATCAGGTTGAGCTTTATCAGAACCTGCCCAAAAGTCGAATTCATTACGTGGTTGTTCTTTTGGAATTCCGATACCGTATTTTCCAATAAACCCTGTTTGATAACCTGCTTTTTTTAAGAGAATAGGATAAGTATTTTGTAAAGCAGTTGGACTAAAACTTGTGTTAAAGTCTTCAATATGGTGGCGTGACATATATTGACCACTTAACATACTTGCTCTACTAACACAGCAAATTGCCGTTGTAACATATGCTTTTTTGAAAAGGACTCCATTATTTGCTAATTTATCTAAATTGGGCGTTTGGATAATTGTATTTCCCATCACGCCTAATGAATTCCAACGGTGGTCGTCTGTCAATAAATAAATAATATTAGGCTTTTTATTTACTTCAAATTTTGGTTTGAAGGTAACAACAGACAAACTGCAAAGGGCTATCAATGCAATAATAGATATTTTGAAAAAGTATAAGGTAATTTTTGCCATTTTACGTTTTAATCTAAGATTGGTTTTCCTTCATAATTTACTTTATTATATGGAACTGTTTCTGTTTCATCAATCAAATAATTCCATTTTTTCACATATTCCAAACCCGATAAAAACTTATCATTTCGTTTTTTTAACTCAAAATTTAAATTAGCGTTTAGTTTCTTTTGTAATTTTTGAAATTCAATTTTATCAATTAAATTATTTAGCTGTAAAGGGTCTTTTTGATTGTCGAACAACAACCATGGTCCTTTCAAATCTCTCACATAAGTAAATTGTTGATTAACAATTCCTCGAAACTCTTTACCACCTATTTTTCTATTCCATTGTCCGAAAGGTTGTATACACGAAATAAGTGTTTGTTTTGTTTTATCTTTTTTATTTCCTTTTAAAACTCCTGAAAAATCAACTCCTTCGACAGATACAGGTACTTTTATATTACTTAGTCCCAATAATGTCGGCATAATATCTGGTGAATTTAGTAAAACATTTGAAGTTTTTCCTATTCTCCCAAAGCCTTGTGGGTAATGTATCAAGAAAGGCACTCGAATACTTTCTTCATAAGGTTGCTGTTTATTCCATGACCCATGAGCACCTAATAAATCGCCGTGATCTGATGAAAAAACTATGATGGTATTGTCATCAATGTTCAGCTCTTTAAGGGTTTGCCACATTTTTCCAATGCATTCATCAATTGCAGTAATATGTGAATAATACCCAATCAAATCTTTTTTTACTCGCTCTCTTTTCTCTTTTGGTACATTTTCATTTATGGTAATTTCTCTGCCCTCATATTTTTTTTTGTATTGCTCAGGTGCAGTCTGATATGGATCATGTGGACTACCAATTGAAAGAAACAAAATAAATGGGTTTGGTTCTTTTGCATGTTTTTTTAAGTAATTACAAACCTCTTCGGTTTGAGCAATAACATCATAGCCATTCCAGATTTTTTTTTTGTTCGAATCTCCAGAGTAATATGGAGAATTATTATATTCATGCGAGCATTCATTTGCCATCCAAAACCCAAACCCTTGCCGACGTGTAGGTGGAATATAACTATTTCGACCATGTCCATCGATATGCCATTTGCCTACAAATCCTGTTGCATAGTTATTGTTTTTATAAACTTTTGCAATCGTTACTGCATTAGTATCAAGCAAAACATCGTTCATAAAAATACCGTTAGTAAGTGGATATTGTCCAGTCATTAAGGATGCACGATGAGGAGTACAAACAGGCATACCCGAAACAGCATTTTTCAAATTTATGCTTTCGGAAGCAAGTCGGTCAATATTCGGGGTAATAACATTTTTATCACCTGAATACCCTGTTGCAGAGGCTCGCCATTGATCAACAAGAATATACAAGACATTTGGTTTCTGGCTGTTATTTTGAGCTAAAACCTGTATATTTTTGCAAAAAATCAGTGAAAATAAGACGAATTGAATATTTTTTATTAGTTTCATTGTTATTTCACTAAACCATTAAAAAATGTTAAAGAATAAAATACATTTTGTTATTTTATAAATGAAAAGTAGTTTATTCTTTAACAAAATCTGTTATTTCTTAACTTCTGCTTTAGGTTTAAACATGGCATTACTTTCATTGCCACCAGCCATCAAATATGCCATTAAATCTTTTAATTCATCTTCATTTAGGCTATTGATTAAGCCGCCAAACATGATAGACGCTGCTGAAGGTTTTGATGATATTACATTCTTTTTCAAAACTTTTTCAAGCTCATTTGGAGCATAAGGATTCTGAGAAATATAATAAGCTACCTTATCTTCATTAATTAAACGCCCAACAATTGAACTACCATTTTTTAAACTATAATAGGTTGCTGCATATTGGTCAGAAACAGTTTTGTCAGGCATAATTATTGACTCTAACATATCTTTTGCTGAAAAACGAGTACCTAATTGTGTCAAATCTGGCCCAATTGCACCACCTTCACCTTTCATTCCATGACACATTTTGCAAGTGGTAGCGGCAAACATTGCTTTTCCGTTTTCGAAATCTCTGTCAGCTAAACCTTTTTCTACGATTGGCATGGCATTTTCCATTCTCCAGTTTCTTCCCGGTCCTTTTGGTGCAGTTGCTGCAATCAAATCATTGCCATTTTTGCTTAGTCTTTCTGCCCCAGCCAGTTTTTCAAAATAGGCTCTTTTATTGTCAGGAACATTTTTCAATGCTAATTTTAAAGACCTATCCAAGAAACCAATGTAACTGTTTCCACCTTTATAACCGAAAGCAGTATAGTACCATTTGAAATATTTATCTTGAAGAGCAGGAGTCCAACCTTCTTTAGCTAAACTTAACATTACAGCGTAATAAGTATGCTGAGCAGGTGGGATATTTGCCAACATTGCAGCAATATCTTTTCCGTACTGAGGATTTCTCAAAATCAAATCAGTTGATGCAGTGGCAGTTTCAACATTGAGAGCATCACTTCCAGGCTCAGTTTTTATGTCCATCAATGCAAGCGTTTTTGCAACTGCTTCTGGTGCATCTAAATAAATCAAGAGTTTACTTAATGAACGATTCAAATGTGCTGTATTTGCAGGATAAAGTGGATTTAGGTAAGCAATCACTTTTGTTCTTAAAGCTGCTTCAGGTTGTCCTATGCGGAGGAAAGCCAATTCAAAAGCTCTCAATAAATCTAATTGTTGAGATTGTTGTAAAGCCTTGAAATTTAAAGCCAAAAGAGCATTAACAATTTCCGTTTTTTTAGAACCATCTCCCATGCGAATCAATGAAATCAATGACTGAGTAAGTGCAACTGGGTCTTTTTCTTTCAAAGCCAAATCTTGCCATTGAGCAACTGGTTGATGCTCTAAAGCTAATCGTGCCGCATATCGAATGAATCTATCCGTATTTTTGAGCTGAGGCCAAGCAGCTGCTACTGCTGCTGGATTTGGACCGCCAGTATGAAATTTTTCCAAACTTCTACGTAAAGTATTTGCAGAATTGATAGGTGCAGCTGCTATTGGAGCTGTACTTTCGTTACCCACATAAGAAACACGGTATAAATCAGATTCTAAACGACGACCGCCCGTGAGGAAATATAAAGCTCCGTCTGGACCAATTGCACCGTCAGTTAATGGTAATGGAATTCCTGATAAAAATTCTTCTCTTTCTCCCGAATAGGTTGAACCAGAAGGTTTTAAATGAATGGCGTGAATCACACCGAATGTCCAGTCGAAAGCCAATAACGTACTTCTGTATTTTGTAGGAAACTTGGCATCTTTTAAATGTAAAAGATTGGTTGGTGAACCTTGACCAATATTAATAACTGGCGGAAGGTTATCGGGGAAAGTTGGCGACCATTTACTGTTACCCGTTCTCCAACCAAATTCTGATGCACTTGTAGCGTGACAAATACGAGTTGGACGGTACCAAGGCAAACCGAAATCCCATTCCATGTCGGCATCATAAACAAACAAATCGCCGTTTTCGTTGAATGCCATATCAAAGGCATTTCTGTAACCAGCACTTACCAACTCCCATTTTTTGCCTTCGGGGTCAAGATTGGCAATCCAGCCACCTGGAGCGTAGCGGTCGTTGGCGTGTCCACGAGGGTCTTTTATCAAAGGAAACATTTGGTCTTCCTTCCAATTTGATGGTAGTTTATAAGCATCTAATGGCGGAACATCTGTATGATTTCCATTAATTACATAAAGCGATTGTTTATCAGGTGATAAAACAATGCTATGAGGGCCATGCTCGCCTTCACCAACCAACTCTTTTAGCAAAGTAACTTTATCAAATTGGTCGTCATTGTCAATATCTTGAAGGCGGTATAAGCCACTTTTTTTGGTAAAAATCTTGTTATTTTTTCCATTATTTATCATTACATATAGGCTATTGAAGGCATAAAGTAGCCCGTGTGCATAGCCCATGCCCATTGTGTCGGTAGCAGATCCAACTTGTAGTTTTTCAACATCCGCATTGGACATTTTTACATCAACTGCTGGAATTTTTAAACGAAAGAGTTTTCCATATTGGTCTGAGCAAATCATTCGACCTTTGTTGTCGAAAGTCATCGAAACCCAAGAACCTATTTTGTTTTCAGAAGGGCTAAAAAGGTGTTCAGCTTTGAATCCTGCTGGATATTTTAGTTTATCCAGTTTTGGGTCACCTGCAATTGCAGAAGAAAAATCAGGTTCTTTTAATAGGGTAAAAGAGGCGGCTGTTACGAGAGCAACCAATCCAATCCCCAGTTTAATGGAGTTTTGCTTAGAAAACATAATTTCGGAGAGGGTTAAATATTATTTATTGTCGAATAGTGTAATTTCGTCTCTAAATATTCTCTGTATATCATGAGTCGAAATCCACTCACAATATACAGAGAAAAAAGGTATTATTAAAAAAAATTAAAAGAATGGACTCAAAGCTGCTTCATCGGCAGGCAAACCATATAGCAAACTAATGTTAGTAAATGCATTGCTACGTGGTACTGCACCCTCAGGATAGTAGTAGCTAACAGGATTTGCCTTTATTCTATTTCCGTAAGCAGTGATAATTTCCACAGCGGTTCCTGTGCGTACTAAATCGAACCAACGTTTGTTTTCGAAAGCTAATTCGCTTCTTCGGTCTTGATAAATTTGAGTTCTTAAAGCTGCCTGTGCTGTTGCCGTTGCTGCCGGTAATCCTGCACGCAAACGCACTTGGTTTAGAAATGGGAGAGCTTCTCCCATTTTACCTTGCTCTGTGAGTGCTTCAGCTAAATATAATAATGTTTCGGCATAACGATAAATTGGAATATTATTTCCTGTATTAGTATGTAAAGAGTGTGATTTGGCAAACTTCTTATTGTAAGGAAAAGTTTTGTTTGCCCTCAAACTTCCACTAATCGTTACAGTTCCAATAGTTGCATCTTTTCTCTTATCACCAATCGCATAAGAAGCGATTAAGTCAGGTGTTGGAGCTCCGTTACCTTCACCTGTTAAAGGCTGTGGATTGGATGTACCTGATATAGGTCTTAATTCATCTGGACTCATCGGACGAGGCAAGTAGTTATACATTAAAGTTCCATTATAGCCAGATGCACCCTCTTGAAACTGAACTTCAAAAATAGATTCTGCGTTGTTTTTATTACCAGAAGTTGTAGAAAAAGCATCGTTGAAATCAGGCATCAATTTATATTCGTTACTTGCTACAATTTCTTTCAGCAATTTCTCAGCCTCCGCCCAGTTTTTTCGTACAACATATACATTAGCGAGTAGCATTTTTGCAGTTCCCGAAGTAACTCTACCTGCTTCTTGCGTTGGTTTTGGTAGTAAGCCAGTAATTGCAGCAGATGCGTCTTTAATTATTTGTGCATAAACTTCATCAACAGTTGCCAATGGTAATGCCGCCTCTTGGCGATTAGTAACTGGCGTAAGGTGCATAGGAACTTTACCAAAGTATTGAACTAACTCGAAATAAGCATAGGCTCTTAAAAACTGAGCTTGACCTTTCAAATTATTCTTTGATGCAGCAGGAAACTCCACTGCATCAATTGCTGATAAAACTTGATTGGCACGTGCAATGATCTGGTAATCAAGGCGATACTGATTTAAAACATGCGTATTTGAAGTAACACCATTGGCCGTTGGAATTGCAAAATCGGCGATGTCTTCTTGTTGCTCGGTTGCACCAAAAAGGATATTTCTATAATAATAAGCATTATCAGAGTGCATTTCGCCCAAAAGCCAAGCACGGTCGTTTATGATTGCCCTCAGTGGCACATAGGTTGCGTTTACGGCTTGCTGAAAATCAGCTTCTTTATTAAAAAATATAGCTGTGCTAAGGTTTGTTTCTGGAACTACGGTCAGGAAGTCTTTATTGCAACTTAATAGACCCAAAAACACAAAAAGTGCGGTGAATGTTATCTTTTTCATTATGTTATTCATTTAAGATTTTTAGAAATTGAGATTGATACCTAACGTATAAGTACGTGGAACTGGATAATTCGATAAGTCAACACCAGGACTTAAATTTCCTCCATCTCCATTGCCATCTCCTTGAGCTGATGTTTCAGGGTTTGGTCCTCCCCAATATTTGGTAAATACATACAATTGTTGAACTGAAGCATATACACGAGCAGACTTAAATATCTTATTAGCTTTAGGTATAGTATAACCAACTGTTACGTTTTTGATGGTAAAAAATGACGCATCAGCAATAAAACGGCTATTCATCCAGTCACGCTCAATACCTGTTACGTTTCCACCACCAACAGTTGTTCCATACATTCCTTTGCCAGGATTATCAACTGTGCGGAAACGATATTTCACTTCTGCAACCATGTTAAATACTCCGTCAAGATTGGCTGTACTATAAATGTGGCGAACCAATAATTGGTTACCTTGTGAACCCGAACCTATGATACTTGCATCAAAATTGCCATAAGTAAAGTTGTTTGTTATACCATAAGTGAATGATGGGAAAGGATTACCCATAATTACTCTGTCATCAAAATCTCCACCATTTGTAATTATTCCGTCACCGTTTTGGTCAGTCAATTTGATACTTCCAACCACAGAACGACCAGGTACTTGTGGAGAATTTTTGAGGTCTTCGGCATTTGCATACATTCCTTGTGAAATATGCCCATAGAATTGTCCGAATGGCTGGCCAACTTGTGTAATATGGAATGTGCCATAAACACGATTTATGCCATCTGCCAAAGCAACTACTTTATTTCTGTTAAATGAAATGTTAGCATTTGTACTCCATTTCAATTTTCCAGTAGTGTTTCTGGTATTTAATGAAAACTCATGTCCCCAAAACTTAATTTCTCCAATATTATCATTGAAATTACCAAATCCAGCTTCTTGGGCAATTTGTACGCTGTAAAGTAGGTTTGTTGTACGTTTTGTATAATAATCATACACTAATGTAATTCTATCATTAAACAAACCGAGGTCTAAACCAAGGTCAAATTGTTTTGTAGTTTCCCAACCTAAATTAGGATTTGCCAGTGTTGTAACAACCGAACCAGGAGCAACTGTATTACCAAAAACTGCATTTACGGTATTGTTAATTAAGGCATAAGGCGTATAATTACCGATGTTGTTATTTCCAACAATACCATAACTTGCTCTTAATTTGGCAAATGATATTTTTGGCATAGATTTCAAGAAATTTTCATCAGAAATAACCCAACCCGCTGAAACTGAAGGGAATGTTCCCCAACGATTATTTGAGCCAAAACGTGAAGAACCATCACGACGAACCGAAGCAGTAAACAAATATTTGCCTTTATAATTATATGTTAATCTCGAAAGCAATGATGTTAATGCCCATTCTTGAACAAATGATTGAGTTCCGCCACGGTTTACATTAATTGCCCCCTGAATAGTCGGAAGGCGGTCGTCGGCATAAGTATCCGATTGAACACGAGTACCATCTGCACGGAATCTTTGTTGAGTAAATCCACCCAAAATTTCAAAACTGTGGTCTTTAAAACTATTTGCATAAGTTACTAAGTTTTCGTTCAACCATGTCAAGTTTTCAAAATTCTGACGAATAGAAACCGCTGTAGTCGGAATCGCAACATTGATTGCACTTGTAGCCGTTGAAGGATTAAAGAAGAAGAACTTATTTCGATTCATCTCAACATTAAATGTAGATTTCAAGGTCAAGCCTTTTATTGGTTGATATTGAATGTAAGCATTCGTCAACAAGTTTAAGGTTGTAGTTTCGTTAACCAATTCGTTGGCAGCTCTCACCCAGTTAGGATATGCAAAAATATTACCTGTACTTGCCGGAAATCTATTAAATAATGTCAGCGTCTTGCCATCTGCTTCATATATAGGCATCACTGGCCAAGTATGAAGTGCATTAAATAAAATACCAGTACCTCTATCTCCGTCAGTTCTTGGTGTATTGTCAAACACATATTGTGGAGCGATATTGAAACCTACTTTCACCTTATCAGAAATGTCATATTCTGAATTCATACGCATCGAATACCTTTTATACTCGTTATTTATTACAACACCTTGTTGATTAAAAACTCCACCTACAAACGAGGTTCGTGATTTATCTCTATTAGAGGTAAGTGTCAGATTATAACTTTGCAAAGGAGCTTTTCTGAGTAAAGCACCATACCAATCATTGTTTTTGCCTGCATATTGCGAAGGATTCTGAAATTCAACTGGTACAGCTTGACCTGCATCTGTGTAATATTCTTTTTTGAACTGAGCAAATTCTTCTGCTGTAAGCATTTCTACGAGTCCAAGTTTTGGAACTTCCTGAATACCTACAAAAGTATTGAAACTAATGTTTGTGCCAGACTTTCCTCGCTTAGTTGTAATCAAAACAACACCATTGGCAGCTCTTGAACCATACAATGAAGTAGAAGCGGCATCTTTCAAAATAGAAATGTCTTCAATTTCGTCAGGGTTCATAGCTCCTATATTGCCTGTAATCGGAAAACCATCAATTACATAAAGTGGGTCGCTACCAGCCGATACAGATAACTGTCCGCGAATCCTGATGTTCATTCCCTGACCGGGCTTGCCAGTAGTTTGATTGATTTGCACACCAGCTAATTGCCCTTGCAGTTTCTGCCCAATTTGAGACACTGGTATATCTTTGATTTCCTTTGACCCTATTGTCTGAACTGCACCAGTTACATTTTTCTTCAACTGACTACCATAGCCAACAACAACAATTTCGTTTAAAATCTTATCATCAAATTTTAATGAAACATTCAAATTTTGCTGCCCATTGGCAGTAATTTCTTTTGCTTCATAACCAACAAAACTAAAAACCAAAATTGAGTTGTTTGGAGCATCAATTTTGAAATTTCCGTCAACATCAGACTGTGAACCTTTGTTTGTGCCTTTGATTGAAACACTCACGCCGACAAGTCCATCACCATTTTCGCTTGTAACCCTACCCTTTACTTGGGCAAAAGTCATGGAAGTACAAAGTAAAACAAGCGACATCAGCAAGACGTACGCTTTTGTTTCACTAAAATACGAAGTAAATTTTTGTTTCATTTGTAAAATATTTAGAGTTAAAAAAAAATGAAAGAAAGAGTTTTGCCTATATATAAGGACATTATTCCTTGATATTATACAAATATTTTAATTTTTTAAAATATAACTATCCTGTACTTTCCTGTATTTTTAAATTAAAAATAAAAAAAAATTTATACAAAATGAACACTTTTTAAAATCAAAAAATGCTATATTCGTTGTTTTGCTAAACTATTATTTTAAAATAAATAAAATAAATGTACCTTTCTTTTCGAAATGCAACTCAAAATGATGCAGCATTAACACATGAAATTGAAAAATATTCAATAAATCAATATGCTGATTTTTTTTATGAAAATTCAAATAAAATGTTTAACCATGACAATATCCAAATAATAGAATTAGCAAACAAAGGCATTGGATATTTGGAAATTGAAGAAAAAAATCATTCTTTTGAAATAATAAATATTTTGATTCATAAAGATTATCAAAATAAAGGTTTTGGAAAGTATATTCTTCAAAACTTAATCAGGGAAAGTCAATTAAAATCAAAAAGTATTGAACTACAAGTTTTAAAAAATAACCCAAAGGCAAAACGGTTTTATGAAAACTCAGGTTTTCAGGTTTATCATGAAACGGATTTTGAATATAAAATGAAACACTCATGCAATTAGGCTTTCTTGATATTAAATGGACTGACGTTTTAGATATTTTGCTCGTCGGATTTTTGCTTTATTATGTTTATAAATTGGTTCGTGGAAGTGTTGCCAGCCGTGTGTTTATGGGGTATTTACTTATTTATTTATTTTATCTTATCGTAAAAGCAATTGGATTAGAACTTTTAACGAAAATATTAGAGTATTTCATGGGTGTTGGAGCAATTGCAATAATTGTTTTGTTTCAACAAGAGATTAGGCGATTTTTATTAATGATTGGCAAATCAACTACCTTAACAAACAACCAATTTTTAGCAAAAATTTTTGGAAACCAAACTAATAATGAAAGTAGATTTCCTATAAAAATAATCGTTGAGGCTGCCAAAACCATGTCAAATGAATTTACTGGAGGCATAATTGTTATTCAAAAAGAAGATGATTTAAGCAAGTTTTCAGAGTCGGGTGATGCAATTGATGCCATACTATCAAAAAAAATATTGGTTTCATTGTTCAGTCAATATAGTTTATTGAGCGACGGTGCAGTTATTATCACCAATCAAAGAATCAAAGCTGCCCATTGTATTTTGCCGATTGCAAGTAATGAAGATTTGCCATCAAATTATGGTTTTCGCCACCGTGCAACACTCGGAATTGCCGAAGCAACCGATGCGGCTGCAATATGTATTTCTGAAGAAAACGGAAAAATATCTTTAGCAATTGATGGAAATATCAAAACCGTTTCTTCGGTAGAATTAGAGCGAGAATTAAGAAGATATTTACTGAATGAGTTCTAAGTCTTGAGCGAAGTGCTGAATTAATTTTTCACTGATAAATGATAATTGATAATTGACAACTTTCTACCCCGGTCCTTCAAAAGTTTATCCTGAATTAGCAATTTACCTTCAAGATGCTATGAAAGAAGGCATTTTGAGTCAAAATCACAGAAGCCAGGCTTTTATGGAAATGATGAAAGAATGTATTTCTTTGTTCAAACAGAAGCAAAATATACCAGAAGATTATCAAGTTTATTTCACTTCATCCGCCACCGAATGTTGGGAAATCGTTAGTCAATCTCTCGTAAAGAAACATAGTCATCATGTATTTAACGGAGCTTTTGGAGAAAAATGGTTTGATTATTCTTCAAAAATTACTAAAAAAACTACTTATACAAAATTTAATTTTCAAGAAAAATTTGATTCAAATTCATTAAAAAATATTGATTCAGAAATCCTCTCTTTCACACAAAATGAAACATCTAATGCCACACAAATTGACTTAAGTTTTCTTGAAAAAACACAAAATCAACTCATAGCAATTGATGTTACTTCTTCATTAGGCGGAATAGAATTAAACTGGAAATTAGGTGATATTTGGTTAGCTTCTTGCCAAAAATGTCTTGGTTTACCAGCAGGCTTGGGCATTATGATTTGTTCGCAAAAAGCTCTAAAACGTGCCGAAGAAATTGGTGAAAGAAACCATTATAATAGTTTGCTTTTTATCCAAGAAAACTTTCAGAAATATCAAACGCACTATACACCTAATGTTTTAAACATCTATTTATTGATGCGAGTAATGAAGCAAGTTCCTGATATTCAGGCAGTTAGTTCAAAAATCAAAGCTCGTGTAGCAGATTTTTATGACTTTATTGAAGCGGAACGCCGCCCGACAAAAACTTCGTTGAAATTATTAGTAGAAAACTCAGAAATTCGGTCTGAAACTGTGATTGCTGTAAAAGGAAATGCAGAGGAAATTGCGGCTTTGAAACAAAAAGCCAAAGAAAATGATATAACTTTGGGCAACGGTTATGGAACTTGGAAAGATACAACTTTCAGAATTGCAAATTTCCCTGCCATTGAAGATTGGGAGTTTGAAAAACTTAAAATAATCCTAAAATCATGAACTTCATTTTCAAAGAAATTATCTCGGTAACTATCATTCTATTTTCGGTAATTGATATTTTGGGAGCGATTCCAATCATCATTGATTTACGCAAAAAAGCAGGTAGTATTCATGCCGAACAAGCAACTTTGGTGGCTGGAGGCCTGATGATTACTTATTTGTATTTGGGAATAAGTATTCTGAATTTGTTTGGTGTTGATGTAAAATCTTTTGCTGTGGCAGGTGCATTAATTATCTTTTTGATAGGTTTTGAAATGATTCTGGGCAGAAGTATCTTCAAACATGAAGCAACAAATAGCAAAGCAACTTCGATAGTGCCGTTGGCATTTCCAATTATTGCAGGGGCAGGCACAATGACTACCATTATTTCACTGAAAGCTGCTTATCAAGAAGAAAATATCGTAGTCGGAATCTTGCTAAACTTAGTTTTTGTCTATCTTGTTCTTCGAACTTCTCAACAAATTGAAAGAATTCTTGGACCAACCGGTGCAGATATTTTACGTAAAGTTTTTGGAATGATTTTGATTGCCATTGCAATAAAATTGATAAAAACGAACTTGATTTAGTCCTCGGCTTCGCTCGGACATCTAAAATGGCCACTTACTTCAACAGATAAAGAGCAAAGCATCTGCTTCGCTCTATCAATACCCCTAAACTAAACTGTATGAAGTTTTCGACAAATTTCGTTGCCCGAGCGTAGTCGAGGGCTATTTTTTCTTTCTCAAATAAATATTTCCTTGTGTTGATTTTATGCTTAATGTTACACCTCCATCATTTATAATTCCGGTATTTGTGCTGGTATCATTGCAATTACAGTCATTGTTGGCAGGAGATGTTGCCCAATTATTACTATTATTCTGATAGTTAGACGATTCAGTAGCCATTTTATTTCCAAATCTATCATAATTTTCACTGTCTTTTTGTGATAATAGCCTATTATCTTTTGGAAATACTTTTAACAAATCCGAGTTTTTAGCATCATTTTTAGTTTTTACTTCTTCTATTTTCACAGGTTGTATATCAAAATCACTAAAAACTTCTCCATATTGACTATTTAACTTTAAATTTGCTTTGGTATCGGCTGGTAGCGTAACGTCAATTGCTCCATTTGATGAAATCGAATTTGGTTTACTTTGATTTAGTTTGTCATAAACAATATAAATTTTACCCCAACCTCCATGTGTCACAATAGGCCCAGACACATTATTTATATTCAAAGTCGAATATGTTGTTTTGGTTTCAACGTCTCCATTCATGTTTGATATTTGCCATTTTCCATAAGGATTACCATTTTCTTGCACACTTATATTGACTTCTTTTGGAATCTTCAAAGTAAAATTACCAAACGATTTTACTTTAGGCACTTTTATTTTCATTATGTTTCCTTCTATCGAAACATTTGCCCCAACACCAGTATTATCAACCGCACCAAGTGTAACTATCTTCAAACCCTCAGCTTCGGCAGGGTAATTTCTTTCGTCCCTATCTGACTCCAAAATAACCTCAGTTCCCGAAATACCTTCAATTGTTAGGTTACTAATTCCACTGTAAATGAAAATTTTCTTATCTGTGCCACTAAAACTTTTTTTGAAAATTGCCTTAGAAGGAGTTTGTGCAAAAACATTAATTGATGCAATGAAAAAAAGAGAGATTTTTAATAACTTTTTCATAATTTTGTACTTTAAATCGGTGATAAAATGATATTTTTTGTGTTTTAATTTTTAAGACGACTAAATAGAATTTTGTTTCATAAAAACATCTAAATTACTGATAGTCAATAGTTTATAAACTAAGAACTTTAGTGCCTTCTTGAGCTTTTTGCCTTACAAATTCCGAAACTCCGTTGTCTTCTACCAACAAACGTAAGGCTGGTAAAGCTCGACGTTCATTAAACTTTGTCAGCATTTCGATAATAGAAATTTGTAAAGTTGGCTCTTGTTGTTTCAACAAAGATTTGATGAGAGCATTCCGAACATTTTCATCATTTCCAAACCTACCAATTGCATCGGCTGCTGCCATTCTGACATTGACATTTCGGTCATAATCAAGTGTAAATATCAATGCTTTCAGCACTTCGTCGTCGGGTTTTTGCAAATCATAACTATAATTTACTGCCTGAATCCTCTCAGATGCAGACTCTCTTTTGAGCATCGAAAGAATCAACAAATCTTTGGTTTCTTGCATTTCTTTTTTCAAATTTCCAATTTCGTTTATCACGTTTGGTGTGCTTGGTTTGTACGAAACAAATTGTTGCTTTTGAATAATGTATTGCGTGTCTACTCGAATGATTGGTACTTGCACAATTTTTTCAATCACATTGGGCTTTTTAATAATTTCGGTAACTAACTGATTATCAGATGATTGTCTGCCAATTAAAAAAGAAACCAACAATCCAATTACACTTGCTGCGTACTTGAAATATGAATTTTCATAAAATCGTATTTGCTTTGTTTTTGAATTAGCTTTATTTCTAATTTTATTTTTTTCAAGTTTAATAAAATCGTAAAACTCACTGTCAAATGTTGCGTCAAATTCCTTTTCTGAAGGCCTAATAATTGATTTGTATAGTTCTTTTGCCTCTCCAAACTCTTGTCTTTCACTTTCATTTTCTGCAAAATATTCTTCCATTTCTTGCATTTGTGTTGCAGAAAGTTGATTTTCTAAATAATCAGCCAATAATGCTTCTATTTTATTATTCATGTTTTTTCTAATTTTCTTCCAATTCCAGCACCAAATAAATTTCTCGTAATTGTTTAATCGCTCGATGAACTCTCACTTTTATGACCGAAACCGAAACATTTAACATATCGGCAATTTGTTCATATTTTAAATTTTCATAGCGACTTAGTTGCAAAACTTCACGGTAATCGGGTGACAACTTTTGTAAAGCAATTTGTACTAATTTATGTTGTTCGTCATCAGTATTTTCTTCTTCAAAAACTTCAATATTTTCATCTAAAGAGCTAATATTCAAATGATTATCTTTCAAATAGTCATGAAACAAATTCCTTGCAATACGATAAATCCAAGTTTTGAATTCATGACCTTCTCGAAAAGTGTGTCTATAATGTATAAGTCTATAAAATGTTTGTTGCGTCAAATCTTGACAGAAATTACGTTCCACGCCAAACCTTATGAAGAAATTAAACAGAGGGCGTTTGTATCGTTGATACAAAATCGCAGCCTTGTCTAAATCACCATTCACAACAAAATTCATTGCGGACTCATCGGTCATAAAAATTTCTTCATGGTTGAGGGTTTCTAAATATACTTACTTAAGTTATTGAAGAAGGTTACAAAAAATAGTAAAAAATTCAAAATTTCTCTTCAAAAAACATTTTCGTCCAAAATAAGTTAGTTTTAAAAAGTATTTTTCTACTAAATTTGCCTTTTAGTCTAAAATCATTTTACTTTCATCAAATCTACATTAGTAAATTTGATGTTTATATGTATTTTTACAAAAATTATTCTTCAAACTATTAAAACCTAATTCATGAAATTATTTAAAACTACGCTTTTAAGTGCTTTCGTTTTGTGTACTTCGATTGGAGGTTTCGCACAAAAAAAAGACGACAAAAAACCAGAACCAGTTAAGGCAGATACAACTAAAAAAGTTGCAACTACGCCCCCAAAACCTGCCGAAGCTCCAAAAACGGGCCCAAAACCTTATAAGGAGATAATTACAAGCAAAGCAAAAACTTCAAAAGGAATGATAACTGTTCATAAGTTGGACGAAAAATATTTCTTTGAAATTGCCGATAGCCTTCTTGGAAGAGATATTATTGCTGTTACACGTTATTCAAAAACTGCTGCTGGTGGTGGAATTTTTGGAGGTGAAGAAGTAAATCGTCAAGTTATTCGTTGGGAAAAAGCACCTGATAATAAGATTTTTCTTCGCTCAATTACAACTATTATTATGAGTGCCGATAGCACAAAACCGATTTTTCAGGCAGTCAAAAACTCAAGTGCCGACCCAATCATTGGTGCTTTTGATGTGAAAGCATTCAGAAAAGACACTTCTTCGGTTATTGATATTACAGATTTTTTTAAGGGCGACCAGCAAGTATTTTCAATGGACCCAGTTTTGAAAATGCAATTGAAATTATCATTATTGCAGGCAGACCGTTCGTATATACAGACTATAAAATCTTATTCGATAAATACCGAAATACGTTCAGTCAAAACTTTTAGTATTTCACCACCTCCGCCACCATCTTTTTCTCCAGTTCAAATTCCTCAATTTGGAGCATATTTACCCGCTGGTCGTGATGCTGGATTTGTAACCATGGAGTTTAATACTTCGATGTTATTATTGCCTCAAAATCCTATGAGAAAAAGAATTTTCGACCCAAGAGTTGGATTTTTCTCAACGTCAAAATCTGTTTTTGGGGAAGAATCACAGCAAGCTGAAAACGAAACAATTGCTGTGAGATGGAAGCTCGAACCGAAAAATGCTGCCGATGCAGAAAAACAAAAAAGAGGTGAATTGATTGAGCCTAAAAAACCTATAGTTTATTATATCGACCCTGCTACGCCAGTAAAATGGCGTAAATACCTAAAAGCTGGTGTGGACGATTGGCAAAAGGCTTATGAAAAAGCAGGTTGGAAAAACGCCATTCGTGGCGAATATTGGGACGAAAAAGACTCAACGATGAGCTTAGAAGATGCTCGTTTTTCGGTGATTCGATATTTTGCGGCCGACATCCAAAATGCTTATGGACCAAATGTAAACGACCCTCGCAGTGGTGAGATTTTGGAAAGCCATATTGGTTGGTACCATAATGTGATGCGTTTGGTGCGAAACTGGTACATGATTCAAACTGCTGCAGCAGACCCAAGGTCAAGAACAAAAGATTTTTCTGATGAATTGATGGGACAATTAATTCGTTTTGTTTCTTCGCACGAAGTTGGTCATACCATCGGCTTACGCCACAATATGGGTGCAAGTTCGGCAACTCCAGTCGAAAAACTTCGTGATAAAAACTACGTTGCTGCCAACGGACACACTTCTTCGATAATGGACTATGCACGTTTCAATTATGTGGCACAGCCCGAAGATGGCGTAACCGATTTCTTCCCTCGTATTGGCGATTATGACCTGTGGGCTATCAAATGGGGCTATTCTTACTTCTCAGATGCCAAAAGTGCCGAAGAAGAAAAGAAAATTTTGCACGAAATGACAAAAGAGGCTGTTAAAAATCCTCGTCAGCGATTTGGAACAGAAATTTCACAGTTTGACCCTCGTTACCAAACTGAAGATTTGAGCGATAATGCCATGCGTGCTTCGGAATATGGCATCAAAAACTTGCAAAGAATATTGCCAAATTTACCAGAATGGAGCAAAGAAAATGGCGAATCTTACAAAGAATTAGCAGAATTATATGACAACGTTATTGGACAATTCCGTCGTTACATGGGTCATGTTTCTAAAAATGTTGGAGGAGTTTATGATACACCAAAAACTTATGATACTGAAGGTTCGGTTTATGAAATTGTTCCAAAAGCAACGCAAAAAGATGCTGTAAATTTCTTGAATAATCAATTATTTAATACGCCAAGTTGGTTGTTAAATCAAGGGATTTTGTCGAAAATACGGCCTGACCAAGGCACTGATGCGATCAGAACCTTGCAGGAAGCAACTTTGAGTAATATTTTGTCAGCAGACAAAGCGGTGAGATTGATGGAAAGTTCGGCAAATGGAAATAATTATAATTTGGAAGATTTGATGAATGATTTACAAGGAAATATTATGTCGGAAGTCAAAACTCGCCGTCCAATCGATATTTATCGCCGAAATTTACAAAAAGTTTTTGTAGAAAAAATCATCACTTTCTTGAATCCTGGCATGAGTGCCATTACCTTTATTCCGCAAGGTGCAGCGTATGGTTTTGAGTCAAGAATAGTAGATTTAAAAAAGTCAGATTTACCTTCTATTGCTCGTGGACATTTGGAAGCGATGAAGTCAGAAATCAAAGTAGCTTTGCCTTTGACACTCGACAAAATGAGCAAATATCACTTGCAAGATTTACTTCAACGCATCGAGAGTGCTTTGAATCCGAATAAGTAAGAAAGCCGATTGACCAGAGTAAAAATAGAAAAAGCGAGGCTGCGGCTTCGCTTTTTTTGTTGGTACGTTTCAAAACCGTTGAATATCAGGGTCAATTCGAGAGTCAGCTACTTCTAATATGATAATTTTGTCATTTGTAACTTCATAAAAACAAACAGAGTTTTTATGAACAATACACTTTCGGACTCGTGGATTTTTTGTAGAAGATGGATACATAAATGGCATACTTTCAATAAATAAAAGTTTTTCAGAAAGTTTTACCAAAAACTCTACTTTTGTTTTATTTGAATATGTATGTTCGAGAAAAAAAGCAATTTGTTCAATTTCTCCCTTTGCATTGTCTGTGATGACAACTTCTCTCATTCATTTAAAAGATTATCAATAACTGACTTTGCTGGCGAAAATCTTCCTGCATCAGCATCTGCAAGCCCTTTTTGTATTTTTTCTTGAGTTTTTGGAGCAAGCGAATCCCAAAAGTCGCCTTTGGGCTTTACTTTCTCAAATGAAATATCCATATATTTCAACAATCCTCCCAAGACTTTTTCTTGTTCTGTATTGACTTCTAAAATTAGCATTGACATATTTATGATTTTTGATAATTCAAAGATAATTGTAAATTTTTGCAAGCTCCAAATATTTTGTTTAAAATTGTATAAAAAAAATAACGAATATGCTCGTAATAGAAAAAAGAGGAAACCTAAAATTTGTAAAATTCCTTCATACTTGGTTTATGAAGAAAAGAACGGGAAACCTTTGCCATACAAAGGTTATTTGAATGTATTATCTGGTAAGAAAAAAATTGATGAAATTAGGTATAATTGTTCATTAATATCAGTCTTAACTTTTACAATTTCATCATTTATTGGCAATTTAATAACAAATAATAAAAATTTCATAGTAGCAATTAATGCAAATTTACATATTGGTCAAAGTGAAAAATTAACAAACGATATTGCCATTTATGAAAAAGAAAATACTATTTTCGATGAAAAACACTTTTCTAAAGCTCCAAAAATAGTTATTGAAATTGATATTAAAATAGATTTAAGTGAAACGAACGGTGCGGCGACCCGCTGGACAAACGAGTGGGACTATGTGATTGAAAAATCAAAGAAAATGCTTGATTTTGGCACAGAAAAAGTAATTTGGATAACCACAAAATCTAAAAAAATATTTGTGAGTAGCCCAACCGAAAGATGGTATATGGTCAATTTTGATGAAGATATTCCTCTTTTTGATAATATTACACTTAATCTTGCAAAATTAATTGAGGAGGAGGATATTGTTTTTTGATTTTTTCAAAAATATACCTACCATATAATAAAAATCTGTTAGCATATTTAATAAAACAGCATATCTTTGGAGAACAAAAAACCGCTATAATTATTTTATCCAAAAATGATAAAACTTTTGCTGATTGATGACCACCAAGTATTGCTCGATAGTCTTAGATTACTTTTCAAATCTATTGAAAACGTTGAAGTTGTGGGCGTATTGAATGATAGCCGAAAAGTAAGTCAATTCCTTGATAATCAGGTAGTTGATATATTGGTTTCGGATTTACACATGCCATATTTAAGTGGTATCGACCTTACTTTGGCTTTACGCAATTCGCATCCAAATCTTAAAATATTGTTACTCACAATGGCAGAAGATGCCGCTCATATACGTGAGGCACTCAAAGCTGGCGTTCATGGGTATGTTTTGAAAAAAACTGGAAAAGAAGAGTTAGAAAAAGCCATAGAAAAACTAATGGCTGGAAAAAAATATTATAGTCAAGAAATATTAGAAGAACTCGCCGCCACTGCCAATGAAGATTATAATGATGCTCGTCCCGAAACAATCGAACACCTGACAACAAGAGAAATTGAGATTTTGAAGCTCATTACACAAGAAAAATCAACGGCAGAAATTGCCGAAAAACTTTATGTAAGTATCTCAACTGTTGAAACTCACAGAGGAAATTTGATGAAAAAGTTGAACGTTAAAAGTGCTATTGGTATGGTAAAATTTGCGATTCGACATGGGTTGGTGGAGTAACCATCTAAGCAAAAATATCATTAACCGAAATTTCAAAATCGGGTAAAACAGGTTTTGCTGAGCAAATATCATCATCTGTACAAATCTGTACCTGCTTACGTGAAGTATAGATATGAACTGTTTTCTCTTCTGGTAATATCAACCAAACAACTGATACCCCAGCTTTGTAATATTCAATTATTTTTTTCTCAACGATATTAATATTATCATTTCCAGAAATGATTTCGATTACAAATTCAGGAATCTCGTCCTCTCCTTTTTTTGTATTTTCAACTTGCTGGTCTGAAAGATAAGCAATATCTGGTCTTCTCATTTGAATTCCTGAGAGCATTGTATCATACTCAGAAACTAGCGTTCCCTTTTCCACTAACCCTTTTTTGAAGAAAAGTTTGCTTAAAGTTGCAAAAATGTAAACTTGTCTTTTGTCCATTCCAGTAAATTTCAATGGTTCGCCATCATTCCATTCATATTTGAAACCATCATTTGGCTCCCAAACCTGAAACTCAGCTAGGGTGCGAGGCAGAGTAATAATATTTTTTTCAACGACCATTTCTGTATGATTTTATGAGTCAAATTTAAAACTATTTCCCTTTATTTCAAACTGGAATCAAAATTTCATTTTTAACTCCCTGATTATCAGTCCCGAAGGCGTTCGGGAGCAAATTCCAGACACCATTCAACGACTCTACTCTTGCCTTTACATTTTTCATTCCTTTGCCGTCGCTATCGTTTTTAAAAACACCAATTCCGTTGTCGGAAACTATCAACTTTATTTGCTTTTCGAAGTGAGAAAGTTCGATTTTTGCTTCGGTGGCTTTAGAATGTTTAATGATATTATTGACCAATTCTAAGCAATACAATAGATTTCAAACTCAACTTTATTATCAACTCTACCAAAGTTTTCGGCAATTTTTAAATCAAATTTTATCGTTGAGTTTTTGTTCATTTTCCTTGCAAAACCTTGCAGAATGGTTGTTAAACCTTGTTTTTCAAATTCTTCGGGAAGTAGATTATGTGAAAGCAAACGCACATCATTATAGGCTTTTTCGAGGTTTTCTCTTAGGTTTTGATGAATTTCTCGTTCCTCATCATTCATCTTTGATTTATCAATCGTATCAACACTCAGCCAAAGTGCAGAAAGGGTACTGCCCAAATTATCGTGCAAATCAGCTGCTACACGTTGGCGTTCGATGGTTTGACCTTTTAGGAGGGCTTGTGATATTTCTTTATTTTTTTCGAGAAGTTGAGAATTGCTATTTTTCAGTTTTTTATTTGTAAAAAACACATAAATCGTTGATAATAAACCAATTACACTTATGGTAATCAAAAACCATCGAAATTGTTTTTGTCTTTCATTATCTGATTTTAGTTTTTCATTTTCTGATTTTTGAAGTTTTTCAGTTTGTTCTTTTAATGTTAATTGTGATTTAATTCCTGCAATGCGATTTTTAATATCATCTTTTAAAAACATATTATTGTAAACCTTCAAATCTTCTAAATTACTTAATGCTTCTTTATAATTTCCAAGCCCCTTATTGTATTGGTATTTGAAATTGTATAATTCAATATGATTAAAGTATTTAAAACTTTCTGAGCTTTTAGTTAAATCTTCTATTTCATTCACCACTCTTTTTGCATCCAAATATCTTTTTTTTGATAAAAAGTATTTTATCATATATTCACGAATTGTAATGTGTAAATAGACGTAGTAATGAAGCTCTGTCGGTAAGTCTTTGTAAGCATCATATATCATTTTTAACCCTTTTTGCTCTTGATTCAATTCTAAATAACAAAGTCCAAGGTAGAGGTCATTTGTCCAGTAATTTGTGGAGTTATATCTATCAAGTTTCTTGAATTTTGAAATTTCATAATACAAAGGAAAAGCCTTGTCATAACGATTGTTTATGATATAATAATCTCCTTTATAGTTTAATGTATGACGAATAAGCAGCGTATCATTTGTAGCTCTGGCTATTTTTATGGCTTTATCCAAATATGGCAACGGTGATAATGAATCAGCAAAATATGTAAATAATACACTCGTACTTATCAGACTATAGACTTGATTTTTTTTATCATTTAAACTTTCAAAATCCTTTTCAGCCAATAATAAGTGCTTTAGCCCTTCAATTGTTTTTTTGGCATGTGTCAAATGAAGCCCATATTCGGCATTATAAAGAGCTATTCCTTTTTTCCATTTTACTTTTTGACCTAAATTTTTCCAAAATTTAAACTGAACGTTGATGTTGTTATAGCCCGTTGTATCAAAAAAAGGTACGTATCCATGTGCTTTGATAAGACTATCCATTTCTAATAATATCAAAGTATCACGTTTAAAAGAGGCTTGTTGTTTTTGTAAGGATGCGATTTTTGCTTTATGGGCAAGATAAATTACTTTCGCATCATATTGAGAGAAAGATTTTATCGAAAACAAAATAAAAAAAAGCACCAATAAAAAACAGCTATATTTTTTCATAATTTTATAAATTTAATTTCAAACAGGAATCAAAACCTCACTCCTAACTCCCTGATTTTCAATGTTTTGTAAATTCCAACTACCATTCAGCGACTCAACTCTTGCCTTTACATTCTTCATGCCTTTTCCGTCAGAATCATTTTTGAAAGTACCAATTCCGTTGTCAGAAACTATCAATTTAATTTCCTTTTCAGTTCGAGAAAGTTCAATCTTTGCTTCACTCGCTTTTGAATGTTTTATGATATTATTGACCAATTCTAAGCAAATACAATAGATTTCAAACTCAACTTTATTATCAACTCTACCAAAGTTTTCAGCAATTTTTAAATCAAATTTTATCGTTGAGTTTTTATTCATTTTACGAATAAATCCTTGCAGAATTATCGTTAAACCTTGTTTTTCAAATTCTTCGGGCAACAAATTATGCGACAACAAACGTACGTCATTATAGGCTTTTTCGAGGTTTTCTCTTAGATTTTGATGAATTTCCTTTTCTTCGGAATCCATTTTTGATTTGTCTATGGTATCAATGCTCAACCAAAGTGCCGAAAGGGTACTACCCAAATTATCGTGCAAATCAAGGGCAACTCGCTGGCGTTCGATGGTTTGACCTTTGAGGAGAGCGGTTTGTAGTTCAGTATTTTGTTTTATTAAAAGCCCTTCTTTTTCCTTTGCAAGACGTTGAAATTCATTAAAGTTTCGTTCCAATTGCTTCTTATTGGTGGTAAAGTCAAGGATAAGATAGTACGATAATGCAGCAGGCACAGCTAACATAGCTGTATCAAAGGTTATTTCATTTAACAAAAAGCGAATAGATGACTTATAGTCAAGTTCTCTCATTAAAGTAAAGAGAAAGTAAGCACAAATGAATGTAATTCCCGCCCAAAATATTCCATAAGCCCCCATAACACCTTGTTTATAAGCCCTCCAACAAACAATTGGTATCCCTATACCAATAAAAAAAGAAGGCATAAGTATTCCAACTATTTGTCCCCAAAAATATGGGTAAATCATAAAAGGCATAGCAATAATACATGAAACGACTGTAGCCCAAAACTGTAAATTCTTTTTTAAATTTAACAAGTAATATAGTGCAATAAATGGAGCCAACTCAGTAATTGGATGTAATAAATATAATATAATGGCAATTTTGTTTCGCAGGTTTACTTCATAAACATAGGATGTTACATAATTTTCAATAATCATCAAACTGAAAGAAAGAAAAGCATATATTCCAAAGTAAAGGTTTGCTTTCTGCTTAGGTAACAACACGAAAAGACCAAAATGAAGAATACAAAACAAAAAGAATATGCCAGCTTTAAACATACCAGAGTAATGAGCACGATATGATAGTTGATTTACATGTTCTCCTATAAATCTACCATTTCTAACATCACAAACAGTAAGCCTCAGTGAATAATTTGGTGCATAGAAGTTTTTTACTAAAAAAATTTCAGGAAATGCAAACCTAACAGCTAATAAGTTAATTTTACCTTTTTTTATCGGAAAGGCAATTGCTTGACCCATTGGGTCGTATGCTTTTATATCCCTCCGATTGTTGCTAATTGAACCAAATTTTTCGAGTAAATTACTATCTAAATAAAACTCTGTTGCTCCTGTTTGTTTGACAACTAACGCAAGTTTTTTTAGTACAGTTGTATCAGATATAAAGATTGGGATTCGTAACCAACAAATTGAAGAACTACGTAATTTGTCCAATTCCATTATATCCTTCGTGGGGTCAATGCTCTCCCACTTGCTGTCATCAAAGTCTGGTTTGGCAAAATCAGGGTTATCGCCAGCGTGCCATTTCCAACCTTTATCAAGTAAAATGCCTTGCTGTGGTAGGCTATCTATGCGAAAAACCTCATTTTGAGAATGTACCTCAAATGACATTAGTAGCACTAACAGATATATAGTTTTTTTCATAGTTAGTAGGTTATATAGGCAAAAACTCCTTGAAATTTCTACAAAAGCAATCATATTTCCAAATACTCCACCGAAATATCATGGTTTACCATGAGTATAAAATCATGGTAAACCACTACATAAAATCATGGTAAACCATGAATAATTATTATTTCGAGAAACTCCACCTTTGTAGAGCAAATAAAACCCCGCAAAATGGCTATAACATTAACAAAACGTGAGCAAGAAATATTGGAGCTAATAGCCAACGAACTAACAACCGAACAAATAGCCCAAAATCTACACATCAGCATTGCAACAGTAGAGAGTCATCGCCGAAATATGTTTCGCAAGCTTGGTGTACAGTCGGTGGTTGGTTTAGTAAAAGAAGCCCTTAAAAACAAATGGATAAAAATTTAGACCCTAAAACAACTTTTGCTATGGAAAATACAATTGCACTCGGAGGATTTCGCTCGGTAAAACCCGAAGAAATAATCTTGTTACAAGCCGATGTCAACTATACGGTTGTGCATTTCAAAGATGGCGAAAAATTTATTGTAGCAACCTGTCTCAAAAGCCTTCAAAGCCGCCTTGAACCATTCAATTTTTATCGTACCCACAAATCATACATAGTCAATCTTGATTGTGTAAAAAGTTATTTCGAACCACACAAACAAGTACAAATGACTGATAATAAAAAAGTTATGGTTTCGAGAAGAAGAGTAAATGGCTTAAAGAAATCGCTTTCGATGGAATTCTAACAGCCGTTAAATCAAAATACCTACCGTTAAATGGAAATTGAACAAGACTCATTGAAATTATTCTAAAATTTGAAGCGAAATCAAAAATCTAATAAATAATCAGTTCATAAATTAACCCTAAACAAAATGAAAACCTCAAACATCTTACTCTTCTTTGCCATTTATGCCTTCATTGTGGGCGTTATGCAACTCTTCAATGCCAATGGTTCATTGGTAAACTATGGCGTGCAGCCCATAGACCAATACCATATTGTTATTTTACAATATTTGGGCCTTGTTAATATTGCTGCTGGACTGATGTATTATCGACTCCGAAACGAGCAGTCTGTAAATATCATTTCTACTATGCTAATATACGGAATTATTACCTGTATTGGTAGCTTCTTTTAGGCGTGCTACGATATTTTCCTGAAAGACGTACCAAGCAATACTTTCTTCTGGGTTGACATGACTTTTAGACTTTTGGTAGGTTTTGTGTGCATTTTTTTATTTTACAAAAACAGCAAAAATTAATTTCAAACTTAAAATTTCAAAAAATTGCCCCCCCCCTCGTTAGGTTGATTTTTAAATCAGTCTGTGTGAAAACCATTTTTAAAACTATACTTAGATAAAATCATTTTTTGCTCCCTTCAAACCAAAGTTTGAAGGGAGATTTTATTTTATAATCAGTTATAAGTACATTTTTTTAATACTTATAGCTGAAATATCTTACGTTATTTAGCTATATGTAAAATTTCAAACACTTTTATTAGAATCGACATCGAAGCAAATTTTATCAAATCTTCTATTATCAATTTCCTACTTTTCAACACCTTCCCCATTTTTTCACTAATTTTACAAAATAATAATCTGATACTTCAATGTTCCAAAAATCCAAAATACTTTCCTCACTACTTGCACTCACCATTTTTGTAAGTTCGTGTATCACAAGCATCACACCAAAAACTACCAGTACAACTGCCAAAGGCTTCCCAGAAGGTTTTGAAAATGTGTCCAAAAGTGGTTATACAGGTGCAAATATCGAACTTACAGGCGGCATTTGGTACTTTGAAGATGCCCTTATCGGCACAACAGCCAATGACACAAAAAATGGAGCAAAGTCTATCAGAATTAGAGAAACAGGCTTTATTCGCATGAATTATGATATTTTAGGCGTAAAAGACATCAATATTTCTCATGCAGCCTATCAAGGTGATGGCGACAGCGAATGGGAATTATACGTTTCTAAAAATAGTGGTGTGAGTTGGTCAAAATTTGGAATTACTCAAAAAACTTCGGGTAGTAAATTTTCTTCATCAGCCTTTTCAATCAATGAATCTGGAAAAATTCGCTTTGAAATAAGGAAGATTTCGGGCGGAGTAAATCGCCTCAATATTGATGATATTATTATTACAACAACTGGCGATTCACCTACAAATTCTACCGTAGCTACTCGTGATGACAATTTGGCAATGGGCAATCCGAGTAATGCCGATTTGAGTAATGAGGATAATTATTTGATGATAAAAAACCGTTTTGTTGTATCTTATAATCGAAGTTTAGGCACTGCAAACTGGGTAAGTTGGCATCTGAGTTCGGCATGGAAAGGAAATACACAACGCACCGATAATTTTCGTCCTGATGAAACTTTGCCAAGTGCTTGGTATCAAGTAAAAACTTCTGATTACACCAATTCTGGTTTTGACCGTGGGCATTTATGCCCTTCTGATGACCGTGACGGCAGTTTTGAAGATAATGACGAAACATTCTTGATGACAAATATTGCTCCACAAGCACCCAATAATAACCGTGGACTTTGGGCAGATTTGGAAGCCTATTCTCGCAAAATTGCCGAAGCTGGCAACGAACTTTATATAATTGCAGGCGTTTATGGCAAAGGTGGCACAGGAAGCAATGGAGGAAAAACAAGCACACTCGAAAATGGAAAAGTTGTTGTTCCTGAATCGTTTTGGAAGGTTATTGTAATTTTACCAATTGGCAGTAATGACATAAGTCGAGTTGATGCCACAACTCGTGTTATTGCTGTAAATGTGCCAAATAATGAAAATGTTGATGGCAAAAAATGGGGCGAATACCGACTCAATGTTGATGATTTAGAAGCCTTGACTGGTTATGATTTTTTGTCGAATGTACCAAGTGCTATTCAAAAAACGTTAGAATCTCGAAAAGATGCTGGACCAACTTTGAAAGTTGCCAGTTTTAGAACCCCCAACCCCTAAAGGGGAGTGAAAAAGATTTTATTCAGTAATTTTTTCATAAAATAATTCACCCTAATTAATAGTCATACCACAATCTATGAAAAAACTATACTTATCTATTCTACTGACTATCAGCCATTTAGCGAATGTTTCAGCTCAAAATTTGACATCTTCAAACCTCCCCATTGTTATAATAAACACAAATGGAGCAAGTATTTATGATGAACCAAAAACAAAAACTGATTTCAAAATTATCTATAATGGTATTGGCAAAATCAATAAAATCACTGATTCACCTAATCATTATAATGGCTTTGCAGGCATTGAATTTCGAGGTTCATCTTCACAAATGTTTCCAAAAAAAGGCTACGGTATTGAACTTTGGGACGAAAAATCGGTAGAAAAAGAAGTGAGCCTTTTTGGAATGCCGAAAGAATCTGACTGGATACTTTTTGCTTCTTACAATGAAAAAAGTTTCATGCACAATGTCCTTACCATGCGTGTAGCACGTGAAATGGGCATGTACGCCACTCGCACGCAATATGTTGAATTGGTCGTTAATGATGCTTATCAAGGCGTTTATGTTTTTGAAGAAAAAATAAAACGAGCCACGGGCAGAGTTGAAATTTCCAAATTGAAAGAAACGGATTTGAAAGGTGATGATATTACAGGAGGGTATATTTTTAAAGCTGATAAAACCACTGGTTCAAAATTGGGTGGTTGGACTTCTCAATACCCAAATTTTAATGATTTTAGAACAAATTTTACCTATTTTCAATACGAATCTCCCAATACAATTAATTTAGAACAAAAAAATTACCTTAAAAACTATGTAAATACTGCCGAAATTGCTCTGAATGATGCCAATTTTAGAGATAAAGTGAACGGTTACCGAAAATATTTTGACACAAAATCATTCATACAACTTTTCTTGGTAAATGAACTTTCAAAAAACGTTGATGGCTACCGAATAAGCACTTATTTCAACAAAGATAAAGATAGTAAAGGTGGCAAAATCAAGGCTGGACCACCTTGGGACTATGATATTAGCTATGGAAATGCCAATTATTGCGATGGAAATTCACCGTATGGTTTTGCTTATAACTTTAACAAAGTTTGTAATTCAGATGGTTGGCAAGTGCCTTATTGGTGGGAAAAAATGTTGAGCGATTCTGCATTTGTGAAAGAATTAGGTCAGGAATATTTATTTCAAAGAAAAAACGGTGCATTACAATTAGAAAGATTGAATAAACACATTGATTCATTGAGCAGGGATTTGCAAGAACCTGTTTCAAGAAATTTTCAGAAATGGAATATTTTGGGAGTTTATGTTTGGCCCCAATCACCACCTTATGCAAGCACTTGGCAAGGAGAAGTTGATGAATTGAAAAGGTTTATTGTTCAACGACTCGATTTTCTTGATAGGAATATCAAAACCGACTTTGCCATTACTGCCAATGAGCCAAATCTGGAAAATATTTCAATTCATGCTTTTCCAAACCCATTTTTGGAGCGAATAAATATCAATATTCAGTCCATAATTTCCGAAAAAGTAAAAATTACCTTACTTGATAATTTAGGAAAAACACTTTCCGAAAACATTGAAAACCTACAAGCAGGAAACAACGACTTTCACATTCAATTGCCTGATTATCAATCTGTTGGTGGAATGAAAATCCTAAAAATTGAAATAAATGGCAAGGTGATAACTAAGAAACTGGTGCAGCAGTAATTGGACGAATCATATAAGTATGATCGATACCATCTTCGATATAATCCTTACCGGTAAGTTCAAATCCAAAAGATTGATAAAATTTTTCAAGATACCGCTGAGCACCAATTTTTATAGGTTCATTTCCAAACAATTCGATACATTTTTCAATTGATTTTTGCATCAAAAACTTGCCAATTCCGCCACCTCTAGTATTAGCAGAAGTAACAACTCGACCGATAGAAATATAGCTTTCGTAATAAACATTTTTATCAAAAAGGCGAGTATATGCTATCAAATGGTCATTTTTATTAAAAATCATCAAATGCCAAGCCACTTGGTCTTTTCCATCGGCATCAACAAATGGGCAGTTTTGTTCGACCACAAAGACCTCTTGTCGAAGTGTCATTATGGCGTACAATTCATCTAAACTCAATTCATAAAAAGGCACACATTTAATTGTAAAATCCATATAAAATTTAATTTTAAAAACTTAGTCTTTATAGCGGAATACCGCCTAAATATTCATTGATAATTGTTCACTGATAATTGATAATTGAATTTATGTTGCTCAATTTACATACACATCATTCTGATAAGCAAGAAAACGAGCAAATAATTTTCAATTTAATTATTCCAGAAACAGAAGAAGAAATTGGAAGTTTTGAATTTGAAACAACAAATAATATTTGGTTTTCTGCCGGAATTCACCCTTGGTATATTTCAAAATTAAATCAAAAACTTCAACTCGAAAAACTTGTACAATTAGCTAATAATCAGGCATTTAAGTTTATTGGCGAATGTGGACTGGATAGATTAAAAGGCTCGCCCCTACCGTTGCAAGAAGAAATTTTTATCAAACAAATCCGTATTGCTGAGGCGGTGAAAAAACCAATGATTATTCATTGTGTAAAGTGTTTTAACGAGCTAATTTCCATTAAAAAAATCGTTCGCCCAAAAGTGCCAATGGTAATTCATGGTTTCAATAATAGCCTTGAAATTGCGAAATCTTTAGTAGAAAGAGGTTTTTATTTGTCATTAGGTGCTGCAATTCTCAACAAAGAATCGAATACACAGAAAGTTTTACAACAAATTCCACTCGAAAAACTCTTCTTAGAAACCGACGACAAATCAATTTCAATTCAAAAACTTTACGAACACGCATCTTTTCTTTTAAATATTCCACAAAATACCTTAGAAGATGTTATTTTTGCAAATTATTTCATAATGTGGGGTGAACATTCTGTTCGCCAGTAAAGTTGATTTGATAAGAGTACAGATATAACCCATTGATAATCAATACTTTAGAAAACAGTCCCCCAATATATGACAAACAACTTCAACGAATCATTTAATAGCTTTAAAAGACAAACATGGCAAACAAAAAACGTCAAACCAATTGATATTTTGTTCATGTTTGTAACTGATGGGTCTGGTACATATCTTGAAATAGTTGATAAAAATCTCCAGCCAGTTGAAGTAAATTATCAAGCATATACTGGTGAAGTTCGCAAT
The DNA here is from genome assembly GCA_031378345.1 of Emticicia sp. Lineage (GTDB taxonomy): Bacteria > Bacteroidota > Bacteroidia > Cytophagales > Spirosomataceae > Emticicia. The sequence continues at coordinate 199,940 of JANNDY010000010.1, read as the reverse complement.
ATTTTACGTCAAATTGACAGAATAAAAGAGCGAAGTGCCTTCGTAATTGAGTGGGGAAAAGAACAAGGAAGCCTATATCTTTCTGAACATGAGTATTTATTTTATGCTTTAAAAAACACCGATTTAGTAGTCAATGTTGAAGGAAAAAAACTTACATTTGCAGAAGGCGAACATCAAATAATTTTTGATATTCAGCCCATTGATGAAAGAGGAATTAGGCTTTCAGTAAAGCCAATTTTGATGGTAAATCACCAGCCAATCGAGCTACTTCTGCCCATTTCGGAAGGCTTTGTAATGGCAGGAAATATGCTTTATGAAATCACTCCTTTGGGACATAATTTTAGCCGATTAAATGCCTTTAGTTCTGAAATTTATGCGACCGATTTAGAGAAATTCCTTTCACTTTTATTCTCTTATCTTGATAATTTTCAAGTTCAATACAAGCAATTTAAAGTTGAAGAATTGCGAGAAACAAAAGGGACAGAACCAGCTTTAGTTTTTGAAAAAATTGATACAGACAATGCTCTTCATTTAAGAATCACACAAGTTTTGCAAGGTTTTGATGTCGAATTTTTAGAGCAATTTGACCTTCACAGATGTGTAGAAATAAGCGAATTAGAAGAAATAATTAGGGTAGTATATATCGAACAAAAACCCATTGAAGAGCTTTGCGAAATCATTTCAAAACTCCTAAAAAAGCACGCTCCAAAGGAAGGAAAGAAAAAAACAAGCGACATTTACCAAGAAGAAAACCTCTTTGTAGTGCCGCAAGAAATAGCTAATGGCTTCATTTACAACGAGTTATCAACACTTTTGCTCAGTTGGAAACTCTTTGGTGCAGAAAAACTCAAAACCTACAAAATCAACACTTCGCAACCTCGACTTGATGTCAGTTTGTCGTCAGGAATTGACTTTTTGGAAGGCAGTGCAACCCTTGATTTTGATGGAGAAAAGATTTCGCTTTGGGAAGCATTGATGCAGTATAAAAACAAACGATATGTCGAACTTTCTGATGGCTCACATGCTTTGCTAAATGAGTCGTATGTGCAGAAATTGCAACGTTTATTCAAGAAGAAAAAAGATAAAATTGAGATTTCGTTTTTCGACTTGCCATTGGTCGAAGAGTTGATTGACGAGCGAAATAAATCTGCCGTTTTCCAAAAATCAAAAACTATTTTTGAGGGCTTTAATGAACTCAAAAAAAATACTAAAAAGCTACCAAAAGTTAATGCAAAACTTCGCCCTTATCAAGAGTACGGCTATCAATGGTTGAGCTATTTGAAAGAGAAAAAATTGGGCGGGTGCTTGGCTGACGACATGGGTTTGGGAAAGACAATTCAGACCATAACTTTACTGACTGAAATTTACCCAAAACAAACAAAACCAACCTTGGTTGTGATGCCAAAAAGTTTGTTGTTTAACTGGAAAAATGAAATTACAAAGTTTAGTCCAGCAATTACCTCTTATACTTATTACGAAAAAAGTAGAAACATTGAAGATGCTGTAAAATTTAACCTTATTTTTACGACTTATGCCATGCTTCGCAACGATATTGAGATTTTCAAGGAAATAGATTTTCACTATATAATTCTTGACGAATCGCAAAACATCAAAAATATGCAGTCGCAAACTTCAAGGGCGGCATTGATGCTAAAATCTGACCATCGTTTGGCATTAAGTGGAACGCCAATTGAGAATAATTTGGGCGAATTGTACTCCCTTTTTAGATTTTTGAACCCTGCAATGTTTGGTTCGGCACAAAATTTCAATGACAATTATTTAATTCCGATTCAAAAAAATCGTGATACTGATGCGATTCTTGAATTACGCAAAAAAATATATCCATTTATTTTAAGAAGACTAAAAAAAGAAGTTTTAACTGAACTTCCTGACAAAATTGAACAGACTTTGTACGTCGAAATGTCAGAGCCTCAAGCCAAACTTTATGAGCAAAGAAGGCTATTTTATCAAGAAGCAATCAAGCAACAAATTACGACTTCGAGCATCGAAAAAAGTCAGTTTTTTATCTTCCAAGCCTTCAACGAATTACGACAAATTGCTTCGGTTCCCGAAACAAAATCTGATGGAAAAATCAGTTCGCCAAAGTTAGAATTATTGACCGAACAAATGACCGATGCCATAGCAAATGGGCATAAAGTGCTTGTTTTTGTCAATTATTTGGCAGCAATTGAGCTAATTGAGGGTGTTTTAGAAAAAGAAGGAATCGAATTTGTAAGCATGACAGGCTCAACCCGTGATAGACAAAAATTAGTTGATAGATTTCAAAATGACATCAATTGCAAGGCGTTTGTAATGACACTAAAAACTGGTGGAACAGGACTAAATTTGACAGCTGCCGACATGGTTTTTATCTTCGACCCTTGGTGGAATGTTGCCGCCGAAAGTCAGGCAATTGACCGCACGCACCGCATTGGGCAAACACGAAAAGTAACAAGTTATAAGTTGATTGCTCAAAACACAATCGAAGAAAAAATATTACTTTTACAAGAAAAAAAGAAGCAATTATTTGATGATATTATCTCGGCAGATGCCGCCTCGGTGAAAAGTTTGAGCGAAGAAGATATTAATTATTTATTGAAGTAAAAATGCCTTTAGCTATTGGCAATTGGCTTTTAGCAAAAAACTATATTCGAGGATTAATGTAAGCTAATAGCTAAATGCTAATAGCCAAATGCAAAAAAATAATGGCAAAGGAACGAGATTTAGATAAAATATTTAGTGAATATGACGCATTTTTGTCGTCAATGGGATTGGGTGGGTCAAAGGAAAAACCTAAACCAAAACCATCAACTTTTGGAATAAGTAAAGATGCACCAAATCTTTTAGCCAAAGAATTGGACAAAAGCACATTCAAAAGAGATAATTTTATGAATATCTATCGAAAAATTATTATTTCGATGTATGAAGCAAATAAATCTTTGATGGTTCAAAATGGCTTTGATGAAAATGAAATTCTGGAGCTAAAAGCAAGTGTTACTTACAGTAAATTTACTAAAAGTGATTATTGCAATATTGTATCCAAACTGTTCAGAAATAAAGAGATTTATCAATTTTTCCTAACTTTTCTAAATCCTGATGTCAGAAAAGTTTTTGATGCATTGGTTTGGAAAGAAACACTTTCAGAAGAAGAGGTTAAAAATGAAATTGGTGTTTATATTTTTGATAATGTTGAAAAGAAATTATACGGAAACAGAAGTCATTTTGAAAAAGAATTCCGAAAAGAATTCATGGTTTTTGCAGTAGAAACGCAGTCAGATTATGATTATTCTGCGGGAGGATATAAAAAGAATTTTTTTATTGAAATTCCAAAAGAGCTTCGCAAAGTGCTTATTGATTATTATGACAAACCCTTGCATTATAATTTTGTACCACTAACCGAAGAGCCCCAAACTGAATTTGTCGCCAGCAATGAATCTGAGATTTTTGCGACTTTGCCAAACTTAATAAGTTATAACAAGCAAGGCAACATTAAAACCTCCGGGCCAGGGAAAGTAATGGCAAATACTTTAGGAAAAATTCGTAAAACGCTTAATATCAATGAGTTATATCCTGAAACTGCCCCAAAAGAAATCCAACAACTAAAGACTTATTTGCTTGCTTCGATGGTGGTTTGTGAAGATAAACCCAAAAAAGATGAGACATTTTTGGGTTTATTAAAGGCGTATCTTGACGTAACTTATATAAAAAAGTATAATAGCCATACCCACATTCTCACAAGTTTGAAAGGCGGACATAACCTCTATAATGTTTTTGATTTAGAAACAATTTTTATTCAGGTTCTAAAATTTCTACCTCAAAACGAATGGGTGAGTGTTCAAAATATCATTGATTTTACAACGCTTCGAGGGTATGAATTCAAAATTTCAAACATCAATGAAATGGTAAGTTATCTTACCTATGAAACTGAAGGAAAATACGGTAAACAAAAAACAAATATTACAAAAGCAAATTATAAATATTTCACCAATGAACCATTTATCAAAGGAAATTTGATGCTTTGGGGCTGTTATGGAATGTTGGATCTTGCCTATGACACAATCGACACCACTGAATTGGGTAAAACATATTTCTCAGTCTATGATGGTTTAAAAGCTGTCAGATTGACTAATTTGGGTGCTTATCTTCTCGGAAAAACTGCCAATTATGAAGCTCCAGAGGTAAAAAACAGCTATGAACTGACTTTTTCATCAGATAATTTGATTATTTTGGTTGATGGTGAAACGAACTTGACAGACATACTTTTGGCAAATTATGCTGATAAAGTTGGCTCAAACAGGTATGCTGTTTCTAATGAATCATTCTTGAAAAACATTGCCAATAAAAAAGATTTAAAACTAAAAGTTGATATTTTCAAACAAATAGTAAGTAGTAACTTTCCAGCAAACTGGAAAAAATTCTTTGACGAATTAGATCGAAAAGTACATCCTTTAAAGCAATTAGATGATGTGATGGTTTTCAAGATTCCGAGCGATGACCCAGAATTGATAAAATTGTTGATTCAAAATCAGTCAATTAAAAAATTACTCATCAAAGCCGAAGATTATCAAATTATTGTCAATAAAAAAGATTACCCAACCCTACGAACAAAGTTGAAAACGTATGGATATTTACTCAATTAGTTCTGAGTTTAGATGGGGTCGCCCGTGCGATTCTGAATTTTGAGTTTCCTCAAACTCAAAACTGATCAAGTTTAAAATTCAGCACTCAGAACTCAGAATTCAGAACTCAAAAAAATGCCCGCTTGGCTCTCACGCTCCGAATTATTAGTTGGAAAAGAAGGAATTGACATTCTTCAAAATTCCCATGTCCTTATTGTTGGCTTGGGCGGTGTTGGCTCATTTGCTGCCGAATATATCTGCCGTTCAGGTGTTGGCGAAATGACTATCGTTGATGGTGATGTCGTTGACCCCACAAATAGAAACCGACAATTGCCCGCTTTGGCAACAAATCATGGCGAATTTAAGGCAGAAATCATGGCAGAACGTCTAATGGCGATAAATACAGAATTAAAATTGCACGTTATCAAAGAATTTTTATCGCCTCAAAAGTGCCGTGAAATCTTGGAAACAAAATTCGATTATGTGATGGATTGCATTGATAGCGTTACGCCAAAATTGATTTTACTTTTAACGGCTTATGAAAGAAATCAAAAAATTGTAAGTTCGATGGGTGCAGGTGGAAAAATTGACCCAACGAAAATTCGAGTTGCTGACTTATTTGATACATATCAATGTCTTTTTGCTCAATATGTCAGAAAAAGAATTAAAAAATTAGGAGTTGATGCAGGAATCAAGGCAGTTTTTTCGACCGAACCATTCATGCGGGAATCTTTAATTTTGACCGATGGAAATAATTTCAAACGCTCGGCTTATGGAACAATTTCCTATTTGCCCGCCGCTTTTGGAGGTGTTTGTGCATCAGTTGTCATTCGAGATTTATTAGGTTATCCAATAGAATTAGAAAAACGACCTGCAATTATTAAGAAGAAGATGAAAATAAAAACAGTTATCAATTAACAATTATCAATTATCAAAAAAACTGTCCAAAATAAATTAGAAATTAAAAGCGAGCTATTTAGTTATCAAAATCGCTCATCTAACAACTCAGAATTCAGAATTCAGAACTCAGAACTCAATGTTGCAATTGACCTTGGAAATACTTTTGCCAAAATAGGATTTTTCGTAGGAAATACTTTAATAGAAGTTCACAAAGGCCTGTCTATCAATGCCTTAGAAGAAATTATTACATTAAATAATGTTAAAAATTTAATAATTTCATCAGTAACAAAAAGTCAAAATGAGTTGGAAGACATTTTTAAAAACTATAATTTTCCGAAAATATACTTAAATCCAGAAACACTTTTACCCATAAATAAAAACTACGAAACGCCCGAAACACTTGGTTCTGACCGAATTGCTGGTGCTGTTGGGGCAAATTTCCTTTTTCCCAATCAAAATTGCCTAATTATTGACATGGGAACTGCAATCAAATATGACTATGTTTCTGCCGATGGCACATTTCAAGGTGGCATAATTTCTCCGGGGAAACGAATACGATTTGAGGCACTTCATACGTTTACTAAAAGACTCCCTTTGGTTGAAGCAACTGAAATTCCTGACTTGATTGGCAAAAGTACAATTACTTGTATTCAAAGTGGAGTTGTGAATGGAATCATTGCAGAAGTGAATGGAATGATAGAAAATTACAAAAATTTAGGCGATTGCCAAGTAATCTTATGCGGTGGTGATGCTCCTTTCTTTGAAAGTCGGATAAAAAAGCCGACCTTTGCAAACTCAAATTTAGTCTTGATTGGTCTGAACAGAATTTTACAATACAATGTTGAACAAAAATAACCTAACTGCATACCTTTTTATCAGTATATTTTTCATTACTGAAACCTTCGCACAAAAAGAATCTCGACTTTATGGCAATTCTCCGTACTCCGCTTTAGGCGTGGGCGATATGCTTTCTGGACATTCGATTGCCAACGACGCAATGGGTGGCACAGGTCTAACTTTTGGAAATGGCATCTATATTAATAGCATAAACCCTGCAATGTTAGCCAAAAACAGGTACGTTGCCTTCAATACTGGCTTGCGTGGACAATATAAAACTTTGACTGATGGCAAAAATTCTCAGACAGATTTTGGCATGAATCTAAGTCATTTGGTTTTTTCTTTTCCTATAAAAACAAAATGGACTACTTCAATAGGCTTGCAACCTTCTACTGCCGTGGAACATGAAGCACGCTTTGAAGAAGTAATTGCAGGAACAAGCAATTCTGTGCAACATACTTATAAAGGTTCGGGCGGACTTTCAAAAGCTACCTTTGGAAATGGAGTTTTACTCGGAAAATCATTATATGTTGGTGCTGAAATTGGCTATTATTTTGGAACAATAAGCAAAGACACAACATCAAGACTTTTGTTAAATAATGGGGAAGATTTTACGCTAAAATATTCTGACAGAGTTGCTGCAAATGGCTTTGAAATAAAAACTGGCTTTGTTTATCAACAAAAACTAAGTGAAAAATGGAACTTAAATGTTGGTGGAACTTACGAATTACAAAGTAAATTGAGAGCCGATAGGGTAAGAAGTTTCTCAACATTATATGATTCAGGAAATGGTCCAACGGTAATCAAAAAACCAGATACACTAAGTATTTCAACTGGAAATATAACATTACCTTCAAAATACGCTATCGGATTTAGCATCGAAAGTCCTTATAAATGGTTATTTTCTGCAGAATATAGCAATCAAAATTGGGCAAAATACCTTAATTTTAATGGGAAACCAGAGTCAAATTTGGCAGGAAGCAATAAAATTGCTTTCGGTTTAGAATATTTACCAAAAGCTACTTCTACAAAATATTTAAACCAAGTTTTCTACAGAATGGGCTACCAACAAACAAAAACGCCTTATTTTGTAAATGGTACGCACATCAAAGACCAAAGCTTTAATTTTGGATTTTCTACACCTTTGGCTTATCGCAGCGTAAGTTATATTGATTTATCACTTGCTGTTGGCAATAGAGGTGTAGCAACAAATGGTTTAGTAAAAGAAAACTATTTCAAAGTTTCGCTTGGCTTCTCTTTGGTTGATACTCGTTGGTTTCAAAAAGTTAAAATTGATTAAATTATTGTAGCACAATTTTTCAAATTGTGCCAAATGAAATATTTTGCCACATTGAAAAAAAACACTTTATATTTAGTATTTTGTACAAGCTGTTTACTTTTTTCCTGTGAAGAAAAAAAGAAAAATGTAATTGTCCAGAAATATAATGGACCGCAAATGACGATGGATAATCTAAGCGTCATGTTTAGTGATTCAGGCAAAACTACCGTAAAATTTACTACTGCAAAGCAATTAAAACTTCAAAACGAAGACGATATTTATCCAAAGGCTGTTTATGTAACTTTTTTTGATAAAAATAGTGTAGAATATTCCTCATTGAGAGGTGATTCGGGCAGATATTTCAAAAATGAGGGACTTTATAAAGTAATGGGAAATGTATTTTTCTTCAATCGTTTGCAACAACAAAGCCTTTCTACTGATCTACTTTTTTGGAGTCCTGTAAAGAAGAAAATTTATACAGATTTGAAATTTGTTATCAAAACGCCAAAGGAAGAATTGAATGGCGTTGGCATGGAAGCTGACCAAGATTTCACACATTACACTATGCGAAAAGCCAAAGGAAACTTTGCAGTAGATTCGCTTTCTTCGAGTGCCGAATCTGCGGTGGATACTACGAGTAATTGATTTATTTTTTATTCAAAATCTTCTCAACTTCCTCAGTGGTAGTTACGGTATTTTCATTATTCCATTCACTATACATATAAGTTACAACTTCGGCTATATCGAGGTTTTGTAGTTGGTTATTTCCTGGCATTGCTTGATTATATTTCCTACCATTGACTACAATTTCGCCAGAAATTCCATTCTTTATTAATAAAATCACTTGTTCCTTATTTTTCAAAAAATCGCTTCCTGCAATCGGTGGATAGAGATTTTGCAATCCTTTGCCGTCGAGTTGATGGCAATTAGCACAGTTTTTCTCATAAATTTCTTTTCCACCAATGTAATATTGTTCCTGTTTTACTTTTTCGTTTGATTGACAAGATTCAATTATCAATGAACAATTAACAATTATCAACAATGCAAAAACCCTGTGTTTTTTCTTCATTTTTCCTTCAATAATATCTCCATATCTTTCAATAACTTTGACACTTCTTCTTCTTTTGTTCCGTCATAAATGCCTCTAACTTGTCGTTTTTTATCAACCAAAATAAATGCCCCATTATGAATTATTCCGCCAGCTGCCAAAGAATCTTCTTGTGCAGTTACATAATATGACTTCTCTCCTATTTCGTAAATCTTTGATTTTTCGCCTGTAACAAATTGCCACATTTTTCCCTGAATGCCTAAACGAGTTCGATATTCTTTCAAAACTTGAATTGAATCATGCCGAGGGTCTATAGTATGAGATAAAATACCGACTTCTGGATTTTCTTTAAATTTCTCGTAAATTCTTAACATTTGTTTCTTCATTACAGGACAAATGGTCGGACAAGTAGTAAAGAAAAAATCAGACACATAGATTTTTCCTTCAAAAGTTTTGTTTGAAATCGAATCACCATCATGATTTATAAACTTAAATTCAGGTATTTGATGGTAAACAGAATCGCCATTGACAAAATCTCTTTCGCCCAAAATTGGGAGTTTTTTTGGAGAGTTTTCGCAAGAAATTATAGACAAAACTCCAATAAGTAGGCAAATAAAAGGAATTACAACTAACTTTTTCATAAATTTTTATTTCAAAAACTCCTCTGCCAATTTCTTAGCATCAAGGGTATTTTGTTTGATTTTTTCACCTTCTGACTTCAATTCCATAAGAACTTTTACTTTTGCAGCATCATCTTTCATATCAGAGGCATCGCCTAATTTTGGCATCCAAAATTCCATTTCGTTATAAGCTTTGTCCAAGGATAATGAAATGTTTAAAGCTTCTTTCTTTTTGGTTGAATCTGTTTCAACTTTTTTCATTACTTTTTCTCTCAAATCTTCCAAATTCATGCTAATTGGCATAACTTCGTCATGGATTTTGAAAGTTTCTTCTTTCAATTTAGCAGCTTCTTCGGCAGATTTATCTGTGCATGAAAAGGCTACAAGAGCAATAAAAAGGATTAATAAGTTTTTCATTTTATTTTGTTGGTTTTAAAATCAATTTAAACATCATTCTTAATTCTACATTCTACATTGTGCTTTAGCACTAAACATTTATACCAAGCATTTCGATAGCACTATGAATGGCATTTTCCGATGGACTTTCTCCGCCAATCATTTTCGCAATTTCAATAATTCTTTCATCAATAGATAACGTTCTGATACGGCTAACTGTTTTTGCAGAACTATTATCTTTATAAACAAAAAAGTGTGAAGAACCTCTTCCTGCAATTTGATGCAAGTGAGTAATCGCTATCACTTGTATACTCTGAGCCATTTCTCGCATCATTCTACCCACTTTTATGGCTACTTCGCCCGAAATACCTGTATCAATTTCATCAAAAATAATGGTTGGCAAAGAGCGTTTATCACCCAATACATATTTGATTGTCAGCATCAAACGAGAAAATTCTCCACCCGAAGCAACGTCTTTTAACTGTCGAGGATTCACGCCCTTGTTGGCACTAAATAAGAAATTAATTTGGTCAATTCCTTCATTATTTAAATTGATGCTTTGATGTTGAATTTTGAGCGTCGCATTTGGCATTCCAAGTTCAATAAGCAATCCTACTATTCGTTTTTCAATTTCAGAAAGCACTTTCTGGCGAGATTTTGACAAAATTTCAGCAGATTTTGTGGCAGCATCAAAAGCTTTATTTACTCGCTCTTTTGCTGCGGTAAGATTTTCGCTTAGGTTCAAAACTTTGCTTACCTTTTCTTCCAAAATCGCTTGAATTTCAAGCAATTCTCCATTGGATTTTACTCCATGTTTTTGGTGCAATTTATACAACATATTCAATCTTTCTTGAATATCTGTAATCTGTTTTTCGTCTAATTCGATGTTATCTTCTTCTGCCTCAATATCTCTTGAAACATCTTTTAGTTCAAGTAAACAACTTTGAATTCTATCTTTATATTGCTGATAATCAGGCGAATAGCTCGAAATTGGATTTAAACTTCCAACAGTCATTTGCAAAACAGAAAGTACCGATTGTTCCGAATTATTCAAATATTCATACACATTTCTGAGCCGAAGTTTCACTTCTTCTGCATTCTCCAAAATATTCAAATCTTGCTCCAATTGCTCTTGTTCGTTGGCATCTAATTTTGCTTTCACCAACTCATCTAATTGGAAAGAATTATAGTCAAATTCCTTCTTGTTTTGGTCAGCTTCGACCTGCAATTGTTCGTAAGAATCATGCAGTTTTTTGTAAGTCCTAAACTTTTCTTGATACTCCACTAATTTGTCGTGGCATTGAGCATAAGTATCAATTATTCGCAACTGATATTCATTTGAACCGAGCAAAATGGAGTCATGTTGCGAATGAATATCCATCAATTGCGAAGAAATTTTGCGTAAAGTTTCGAGCGTTACAGGCGTATCATTGATAAATGCACGAGATTTTCCGTTTGGGGCAATTTCTCGCCTAACAATGCACGAACTTTCAAAATCAAGTTCTTCTTCTTCAAAAATATTTTTAATATAAAACCCCGACATATCAAAAGTACCTTCTATAATACACTTTTCGGACTCATTATATAGCGTTTTTGTGTCGGCTCTGTTGCCTAAAAGCAAACCAATTGCACCAAGCATAATTGATTTTCCTGCACCAGTTTCGCCGGTAACAATATTAAAATGAGCATCTGGAGAAAGTTCGAGATGCTCGATAAGAGCGTAATTTTTGATAAGCAAATGTGAAAGCATGAAATCTTTGGCTTTTTTGTATAACAATTCTCTGAATTGTTTATTAGGTCAGGCAAAATTTCAAAAATTATGCCTTAAATTAATAAGTAGCAAATTTAGAAGTAAAAACCGAATGGATTGTTAAATTAAAATGAAAATTTTTGAAACAAAAAAAGTGTTATTGAAAAATAACACTTTTTTAATAAATCTATCTCAAATCTACTTCTTCACAAACTTCAACGAAGCCGAATTCAAGCAATAACGCATTCCTGTTGGCTTTGGACCATCATCAAAAACGTGTCCAAGATGAGCTTTGCAACGGTTGCAAACTACCTCAGTTCGAACCGATCCATAGCTTATATCAGTTTTTTCTTCGATGGCACACTCATTGACAGGCTTCCAAAAACTGGGCCAACCTGTCCCAGACTCAAATTTTGTATCTGCATTAAAAAGTTCAAAATCACACGATACGCACTTATAAGTGCCTTTTTCGTGGTTGTCCCAATAAATTCCTGAGAATGCTCTTTCGGTTCCTGCCTTACGAGCAATGGCAAATTGGTTGGCATCTAATTGTTTTTTCCACTCGGCATCGGTTTTTTTAATGACTTCAATTTTGCAATCTGTTTTAGTATTTTTTGCTTTATCCTTTTGAGAATAACTCTGACAAGCTAAAAATATAAATGGCAATAATAACAAATATCCTTTTTTCATTTCGTTGATAATTTGGTGATGTATTTCTAATAAGTACGTAAAAATGAATGAAATAGTTTTGAAAATATTGAGTTTGGCACAATTTTATCAATATTTAATCAAAAACCTATAAAAATGCTTTCTTATAAAAAACATCAAAACTTTTTATACTTGGCAATTGTCTTGCTGAGTCTTTCATCTTGCAAAATTTTTCGTGGAAAACCTTCTGAAACAAATATTTCCAATGAAAATACTTATTCCAAAAAAATCATTCAAACTGCCCGTACCTACACTGGTGTGCCTTATAAATTAGGTGGAAATGACCAAAATGGCATAGATTGTTCGGGGCTTTTGTGCAATACTTTCAATGAATTGGGCATAAAACTTCCCCGTATTTCGTGGCAACAATCTGAATATTTTCCTGCAATTAATCTTCCAAATATCCAAAAAGGTGATTTAGTTTTCTTCGTAACGGCTGGCAAAAATATCAGTCATGCAGGAATAGTTACCGAAGTGAAAAACGATAAAGAAGTCCTTTTTATTCATGCCTCTTCAAGCAAAGGAGTCATAGAAGACAATATGATGTCTAATTATTGGCAAAGCCGCTTTGCAAAAGTTTGTCGTCCACAGTTTCAATGACTGAATGAGTGATGCGGAACGCCGCCCGTTATGAATGAGTGAATATTTTTCTAAGTTTTCATAAGCGATTTTATTATTTTTTACGTTGTAATTGTGTTAGCAATAAATGACCAAAATCACGCAAACACGTATGAGGAAATATTTTTTATTATGTATCTTACTGATTATCAGCAACTTAGCTATATCTCAATCGCAATATTTTGGTCAAAACAAGCCTCGTTACAAAACTTTTGGATTTAAAGTTTTGCAAAGTCCGCACTTTGAATTGTACCATTATTTTAAAGATAATTCAATACCAAATGACATTATAATAAATAGCGAACATTGGTACAAAATACATCAAGAAGTTTTCAAATTGGCATTTATTAAGCCAAATCCTCTTATAGTTTATCAAAATCACCCAGATTTTCAAGAAACAACTGCCATTGGCGGACAAATTGGTGAAGGTACAGGTGGTGTTACTGAAGGCTTGCGAACCAGAGTTGTGATGCCGATAATGTACTCCAAACGACAGACCGACCATGTGCTTGGGCATGAATTGGTTCATGCTTTTCAATATCAATTAATGACCGCTGACGATTCTACTCGGTCAGGCAATATACAAAATTTGCCGCTTTTTATGGTCGAAGGTTTGGCAGAATATATGTCAATTGGGCGGGTTGATGCTCACACGGCAATGTGGATGCGTGATGCTGTTCTGAGTGAGGATATTCCGAGCATAAAAGATTTGGTTACGAAAGAATATAAATACTTTCCATACCGTTGGGGACAGGCGTTTTGGGCATATATAACTGCAACTTATGGCGATGATATGATTCGTCCATTGTTTCGAGAAACCGCCAAATATGGCATTGAGGTGGCATTTTCAAGGAATTTGAAGCTAAATTTAGAGAAATTTTCTGCCAAATGGAAACAGTCTTTGATAGATACTTATTCCCCACTTCGTACATTCACTTCAACCTATCCGATTGGTAAAGAAATTGCTTCACAACGCAATGCAGGCGAAATGAATATTTCTCCAGCCATTAGTCCTGACGGAAATTTTGTGGCATATATATCTTCAAAAAATGTTATTTCACTTGATATTTTTATTGTAGAATGTCGTTCAGGAAAAATTATTCGAAAAATTGAAAGTACCTCTTTTGGTTCTCATGTTGATTCGTATAGTTTTTTGGAAACTGCTGGAACTTGGTCGCCCGATAGCCGAAAATTTGCTTTGGTTATTCAGAGTAAAGGACGAAATAAACTCTCAATTATTGAAGTTGCAACAGGAAATAAGCAAAATTTTGACCTAAAAGGCTTAGATTCTTTCACAAATCCTTCATGGTCGCCCGATGGAAATTCAATTGTAGTTTCAGGTTTGATGAATGGTGAAAGTGATTTGTATTTATATAATTTGAAAGATGAAACAGTCAAGAACTTAACAAATGACCAAAATTCAGACCTTCAACCAACTTGGTCGCCAGATGGCGAATGGATTTATTTTGTGTCGGACAGAGATGCAAGTTATACTCGTTTAGAAAAAGCCACTTATTCAATTTCAAGATTCAATATTCAGACTTCAAAAGTTGAATCTTTTTCTTTTTTCCAAGGAGCTGATAATTTAAATCCTTTGATTGACCCAACCGGAAATTATCTCTATTTTTTGTCAGATGCCGATGGTTTTAGGAATTTATACAAATATCAAATCAATGAAAAAAACATAACTAAACTAAGCAATTATTTTACTGGCATTAGTGGCATTACAATGTATTCGCCAGCGGTGAGTATTGCTTCAAAAACAGGTCAAATTGTTTATAATTACTTCAAAAATAGTAAATATGAGCTTTTTTTAACTCACGAAAAAGATTTTAAAGAAAAAACAGTTGAAGATAAAGTAGAAAAAACTGCCGCAACTTTAGCTCCTTTTGCTTGGCGAGAAGGGCGGAATATTGTGCAGAATAATCTCGAAAAGCAAAATATTTTAGTACGAGTTCCTGAAAAAAAATTAAACATTTTAAAATATAATCCAAAATTCAAATTAGATTATTTTGGAAATTCAGGCATTGGCGTTTCGGCAAGTCGCTGGGGAACAGGACTCGGAGGAGGCGTTGTTGGACTTTTTAGTGATATGCTCAACCACAACCAAGTTTCGGGAGTTTTGTCTTTAAATGGAGAAATTCAAGATTTTGGAGGTCAAATTCAATATCTCAATCAAAAGAAGCCGCTACAATGGGGAGCAAGTATTTTAAGAATTCCTTATAGATTTAGCGATTATCAGCAAAAAACAAAGTACATAACTGATGCCAAAACACGGGCTACTTATGGTATTCCAAAAGGTGATTCTTTGTTGCAAGCGAGTTCAAATTTGTACCGATTATTCATTAATGAAGTTGGACTTTTTGCCATTTATCCAATAAGTACGGCAAAGCGAATTGAAGTTGGGGGAAACGCCAATTGGTACTCTTATAGTGGTCGAATTTATAGCGATTATTACCAATCAAATGCTACAGGAAATTATTTTGTTGGCTCGGCAAGTCCAAGTAAAATTTCAAAGGAGAACTTGGAGAGTATAGATTATAAACCATTCAATTTACAACAACTTTATGTCGCTTTTGTAGGAGATAACACCACTTTTGGAATGACTGCCCCTTTAAATGGCTATCGTTATCGCTTTGAATTTTCAAGATATTTTGGAGATTTTGCACATAATTCTTTCACTGCTGATTATCGAAAATACAAGTATTTAAAGCCAATTACGCTCGCAACTCGTCTTTATTATTATGGGCGACTTGGAGCAAATAATACCAATAATTATAACAAACTTTATCCTATGTTTTTGGGTTATCCCTGGTATATGCACGGACTTTGGGGAAAGGCTTTGAGTACACAAACTTCTACTTTATCACTTAGTGAAGAACAACTAAAAGGCTCACAAATGGGCTTGACAAATTTTGAAATTAGGTTTCCATTTACTGGTCCAAAAAAATTAGCTTTGATAAATTTCCAATATGTGCCTTCGGATTTAAATTTCTTTTTTGATATTGGAATGGCTTGGGATGATAAAAAATCTTTTGGCAAAGAATCTCAATATAGTTTTAGCGATGGCAGCAAACAAACGCTCAAACTTAATCCGATTATTAGTACAGGAGTAAGTTTACGCATAAATGCGATGGGCTATTTGATTATTGAGCCTTATTTGGCATTTCCAATTTATAATGGCAAACGCCAATCGGCAGTTACAGGAATTAATTTTATGGTACCAGGGTGGTAGGAAAATGCAAAATTTTGAATGACGAATAACGAATGTTTTTGTTTATCGAATAAAAACGAGCATCTTTGCACAAAATAAGTGTGTGTAGCTCATCGGAGTGGCGTCCCACTTGGTTAGAGTGTCTGGCGAAAAGTCGCACCGATGGCATACAAGAAGTAGTGGGTTCTTCTATTGAAATTTTTGGGGGTGTAGCTTATCGGAGTGGCGTCCCACTTGGTTAGAGTGTCTGGCGAAACGTCGCACAGATGGCATGCAAGAAGTCGTGGGTTCTTCTATTGAAATTTTTGGGGGTGTAGCTCAGTTGGTTAGAGTGTCTGCATGGCATGCAGGAAGTCGTGGGTTCGAATCCCATCTCCTCCACAAACTTATTTTAGTCTGTATGGTTTGCAGGAAATCGTGGACGGTGCGACGTTTCGCTTCGAATCCCATCTCCTCCACAAACTTATTTTAGTCTGTATGGTTTACAGGAAATCGTGGACGGTGCGACGTTTCGCTTCGAATCCCATCTCCTCCACAAACTTAAAATAACCTGCATTGTATGCTGGAAGTCGTGGACGGTGCGACGTTTCGCTTCGAATCCCATCTCCTCCACAAACTTAAAATAACCTGCATTGTATGCTGGAAGTCGAGGACGGTGCGACGTTTCGCTTCGAATCCCATCTCCTCCACAAAGTTTTAAAACATTTATAACTACCTGATAATCAGGTAGTTATTTTTTTTACAAAAGCATTTTCTATAAATGTCAATTTTTGTGAAATAAAAAAAGATTAAATTGAACCAAAAAAAAATTACTCTTTTTTTATCAATTCTTTCTAAAATAACACCTGATGATCTAAAATACTATTTATTCAGTTTTTTTCTATAAATTTGGATAAACTCATTAAACCCCTACAAATTATGATAAAATCAATAATATTAATTTTAGTTTTTATTTCATTTAGCCTAACCTCTGTTAAAGCACAAGAAGTTGGTATTATTATGGGAACAGCCCGTGGCATCATGCAAAATGGTGTGGAAGAAGGCTTGATAAAGCTCAAAGATATGGGCATCAGAAAACTCGAAGGTGCTGGTTCACGCACGATGCCAAGAGTTCAATATAAAAAATTGTTGGATAAATATGGCTTTGATGTATTAGCGAGTGGCGTAACTTTTGAAAAACTCGAAAACCCCGACAGTGTGAAGGTTTTGATAGAAAATTTAAAGTTTTTTGAAGCAGAATATGCCGTTTGTTATTGGATTCCTCACAAAGGCGACGATTTTACATTTGCAGATATGCAAAAAGGCGTGGAAGTATTCAATAAAGCAGGCAAACAATTTGCAGAAGCAGGCATTTCATTATTATATCATGCTCATGGTTACGAATTTCGACCATATCCTGGTCCCGGAACAATGTATGATTATCTGATGGAAAAAACAGACCCTCGCTATGTGAATATCGAAATGGATGTTTTTTGGATGAGAAATCCAGGGCAAAATCCTGCAGCACTTTTGAGAAAATTTCCAGGCAGATTCCCACTTACGCACTTAAAAGACAGAATGATTGGCTCAGTTGATAACCTCAATGGAAGGCAAGACAAAGAAAGAAATGTGGTACTTGGGCAAGGCGATGTGAACATTGCTGAGGTAATGAAAGCTGCCAAAGAAACTGGCGTAAAATACCATTTGATAGAAGACGAATCTTCAAGAGCAGCTACGCAACTTCCTTTGCATTTACAATATTTAAAATCGCTTGAATTTGATGTACAAGGAGTAGATTTGGCTGTAAAATCACTTCAAAAAGCCATGATTAATGCCGATTCATTGGCACTTCGCAATTTAACTTGTGAAGAACTGACTTATGGACATTCCAACGGCATGATTGAAGGACGTGAGTCTTTTATTAGTTCATTGGTAAGCAAAAAACTCGATATTGTTTCGCTTGACATCAAAGACCAAGATATTACGGTGAAAGGTGATGTCGCTTGGGTTCGATACAACATGATAAGCGATATTGTATCAAATGGAACTGCTTCAAATGTTAATATAAAAATGCTACTTGTTTGGACAAAAGAGCAAGGCCAATGGAAATTATTGGCACGACAAGCTGTTAAATAGTAAATAATAAAAAGCCGTAAATTTTGCTCATAGCATCATTCATGGCTTTTTTGTTTAAAATAAAAAAGTTTAAATTTAGAAAAATACAAAATCAATCATGTAAATCGTTAAGAATTTGTATTTTTGTCATTAAAACTAAAACTTCATGAAAACACAGTATTTCAAATACATTATTATTTCATTTTCGCTTACATTTATCACTTTGTCATGCGGAAAAGTAGCTACTCCCGACCCTGAGCCAATTGTTTTGGTTAGTTCAACTTTAGTAAAAGAACTAAGCAAAGAGCAATTTGTGGCACAAATAAGTGCCTCTATGGGTTCATCAGTGGCATTATTTGTTGGTGGCGGCGTAAAACAATATAAGTTGGTTTATAAAACAAAAAACACTGACGGCACTGAAATTCAAGCATCAGGTGCAGTAATAATTCCAGTCGGAACTTCGGCAGCATTGACAGGTGCATTGCCATTATTGAGCTATCAACATGGCACAATTTTCGACGATAAACAAGCTCCGTCCTATCTGAGTGCTAATGGAGAAGGCACAATTGCCTCTTTGATGGCAACTTTGGGCTATATTGTTGCCGCTCCAGATTACATTGGCTATGGCACATCAAACACACTTCCACATTCTTATGAGCATCGAAATGGCTTGGCCACTGCAAGTTTAGATTTATTGAGAGCCGCAAAGGAATTTATTACCAAAGAAAAAGCAAACTGGAATCAAAACCTTTATATTGCTGGTTATTCGGAGGGCGGTTTTGCAACGATGTCTTTACAAAAGAAAATTGAAGAGGAATTTCCAACAGAATTTAACCTAAAAGCATCGAGTTGTGGGGCAGGTGCTTATAATAAAACTTTGAGTTTCAAGACCTTGGCAACAACCAAATCAAGTGGCGACCCACAGCATAATGCCTCTTACATTTGGGTACTTTTGACTTATGACAGTATTTATAAACTTAATAGACCCTTGACCGCCTATTTTGCCGAACCATACGCAACTCAAATAACAAAAGACAAGCAAAATGTAAGGATTTCGGGTAGTTTGACAACGATTTTGAGTGATGCCGTAAAAAAAGGCGTTACCGATGGAACTGATACTGCCCTACTTAATGCCGTAAAAGACAATGATGTATTTGATTGGAAACCAAAAACTCCAACCCAATTATATCACGGAACTGCCGATACTTATGTACCCTTTTTCAATTCACAAACTGCTTATGATGCTATGCAAAAACGTGGTGCAACAAATGTCCAATTAATTTCAATTGCAGGTGGCGACCATGGTTCTTCTGTTCAAAATTATTTATTAGGTACAATATCATTTTTTAGTAATACGAAATAGAACTTTAAGTGAATGAGTGATTTAGTAATTGAGTGATTATTTTTTTCAAAATTTAAGTATATCAATCACCCATTTAGCAAATCACTCATTCACAAATTACTCATTCACAAATCACTCATTCATGTCAAATTTAAAAACAGGGGTAGTTCATACAGTATTTTTTTGGTTAAAAGAAAAAGACAATGAAGCTCATCAAGTTGCACTTAATGCAGGATTGAAAGAACTTGCTAAAATTGATTTAATCAAAACTGCCTACATTGGCAGACCAGCAAATACAAATCGTGAGGTTATTGACTCTTCATATAGTTTTTCATTGACTTTTATTTTTGATAATCCTGCCGACCAAGAAGCTTATCAACCGCATCCAGACCACTTGAATTTTATCAAAAATTGCTCGCATTTATGGCAAAAAGTTCAGGTTTACGATGCAGAAAGTTAATTTTTAGTAAATAATTTTCAAACTTGGTTAAATTTTCAGAAGTTTGTAGTTCCAAAACTGCAAATGTGGTTTTGCTATGTCCATAAATTTCCCATGAAAAAACTACTATTTTCGATATTTTCGATTGTGAGTATTACTTCTTTTGCTCAAAAACTAAGTTTCGATGCCAAAGCAATAATAACTTTATCTGATGCCGACATGGCAGCTTCTTCATATATTGATGGCAGATTATTAAAAGAAAAAAACTCAAAAGATGTCCTTTCTATCTTAAAACTTCCCTTAGAAAAATACTCTGATGAGATAAAAAGCATTGTAGTTTCAAACTCTGCAATGGCATTAACAAAGGGCATGGCCATTTCTCCTATTCTTAAAATCGCTTATATTGTTGAAACACGAGGAATGACACTTGAAAACATTACTGAATTAAGAAATGTAAATTCAGAATTTCCAGCAGGGGGGTTTATTACGGTTGTTGATATAAGTGACATCAATTTGCCTAAGGTGTTATACAAATTCCCAGTTGGCAAAAATCCTATTTCAGTTGATATTAGTCCAAATGGTGAATATTTAGCTCTTTGTAGTGAAGAATATGGCAAGGAATTGCAAGTTTTAGAATTAGATGCCGCAGGAAAACCAATAAGAATTATCAATAAACCTCAAGATTTTCCTTCAGGTAAAATTACTGACATTTCTTGGCATCCGAATAATAATTTTATTGCATATACAATGGAAGATTCAAAGGAAGTTGGACTTTTGAAAGTAACTCGTGATGGTCCTACAGGGAAAATTATTCGTTTGGATCTGCTGGGACGTTCTCTAAAAGTAGGAAACTTACCAAGTGCAGGAAAATTCACCACAGATGGAAAGTATTATCTCGTGCCCGATATAAAAAATAGTATTGGAAATAAATCAGAGAATGTAGCTGATGCAACTGGAGATTTGTTTGTATTAAAATTTAATTTGGATGGAACAAGCGACCATTATTTGATAACAAAAGCAAAAATTGGTGAAAATCCAACAGGTTTTGCTATTAGTCCCGATGGTAGTTTAGTTGTTATAGCAAATGCTCGAAAATCATACTTCCCTTGGGAAAATGCAGATTTGAACAAAAAAGCATCACTTTCGCTCTTAAAATTAGCATCTGATGGTACTTTGTCGAATGTTGCAGAATATGAAATTGATGGAATTCTTCCAAAAAATATTGCTTTTGATTCGCTCGGCGAAAATATTGCTGTAACTATTTTTGACAATTTTAATTATGGAAAACATTTCGGAGGAATTGAATTTTGGAAAGTTAAAAATGGAGATAAACCAACGCTTCAAAAGCAAGATTTTAAGTTGTTTTTACCAAGAGGTTGTCATTCGATTTTAATAATTAAGTAAATTAAAATGATCAAACAGCCTTCAAATGATAAAGTTTGAAGGCTGTTTTTGTTTTAATTCAATCTGAATAGTTAGATTATTTCGTTTATATTATTATTCAATCATAAATTCAATAAACGATGAAATTCTTTTCAATCTCACTATTTTTATTCATTTTCTCTTGTAATTCAACACTTCCAACAAAAAAAATGACAAACGAATTATCTTATTTAGCTCTGGGCGATAGCTATACTATTGGTGAAAGTGTTGCTGAAAATGAAAGTTGGTCAGTTCAATTAGCACAAAAATTGACTTTGCATAGTTTACCAACAGCTTCCCCACGAATAATTGCAAAAACTGGTTGGACAACAGACGAATTGAAATCAAAAATAAATGCCACACGCATCGAACAAACCTATGATATTGTTTCACTTTTGATAGGTGTAAATAATCAATATCGAGGGCGAAGCGTTGAACAATTTAGAACAGAATTTGTTGATTTACTTGAAATTGCCATTAAATTTGCTGGAAATAATCCTTCTCATGTTTTTGTTGTTTCTATTCCCGATTGGGGAGTTACACCATTTGCAACAGGCAGAAATCAAAATGAAATTGCGACACAAATTGACCTTTTTAATGCCGTAAAAAAAGTAGAAACGGAGAAAAGAAATGTATTATTTGTTGATATTACACCAATTTCACGTCAAGCAATAAATGATAAATCGTTAATTGCCGAGGATGGTTTACATCCTTCGGGAAAAATGTATCAATTATGGGTTGAAAAAATATTACCCGATTTAATCAAGAAACTAAAATAAGTAATGAATTTAGAAGATTTCAAGCAAAAAGCCATTGAATTTGACCAAAATGACAAACTTTCGACGTTTAAAAGTCATTTTGAAAATGATGAAATTATTTATTTAGATGGAAATTCTCTTGGGAAATTACCAAAAACAACTTTTGAATTAGCTACAAATTTGATTCAAAATCAATGGGGAAAAGGCTTGATTAGAAGTTGGAATGAGCATTGGATAGAACTTCCTGAAAAAATTGCTGCAAAAATTGCAACACTTATTGGTGCAAGAGCAGACGAGGTTTTAGTCGGTGATAATACCTCGATCAACTTTTACAAATTGGCGTATGCCGCATTAAAATTAGACATTTCTCGCAAAAAAATCATCAGTGATTCACTAAATTTCCCTTCCGATTTATATGTCTTACAAGGAATAATCTCACAACAATTTCAATCCCATTCTTTAGAAATTATTCAGAGTAAGGATAAAATCAGCATTTCTGAGGAAGAAATTGATACCAAATTAGACGAAAATACATCTTTTTTGGCACTTAGTCATGTGGTTTTTAAAAGTGCATTTATGTATGATATGAAAAAAATCAATGATTTGGCTCATAAAAAAAATGCTTTGGTTTTGTGGGATTTAAGTCATTCGGTTGGTGCTGTTCCTATAAATTTGAATGAATCTAATGCAGATATGGCGGTGGGTTGTACTTATAAATACCTCAATGGTGGGCCTGGTTCGCCTGCATTTTTGTATGTAAGAAAAGATTTACAAGAAAAACTTTCAAATCCTATTTCGGCATGGTTTAGTCATCAGAAACCCTTTGATTTTGGATTAAATTATGAAGAAAAAAATACAATTCAACGCTTTGCAACAGGCACACCTTCAGTCCTTTCGCTTGCTGCAACCGAAACTGGATTAGATATAATTTTGAAAGCTGGAATGACAAATTTAAGGCAAAAAAGTGCTTTACAAAGTGAATTTTTGCTTGAAATGATTCAAAATTGCTTAATTCCGCTTGGTTTTTCACTCGCTTCGCCTTTAGAAATTAATAATCGTGGTTCGCATATTTCAATACAACATCAAGAAGGATATAGAATAAATAGAGCCATGATAGAACCTCAAGATGGTTCTAAAATCATTATTCCAGATTTCAGACCACCAAATAATATTAGGCTCGGAATTGCCCCACTTTATAATACTTTTCAGGAATTATACGAAACAGTTTTTAGAATAAAAAAAATTGTTGAGGAAAGGCAGTTTGAGAATTATGGGATTGAAAAATTATTGGTTACATAGTAGAAACAGGGCAATGGTAGAGACAGGGCACTGGTAGAGACAGGGCAATGCCCTGTCTCTACGTTTTTAATATTAATCCTTTTTTGTATTCGATTTTATCACTGCTTGAATCACGTCCCACATTTCGTTTGGAATTTCGTTCAGGTGATTAAATTCTCCCGCACCATTTAGCCATTCGCCGCCATCAATCGTAACTACCTCGCCATTGATGTATGATGAAAAATCTGACATCAAATAAGCTGCCAAATTAGTCAATTCTTGGTGTTCCCCTACCCTTTTTAATGGCACGTTTCCATAATCTGAGAATCTTTCACGTAAATGTTCTGGAAAAGCCTCCTTCGGAAAAAGTCTATCCCAAGCACCTTTGGTAGGAAATGGACCAGGAGCAATGGCATTAAATCGAATGCCATATTTTGCCCATTCTACAGCCAAACTACGAGTCATTGCCAAAACGCCTGCCTTTGCCATAGCTGATGGTACAACAAAAGCCGAACCTGTGGAAGCATAAGTAGTAACAATGCTCAAAACTGTTGCAGGTTGTTTTTGCTCAATCCAATGCTTGCCAAAAGCTAAAGTTGAATAATAACTGCCCTTTAAAACAATATCTACAACGGTGTCAATTGCTCTGTGAGAAAGTCTTTCTGTAGGTGAAATGAAATTTCCTGCGGCATTATTTAGTAAACCATTTACCTGACCAAATTCTGCAATACTTTTGTCTTTCATTGCTTCAATCGCACCATAATCTCGTACATCACAGGCAATTGGCAGGACTTTTCCACCAGTTTGGGTTTCTAATTCGTGGGCAGTTTCTTCCAAAATAGCCAGTTTTCTACTTGTAATAACTACATTTGCACCAAGTTCAAGGAAATACTTCGACATTGATTTGCCAAGACCAGTTCCACCACCAGTTACCACAAAAGTTTTTCCTTCTAAAGCTCCATCTCTGAGCATTGGTTGATTGTAAGACATGTTTTTTTTATATTTATTGATGAAATTCGGATTCTCGGCTCAAATCGGACACCGAGTTATAAAATGATAATAGCTATTAAATTCGTAACCTCGACTACGTTCGTTTATCACACTTGTAATCGCACGAGCGTCACCGTCAAAATTTGTACCTTGTAATTCGTACCTCGTAAATTCTTCAATCCTCGCTTCCTCTCAATTTATCCAATAAATTACTTAGCATTTCGGCTTCATTATCATTGAGTTTTTTTAAAGAATTTTCCCATTCTTTTTGAAGATTATCTATCAGTGATAATAGATTTGTCCCCTTTTGAGTAATTCTTATATCGCATGAACGACGGTCAAATTGATTATCACATCTTGAAACTAATTCTTTCAAGAGCAATTTATCGACCAATCGAGAAGCATTAGACATTTTGTCTAACATTCGTTCAATAATGCCATTTACAGTAATTGGAGTTGGGTAGTGCCCACGCAAAATCCTCAACACATTATATTGTTGTGTTGAAATTTCGTAAGGTTTTAATAAATTTTGCTGTTCAATACTCACCCAATTTGATGTATAAATAATATTAACGAGCAATTTTTGATGAGGACTTTTAAATGGTTTATTCTGTTTAATATCTTTTTCGAGTGACATCTGTAAAGTTTGAAATTATTTGTTGCAAATATAATACTTTTACAATATATGTTATAACATCTTATACAAATGTTTTTTTATCGAAAGGGGATTATCGAAGGTGCAGAAATATCAAAATCTCTTAGTTTGAGTGGCTGAGAAGTATCAAAAGCGAAACGCCAAACTGAAGAAATATCAGGGATATTTGGATAATATCCAAGCCTAATTTGAAAGGTATTTATTGCAAGATTTTCATTTCTGAATCTAATTCCCAAGCCATAACCTTGATATAACTTACTATCTATCAACGAATTACCTTTCAAACTTACCAATCCTAAATTTATAAAAGCAAAATGAGCAACTCTAAATCCGAGAATACTTTTATGTGAAAACAATACAGATTCAAATCCTAAAGTAAGCCTTTTATCACCTCGTAAACCTTCTGTATTTACGCCCAAAATCCCATCCTTTCCACTTATATTTAGGTAGTCAAGTGCATCTCGATTGATACCATAAGTAAATCCTAAATTGACAAATTGACGTCCATGTGAAAGTCCAATATCCATTAATTTACTAAAATAAAAACTTTGAACACCAATCGTTCCTTGCTGAATTTCTTTTTGCTTTAAATATGTTCCTGCATTTGCCAAAACATAAAAGTACCCATGATTTTTGGGTAAATATTTCCCTTTTGCGAACTGAAATCCTACATATTTTCGATTACCAAATTCGGTATTTTCAGTTCCAAAAGTAAGTGAAAGTAAGTTTCCTACGGGTACGTCCTCAGTCCGACCGAAGCCATAAATCAAAAAATCTCGCTGATAATTTCGATTTGAAAAACCAATACTCCCCAAAATATTTGTCCGATTCCAATAAATCTTATTCGTATCTACGCTTACCTCTGGTCGATTTGTATATTCAAAACTGCTTCTTCGTGCGGCAAGAATTAGTTGCTTATTTCGATTTAATTTATCAATTATAAATGAACGCCCATACCAAACATCCGAATAATAATTTCCTACTTCGTAAATCAACGAACTATCTATCTTATTGATTATCAGTTTTTTATATTCCAATATTTTAGAATACCCAAGTTCAAATGAACCTGCATTTTTTGTTTCAGTTGTGAGAAATGGTCGAAAAATTTGGGCAGAATATTGAGTTAAATCTCGCTCATTAATGACTTTAATTTGTCCAGAAACAAAACGACTTCCAATATAAGGAATCGTATAAATGCTTCGGAACCCAAATTTTTGATAAGGGTCATCGGCACGCCATGTTACTTTATTGAGAAAAGAGTGCCCACGTCCTTGAAAATTTCTATCTTCAAAACCCAAGGAAAAATTATTAAAACCACTTGCCGAAACATCAAAATTGATAGACCAAACATCTTGAATCAATATCAAAACATCAACCATCCAATTGGCATCATTTCTCTCAATTATCAAAATTCGGGCATCATGAATAATAGAATTTGCCCTCAGTAAGCGTTCGTTATCTTTTAATATTTGAGGATTGAGGTGGTCACCTTCCTTGAAAAGTAAAAGCGATTGCCTGATAACTCGCTCACGTGTATTATAATGAAAGGTTTTGCTTGCAAAATGTTCTATTTTACTACCTTTTCGAGTTGTATCATTTACACTTGGTCCAAAAATTTCAAGTTTTTTTATGATAATGTTTCCAATTATTTTTCCATCATATTGCGTAAATGGATTTATTTCAATTTGGTCAATTTCCTTTTTTTGTGCATTTGAATTATAAACATCTCTAAAAACAGCTCCATAAATTTCTTTTCCAAGTTTACTTTTGCTCATCCGTTGCTTCAATCGTGCATACATCACACTGTCCTCTACAGATTTTCCACTGTCAAGGCTATCTGCAATACTTTTTTGTCCAAAAATAACTTGCGGGAGAAATAATAAAATGACGATTACGAACTTCATTCCGAAATTTAGTTTTTTTTATCTGTATTTACTGAATTTACGAAAATTAAGCCTTAAAATATTTAGTTTTGCACCTGAATTTATAAAAAAAATACGAATGCAACTTTCAAAACCCTTAATTTTAGCTTCAAATTCGCCTCGTAGAAAAGAAATCATGCAAAATGCAGGATATGACTTTTCCGTGAAAGTAAAACCTACCGATGAAAGTTTTTCATCAGAAATGCCCGTTGAAGAAGTGCCTGTTTTCTTGGCAAAAGTAAAAGCAGAATGTTTCAGAAAAGATTTAAAAGATGAAATCATCTTATGTGCAGATACAGTCGTTATTGTAGGAAATGATATACTTAATAAACCTGAAAATGCATTTGAAGCAAAAGAAATGTTAAAAAAACAAAGCGGAAAAATGCACAAAGTTGTTACAGGGGTATGTATCATGACGCAAGAAGAAACGATAACTTTTTCGGATACTACTTTTGTACATTTCAAAGAATTGACCGATTGGGAAATTGATTATTACATAGGTCGTTGCAAACCTTTTGACAAGGCCGGAAGTTATGGAGTACAGGATTTTATTGGCATGATTGGTATTCCCAAAATCGAAGGCTCGTTTTATACAGTGATGGGACTGCCAATTCATCAAGTTTATGAGGCATTAGAAAAATATGTTGTTAGAAATTAAAAAACATGAAAAAACATTGCATCTCACTACTTTTAGTATTTTTCATTGTACAAAGTGCTGTTAGTCAGCTTGTCACAACCGATTCGTATTTCCCAAATGGCGATAAAGAACTCATAATTATTTTTGACTTAAAACAAGCCAAAGATACTCGTGCCACTGGACTTTTGGGTAAAACTTCTGACATTTTTCTTTGGTCGGGTGCAGGAACTGCCGATAATGCCTTTGAGTTTCAACCGACTGGACAATCAAATTTTAACGCACCTTATGAAGCTGGAAAAATGACTTCTTTAGGAAATGACCGTTGGAGTATCAAACTCAAACCACGAGATTATTTCAAAGTTCCTGCCGACAAATTGATTAAAAAACTGGGTTTATTGCTCAAAAGTGGCGATGGAAAAGCTCAAACTGAAGATTTTATTTTGGAATTGTATGATGACAAATTGAGTATAAAAATAGTTGAACCCAATGGACAAAAAATTTATACAGAAGGGGAAAAAATTAAAATAAGAGCATATTTATCGAAAAAATCAGCAGTTACATTATCATATTTTGTACCTCTTGTAACTTATTCCCTTACTGATTCTATTAATTATGAAATATTAATCAAAAACTCAACTCAAAAATTGAAGATAGTGGCATTTTCTATTTCAAATAATAATTTAGCTTCGGACGAAATAACTCTAATAGTAAACCCAAAAACTCCAATTTTGACACTCCCACCAAACATCAAAGACGGTATCAATTATATCAATGACAATACCGTTACTTTTTCATTCTTTGCTCCTCAAAAAAGTTTCGTTTATCTAATTGGAGAATTTAACAATTGGCAAACTGATCCAAATTATTTAATGAATCAAACCCCAGAAGGTGACCGATATTGGCTGACTATCAATGGTTTAGAAAAAAACAAAGAATATGCATTTCAATATTTGATTGATGGAAAAACAGCAGTTGGCGACCCTTTTTGTGAGAAAATCCTTGACCCAAAGTTTGATAATGCTATTCCAAAAACAACTTTTCCCAACCTTAAATCTTATCCTGCAAACAATTCTTATGGCGGTACGGTGTCAGTTTTTCAAACTGGACAAAGTGCTTATAATTGGAAAGTTAAAGATTTTAAGCGTCCTGCCAAAGAAAAATTGGTTATTTATGAACTTCTAATTCGTGATTTTGTGGCTTCACGAACTTACCGAGAAGTGGCAGATTCTATGGCATATTTCAAAAGTTTGGGTGTAAATTCTATCGAATTAATGCCTGTCAATGAGTTTACTGCAAATGATTCTTGGGGCTATAATCCAACTTATTATATGGCTGTTGATAAAGCATATGGCACAAAAGATGATTTGAAATATTTGATTGACAAATGCCACGAAAATGGCATTGCAGTCATATTTGACGTAGTTTTTAATCACGCCGACCTCGAATTTCCTTATGCAAGGACCTATTGGGACGGCTCCCAACCAAGCAAAGATAGTCCATTTTTGAATCAAAAAGCTACACATCCTTATTCGGTTTTCTTTGATTTTAACCATGAAAGTTTGGCAACACAAATTCACTTTGATAATGTTCTTGAATTTTGGTTAAAAGAATATAAAATTGATGGTTTTCGCTTCGATTTATCAAAAGGTTTTACACAAAAACAAACCGACCCAAATGTTGGACTTTGGGGGCAATATGATGCAAACCGAATCAAAATATTGAAGCGTTTTTATGACAAAATCAGAACTTATGACAAAGATGCTTACTTGATTTTGGAACATTTTGCCGATAATAGTGAAGAAGTCGAATTGGCAAATTATGGTTTTATGCTTTGGGGAAATATGAATGGTAATGCTCGAAATATTGTAAAAGGCACAAACAATTCCCTCACAGGTTTGAACTATTTAGAGCGAGGTTGGCAAGAACCAAACTTGGTAAGCTACATAGAAAGCCATGACGAAGAACGCATAATTTATGATGCTTTGAACAATGGAAAAAGTGAAGTAAAAAACCTAAATACAGCTCTCGAACGCTCAAAAGCCATTGCAGCCTTGTTTTTTGCTTTTCCAGGACCAAAAATGCTTTGGCAATTTGGAGAATTTGGCTACGATGTAAATATTGATTTCAATGGCAGAACTGGCATAAAACCTCAAAAATGGGATTATTTGAAAGATGAAAATCGTTTGAAATTATTCAAAGTTTATGCCGAATTGATAAAACTTAAAACTACCCAAACTGCGTTTCTTTCAAAAGATTTTAAGGAATCAACGAAAGGAATTGTGAAACAAATAGCCTTAAATCATAACTCAATGAATGTCCGAATCATTGCTAACTTTGGTATTGGCACTGAAAAAGGCATTATCAACTTTGAATCTACTGGAAAATGGTACGACTATTTTACTGGAGCGGAACTCAATATAACAGAAACAAATCCCGAAATTAATTTGGCAGCGGGGGAATTTCATATTTATACCAATGTAAAATTACCTTCGCCCGAGGCAAATTTAGTTCCTTGGCAAGGCATTGGGATAGTTACAGCAAATGAGATTTCGTTAGAAAATAGCAAATTTCAAGTTTATCCAAATCCTACGAATGATAAAATAACTTTGAAACTAAATGGCGAAAAAACTCAGATTTCAGTAGAAGATTTATGGGGAAAAACATTGTTTTCAACGCAAACAAGAGAAACTGAACCAACAATTGATTTATCAAATTTTTCGGCAGGAATGTATTTAATAAAAACCATTCAAAAAGGTAGAACGAGAACAACGAAAGTAATCAAACTATAAAATGAGCAAAGACGAATTAGTAATATATTATAACGAACCTAACGAAAAAGTATATGTCAAAGTGCCGCCAGGCATAGAAACACAATACCAATTGTCAAATCTTTCAGGAAAAATTCTTCAAGAAGGAATCCATGAAAAAGCCCTTCATGATTTTGATTTATCGGGACTTCCAGAAGGTATTTATTTCGTCATTGTCAATCAAGATGATGTGATTCGGTCGAAGAAAATTATTCGGAATTTAGATTGAATTTATCTAAAATTTCATACATTTGATTATAAATATTAAAGATATGATAGCGACACAAGAAATTTCGGCATTGCCAAAAACCTTAGCTGAGTTTTTGGAATGGGAGCCAGAAGATGGCTTCAAATATGAATGGAATGATGGCGAATTAATCAAATTTAATGGAATGGATAAAAAACAAGTTTACATTTATATTCTACTAAATAAACTTTTTAATAAAAAAGGATATGGAGAAACTGGCACTTTAGTTTGCGAATATGACACGATGCTAAGCGGAATTCAAATGAGAAGACCAGATATTGCTTATTTATCCGATGAAGAAGGTAAAAGAGCCAAGGAAGGAGAAGATGTAATTCCAGAATTTGTCATTGAAATTATTTCTACTAATGATAAACCGTATAAAATTGAAGAAAAACTAACAGAATATTTTAAGGCAGGAGTTAAAGTAGTTTGGAATATTTATCCAGAAACTAAATTGATTTATGTATTTACTTCTCGCAAAACCGTTAAGATTTGCATGGACGATGATATTTGCTCGGCGGCACCTGTTTTGCCTGAGCTTGAGATTAGGGTTGGGGAGATTTTTGGGTGAAAAATAGGCATCCTTCATTTATAGTTGACACTTTTTTCTTGTCATTCTGACTGGGCGTCCCCGAAAGAAATTGTTGGTAGGTAGCTGAAAAAGTGCAATAATGAAGCAAAAAAAGGCTTTTTTCGATGCAAACGGATTCTTTCAGAATGACATTTTGAGATTGTAAAGTGTCAACTACTTTTTAGGCAAAATGAAAGATGCCGAAAAATATTTATTTTTTCCAAAAAGGTCTAAAATTGTATGAAATTGAGCCAATAATTGGAAAAATTGAAACAGAATAAATAGAATAAGAGTTTTTAGCAACATTATACCCCATATAATAATACAAAGGATTTCGCCTGTTATAAACATTGTAAATTGACAAATCCCAGATACCCTCTCCCCATCTATGCTTTACATTTCTTTGCAAACTCATGTCCAAACGATGAATATCCTTCATGCGATAAGCATTTCTATCGCTACTTGCATAGGTTGGACTAAACCCTCTACTGTCAAATTTGTTGGCATTAATTTTGAATAATGGTGAAGAAAAAATTTGAATTGGAATTGTAGTTGCTTGTCCTGTTCCATAAATCCAATTTGTAGAAAAAGACCATTTAGCATTAAAATTATACATTAAAACTACCGAAATGTCATGACGACGGTCATATCGTGCAAAAAACAACTTGCCATTATTCAACTCATCAAATTGATGTTTAGTCCATGAAAGCGTATATCCTATCCAACCATTAAATTTACCTTGCTTTTTTTCTAATAAAAATTCTAATCCATACGATTTTCCTTTACCCTGTGTTACAAAACTTTCCCAACTTGGCGTAGATTCATTTGAGTAAATAGTAAAATTAGATGAACTAAAACCATCTTTATAAGCAATAATATTTTTAAATTCTTTGTAATAAATATCAGATTTTAACAAGAAATCGTGCCTATTAATATTGATTTCTCTTTCATAAGCAACAGTAGCTTGAAAACCTTTTTGAGGAGAAACTTTATTATTGGAAGCCACCCAAATATCTTCAATAGGTCCTAAACCTGGATTTGAAATTAAGTGCAACCATTGTGTAATATGCTGATAACCAAATTTTAATGCTTGCTTATCATTGATTGAAAAGTTTAAAGCAAATCTTGGCTCAATCCAAAAACGAGAGGTGTCGTTTTTTAAATTAGTTATTCTATATCCTGCAACGCTCTTTAATTTAGATGAAATTTTCCACTCAAAATCATTATAAAAAGTTAGTTCATTAGTGCTTTTTTGCTCTCTTTTTATTGAAATTTCTTGTTTTGCATTGCTATAATCTAATAAATGAGGAATGATTTTCTGATTAGCAAATCGTAATCCAGCACTTATAATAATTGCATTTGAAGCAAACCAATTTACATGGTTTGTAATAGAATTATCAACAATTCCAGTTCTAAAATTATTGATTTCATTTTTAAATGTATCTTCAACTCCGTTGGCAACTTTATATTCATAAGTTGAAGAATTAACATTGAAAATATTTTGAAACTTTTTACTAAAAATTGAATTTAGGTTTACTCCCCAAATTCTATTTCCTAATGTTTGTTTATACAAAATCTTTTGACCACCACCATAGCTTTCATCTTTACTTGCATTCCATATATCTTTATTGAGATAAGAATAAATTTTTAGTTCATTTCGAGTATTTAACTTACAGGTAAAATCAAAAGTGTAATCTTCAAAATGATAATTCGGAATTCCGTTTTTTAGCTGAGGTGTCGGAATTCTATTTTTCAGAAGGTCAAAATAATTTCTACGAGTTGAAAACAAAATACCAGCCTTATTTTTGATAATTGGAATATCTATTTGAATCTTTGCAGTAATCAAACCTAAATTACCATTAATGTCAAATTTATCCATTTTAGAAGTAGCAGAATGAACAGATAAAACAGATGATATTCTGCCACCATATTTTGCAGGAATTCCCCCTTTATAAAGTTCAATATTCTTTATGGCATCGGTATTGAAGGTAGAAAGTAAGCCAAAAAATTGATTTGAAGTATAAATTGGGGCATTATTGAATAATATAAGATTTTGGTCGGGACTCCCGCCACGTACATACATTCCTGCACTGCCTTCTGAAATACTTTTTATTCCTGGCAAAAGCATAAGTGCTTTCATTAAATCCTTTTCTCCTCCCAATGAGGGCAGTTTTTTGATGGTTGCAGCACTCATTTTTGTAACCCCAACCATTGGATTTGACAAACTCTCTTTGATGCTATTTGAAGTAATTACCAACTCTGAAAGTTCTTTTTGGCTATAATGAAGATAAATATTGATTGTTGTATCACCTTGAATATTATTTAGGTCAAGCTCTACGGTTTCGTAAGCCATAGATTTAATAATAACTTTTTGAGGAATTCCTTTGAGTTTTTTTTTGAAAAATCCTTTGTCATTTGTTACGGTGAATTTTGATAAATTAGTAAAACTTACAACTAAGCCTGCCACACCAACCGAATCTTGTGTATCATAAATAGTACCACTAACTACATATTGTGCTTTGCTATTGAAGTAGCACAATAGTAATATTAGGCAAAACCATTTCATAAATTGGGGATTTATCTTGTTACTGTTATTTGCTTTGGCGGAGAAATTAAATACCCTGCAAAAATCCCATAGCCATTTTGGATATTGGTGATGGTAGGCATTACACCTCGAAAAATAAGAAAAGGACTATTTTGTGAAACAGAAAGTTCATTTCTTTGAAATTTCTTGGTTTTTAAAAAATTATGCAGAAGTGGATAAACCGTTAATATTTGCCACGACTGAACAATTTTAACTTCGTTTTTATTTAAACCAGAATTTATTGAGAAATCGCATTGATTTAATTGTTTGGTAATAATAATAAAATCACTGGCTGATAATATAACTACATTATTATATTTATCCGTAATTTTTAGTTCTCCGCTATAACCTAAATATTCATAGACGTTATTAGGTGTAGATATATCTTTTGCTTTTAACAAATTGCGAGATAAATTCAAGGTCGTGGTGTCATAAGTATTAGTATATACAACATCATTTAATTTAGTAATAACCGTATCAATGACGGTAGCATTGGAAGGAATGGTGCATTCAGCGTATGTACTTAAGTTTTGAAAATTGATCATCAAAGCATATTTATCACCTGCAATAACTGAGAAATCGCTTGGTGAAACCCCATATACTCCCTTTTCTATTTCGGGTAATATCTTTTTAATTTTCGTCCTCAAATTTATGATTTCAACTTTTGCAGTTGAAACTAAATCAAAAGTAGAATCCTTTGTATTTACATTGTTCGATTCACCTATTGGTTGTGTCTTTCGGACATTTACAAATACATATTTATTAGGCGTTATAAGCGAAAATACTACTAATTTTGAATCATTATTCTTTATTTGAATCTCTTCTATTAGCTCTTTGCGAGAGCATGATAAACTAAATATCAGTAATCCAATACTAAATAAATAAGGTATAGTTATGTATAATTTGTTTTTCATATTTTTTGTAAAAAGCACTATTCAGAAATAGTGCTTTTTACAAAGCATTTAAAGTTATAAGAAAGAACCATAATATCTCTGACCATTATAGTCCACATAACCATGTAAAAAACCATAATATTCAAAATGACCATTTGCCCACCAAGGGGCAAGCCTCCATATAATTGTACTACTTGTATAATCTGTATCATAACCAGTTGATTCGCCATAAACCTCTCCATGTTCAATAATTGCCCCCAAAACAATAAATTTGTAATTACAAGCAGTGTGTGCTTTTATTGTTTGAAATGTATTAGTCGAACCACTTCTAATACCTATACTGGCATAATATGCATAGGAGACGCTCCAATATTCAACATATACATAAATATAGTATCCATTTTCTTCAGGCACAAAATAACCTCCATTAATATTATTTGGTCTTAGTTTTGTTGTTCCCTTTTTTGTTTCCGAAACAATTTCATACTTTTTCAAAGAAGTATTTTTCAAGTCATTTAGTAATTCCTCTTTACTTTCAATTACTGAATAACCTTTGTCAATAGTAATTTTTTGAATTTCCTTGCCAATCTGATAAACTCCATCTTTATTCAAAATCATGGCAAAGGTTGGGTCTGGAACAAAAGGCATTTGATTTTCTTCGCAAAACTCTTTTGTAATCAATCCTTTTTCCTTCCATTTTTCCTTATAAACTTTAGCGATAGGCGTGTAATTGAGATTTTTTGCCCAATTTTTCACATCACTTTCACTTTTCATCGCCTTCAATTCTCCGATGACCTTCTTAAAGACATCAAGGTCTTTAAAAACTAATCTTCCTTTTCGTGCAACTACATCTTCATTTTGTTCGGGGTTTGAAAGGTCAGCAAATTGTTGTTTTTGTTCAGGAGTGAGTGCCTTCGCTTGCTCACTTAACGCTTGGTTTGATGAACTTATTTCATCCTTTTGGCAAGAAACTACTGCATAAAAACAAATAGCTAAGCCAAGCACTTTGAAAAAAGGGTTTCTTTTCATAGTTTTACACTGTTTAATTGTTAAAAGTTAGACTTATAAGCCTCCCGTCGTCCGCCAAGATTTCTGGGGGGCTTATTTATGACAAAGTTGAGTAAAGTTTTTCATAAAAAAAATTGCGTTTTGGCAAGAAAAAACTTGCAAAAACGCAACAAATGTACCTACATATAATTATTTCCTTCTTTCTTCTCTTGCCATTTTTGTACGAGTTCTACTCAACTCCTCTGGCGACATATTCAGATAAGTAGCAATGTATTTGAGTGGCACACGATTAACCAAACCGTTGTGGTATTTATAAAACCATTCTAAACGCTTAGTTTTACCATTTCGTAGAGTTATTATAAAAGCCTCATATTTCAGAATATTTTGCTCCAATAATATCCTTCCTATAAAATTCAGTTGTGGTAATTCCTCATAAAGTTTGTCCAATTTTTGCTTGCTTATTGTCCAAAGTTTGGCTTTTTCAAGAACATCAATAGCAACAGTAGAAGGTTTTTGGTTTAAAAAACTATCAGCCACATACTGAAATTCATTTTCAGCCATTATCCAGTGAGTAGTGGTTTTATCTTGGTCTTGGTCTTGGTCTTGGTATGAATATTCTCTTAAAATTCCTTCTTGAATATATATGAGTTTATCATTTATTTGTCCAATTTCCAAAATAATAGCTCCTTTATGGTAGCTTACAGGTTCAAATTGTGAAAGAATATGCTCAAGTTCATTGTCAGTAAAACAAGCAAAAGATTTGAAAAGGTTAAAAAGCGTTGGAATTCGTTTTTTCATGGATATATTTTATAGCGTGTTGTTTTAGCAAAAGAAAAGGTTTACAAGCACGCTCGTAAACCTTTTGCAAAAATATCCAAATTTTTATCTGAAAACAAAGTAAAAATTCGTACATCGTAATTCGTACTTCGTAAATCAAAACCCTACCTATTCATCGTCAACAAAAACTCCTCATTATTTCGAGTTCCTTTCATTTTGTCTAACAAAAACTCCATCGTTTCCATTGGGTTCATGTCTGCCATGTATTTGCGGAGCAACCACACTTTTTGTAGCGTATCTTTATCCATCAACAAATCTTCACGGCGAGTTCCCGAAGCCAAAATATCAATGGCAGGATAAACTCTTTTGTTAGATAATTTACGGTCGAGTTGGAGTTCCATATTACCCGTTCCTTTAAATTCTTCAAAAATCACCTCGTCCATTTTAGAGCCAGTATCAATTAAGGCAGTAGCAATAATTGTTAGCGAACCACCATGTTCAACATTTCGTGCTGCACCAAAGAAACGCTTTGGCTTATGCAAAGCGTTGGCATCAACACCACCCGAAAGGATTTTTCCTGAAGAAGGAATAACAGTATTATAGGCACGAGCCAAACGTGTGATAGAATCAAGCAAAATAACAACATCATGCCCGCACTCAACTAAACGCTTTGCTTTCTCCAAAACCACGCCCGAAACTTTCACATGGCGGTCGGCAGTTTCATCAAAAGTTGAGGCAATTACTTCGGCACGCACACTGCGTTGCATATCAGTTACCTCCTCAGGTCGCTCGTCAATGAGCAAAACTATCAAATAAATTTCAGGGTGATTTCTTGTGATTGCATTAGCAATTTCCTTCAAAAGCACCGTTTTACCAGTCTTTGGCTGTGCCACAATCATTCCACGTTGACCTTTTCCAATTGGTGCAAACAAATCAAGTACACGAGAAGCATAAACATCTGGTCGGCTACTTAATTTTATTTGTTCTTCGGGGAAAAGTGGTGTAAGGTATTCAAACGGAATTCTATCACGTATTTCTTCGGTCGTTTTTCCATTGACAGAAAGCACTCTTAGCAAGGCAAAATACTTCTCACCTTCCTTTGGAGGGCGAATCGCCCCTTTTACAGTATCACCAGTTTTTAGTCCAAAAAGTTTTATTTGTGAAGGCGAAACATATATATCATCTGGACTTGCCAAATAATTATAATCTGCAGAACGCAAGAAACCGTAGCCTCCCTCCTGCATAATTTCAAGTACACCTTCATTTTCAATAATTCCATCAAACTCTTTGATTAAATTATTGAATTGTTTTTTTATGTCTTTTGTATAAGTATCTACGTAACGTTTATCACCCTTTTGCTCAGGCATTTCTGGCAGAATATCATCTGTCAGCCGAGCAAATTCATTCATTTCAGCATCAATTTCTGCTAAATCAAAATCCTGAGGTTCTTCCAAATTCAGTTCAGGCTCTTGGTCTTCGTCAGTAGTCGTTCGCATATCTGAAAAAGATTCTGGCTCAGATTTCTTACTTTTATCAAACGTTTTTTTGTTTTCTACTTTTTTAGGAATTTCAACTTGAACCTTTGGAATAATTTCTAAAGACTTATTTTGAGAAGCAATTTCATCTATTTTGGGTAATCGCTTTCTGGTTTTTGAAACTTTATCATCATTAAAAAGAGGCATTTCAATATTTTCAGACGTCGACGCTATTGGCGTAAAATCCATGGGCGTATTAAAAGTAGCAGAATTTGTCTGTTGCTCTAAAATTTTATCAATAAGTTCATTTTTAGAAGCAGTACGGACATCTTTAATGCCAATTTCAATACAAATTTTTCTTAACTCTGAGAGGAGTTTTAAATTCAGTTCTTCTGATGTGTACATACGAGAGTATTAACGATAGGTTGCAAATGCTTTGGTTAGCTATTTGAATATTATGGGTATATTATGGAAAAGAAAAAACAAGAAATTATAGAAATTTATCAAATACTTGGGGATTACTCGAAAAATATTGGATTTTATTTTGGATACAACTGTCTGAAAAATAAACATCTGGTTCTGAGAACAGAAGTGCCGATTGAAGTGTCTGTTGGATTTGAGTGCAATGATATAACGAATTTTTCAAATATCAATACATTTTTCAATTATTTTTCAAAAAATATGCCAAAATTTGAAAATGATGAGTGTGAATGGTGAATGGTTAATCTTTGTTACATAATTCTAAATTTCAAATTCACCATTCAACATTTATCATTCAATGGTATTTTAATAGTCATCATCAATATTTTTTTCATCATTAATTCCGAAAAGCGTAGTTGTAGGTTGTGCAAGTTCGGCTTGATTGTGTTCTAAAATTCTTGAAATTTCATAATTTAAAGTTTCACGGATTGACTTACTTTCCCAATAATCAGGTGTTGCTGCAAAAAACACAACCATAATATTGATTGAATATTCTCCAATAGAATCAAATTTCACATGACTTTCATGTTCGCTTGTTAATTCATTTTGAACAATTAAAACTTGGATTTCGTCAATAATCACCTTGATTTTAGGCAGAGGAGTTTCTAATTTTATTCGAATAAAAAACTTATGCCGACGGTCTTTTCGCTGCGAAAGATTATTCAAAGTTTGAGATACCAACATTTGATTTGGCACAAATACCAAACTTCCGTCCACATGACGAATGCGAGTGCTACGAAAACCTACTTTCTCTATTTTTCCAATGATATTTCCAAGCTCAATGTCGTCTCCGACAATAAAAGGTTGCTCAGTAAATAGCGTAAACGAAGCAAAAAGGTTCTCTAAAGTTGCTCTTGCTGCCAAAGCTAAAGCAACTCCACCAATGCCCAAACCAGTGATTAGGCTAATAACATCTTGTCTAAAAACAAAGCCTAAAATCAAAAAAAACGAGCAAAAAACGATTAAAGCGATAATGATATCTCTAAAAAAAGGAACTAAATGTTCGTCAGTTTTTGATTCATTTTCTTCAGCACGCTTGATGAACACAATGGAAAAAAACTTTATCAAACGAATAATTATCCAAGTTATAGCAATAACAAAAAGTGTATCAAGAAATTTATCGGCAAAATCACTTACACGCATTTTACCGAAAGGAATGATACGCCATTTTTTAGGAAATGAAATTTCATCAACTGCCAAATAAATGATAAGTAAACTCAAAATAAATTCAACTGGACGTTTCAGTAAATCAACAAAATTCGAAACAGGCACATTTTCTGTTTCATTTTTAATTAATCGGTAAGCAATTTTACTTACCAAAACAGAAAAAACTCTCTTGAATAACCATCCTACAAGCAAAATACCGAGAAACCAAAGCCAATTTTCAATAGAATTATAAAAGAAATTTGTTGAAAGTATTTTATCTAATTTGTTCATTTAATTTTTTTCGTAATAAAATTCATTATATTTTTTTCTACCCAAGTTTCACTTGAATTTGGCAACATAAAGCCAACGTGTCCACCAAATTCTAATAATTGTAAAAAAACAAAAGGGTTGTCTTCGGCATCGCCTAAATTTAAACATTCGGGTGAAAGAAAAGGGTCATTTATTGCTTGAACAATCAATGTTGGGGTTTTTATTGATTTCAGAAATGGTTTTGCACCAGCTTTTTTATAAAAATCAATAGCGTTTTCAAAGCCAAACATTGGGGCTGTATAACGGTTATCAAACTGTTCAAAGTTTTTTAATTTTTCAATCCCATCAACACTAACCAATTGATTATCAGGATGTTGCATTGATTTTATTTTAATTTTCTTGCCTAATTTACCAAGAAATCGTCTCATATAAAACCTACGCCCAGGCTTATAAAGTTCATAAACCGAAGTAAATAAATCTAATGGAACGGAAACGGCAATGCCGAACTTTACTTGGCTTGGCAAAAGTTCAGGATTTTGCCCTAAAAGTCGTATTGTCATGCTCCCACCCATGCTAAAACCAACCAAAACTACCTAATCATATTTATATTTTTCGATAGCATAATTTACT
Organism: Emticicia sp.; assembly: GCA_031378345.1. Taxonomy (GTDB): domain Bacteria; phylum Bacteroidota; class Bacteroidia; order Cytophagales; family Spirosomataceae; genus Emticicia. Next base: position 159,526 of record JANNDY010000010.1, on the reverse strand, counting down.
ACAAAACGAAAATCATCAACGTCGCCATGGTGATAGAATCTTGGCAAACGATTCATTTCTCCACTACAACTTCGGCAATTCCAGCCAAGTCCATCGTATCCGTTATCGTTCATTTTTTTCACCATTCCAGTTACATAATGCCTTGTAGAATCTCCTTCCAAGCCATGCGTTACAATCACCAATTTTTTGGCACGAGTTGGATTAGCCAACGACCAATCTAAATCCAAAAAATCGCAGTCTTGTAATTCAACTCTTTCACGCTGATAAGTAACAGGAATTTTCCTAAAAATACTTGGGTAAATAGTTTGGATATGGGCATTAAACTGCCATTTTGGAGGAAAATAATCTGTAATTGGAGATAAAGTAGGCATTTATTAATGGTTAATAATTGATGCGGTTCGACGATTCGATGAATGATTAATTACTTGTTCAATATTACTTTCTCGATAATTTCTGGAAAATATTTATGTTCGAGAACAAGTACCTTATTGGCAACGTCGGTTGAGGTATCGGTTGATAAAACTTCACATTTTGTTTGAAAAATCACTTTTCCATCGTCATAACGCTCATTTACAAAATGAATTGTAATACCCGATTCTTTTTCACCTGCCGCCACAACGGCTTCATGAACAAAATGTCCCCACATTCCTTTTCCTCCAAATTTAGGCAATAAAGCAGGATGAATGTTTATTATTTTATTTGGGAAAGCTTTAACCAAATTTTCAGGAATTAACCACAGAAAACCTGCCAAAATTACATAATCAATTTGTTGGTTTTGCAGTAATTCTACGATTTTATTTGTCTTAGAAAAAGTCTTTTTATCAAACAAAACTATTGGAATACCAAGTCTTCTTCCACGCTCTATAACGCCAGCTTCTGGGTTATTTGTAAAAAACAATTCAATGCTAATGTCTTGATTATCAGCAAAATAGCGTGTAATACATTCGGCATTACTTCCCGAGCCAGAGGCAAAAATAACAAGTCGTTTCATAGAGTTCTGAGTGTAGAGTTCTGAATTCTGAGTTAAATAAAACTACTCTTCAATACAGAGGAGAACCGTTTATCACTCAGAATTTAGAACTAATTTTCCTGCGAATCACGGTATTTTTCACCAATAAAAAAAGCCCCTGAATAAATCCAGAGGCTATAATTTTTGTATTCAGAACTCAAAACCGCGAGGGCGGCCCGTTCAGAATTCAGAACTCAAATCAGGCTTTTCCTTTGTAAAGCTCATCTTGCCATTTTTTCAACTCGTCCCATTTGCCATCACGAGCCAACGCACTTTGGTCTGCCCAAGTTGCAGGATCATGAATTTGGAAACGAGGTCCAGCAGCATCTAGGATTGACTTCATTTTTTCAACCGAAGTGCTTGCCAATTGTGCAAAAGTATAGATTCCCGCATTATTGAATAATTCTTCAATTTTTGGTCCTATTCCTTCAACAATTTTCAAGTCATCTTTCTTTGTAGCACCTCCAGTTGCAACAGCTGCACCAGCAATTCCTAAAGCACCAGCAGCAATTCCTGCACCTGTTCCTGTTCCACTTACTGCAACTTTAGATTTGCGGCAAGCATCCAATTCTCCTTCTAAAAAATTTATTCTATCTTGTAACTCTCCTGCATGAGCTCTCAATCGAGTAGCTTCACGATTCATCCACAACCAAAGTGCCAATAATGGCAATAAACATCCAAGAAATGCTCCCAATGGGAAGTCAGTTAACCAACATCTGAAAATTTCCATTTTTTTTATATTTTTAAAGTTTTAAAATTTCTTTTATTTATTAAACTATTCTTTTAATCTTACTGAACTACGGCGATTTTGAGCTTTGCCAGCATCAGTGTCATTCGAAGCAATTGGATTTTTTTCACCATCACCTTCGGTGGTCATCTGATCAGCCTTAATACCTTCTTTAGACAAGAATGTTTTAGTTTGAGATGCTCTTCGCTCAGAAAGTTTTTGATTTGATTCGTCCGAACCATCACTGTCAGTATGACCTGTTACAATAAGTTGTTTTTCAGGATACTTTTCAAGATACTTTTTGGCAGTTGTTAAGAAATTATCCACTTCTGCAGTTTTTTTGATGCCGGATTGGTTTACATCAAAGTAAAGGTCAAGGGGAGTGAAGAGAATTTGCTCTTCGGGGGTTGGTGCTTTGATTGTATCTACTGGAGGAGATGGAGCTACAATCGCTGGAGTTTCAGCAATGGGAGTACCACATACTTGCGGTTTCCGATTGCAATTCCACCACCCAGTGTGCAACAACGACCAAAGTAGAATCAGAAGAGGTAAAAGGAATCTGTTCATTTGTTTGATTTGTTTGGGGTTTAGATAATTTGTTAAACAAACTTTTAATTTAGGATGCGAAAAGTAAGAAAAAGTAACTTAAAAACAATGTTTTTTTCAATTTTCTCTAATAAAATTAATAAATAACTTTCTAAATGGATATAAATAGATAATAATTTGGTTCTCGGTTTCAATTATTGACCTAAATAACCTAAATTTGAGCCTTCTTAAAAAAATACTTTCCCATTTATTTGATGGATTCAATCAAAATTTTTGCACCAGCCACCGTAGCCAATGTTGCTTGTGGTTTTGATATTTTTGGCTTTGCTGTTGATGCCCCCGGCGATGAGGTTGTTGTTCGTAAAAGGACAGATAGTCAAATCGTTATCACCAAAATTACTGGTGAAGGAGGTAAACTGACGTATGATGCTACCAAAAATGCAGTTACAGTTCCGATTATAAAATATTTGGAAAAACTTGACTTAAAGTATGGTTTTGATGTAGAACTTCATAAAAAAATGCCACTTGGCAGCGGACTTGGAAGTAGTTCGGCAAGTTCAGTCGCAGGAGTTTTTGCAGTAAACGAATTATTAGATAAACCATTGACAGCCAAAGAGTTACTTCCTTTTTCGATGGAAGGTGAACGCATTGCTTGCGGCTCAGCCCATGCTGATAATGTTGCACCTGCCCTATTGGGCGGTTTTGTAGTGGTACGAAGTTACAGCCCATTAGATGTATTTAAAGTAAAAACACCTGATGAACTATACGTAACGATTGTTCACCCCGACATTGAAGTAAATACCAAAGATGCCCGCCATATTTTACGAAATGAAGTTTCGATGAAAAACACCATTGCTCAAATGGGAAATGTAGCAGGAATGATTGCAGGTTTGATGCAATCGGACTATGACTTAATTTCAAGTTCGATGGTTGATTTTATCATTGAACCCGTACGTGCGATTTTAATTCCTGAGTTTTGGGAAGTTAAAAATGCTGCCTTAGAAGCAGGTGCTTTGGGTTGCAGTATTTCGGGAGCTGGTCCTTCGATTTTTGCTTTTAGTAAAGGTCGTGATACTGCCGAAAAAGTAGCAATTGTAATGAAAAGTAGCTTTGAAAAAGTAGGAATTCATGGAATTTCTTACGTTTCGGGGATTAATCAATTTGGACCAAAGGTTGTCAATTAGTCAATGAACAATTATCAATTTGAATGAAATCGCTAAAATCAAACTCTTAATTCCTAAAATCTAATTACCAAACATGAGTAGAATAGCTCTTATTACAGGTGCAACATCAGGCATCGGCAAAGCCACTGCCGAAGCATTCGCCAACAATGGCATTGATTTAATTATTTGTGGTCGTCGTCAAGAAGTTTTAGACGAGCTAAAAGAATATTTAGCACAAAAAGTCAAGGTAACAACTCTCACTTTTGATGTGCGTAACAAAGAATCTGTGTTTTTGGCAATAGCTTCTTTGCCCGAAGAATGGAAAAATATTGACATTTTGGTCAATAATGCAGGCAATGCTCACGGAATGTCACCCATCCAAGATGGCGACATTGAAGATTTTGATGCAATGATTGATGGAAATGTAAAGGGTTTACTATACGTCTCAAAAGCTGTGATTCCGTTGATGGTTAAACACCAAAGTGGTCATATTGTTAATTTAAGTTCGGTGGCTGGTAAACTAACCTATGCTAATGGAGCAGTTTATTGTGCTTCAAAAGCTGCAGTGGAAGCATTGAGCGAAGGTATGCGTTTAGACCTTACACAACATGGTATAAAAATAACGAATATCGCCCCAGGTGCAGTAGAAACATCGTTTTCAATAGTCAGATTTAAGGGTGATGTGGAGCGTGCCAAGAAAGTTTATGAAGGTTTTGACCCGATTTTGCCAGAAGATGTTGCCGATGCGATTTTATACGCTGTCAGTACTCCTTCACGAGTTACAATCGCAGATATTGTACTTTACGCAAAAGCCCAAGCAGCTCCGACGGTGATTTATAGAAAATAATTTTACAGACAAAAGACAAGAGAGAAAAGATTTTAGACAAAAAGATTCATTGTACCTTTCTCTTGTCTCTTGTCCGCATCGGCGGTCCGATAAAATCTCTTGTCTTAGATAAAATGGATAATCTTCTTCAACGTATAAAAGAAATTGATATTCGACAAGTTGCACGAGATTTAGGTTTTGATATTGTGCAAAGTCGCCGAATGAATTGCCCTTTTCATGTCGAAGATTCGCCATCTTTGGTGTTTTATCCTCCTCCGCAAAACGAGTTTCATTGTTTTGGCTGTGGCAAACACGGTGATGTGATTAATCTCTATGCCGATGCTTGCCAAATAGATTTCAAAACTGCTTTGGAAGAATTAGGCACTCGCTATATTCCTGCATACGATGGTACAGGAAAAAATAAATTTCGCAAATTAGATATAAAAAGCATTTATTCAAAAAAGCCAATTGAAGTTAAACCCTTCATTTTCAAGGACTTATATTCAGAAATCTACGAAAATATTCAAAAATTTTGTGTTGAACAACAAGCTACCGAGTCGGCACGAAAAGCAGCTGAATACCTAAGAGAACGAGGAATTGATGATTGGACAATCAGGCATTTCAAACTATTTGTTATAAAAAACTATGGTGCTGCCAATGAGTTTTTAAAAACAAATTATGCAATCGAAGACCTAAAAGCATGTGGGATTGTGAATGATAAAGGCAATTTGGTTTTCTTCGTTCACCCAATTATTATTCCTTATTATAAAGAAGGACGAATCGTCTATTTGCAAGGACGAACTATCGGTGAGCCACCCGAAGGTGCAAGCAAATATCAATTTCTTTCAGGCGTACCTCGTACCATTTTCAACATAGATTCTATCAAAAAACTTCGCCCAAATGCAGATGTTTACCTGACCGAAGGAGCATTTGACTGCATGACTTTGGTAAAAAATGGGATGATTGCTGTAAGTTTGGGAAGTGCCAAAATCTTCAAAAAAGAATGGATTAAATACTTCAAAAAATACAAGGTTTGGGTAAGTTTCGATAATGATTCGGCAGGAACAAAAGGAGCTAATGATTTAGTTGAGGAACTTCTCGAAGCAGGAATTTTGGCAGAAAAAAGAGACTGGAACAAAGGCTTTAAAGATATTAATGAGTATTTCAGGCAAATGTAAGATAAAGACGTTGCTATGAAACATCTCTACAATTCAAACAAAATCTTCTTCAAAATCTTGCTTTCTAACAATTCACACAGCATCTTTGCAGTATCAATTCTTCATAATAGAAAATTGATTTATACAGACGAGGGGAGAGAATAGGCTCTACGAACCTCGGGCAACCTGTCCCGCTACTTGCGATAAGGTGCCAACACCTACCGAAATGCGTAAAAGCATTCGGACTTATAAACCAATCAAATACAATCGTTGGTTTTTAAAATAGTACCCAAGTTCAAAGTGCCACAAAGCACTCTGTATTTATCGCAATGTTTTAAATTTTATGCCAAGCAAAGTTATTCATTTTACAGAAATCATCAGAAAAATGCCACCAAATACAACTGGAGCTTGGCATTATATTGATTTCCCTGAAGATGCCTATGAAGTTTTTGGTAGGCGTGGATTTGTGAAAGTGAAAGGATTTATAAATGATAAGCCTTTCAAAAGTAATTTATTTCCGAAAGGTAATGGGCTTCATGCATTAACAATTCCTTTGAAATTGCAAAAAACCTTAGGTGTTAAACTCCATGATGAAATAACAATTTCAATAGAGGAAGATTTTGAAATAATATTAGTACCAATGCCTGCTGAATTGCAAGAAGCAATTGATTTTGATGAAGAAATGGCAGAATTATTCAATAAACAGTCCGCTTCTAATCAAAAGTTTTATAAAATTTGGATAAATAGCGGCAAGCAAATAGAAACAAGAATCAATAGAGTAGTTTCACTTTTTGAAAGATTAAGAAAAAAATAGTTGAAAAATTTTGTATTTTTTTTCTCAAATGCGGAACGCCGCCCGCTCATATCTCGCATCTAAATAAAAAATGGAGAACAAAGTATTTCATTACGACGAACCTTTTCAGTTAGAATCTGGTCATTGGCTACCCGAATTCGATTTGGCATATACAACTTATGGCAAACTCAATGTTACAATGGACAATGTGGTGTGGGTTTGTCATGCTTTCACAGGAAACGCCAACCCATCGGACTGGTGGAATGGCTTGATTGGTGAGAAAAGATTATATAACCCCAACGAAAATTTTATTATTTGTGCTAATATTTTAGGTTCGCATTATGGCTCGACCAATGCTTTGAGTCGAAATCCGATTTCGGGCGAACCATACTTTCATGATTTCCCATTTTTGAGTATTCGTGATGTTGTAACTTCCCTTGATATTTTACGTAAAAGCCTAAATATCAATAAGATACAAACACTTTTGGGTGGTTCGCTTGGCGGACAACAAGCAATTGAATGGGCAATAATGCAGCCAGAATTGATAGAAAATCTGATACTTTTTTCTACAAATGCTATCCATTCACCGTGGGGAATTGCTTTTAATGAGTCGCAACGCATGGCGATTGCCTCTGACCCAACTTGGACTGAACGCCACCCAAAAGCAGGTATGAATGGCATGAAAGTCGCTCGTTCGATCGCTCTTTTATCTTATCGGAATTATGCAACTTATGGTCGCACACAGTCGAGAGATGAAGGTCAAGTTGATTTTTTTAGAGCAAATACCTACCAAAATTATCAAGGTGAAAAACTCGGCAAACGTTTCAATGCTTTTTCGTATTGGACACTTTCAAAAATGTTTGATTCACACGATGTAGGGCGTGGACGTGGCAAAGTGGAGGAAAGTTTGAAACTGATTAAAGCCAAAACTTTGGTTATTGGTATCAGTTCTGATGTACTTTTTCCACCCGAAGAGCAAGAATTTTTAGCAAAACACATTCCAAATGCTCAATATGCCCTTATTGACTCAATGTATGGACATGATGGCTTTTTGATTGAATTTGAAGCAATGACTGAGACGATAAAGGGGTGGTTAAATTAATGCAATTATTACAAAATCAAGCCTGAAAGGCTTAAACTCAAATAGCCACGAGTAAAACTCGTGGTCTAAAAGTCATAAAAGTATTTACAACCCCGAAGTGGGTTGAACAATTAATGTTGAACCCGCTTCGGGGTTCTGCGGATTTGCTCTCAAACAAAACCTCGAATTTCATTCGAGGCTATTCATGTTTAAGCCCTTCGGGCTTTTGCTACAAAATATTCGATTTGAGAAATCTATCATTTATTCGGTTTATACTTCACCAACGGTTTACATTTTGTAAAGTCAACTATTCTTGCTCTCATTTTGGCTTTATCCTTAAAATGCCTTGAAATTTCTTGCGTTTTTGTAATAAAATCATTCTCTTTTTCACTTTTCTGATAGTAATGAATTTTTATTTTTTCACAGTTATCATGTTCAAAGATTGTATTCAAAAGAACCCTATCCGACAAACCGCATGAATGACCAAGAATTTCTATATCATAAGGCTTTGAATTTATAAAACTCAGCAAAATTTCATAGTTTTCTGTCTTAAAATAGCCAAAAGACTTAAAATTATTAAGAAACTCATTAATATTCAGATGTTCTATCTTCTGATAATAACTATCAATTTCATCACCGTAACCAAAAATCAAAGGATTATCTATCGTATTTAATTTTCCATGAATATAATTTAATTGGTAATTCGTTTCGTTCCGAATATACTTTTCAATAGTATTAGTATAATTGAAATTCAAATAGTGAACTTGTTTATTACTTTCATCTGAATGATATCCCCTACTAAAATCGGACTGAAAAAGATTGTTAATTTCTTGATTTACGACATGTTTTGCATCACATTTAATTGTACACAAATACTCATCAAGTTGATTCTTGATAAACCCAAAATCTGAATTTAGCTTTTTCACTTCTTCAAGAACTCCATCAAATCTATTAGAATACTCTCCACCTTTCAAATACAACTCAATTAATGATTTGTAATATTCAACTTCAATATTTACCCATGTGTAACCAATATTATTTGAAATTAATTTAAATAGAAAAGGTGAAATTTTATTAATATTAAATAATCTAACATTACTTCCATTATCCCATTTAAATGGGTTTTTATTTTGTATAATTTCTATAAACCAATCACAAAACTTTTTATCACTTATTTTATATTTTTCTAAAATAAACTTATATTCAAATTCAGTAGTGAATTCAATTAATAAATCTTTATAAGTATGATTAGTGTATTTTTCAAGGATTCCTCTGAGGTACCAATCAATAAAGTTATTATAACTCGTCTTCAATCCATGAGCTAAATCAAACCCATTTCCAATTATCACTAATTTATTTCTTTCAGCCATAATTTTATTTGTAAAGTAAAAGGGGATTTCACACAATGCGAAATCCCCTTAAAAATTGCAGTTTTAAATGATTTCTACACCAAATAACTACTGAGCGGCACTTCCACTTATACTCATAATATCAGCAAAAACCCCCGAAGCCGTAACCTCCGCCCCTGCTCCCGGTCCTTTGATAACCAATGGATTATATTTATAGCGTTCGGTGGTAAACGAAACAATATTTTCAGAACCTGCCAAGTTGAAAAACGGATGGGTTCGTCCAACAGTTTTTAGTCCAATGCTGGCTTTGTTATCATCTAAAGTGGCAATAAATCTCAAAACTTCGCCATTGGCTTCTGCCTCTTTCAAGAGTTTCTCAAAACGCTCATTGTCTTTTTCTAATTCTTCAAAAAACGCCTCAACACTTGGGGCATTCAAGCACGCATCATTCAACAAATTGATAATTTTCACGTCTTCTGGTTCGAGTTTCAAACCTGCTTCACGAGATAAAATCAAGATTTTTCGGGCAACGTCCATTCCACTCAAATCGTCTCTTGGGTCAGGCTCGGTATAGCCTTGTGCTTTGGCAGCTCGCACTACCTCCAAAAAACTATCTCCTGCCTTAAAATTATTGAAAATATATGCCAAAGTTCCTGACAAAACCGCTTCAATTTTATTGATTTTATCGCCACTTGTAATTAATCCTTGCAAAGTATTAATTATTGGCAAACCCGCTCCAACATTTGTTTCGTACAAAAACTTTGCACCATGCTTTTGTGCTGCTTTTTGAAGCTTAAAATACTGCTCATATTTGCCCGAATTGGCAACTTTATTTGGCGTAACTACTGACACACTGCTGCTCAATAGAGGCTCATAATATTGCACAATATTCTTATCGGCGGTGCAATCTACAAAGACGCTGTATGGTAAATTCAAGTCCTGTACGTCAGAAACAAACTCGCCGATGTTGGCAATTTCGCCATTTTCGAGCAATTCTTGTTTCCAATTATCTAAGCTAATTCCGCCTTCATTCAATAGCATTTTCTTGGTATTTGTCATACCTACGAGCCTGATATTGAGGTTTTTATGTTGTTTCAAATACGTTTCTTGCTCTTTTATTTGGCGTAAAAGTGTACTACCAATTAAGCCTGTTGCACCTACTAAATATAAATTAAGCGTTAAGCCATCGACTTGAAAAAACACCTCATGGATAGCATTGAGGGCTTTTCTGATGTCTTTTTTGTAAATAACTACTGAAATATTCAACTCCGAAGAACCTTGTGCTGTTGCCACCACATTGATACCGTTTTTGCCCAAAACCGTAAATAATTTCCCCGACGTTCCAGTGCTTGACTTCATGCCTTCGCCCACAACGGCAATCACAGAGAGGTTTTGTTCGATAGCGATATTATCAACCAAACCTTGCGAGATTTCTAAGGCAAAACCTTCTTCCAAAATTTCTTTTACGCCAAACGCTGATTTTGGGTCTACGGCAAAGCAAATCGAATGTTCGGACGAGGCTTGCGAAATCAAAATCACACTAATTTTATTAGCTGCCAAAATCGAAAATAACTTTGCCGAAACTCCCGCAACACCCATCATGCCGCCGCCTTGCACATTGACCAAAGCAATGTCATCAATCGAAGAAATGCCCGTGATAGAATATTCTTTGGTTTCGGCAGTTTTGCTGATAAGCGTTCCTGCATGATGATGGTTGAAAGTATTGAGTATTTTTAAAGGAATATTTTTCTTGAAAGCGGGAGTTAAACTCGGCGGATAGATAACTTTCGCACCAAAATGCGACAATTCCATTGCTTCGGCATAAGTAATCGTCGGAATTGTGAAGGCATTTTTCACTTTTCGAGGGTCAGAAGTGAGCATTCCATCAACATCTGTCCAAATTTCGATAACCGATGCGTTGAGTGCCGCACCAAAAATCGAAGCTGTATAATCTGAACCTCCACGACCGAGCGTAGTTGTTACGCTATCAATCGTTGAGGAAATAAAGCCCGTGATGCACTGCAATTTATTGGTTTGGGCAAAATATTTTTTGATTAAATCATTGGTCAAATCAAAATTGACATCGGCATAGCCAAAATGGTCGTCGGTTTTAATAACTTTCCGAGTATCTAAATATTCTGCTTCGATGCCACGATTTTTGAGTGCTTCGGTAATAATCGTTGTAGAAAGTCGTTCGCCAAAACTAACAATAAAATCATTGGTGCGTGGCGAAAGTTCTTTTATCAAGAAAACACCTCTCAATAAATCTTCCAATTCGTTGAAGAGTCCTTTTACTTTGGCAATGCTTCCACTCTGATTTTTTATATCAATTAGTCCACGAACAGCATTGAAATGGCGTTCTTCGACTAATTTTAATTGCTCTAAATAGGTTAAATCTGACGTAGAAGCGAGTTTTCCGATTTCGATTAAACGATTGGTAACACCGCCCATTGCTGAATAAACAACGGCAATTTTACGCCCTTCGTTGATATTTTCCTGCAAAATCTGAATGACTTGCTTGATACTTTCGACTGTTCCGACCGAAGTTCCTCCGAATTTTAATACTTTCATAAACCCCTTTATAAATAATACATTACTATCGCAAATATAACAATTTATATACCAATGTTTAAATTTTGCTTGTAGAATTGTGTTTTTCTAAGAAAGTGATTTTATTTAGTTCTCATTTTTCGCTCAAAATTTCTGTAATTCCATCTTTAAGAGATGTAGTTTTGAACTCAGGAAAGCGTTTGTTAAATTTTGAACAATCAAAAATATAATCTTGCTCCCATTGATAGAGCAACTCGACAACCTCTTTTATAAAAGGAAACAAACCTACGATTTTAACTAACCAAGGTTTCATAACCATGTATTTTAGTTCTTCACCTTTTACTTCCGAACATAGTGCAATAAATTCTTTAGTTGTCAATCGGTTTGTATCGCATGGCAAATGCCAAGTTTGGTTATAGGCATCGGAAGTATTACCCAGTAAAGCAGTAGCTCGACCTGCATCAGGAGTGAATATAATTGTGCGTAAGGTCGAATCCTTTACTAATACTAGCAGTTTTTTGCCTTTCTTGATATTATCAAAAATCGTAGCATTTGTTCCACTCATGGTATTCCGTGGACCATAAAATTCGGGAGCTCGACAAAGCATGGCTGTGAGTTGCTTATTTTTTATTTCATGTAACAACATTTGAGCAATTTTGCCACGCACTTTTCCTTTGATGCTCACTGCCTTAAAAGGTGTTTCTTCGGTCATAGTACCGACCACTTGACCATACATATAAACATTGTCAAAAAACACTAATTTCGCTTGATGAAGTTTACAAGCTTCAATCACGTTTTTCATGACAATTGGCCATTGTTCATGCCAAATCTTAGAATTATAGGGTAAACCCGCAGTAAAATATACTATTTCACTACCTTTTACTGCATCAGCCGTTTGTTGAGAATTCAGTAAATCTGCCTTAAAAAGTTCATCGGTATCATTTACTTTTTTAGGATTCCGGCCAACTAAACGAATGTCTTTCGTGTAATTTTTATTTAATTCTTTGGCTAATTCATTAGCAATAATGCCACCAGCTCCGAGTATAGTTTGCATAGTTTTATGAGTATAATGTCCTTTATAAAAGCTAATTTAAGGTAAATTTTAATGATTTCAACAAAAAAACACTTTAGGTTTTAATTTTAAAAAAAAATAATTAGAGGATTATCTAAATATTTAATAAAATATTTGCAAATAAAAAAAAAGTTCTACAAATTTGTGTAAATTACAGTTTAAACTTAAACCACAATGAATATTCTTTTTAGAGCATTAAATGATGCTACACGCCGTGAAATTTTAGAGCTTTTGAAAGATGGCGACATGACCGCTGGCGATATTGCCGACCACTTTGATATGAGTAAACCAAGTATTTCTCATCATTTGGATTTGCTTCGTCAAGCTGACTTAGTAGCTTCTGTGAAAAAAGGTCAATTTGTACTTTATTCACTTAATTTGACTGTTATGGACGAAATCATGGTTTGGTTTATGCAGTTTAAACCTGCTGTTCAGACCGAAAAACCACGCATACGTTTGCAAGTAACTAAATAATATGAGGGTTAAGCTCTATATTATCTATGCAGAATTAAGATTTTGAAATAATCAGAAAGTGTGATTGCATTTTTATTCCCATTAAAATATTAGAGTTAAGTTTTGCTTAATATTTAATATATTATTATCTTAGTATTAATTTTTTGAATTAGGATTTAATATCTTAAATTAATTGCTATGTTACCTCAATCTGAAAGTTCTTCTATCATTGATAAGTGGGTAGCCGAGAATTTGGGCATTCAAAAAGTGGAGCAAAATCTAATATCTTTAGGTTATGACGAACAAACAATAGAAGCTTATTTAAGAGATTTCAAAAAAATAAAATATGCAAAAAGACAATCAAATGGGTTTACTTATTTAGGAGTTGGAGCATTCTTGGGTTTTTTAAGTTGTGTATTATCTTTAATTAATCCTATTCCAGAACTTTATAATTGGATACTTTTCGGTCTTACTTCAATTTCTATTCTGATAATATGCATTGGTTTATATAATATTTTTGAATAATAAACTTCAAATCTTGGGTTGTTAAATTCCAACGAATTATGTCAACTATTGCTCAGAATATGAAAATCTAAGGTTCTTAGGGTAAGTCTTTTGCGACTTAAGAAATCATTTATGTTTGTTGAGTGCAAACCACAAATATTTATTATGAAAAAGCACTTACTTTTCGAACTATCAATCCTAACAATTGTGCTTTCGCCATTTGCTTATCTTTTAATTAATTTAGGACAAAAATCAGAAGTATATATTCAAAATAGCATCTATTTATATGGAATTGCAGTGAGTTTCTTCTATATTTTCCCTCTTTTGATGCAATATTTAGATAGCAAAAAACCAAATGCCGAGTTTTTGCTTAGAAGTGATAAACGCATTCGTTTGATTTGGTCATCATACTTGGCGGCTTTGGGTTTTATTTTGTTTTATTATTTGCTAAATGACCTCGAAAATGATAAGCCTCGCCTAATGGGCGTTGCATTGTCATTATTTTTGTTTGCCAGTGGGAATTTTCGTCAAAATATTCATCCTACAAGTATTTTTGCAGGAAATGGTTGGTTTTTGCATAATAAAGCACCTTTTGAAGAAAGTAAATCTCGACAAATTCAACGATTTACAGCCCGACTTTTCTTTTGGGTCGGCATTGTGGGGACTGTTTTCTTTCTATATTTTAAACAAAATACCCTTACATCTTGGGGGCTAATTTTTGTTTGTTTAGTTATTTTCTACGGAATTGTAATTAGGTTGATTAGAAATGTAGTGGCGAAATGAGCGGGAACGGAGTTGCCTGCAACCTCAGTAGGAAATCCGTTCTACATTTATTTCTTCAAAAATCCTCACCGTTTCCATCGCTTCTTTTACATCATGTACACGCAAGATTTTTGCTCCTTGCATTAAAGCAAACATATTTAAGGCAGTAGTGCCATTTAATGCTTCATTTGCGGTGATATTGAGCGTTCGCCAAATCATTGATTTTCTTGAAATCCCTATTAAAAGAGGCAAATCCATTATCTTAAAAGCTGCCAAATTTAGCATCATTTCGAATCCTTGTGCAGCATTTTTTGCAAAGCCAAAACCAGGGTCAATGATAATATCTTTCACTCCTAATTGACGCAATTGATAAACTTTCTGCTGCAATTCGGTAATAACATCAAGCGTAAGCTCTTGATAATCATTGAGTTGGCTCATTGTTTCGGGATTTCCTCGGCTGTGCATCAAAATATAAGGAACTTTTAAATCTGCGACGGTTTGAAACATATTTTCGTCCAAATTTCCACCAGAAATATCATTGATAATACTTGCACCAAATTCAACAGCTTTGCGAGCAACTTCACTCCTGAACGTATCAATCGAAATGGCTATTTCTGGAAAATTTTTGTTAATTATTCCGATTACAGGCAAAACTCGGTCTAACTCTTCGGCAATACTAATATCAATTGCATGAGGTCGAGTTGAATATCCTCCAATGTCAATAAATGTTGCACCTTGCACAATCATTTCTCCTACTTTATCAATAATTGACTGATTATGAGCGGAGTGCCGCCCAACAGAATAACGACTTTTTTCAAAAAAAGAATCGGGTGTAACATTCAAAATCCCCATCACTTTTGGTGTAGAAAAATCAATCAGGTGACCATTTACGTTAATACTTTTCAATGTCATTTGCTATTGGAAGCTAAGTTTTATAATTTTGCAAAGTAGAAGCTATTAGCTTTTGGCACTTAGCCGCATCGGCGGTCCGATTTTAGCCTTCAAAGGAAAATATCTTCTAAATATTTTTACAAAAGTGATGGTTTTTCAATATAAAAAAAAGCTAAAGGCTAATTGCTAATAGCCAAAAGCCAAAATAAATGAACAATACAGAAATCGAATACAAACATAT
Organism: Emticicia sp.; assembly: GCA_031378345.1. Taxonomy (GTDB): domain Bacteria; phylum Bacteroidota; class Bacteroidia; order Cytophagales; family Spirosomataceae; genus Emticicia. The sequence goes on along the minus strand of JANNDY010000010.1, from coordinate 144,402 downwards.
AATTAAGATTTGTCAAGAATTGTTTGAGAAAAAGAACAAAGATTATGGCACTTCTTGGCGAATCCTTCGTTTACCGAGCATTACCGACCAAATTTTCATCAAAGCTCAACGCATTCGCACGCTGCAAGACAATGGTTTTAGTCGAGTTGATGAAGGCGAAGTACCCGAATTTATTGGCATTATCAACTATTGTGTAATGGCATTGATTCAAGCCGAATTGAAAGACAGTTCCGAACTCGAAATTCCATTTACACAATTGCAAGAAATGTATAAAAAACAAATTTCTGAAGTTATGGAGTTGCTTTTCAACAAAAACCACGACTACGGTGAGGCTTGGCGAGATATGCGTGTCAGCTCAATGACAGATATTATTTTGATGAAACTATTCAGAATCAAACAAATTGAAGACAACCAAGGCAAAACTTTGGTGTCGGAAGGCATTAAATCGGGCTATCAAGATATTATCAATTATGCCGTTTTTTGTATGATAAAATTAGGACAAGCACAAGGGCAGCAATGATTCAATTATCAATTATCAATGTACAATTATCATTAAACTCAACCACAACAAATTTTTAACAAACGATTAACAGTTTTTAAGTAATTTCAAAGTTAACTTTGAATATTCACTCATTTATAACGGGCGGCGTTCCGCATCAATCATTCACTCATTTGATTTTATGAAACTATTTTTTCAAATTGCCCGAATAATCGTTGGCGTAATTTTTATTTTTTCTGGCTTCGTGAAAGTCGTTGACCCTGTTGGTACAGGTATCAAACTTGAAGAATATTTTGAGGTTTTTGCACAAGATTTGCCTGCGTTGCAAGGTTTTTTCATGCTTTTTGCTCATAATTCATTGATTTTATCGTTGATTTTCTGTGCCTTAGAAGTTATTTTGGGGGTAGCTACGCTCCTATCCTATCGCATGAAAATCACCTCTTGGTTGTTGCTCGGAATCATCGTTTTCTTTACTTTCCTGACTTTCTATTCAGCCTATTTCAATAAAGTTACTGACTGTGGTTGTTTCGGTGATTTCTTGAAACTCAAACCTTGGACTTCTTTCCAAAAAGATATTTTCTTGACGATTTTGATTGTCATTATCTTTATTTACAGAAATAAATATGCAAATTCTGGTCAAAATTTGGTGATGATTGCCACAACTATTCTTTCATTTGGCATTGGTATTTATGCTATTCGTTACCTTCCTCCTATTGATTTTTTGCCTTATGCTATCGGAAAAAGTATTCCTGAACAAATGAAACCTACGGGCGTAAAACCAGACATGGAATTTACTTTTTTGAACAAAAAAACGAACGAAGAAATTGTTTCAATAGAATATTTGATGGATACCCTCACTTATAAATATGTGTCTTTAGAAACATTAAATGAAGATAAATTAAAGCCAAAAATTACTGATTATTCAATTAGCGATTTGCAAGGAAATAATTATACTGATTCGACATTTACCACAAATAAATTATTAGTGATTTTTAAGGGTGTTGAAGGAATTGATAGTGAGCAAATGCTACAATTAAAGTCATTGATTGCTGAATCAGAAAAAATGGGCATCACACCAATGATTTTGACTTCGGTGATACAAACTGATTATCAAAAGTTTAGCGATGTAAATGACATCAAAACTCCTTATTTCTCTGCCGATGCTACCGTTTTGAAAACAATGGCACGAACAAATCCTTGTGTGATTTTGTTACAAAATGGTGTAGTAAAAGGAAAATGGGGCAACCACAGTATTCCAAACAAAGAAGAGTTAGCGGAAAAACTAAAATAAACACACTTAATCCAAAGAATGACTACAAATATTTTTCTAATTGGAATGCCTTCATCGGGCAAAAGTACGCTTGGCAGACAAATTGCAAAAACGCTCGGCTATGATTTTGTTGATTTAGATACTCGCATAGAAACATCGGAAGGAAAGAAAGTATCTGAAATTTTTGCTTTGAACGGTGAAGAATATTACCGAAAAGTAGAAAACCAACAACTTAAAAAAATACAAAAAGATGATAAACTCGTAATCGCAACTGGCGGAGGTACGCCATGCTTTTATGATGGCTTGGAATATATCAAAAATAATGGAATAAGTATCTTTCTTGACGTAAAACCTGAAATGATTGTTGAAAGGATGAGGGTTTCAAAGAAAAATGAACGTCCATTATTCGACTTAGAAAGCGAAAATTTACTAAAAGAGGTAACGGAAAAATACAACAATCGATTACAAATTTATCAACAAGCTGATATTACTATTGAAGGCGATACCGACCCCGAAAGTATCCTTTGGATTATTGATGCAGAGTTTGCAAAAAAATAAGAAAGTCAATAGAGAATTGTCGATAGTTTAAAAGCAAAAAAGCATCTGAAACTTTTAGTTTTCAGATGCTTTTTTATTGATAACTCAAACTACTATGGACCAATGTTCGTCGTCCATTAACTAAAAGAATGTCCCGACCGAAATGACAAAACTTGTTTGAGTATTTGCAAGATTTGCAGAAGCAAAATTAGCTGTATTTGTCAATTCATAAGGCGTATAAGCACTCGTAAATTTATTATAAACACCTGCTAAATCTACAAAAAATTTCGACGAACGATAACCCACACCACCAGAAAAAAGCATTTGCGAACGGTCTAAATTATCAACTTTTTGTTTGAATGGGTCTGGCATATATTTCACACCTGCACGTAAACGAATGTTTTCAACTCGATATTCGGCACCAGCTTTCAAATTTACTGCATCTTTATAAACGCTTTGAATAGCTTTATTTTGAGTTGCTCCCCAAGTATTATCTTCTGGGTCTTTGATTCCCATATTTCTATATCCTACATATTCGGCATCGGCAGTGATAAAACCTTTTTTGCTTGGCAAAAAGAAAGTTGCTCCTCCACTTGCTCGCAAAGGTGTTCTGAGCGAATATGTAAAAACGTTTTCGTCTGTAGTAACTGTCTTATAGTCAGTAGTAAAAGTATTTGGTTTTTGGTCTACTGTTATACTCGAATTATAAATCTCATTCAAAGTAATCCAAGTCGGTGTTGTAACATTTGCACCAAGACTAATACTCTCAGTTAACTTAATAATTGCACCAGCTGAAAGATTGATTCCACCACCGCGTGTATATAAATCATCATTAAATTTGAAACCATTGAAAACCTTTCCAGTTGGAAATTGCTCATCATGATTGCCTAAATATTCATAATTCATTCTTACAAACCCTACCGAAAACCCAAGATAAGTTTTATCATCAAAATTTGCACCATAACCAATATTCCACTGACTTACTGCACCTGTACTTGAGTTTCTACCTGTTTGATTAACAGGCAAACTTTTCTCAATTTTAGTATATGGTGCCCCACTTCCCGAAACTGGATCAATCATAAATGCTTGATAATACATTGCTGTTGAGGTTGATGCACTCCCAGAATTAGTGTCAAATTCTCCATCTAAAGTTGCAGAATTAACTCCTCTTCGAGTCGCCTTTTCTGCAAAATAATCCATCATTGAGCTTTTCTTATTTTGTCCCGCATAACTAAAATCGGACAAAAGATTTACTTGTTTTGAATAAGTAATTGCCAAAGAAGATCGTTTTTTGCGAGTTCCTGTACCACCACTACTCAAAATAAGACCTAATTGCCCAATATTTGCATTCGATGTACTTGATTGGGTCGTTGAACCAATGTAAGAAGAAGCGGTTTTTAAGGTGTTGAAAATTGGTGTGATACTCAACTCTGACCGATTATAAAAGCCCAAACCTGCGGGATTTGAATATGCGTTGGTTGCATCGCCTCCAAGAGCCGAATAGCCTCCGCCCAATGCCTGCATACGTGCCGAGCCTGATGTTTTTGATTGAGAATATCGAAACGCATCTTCACCATAAAAATGCCCACCTAAACTCAACTGTCCTTGTGCTTTAATTCCACTAAGAAGTAAAGCTGATGCTATAAAGATTTGTGAAATTTTCATCTTAATTAACTGTTTTTTTGAAGAATTATAAACCAGACCTTAAATTAAAATTGAATTTTGATTGAGAGAATGTGTGAATAAATTCTTTCATGCTTTATTTCAAAATATTTTTTTTAACCTAAATCATTAGTCAAGATACTTCATAAGCGAAATAATTTTGCTATTTAATTAGCTATTTTTACATAGAAACCTCGCCAAACGCTATGATTCAGCGAGGTTTCAGAATTTTATTATTAATGATTCTCTTTTACGAGCATGAACAAAACCTTAATCATTTAGATAAATATTACCTCGGCCCACGGCTACTTCCACCGCCACTACTTGAACCTGAAGAGCTTCCAGAAGAAAAACTTCCACTGCTACTGCTTGAAGAAGGTGATGAATAAGACGGGCTTGATGAACCTCTCGAATAATTATCTGATGAAGAAGATGAACTTCTTGATTGAGAACCACTTCCACTTGAATAATTTCCTGAAGAACTTGAACCATTTCCTGTTGATGGGCGGCTATAATTGTATCCACCAGAATTTGAATTGCTTTGTGTTGAACTACTACTTCCACCTTCATAGCTTCCATTTCTACGTGGACGAGCATAAGTATCATTGCTTGTACTATTCGAATTGGTAGAACTTCCACCGTAACTACGAGTATTTTCTCTGTTGTAAGTATTACTTGCATCACTTCCATTCCAGCTACCATTTCTACGAGGAGTTGCATAGCCACCATTTGAATTTCTATCAGTAGCACCATTAGTAGTACGAACATTACCGCCATTATTTACTCCATCATTTCTAACACCTGCATTCGTAAAGCCTTTGTTATAAGTGCTTGAGCCACTTCCACCATCACGTGGACCATAAGTGCGATTTTTTGAAGCCGCACCATTTACGCCATTAGTTACATTATTATTTGAGTAATAGTTGTTGCTATAATATGAGTTCCCAAAACCTCCGCCATAACGATATGGGTCATAAAAACTATAATTATTCCATGAATTATACGGGTTATAAAACGAGTTATATGGGTTGTACCAAGAGTTAAAAGGGCTATTAAAAGAACCATACATGCTTCCTAAGCCAAAACCCATTCCAAATCCTGAGCCATAACTTCCCCAGCTATTGCCAAATCCGCCAAAACCATTTCCCCAACTATTACCAAAGCCTCCGAAACCATTTCCAAAAGAATTAAATCCAAAAGGACTATTATAACCATACATACTATATGGACTTGACCAACCCATTGGCTGACTCCAAGCATAATCATTCCAACCTGACTGATAACCATTTGAAAAACCAGAATTATAACCTGTTCCACCATTATTATTACGAATTGCTTTGCGAGAATTTACATAATTTTCGTCATAATATTCGTCAGTTCCTGTTCCACTTTGTGCTAGCTCTTCAGCTTGATAGCGTTGGTTTTCAGCTTGGTCAGGATTTACAGGCTGAGGTCTATAAACTACTTGCGGAGCATCTTTCGATGAGCCATAAGTATCATCATAGTCGCCTTGGGTTGCTATTTGTTTTTGACTGCAAGCAGATGCACCCAAAAGAACTGCGATTGATAAATATTTGAGAGTGTTCATTGTATTATTTATTAAAAGTGGTTTAAACCAATTCGTTACTATGTATATGATGCGAATGAAAAAGAAAAGGTTGTACGTTAAAAAAAATATTTTTTATTTTAAAAACTAACGGACGGTGTACTGCTTCAAAAAAAACAATTTAATTGCAGCTGTTCCGCAAATTACGACATTCTGACTAACAAAGATTGAAAAGTAACATTATTTTACAAACTTAATTTAAAAACCTATCTTTGCAAGTGATTTAGAGTAAATATTAACTTCAAATTTCATTGAAATAATATTTATTTGTTCTTTTCTAAGAAAACAACAAATAAACTCGTCAAATAATTCAAACAAAAAATCATCAAAGGGGTTTCAAACGTAGAAAGTTTAACACTTCATTAACAGTACAGTTTATTTTACAATTTTGATAAATTTTACTTATGAAATTAGTCGTTCTACATTCTTAATTCTACATTCTACATTAAATTTATGAGTAAGGGTCTTCCAAAACGTAGTGAAAATTATTCGGAGTGGTACAACGAATTAGTAAAACGTGCTGATTTAGCTGAAAATTCTGCCGTGCGTGGTTGCATGGTAATCAAACCTTACGGGTATTCGATTTGGGAAAAAATGCAACGTGCCTTAGATGATATGTTTAAAGAAACAGGTCATACAAATGCTTATTTTCCACTTTTTGTGCCTAAAAGTTTGTTTGAAGCCGAAGAAAAAAATGCAGAGGGTTTTGCCAAAGAATGTGCCGTTGTTACGCATTATCGCCTAAAAGCTGACCCAAATAATAAAGGCAAATTGATTGTTGACCCAGAAGCAAAATTGGAAGAAGAATTGGTTGTTCGTCCAACCAGTGAAGCCATTATTTGGAGTACTTACAAAAACTGGATTCAGTCTTACCGTGATTTGCCGATTTTGATAAATCAATGGGCAAATGTAGTGCGTTGGGAAATGCGTACAAGAATGTTTTTGCGTACAACAGAATTTTTGTGGCAAGAAGGACATACCGCTCACTCGACCGAGCAAGAAGCATTGGCAGAAACAAAGCAAATGTTGGAGGTTTATGCCAAATTTGCCGAAGAATGGATGTCAGTTCCTGTACTAAAAGGTTTTAAAACTGCCAATGAGCGATTTGCTGGAGCAGAAGAAACGCTTTGTATAGAAGCAATGATGCAAGATGGGAAGGCACTTCAAGCTGGAACTTCTCACTTTTTAGGACAAAATTTTGCCAAAGCATTTGATGTAAAATTCCAATCGAAAGAAGGGAAACTCGACCATGTTTGGGGAACTTCGTGGGGAGCAAGCACACGTTTGATGGGGGCTTTAATTATGGCTCACTCTGACGATTTAGGCTTGGTACTTCCTCCAAAATTAGCACCGATTCATGTCGTTATTGTACCTATATATAAGGGCGATGAAGAATTGGAAGCAATAAAGGCTGTAATTTTACCAATTATGCAGGAATTGAAATCTTATGGAATCGTTGTAAAATTTGATGATAACGATGCTTTCCGACCAGGTTATAAATTTGCAGAATATGAATTAAAAGGTGTGCCTATCAGAATGGCAATCGGTATGCGTGATTTGGCAAGTGGACAAATTGAAGTTGCTCGTAGAGATAATTTGACCAAAGAAACTCGTCCAATGGAAGGAGTTGCAGTTTATATTAAGGATTTATTGAACGAAATTCAAGAAGCGATTTATACAAAAGCCTTGAATTTCCGTGAAGAAAATACTTTTAAAATTGATACTTGGGACGAATTTAAAGAGCAAATCGAAAAAGGTGGTTTCTTACTATGTCATTGGGACGGAAGTTCGGAAACAGAAGAAAAAATCAAAGAACTGACCAAAGCAACTATTCGTTGTATTCCTTTGGATGCAGCCGACGAAGCAGGAACTTGTGTATATTCAGGTAATCCTTCTACAAAAAGAGTAGTTTTTGCAAGAGCGTACTAAAAGAGTTGTGAATTCTGACGGGGCCGCCCGTGCGGTGCTGAATTCTGAGTTTTTCAGATCAGAATTCAGCGTTGCTCCACTCATAATTCATCATTTATAATCGCACGGGCGACCCCGTCATAATTAAAGAAAAAATGGTAAAATCAGGCGATAATGTAGCGGTACATTATAAAGGAACGCTAACCGATGGTACGGTGTTCGACAGTTCAGAAGGGCGTAGCCCATTAGAGTTTCAGGTTGGTAGTGGGATGGTTATCACAGGATTTGACTCAGGCGTAACTGGAATGACCATCGGCGAAACAAAAACAGTATTTATTCCAGTTGATGAAGCTTATGGTTCTGCTTCGGAAGAAATGATTTTCACATTCAACCGTTTGGATGTACCAGATGATATTCAGATGGAAGTTGGCGGAACAATCAATATGCACAACGGTCAGCAAGAAATGCCCGTAATTGTTCGTGAAGTTTCGGCAACCAAAGTTGTTCTTGACGGAAATCATCCTTTGGCTGGACAAGATTTGATATTTGAAATTGAATTGGTGGCAGTAAAATAGCCCTCGGCTACGCTCGGGCTACGGTTAGACAATTACAAAAAAGCAATTCAGTTCACCTGAATTGCTTTTTTTGATTATTTATTTTGAAATTTTTAAAATAGAACGTAGTTTCGTAAAAAAAATAAAGAAATGACTAACGATATTCAATCTCATAAGATGCTTTTTCTACAAGAGTATCTTAGACTAAATGATGAGCAAATTATCAATAAATTAAGTAATTTGCTCCGAAGTGAAAAATCAAAGAAGCTTAAAACAGAATTTAGCCCAATGTCGCAACGAGAATTTTTGAATAAATTAGAAAATTCCGAAAAAGACATAATTGAAGGAAATGTTTATAGTCAAAACGAAGTTGAGGTTTATTTCAAAAACAGAGTTAAATAATGGCTGAATTTACCACTATTTGGACGAATGAAGCATTTGATGATTTACTTCAAATCGAAGATTTCTTGGGAATTGACAAAGCGTCGAAAGTAATTGATAAAATTATTGAAAGAACTCGGCAGTTACAAGATTTCCCGCTTTCTGGCAAGATTCAACCAATTCAAACAAGACAAGAGTATCTTTTTTTAGTAGAAGGTTATTACAAAATCATCTACTCATTTCGGAGTAATAAAGTGTACATAAATACAATTTTTGATACTCGCCAAGACCCAGAAAAACTCAAAGTATAGCAATAAAAATGGTGGTTGATATTTAGCTCAACCACCATTTTTTTTTATCATTTTGGCAATAAAACCGTATCAATAATATGTACCCAACCATTTGAGGCTCTTGCAGAGGCTAAAACTTTATTTCCATCTACAAATAAATCAGTTCCTTTTACGGTAAAAGTTACATTCGTGCCATCAACCATTCCCATTGTTTGTCCATCTTGAAAAAAATCTGCCGCAAGTGCCGAAGTCATTACGTGGTGTTGTAAAATATTTTCTAATTTACTTTTATTTTCGGGTTTCAATAAATCTTCAACCGTGCCTTTGGGTAATTTATCAAAAGCAGCATTTGTTGGTGCAAAAACTGTAAAAGGACCTGCATTTGAAAGCGAATTTACCAAATCTGCCGCTTGAAGAGCAGCGACTAATGTTGTGTGGTCGGGCGAACCAACTGCAACTTTTACTACATCTTTTTGTGAAACATCGTCTGAAACTGCCGATTGTCCTCCCATTACAGGCGTTGCAGCAGTTGCTGTTTCAGTAGAAGTTTCCGTTTTGTTTTGGCAAGCTGCCAATAATACAAATAAACTAAGCGTAGAAATTACGGTTTTCATAATTGATAAAATTTAAAATTGGTTATAAATCTTTTTTGTTAAATAGTCTGAAAGCCCAAGAAATTGGAATAATTATCCATAGAATTAAGAGAAAAAAAGCAATAGAAATGCCAATATTTGAGCTAAAAAAGTTCTGAAAAACTGCACCCGTAATGCCCATTAATGCCGAAACATCGAGTTTCATCAAGACCAAAATTCTTGCTAAGTCAGTCGGGTTAAATGCTGTAAAAACCAAAGATGCTTTTTCCATCGGATAGTCGCTAAATGCCAACAAAGCCGACAAAACCAGTCCATCGGACAACAGACACAAGTAAAACCAAAGTGCCATTGCAATGCCTATTCCTTTGGCTTTATCACGTGTAAAAACTGAGGCAAAAAAAGCGATTGAAACAAAAATCAAAGTCAATAAAAGTCCGCTACTAATTAAAGTAAAACCTCTTACTGAGCCTTCAAAAATATAAGTTGGCAAGCCTACACCAAGCAAAAAAGCCAAACTCAATGAAATACAAACCCCAAAATATTGGCTAAAAAAAATAGTTTTTCGACTCATGGGCTGGGCTGAAAGTAGCTCCAAAAATTCATAAGAATTATAGAAATGAATCGTTGAAAAAATGATACTCACGAGCGGAACCACCATCAAAATGATATTCAACATACTCAATAAGCCTTTGTTTGGGTCAGACTCAAAGCCAAAAAAGCTCAAACTCATCACTAATAAAAGCAGGGTATATCCAATCACAAAACGATTGCGGATGATGTCATAAACCACATATTTAATAACTTTTGTCATGGTATTGATTAAGATTATTCATAGAAACTATTTAAACTTCAAAAAATACTGATTCGATGTTTTATCTCTGCCTTACTTTTTGTCTTGATACAAAAAGTAACCGCTGCGGCGGACCGTAAAAAAATCAAGAAAATTTAAACTCGCTGTCGCTCGAACAGTAAATTTTCGGGCTGGGCTTCTAAAAAATACAAGTCTAAACAGAAACATAAATTTTAGTTTTTTTTTGCATTACCATAGCAATGATTTTATTCAGTCGCTCTTCGCCAAATTCTATTTTCAAAAACTCTAATTCCTTGAAAAATTGTAGTTTCCCATCTTGTAAATACATGATATGACTTGCCAATTCTTCCAAATCTGACATGATGTGTGAAGTTATCAAAATCAGTTTACCATTTTGCTTTTCTTTGTGAATTTTTGCCTTTAAAATCTCGCTCGAGAGTGGGTCTAAACCCGCCGTTGGTTCATCCAAAATCAACACTTTTGGATTGAATAAAAATGCCAAAGCCACACTTACTTTCTGCGTTGTTCCACCCGAAAGTGTCCCCAAAGGCTTATTTTCAATGGATTTTAGTTTAAATGCTTCAATTAGTTCTTCATCCAATTCGATATTTTTTTCTTTTGAGCCTCTGATATCAATCATCATTTCAATCAATTGACTGATTTTTAAGTTTGGCGGATAATGCCCGATTTGTGGCATATAACCAATCTCGTTTCGATATAAAAAAGCATTTTTAATTGATTTTTGCTCGAAAAATATTGTTCCGCTGTCAGGAACGACCATACCCAAAAGTGTTTTTATCAAAGTTGTTTTTCCAGAACCATTCGGACCAAGTATCGCAACCGATTGCCCTTGCTCAAAGCTCACCGAAATCTCTTTCAGCACTTGAAGTTTGCCAAACGATTTGTTTATATTTTCAAATTGAATCATTTTCTTCTTTATGCTTTTATAGGTTGAATCAAATTTGGTTTCATTCGTGGATTTTCATCTTTTAGGTTTTCGGGCGTAAGGCTTGGAATTATTTTTTCAATTTTGTCGAGTAGTGTTGCCGTAAAACTTCGCAACAAAATCATGGCTTGCGGCATTCGCTCAATTAGCGTCGAAAACAAACTTACAGGACGGTAAGAAATATCACCAATACCATCATGGTTTAAATCGTATCCCTCGTATTTGTCCCAATAATTTTCTTTGAGGTAATTAAAAACCGCATTTCCGTTGGTGGCAACATCAAACGTATTAGCTAAGAAATTATTCTTTTCTATAGTATTTTCGTCGCAATTGGCTTGAATTCTGAGAGCAATTCCATTTTGATTGAAAATATTTTCTTTGAAATTTAAGCGACTACAACCCTCCATATAAACTCCGACTGTGTTTGAATTAAAAACATTATGCTCAATTTCGCTGTCCGAAATATCTTTTAGCAAAATGCCAAAAGCCGAGCCGCCCCAATTATTTTCAAACAGATTATGCTTCATAATCACGCCTTTAGTGTACATCACTGCCACACCAGCACCGTTTTTTGCAAAAGTGTTGTATTGATAAGTATTTTTGTGCGAAAACATAAAATGAAGCCCGTAGCGAATGTTTTTTGTGCTATAATTATGTTCAATAATTGAGTTTGTTACAAACTCAAAATAGATGCCGTCTCGGTGTCCTTCCACATAATTATTCTGAATCGTAATGCTGTCGCACTTCCATGCATGAATGCCATTTCCTGTGGTTTGCTCTTCTTTTGGAATGCCGATAACTTGATTATTTTTGACCAAACAATGATTCGATGAAGACAAGTAAACTCCAAAATAGCAATGGTTAAATTTGTTATTAAAAATCTTCACCCGTTCCGATTCTAAAACTTTTACAGCCGCCCAATCAATCATGCTGGTTTCGCCTACATTCTGAAATTGTATGCCAGTAATACTCACATCATTTGCCGAAACTGTCAGAATTTCACCTTTAAATTGAGCATCAAAAACAGGGAAGTTTTTACCAATAATTGTCAGAGATTTGTCTATTTTTAAATCTTTCAAAAGGTAATTTCCCGCAAAAACCTCAATAATATCTCCTTTTTGAGCCATTCTGACTGCATTTTGCAATTGATTGACATTTTTAACTTGCCAAGTTTTTGCTAAAACAATCGAAGGAAAAGAAATGAACAATATGAATAAGAGGTTTTTCATCAGAATTTTTTGACTAATTCATTCCACGTATATTTTTTGGCTAAACTATCTTTTTTTATTGTTTCGCTGGCTTGTTTTTCAGTTGAAAATGCAGCTACATTTCCCATCATTGGACTTGCAAAATTGGGCGAAACCACAAAAAACAATTGATTGACATCAACCAAATTGGCTGGTTTGTCATAGCTATTGACTACAATCTGTGCATATTCTTTTGGCGTTTGTTCCGAAATATTAATGTATTTTATCATGCAACTCACATCATCAAATTTAAAAACTTTGCCTTTTTGAGTAACTACCTCGCAACCATACTTATTATCCATAATCGTCATTTTGCAAAACTGACAATTGTCTTTTCCGTAGTTGATTGGCTCCGTTTCAGTCGTACATGACATCATATGTATTATTCCTAAAAAGGCAATCAAAAACGGCTTAAAAAGTCCAATGTTTTTCATTTATTTATTGAATTTGAATTCGTAAATCAATACTCCAATGGTAATAATTCCAAGCCCAACTACTATCCAACCGCCCGTGTCGGGTATAGAATATGCTCCAAAATTCAACAATTCTTTGTAGCCGATAAGTGGGGGTTGGTAAGCCATTCCTGGTACTTTTATTGCGGCATCATCGCTCAAATTATGACCATATTCGTAGCCCCATTGCCAAAAATCATACAAAGCAATTGCTCCCGAAACCACCAAAAGCGATAGAAAAGCAATCAAACCTTTTTTGCTTCTTGCCATAGCTGTGAGCAAGCCAGCAACAATGATAAAAGCGATGCAATAATTAAGAATTTTGAATTCGGGAAACATTTCTTCTTTGATGTGAGCCATGCCTATATAGTGGTTCAAACCATTGATAATTTCAACATCGCCCGAAAGTTTTGATAACCAAATTTTCATTGATAAGCCTTCTGGATACTGTGGAGCCCAAAGGTCGATTCGCCAGATAGGTAAAAAGAATGTTGCTATCAATGCCAACGAACCAAGACCTAACCAAATTTGTGATGAACGTTTGAGTGGTTTCATGAAATAGTAATTGATGAGTTTTTAATTTGGAGTGAAAGAAGAACTCTTTCACTCCATTTTTTTTGATTATTTCTTTGAAACTGCCTCAGTCTTTTTCGCAGCATCGGCTTCTGGATTTTTACCAGTATGCCAGCTCAAAGGAACATTGCTACCAGCAGGCGAAACCCTAACATAACCTTGCATTTCTTGGTGAAGTGCCGAGCAGAAATCTGTGCAGTACATTGGCGTTACACCAACTTTCGTAGGAGTCCATTTCAGGGTACAAGTTTCACCAGGCATAATTAAAATCTCGGAAGTTGCCGCTCCTCGAACCGCAAATCCGTGTGGAACGTCCCAATCTTGCTCTAAGTTTGTTACGTGGAAATAAACCACGTCGCCCAATTTCACGCCTTCAATATTATCGGGTGTAAAGTGCGAGCGAATCGAAGTCATATAAACGTGAACTTCATTTCCTTTTCTCACAACTTTTGCTTCTTTCTCACCTTTGGTTACATAAGGGTGGAAGTTTTCTTCGAGTTTAAAAATCTTTTTAGAGTTTTTCTCAATCAAAGAAGCAGGAATTGATTCGGCATAATGTGGCTCTCCAATTGTAGGAAAATCAAGCAATAACTTCATTTTTTCGCCAGAAATGTCATATAATTGAGCCGATTGTGCCAATTCTGGTCCAGTTGGCAAATATCTGTCTTTCGTAATTTTATTATAAGCAACCACATATTTTCCATAAGGTTTTGCTGTTGGCCCACCAGGAATACTCAAATGTCCAACCGAATAGAAAGTAGGTACACGGTCAATAACTTCAAGTTTTTCGATATTCCATTTTACTAATTCAGAAGAAACGAAGAACGAAGTAATGGCATTCCCTTGACCATCAAACTCGGTGTGCAATGGCCCTAAACCTGGCTTTTTCACTTCTCCGTGTAACACAGCATCGTATTTCAAAACTGGGATTCCGTCAAAGTTTCCATCAAAATTCTTGTCAGCGATTGCTTTTTCCATTTTTGCAAAAGAAAATACAGGAATAACCGCCGCCAATTTTCCCGAACCAACTATGTATTGTCCAGTTGGGTCAACATCACAGCCATGAGGCGATTTTGGACATGGCATAAAATACAACATATCTGGACATTCTTTTGGGTCGAGCGTCATCACTTCATTCATAATTGTTGAAGTTGCCGAGTGTGTGCGTTCGTCATATATATTATGAGCATAATTGGCTTTCTCTTTTTTGCCTTTTCCTTGTGCCAAATATTCCTCCGCTTTTTTCCAATTTACAGCCAAAATAAAGTCTTTGTCTTTCTGCGAAGCGTTTACTTCCAATAATGAGTTTGCTTGCTCAGTATTATAAGTTGAGAAAAAGAACCAACCTGCCGACTTTCCTTTACCCGCACGAGCCAAATCAAAGCTCACACCTGGGGTTTTTAGCTGAAATTTAATACCCATTTTACCAGTAGTTTTGTCGATACTCACAAAACTGATATAACCTTTAAAGTTTTGTTTGAATGAGCTAATAGGCACATCGGCGTTAGCGTCTGGTGGCACCGAAAAACGAGTTCCTGCCACTGCATATTCAGTATTTGCCGTAACAAATGGCGAAGAGTGATTGCCTCCCGAATTTGGAATTTCGATAATTTCTTCAGTTCTGAAAGTTGATAAACTCACACGTGCAATTCGGGGCGTATTATTTCCATTAATAAATGCCCAGCGGCCGTCATGTTCACTATTTGTAGTCGAAAGTGCCACGTGGTGAGAGTCGTCCCACGGAATAAAACCGTGTGATGTGTTCAACATTGGCTTGGTTTCTTCGCTATATCCCCAACCGCTTTCTGCAAATTGAGAAAACACAGGAATAATTTTCAAAACTCTTCCCGAAGGCAAACCAACCACCGAAAGTTGCCCATTAAAGCCACCCGAAACGATGTTATAAAATTCATCGTGCGTTCCAGGGGCAACATATACTTTTTGTGCAGCATCACCCGCCAAAAACGAAGAGCCTTTGCCCTTGTCATTGGTTGGTTTACAGGCATTTAGCCCTACAAAAATGGCAGTAATAGCCAAAAAACTTAAAGTTATTTTTGTTTTCATTTTATTGTTATTTTTAAAATCAATTTTAGTAAATGGTCTATTTTTCACCATCATTTTGTCTCATAAATTCAATTACGCTTCTTGCTTCTTTCTCAGAAATATTCTGATTTGGCATTCTGACTAAACAAGTTTCAAGCATTTTTTGAGCTTCTTCGTCTTTTTCAAGCATCATGTCCACGTTTGTAATCATATTGATAATCCAAACGGGTTTTCGTCTTTGCGTAACACCTTTCCAACCCGGCCCAACGATGCGTTCATCGGTGAGTTTATGGCACGCCGAGCATTTTAAATCATAAATACCCTGCCCCTCCTTAATCATAGTTTGGTCTAAAGGACTGGTTAGATTGATTTCTTTGACTTCTGTACCATGAACTTCTTCTTGTTTAAGAAGAGCAGAATCATCGGTTTCTGGACTTTCAGCTCTTTTTTCGGCACCTCCACAACTCCAAAGAAAAATTGTCAGTGCCGACATAATTAGAATACTTTTTTTCATTTTGACTTAAAGGTTTGATTAGTAAAATATATTAAGATGTAAATATCTTTTATTATGACACAAATGTATTTGCTTCCTTAAATGTTAAATATGATTTATATTCATGTGTATATATGACATTAATCATAAAATGAAAACGATGCCTAAAATACCTTTACAACTCTTTTCTTACCAAAAAGAAAAGAAATCTTGACTGACACAAAACTTAAAGAATAAGAGAAAATTGGTAGTTTTGTGAAAAAACAATTGATTAAAAGCTGTATTATGATTTCTAAAACTTGCGGATATGCTATTAGAGGCGTGATTTTTTTAGCATTAGAAGAAAATATTAATAAGAAAATAGGTGTGCAAGAAATTGCAGAAGAATTGAAAGTTCCACAACAATTTATGGGAAAAATTCTTCAAGAATTGGTCAGAAAAGATATTCTAAAATCAACAAAAGGCCCACACGGAGGATTTTATGTAAATGATTACATATTAGAGCTTTCACTTATAAAAATAGTTGAAGCAATTGATGGTTTAGGTGTTTTGAAGAAATGCTTTTTGGGAAGAGAAGAATGTTCATACGAAAATCCATGCCCGATGCATGATGAATTTGAAGTGTGCAGAAGTAAAATATTTGAAACTTTTGAGAACAAAAATATTCAATATTTTGTAGAGCATATTGAAGATGGAAGTACTTTTTTGGCAATTTGAAGCAAAAAAAAGCAATTCTGAAAAATGAGAATTGCGTTTTTTTTATTATCTATATTAGTATAATCAATTCTCCTCAAATACTCCCATAGCACAGAATTTCTCAATGCGAGAATCAATGCGTTCTTGAGTGGTCATTGCTTCCAAAGTTTTAATTTCGCTTAAAATCCTATTTTTCAAACGATTCGACATATCGTCCCAATCGAGTTGAGCTCCACCGAGAGGTTCATCTATGATTCCATCAATTAATTTATTTTGAAGCATATCTGGTGCAGTCAGTTTCAATGCTTCGGCTGCTTGCTCTTTATAATCCCAACTTCTCCATAAAATTGAAGAGCAAGATTCAGGCGAAATTACTGAGTACCAAGTATTTTCAAGCATCAAAACCCTATCTCCGATGGCAATTCCCAAAGCTCCACCCGATGCACCTTCACCAATGATAATACAAATCACAGGAACTTTTAAAAGCATCATTTCTTTGAGATTTCTTGCGATAGCTTCGCCTTGTCCACGTTCCTCTGCTTCCAAACCTGGGAATGCCCCTGGTGTATCAATCAAAGTAACGATTGGTTTATTGAATTTTTCGGCCAATTTCATCAATCGAAGAGCTTTTCTATAACCTTCGGGATTTGGCATTCCAAAATTTCGGTGTTGACGTTCTTTGGTTTTTCTACCTTTTTGCTGTCCTATAACCATTACAGTTTGCCCATCAATGGTTGCAAAACCACCAATCATAGCAGGGTCATCACGCACAGTGCGGTCCCCGTGTAATTCATGAAATTCTGGACATATACGCTCAACATAATCAAGTGTATAAGGTCTGTCAGGATGGCGAGAAAGTTGCACTCGTTGCCAACGGGTAAGATTGGCAAAAGTTTCTCTTTTCAAATTTTCGATGTTGTCTGAAAGAGTACGAACTGCACCACTCACATCAACATTATTATCGGCGGCAAGCCGCTTCATATCTTCGAGCTTAGATTCCAGCTCGGCAATGGGTTTTTCAAAATCAAGTAATGTTCTCATAGTTAAATGAGTTCTGAATTCTGAATTCTGAGTTCTGAGTAAAAAACATCTTCAAACTAATTTAAATTAACAGTCAATAAATATTTTAAGTATCGACAATAATATAAGTTTGATAGCGAAAACTCAGAATTCAGAATTCAGAACTCAGAACTATTTTAAATTTCGTAAGTCTGTCCTTTTTCTGGAATTTCAACTTGGTTATAATCAATTGTTGCAAGGGTATTTTTGAAATTTTGCATGGTATTGAGTTCGCCGTGTACTAAAAATATTTTCTTTGTTTTTTGCTTGTCTTGTGATTTTACAAAGTCAATTAAATCATCTAAATCACCATGTCCTGAAAAGACATCAATTTTCTCAATATTGGCATTTACAGGGAGTTTTTCGCCATTTATAGTCAATTCTTTGCGTTCACCATTTAGTAATTTCCAGCCCAAAGTACCTTCACTGGCATAGCCAACCATCAAAATTGTGGCATAAGGATTACTAATATTTGCTTGAATATGATGCTCAATTCGGCCTCCTGTAACCATGCCCGATGCCGAAATAATGATACATGGCTCTGAATGATTTGAAACTGCCTTACTTGCTTGATTTGACTCTAAATATACTAAATTTTCAAAATCAAAAAGTGATTCATTTTCTTCTCGAAAATCACGAGCTGTTTTGTTCATCAACTTATAGCTTTTCTCGTAAATTCGAGTGCTTGCCTTCGCCAATGGGCTATCGGTAAATACTTTTATTGGCGTAAAACCTTTGTCTGTATAAAGTTTATTGAGCGTATAAAGCATGGCTTGTGTACGCCCCACACTAAACGAAGGAATAATCAAACGCCCAGGAATATCAATGCACGCACGCTGAATAATCTCAGCCAAAATCTCTTCTGGCTTGTTTGCACTGATGTGTCGGCGGTCGCCATAAGTAGTTTCTGTAATCAAATAATCTACTTGCGGAATTGGTTGCGGGTCAATTAAAAGTGGGTAGTTTTTCCGTCCAATATCTCCTGAAAAACAGATAGTTTTTTTTTCGCCATTCTCCAAAATCTCCAAATAAACATGGGCAGCTCCAAGCAAATGTCCCGCTGGAATAAATGTCAAATAACCATCATCTTTAAACTTAAAACGTTGGTCAAAAGGAATCGGAACAAAGTTTTCGAGAGCATCTTTTACTTGTCTTTCTAAGTAAAGCTCTCTTGAATCTACATCTTTTCGCTTTTTTGACCGTTTTTTACTATCGTGAATCGCCTTGAATTTTCGTTGGTTCAAAGAAGCCGAATCAAGCAATAAAATTTCGCCCAAATCCATTGTCGCTTTTGTGCAAAGCACTTGTCCTTCAAAACCTTCTTTATATAAATTCGGAATTTGCCCCGAATGGTCAATATGGGCGTGTGTGAGTATTATTAAATTGATAAGTGAAGGGTCAAACGGGAATATTCCATATTCTGGCTTGGGTTTTTCTTCGCTAAAATCTCTCTCCAAATCTGTTCCACAATCTATCAAAACTCTATATTCGTCATCAAATTCAAGTAAAAACATACTACCAGATACTTGCCTCGTTGCTCCCCAAAAAGTTAATTTCATACAAAAGTTATCAAATTATTAAGAATTTTAAAGCAAAAAGGTTTTCGCTTAACATTCGTGTTACAAATTACGTAAAGATTTCTTTTTTTAACTAAACAATTATCGTTAAAATTGTAAAGTGTTGGCAATTCGCTGTTAGCTTTTAACTTTTAGTATTAAATTATAAAGAAAAAACAGAACCATTTTTCTAAAAAAACAGTATTTCTCTCCATTTTTTACAAAGCTAACAGCTAAACGCTAATAGCCAAAAGCCTAAATAAATGAAACTACTTTTATTTTTCTTTCTACAAATCACATCTCCTCTTGAACGCCTTCAAAAATTGATTGATAGCGTACAAAATGACTCCGAAATTCGTTCTGGAACTGTAGCGGCTTCTATTCGTTCAACGCAAACTGGCGAATACAAAATTCAATATAATGCTCAAAAATCGGTCAATTCTGCTTCTATTTTGAAGTTAGTTTCTACTGCTACTGCCTTGTCAGTTTTGAGTCCTACTTACCGTTACCAAACATTTATTGAGTATGATGGAAGTATTATAGACAGTGTTTTACAAGGCAATTTATATATAAGAGGCACGGGCGACCCATCGTTCGGATCGGCACGAATTGGCATGAATTTTCAACAAATAACCAGCTTTTTTGTACAAAAAATTAAAGATTTCGGAATTAAAAAAATTGATGGTTACATTATTGGTGATGGTACCGTTTTTCCAGAAAATACTTTGGCAGATTCTTGGATTTGGGGCGATGTTGGCAATTATTATGGTGCGGGTGTTAGTGGTTTGAATGTAAACGAAAATCTTTACCAAGTTTTTTTCAAACAAAGCAATAGTGTTGGAAATTTTGCACCGATTTCGAGGTTTATGCCCGAATTACCAAATCTCACATCTGTCAATAGAGTAACAACCGCCGAGCGAAATTCTGGCGATAATGTAATCATTTATAATACGCCTCTGAGTAATACGATTCTTTCGCAAGGCACAATTCCCGCAGGCAATGGTGAATTTTTGGTAAAAGGATCTCTCCCCGACCCTGCTTATTTTTTTGCATTTCACCTTCAAAAAAACTTTGTATCATTAGGTGGAAGCATCGCAAATCCGACATTGCCTTTTCAAACTTATAAAATCCAAAATGGCTATTATCCCAAGCAAAGATTTCAGATTTATGTGTATGATTCTCCGCCAATTTCAACTTTGGTGAAAGAGTGTAATTTTCATAGCATTAATTTGTATGCTGATGCAATGCTGAAAACTGTAGGTTTTAATATTTCAAAAGATGCAAGTTTTGAGTCTTCGGTCAACGCTGCTAAGCAAGTTTGGTCGCAAAAAGGTGTTGACTTACAAGGTTTTATGATTCGAGATGGCAGCGGACTTTCACCTTCAGGCGTACTGACAGCCAATAATTTGGCAGATATTCTATATACAATGAAAAGTGATTTTGCTTTCAATGATTTTTATGAATCTATTCCGATTGTTGGTCAATCAGGAACTGTACAAAACTTGGCAAAAGGCTCGAAAGCCGTTGGGAATGTTCATGCAAAAAGTGGCTCTATTAGCAATACAAGGGCATTTGCTGGCTATTTTACGGCAACTAACGGTGAACTAATGTCGTTTTCTTTAATTGTAAATCGTTACGCCGATGGTGCAGACCGAAAAGTTAGAAAATACCTGGAAGATATTATTAAATTGATGGTTGAAATTTGAAATAATTCTGAGTTCTGAATTCTGAGTTATGAGTTATTTTTAATGCTGGATTTATGGAAAAACCCTTTTCACGAAACATTAAAATTTAAAAAAAACCTTTAAAAAAACAATAAAATGCCAAATATCTCAATCAACAATGTCAATTATTACTACGAAGAGCATGGTTCGGGTGAAGAAACAATAGTTTTTTCTCATGGCTTGCTTTGGAGTGGACACATGTTTCATAAGCAAGTTGATTTCTTGAAAAATCGTTTTCGAATAATAACTTATGACCACCGTGGGCAAGGAAAAACAGAAGTAACAGCCGATGGCTACGACATAGATACTTTGTATGAAGATGCCGTAATTTTGATTGAAAAATTAGTAGGAAAACCAGTTATTTTTGCTGGACTTTCGATGGGTGGTTTTGTTGGAATGAGGCTTGCTGCTCGAAGACCTGATTTAATAAAAAAACTAATTTTAATGGAAACTACTGCCGACCCTGAACCCATAGAAAATCATGGAAAATACAAGCTTCTCAATGCAATAGTGAGGTATATTGGCTATTTTCCAGTGGTTAACAGTGTCATGAAAATTATGTTTGGCAAGAAATTTCTGAATGATGATTCAAGAAAAGAAGAAAAAAAATATTGGATAAATCAAGTAAAACAAGGTAATCGAACTGGAATTACAAGGGCAGTTGAAGGTGTAATTTATAGAAAAGGAATTGCTGATGAACTATATAAAATTAATTGTCCGACACTCATTTTGGTTGGCGACCAAGACGTTGCAACAGTTCCTGAAAAGTCAAAAAAGATACATTCTTTAATTAAAAACTCAAAATTAGTTGTTTTTGAAGGTGGCGGACATACTTCATCCATCGAAGAACCTGAAATTTATAATGATGAAATTGGGAAATTTATATTTTGAAGTTTGAATTAAATTTCGCATTCATTATTTGCCCAATTTCAAGAGCTTTACTTTTTACAAATTCTACTCTTTCGCCTGTAAAAAGTGAATCAGCTGTCAAAAACCATAAGGCTAACCATTGCTCAAAACGCTCGGTGGTTAGCTGATGTTTTTGGTTTGCTTGAATGTGAACAAACATCATTCCTCCTGTGTAACTTCCAGTTTGAAAAAGCCAATTTTCCCAAAAATTAACAACCCTTATTATATGATTTTGAAAATCTTCTGCTGGCATTTCAAAAACTGGAGCTAAGTTTGGCTCGTTGTGTACTCGTTCGTAAAAATTATATACCAATAACCCAATATCTTCACGGTTCTGAATATCGTCCATTTTTAAAATTTATCTTTCTGCAAAAGTACATTTTTTTATCAATTCTAAATACATGATTTTTCTCATAAAAAAATAAATTGTGAATTTTATTTGTCTATATGTAAAATATACTTTACATTTGGTTCGTTATAATTGTCATAAACTTAAACATAAATTTAACATGGAACCAAGATTCTTATTTCCGCATCGTTACAAAGCTGTCGGTTGGCTTATTGCAATTCCTTGCATTATTTTAGGAATATTCGTACTTTTCAATGATTTCAGTTTCGATTTTCTAACAATTCAGTTACCATTTAAGTATTATTTTTCAGATTCATTTCCTACAGGCAACAGCAAAATTCATGGTACAGACGAAATTTCAGCATTGAATATTACAGACGAAATCGCAACGGTTGGCAGCATCATAGGTCTATTATTTATAGCTTTTTCGAAAGTAAAAATTGAAGATGAATATGTATCAAAAATCAGGTTAGAATCTTTACAATGGGCAATATATTTTAATTTTGCCCTGCTCATTTTAGCAACAATATTTGTTCATGGAATGGCATATTTTCAAGTTACAATCTTCAATATGTTTACGCCTTTGGTGTTTTTTATTATTAGATTTTATTATATTCTTATCCTAAAAAATAATGAACCCACAAAATCATGAAAAATCGTATCAGAATCGAACGAGCCATACTTGACATTACTCAGGCCGATTTAGCCGAGCGTATCAATGTGAGCCGTCAAACAATAAATGCCATCGAAAGCAACAAATATGTACCTTCTACGGTTTTAGCTTTAAAGATTGCACGGCTTTTCGGAAAACATGTTGAAGAAGTTTTTTCTTTAGATGAAAATGATTAATCGTATCTTTGCGTTAATAATTAAGGAAACTTTCAATAATTTAGTTTTTAAAGCTTCCTTAATTTTCTAAATTTGGCTTTTAAGAAATAGAAATGTAATGAAAAAAGTCCTTTTATACTGCTTTTTGATAATACTTGCTTCTTGCATGAGCAATAAAAAAATACAAAAAGCACAACGTGAGGTTACCAAAGCCACTATACCTCAGCCAGAAATTATTGCAAAGCCCCTTGTTGTTGCTATCAAAAGTAGATATTTACTTAAAGATTCATCAACGGTTAGGGTTTTTTTGGAATTAGATTTTGAAAATCTAAAAAAAGAAAAATTTTTGCAACAATTGAAAGAATATTTTCGATTTAGCTGGCTTTTACAACCAGATTATGGCGTAAGAGAGCGTTTGTCTTCTGGAAAAATTGATATTTCAGAACAAAATACTTCCATTAAAGATGGTAAAGTTTTGCTGGATTTTGATATTTCAAGGCCTAAAAATATGCCCAAGAGTTTATTATTAACTGAAATTTTTGAAATTGAAAATAGTAAAAAATCCAATAATGATTTGGTTATTGATTTCAATGGTCTTAGGCTGAATGATAGATTTGGACTTTTTGTAAAAGATTTTGATATACCAATATTCAAAAATTTCATTTGTCAAGAAGATACTTTTCAAATACGAAGTGCCATTCCACAAGCAAAAGAGCTATTTTTGATTCGTTATACCAATGATTTTGAGGCGGCACAATCTCCAATGGCAACAAGTATTCGTCCATCGGTCAGAAATATGGAAATTAAAGAAATCATTAAGATTCAAACAAACACGCCAATTTCACTACCAAACGAAGGCTTATACTTGGCTGTTGAAGATACTGTTTCAAGTAAAAACGGTTTTGGTTTTATGGTTGTAGATAATCGATTTCCCAAATTCACGCTTCCTGAAAAATTATTAAAACCGTTGGTTTATATTAGTACCAGCTATGAAAGTAAGATTGTGGGAGATAATCAAAACCTAAAACAAGCATTAGACAACTATTTTTTAACAATTACAGGCGGAAATCAGATGGTCGCCAAGAAAATCATCAAAACTTATTACCATCGAATTGAAGAGTCTAACCGACTTTTTACAACCTATAAAGAAGGTTGGAAAACCGACAAAGGAATGGTTTATATAGTGCTTGGGCCTCCAAATAAAGTGCAACGTAGCCGTGACCGTGAGGTGTGGATGTATGCACAAAGTCAAAATTTTTCAGAAATAATTTTTACATTTAATAGAAAACCAAACCAATTTACGGAAAATTACTACGAACTTGTTCGCTACCCCGAATATAAGGAGTATTGGTACCCGTTTATAACAGCATGGAGAACAGGAAACGTAGCGGAGTAAGCGGTCGCCCCTCAGAAGGTAGATCGTCATCAGATGGATTTCGTAAGCCAGAAGGCGATAAAACAGCATTTAAGAAAAAATATTTTGCAAAACCATTGCCGCCAGGCTTTGAAAAACCATCAAAACCTGATATAGTTTTTGGTGTACAGTCAGTTTTGGAGACCCTTAAAGGCACAAAAGAAATAGAAAAAATATTACTTCAAAGAGAATTTGGACATACAGAAGTAGAAAAATTAGCATTTGAAAGAGGCATTCCTGTACAAAGAGTGCCGTTGGAAAAACTGAATCGTGTTACGATGAAAGTTCATCAAGGTGTAATTGCCTTTGTTTCTGCAGTAAACTATGCTAAAATCTCAAATGTTGTTGCTGATATTTTTGAAAAAGGTAATGTACCTTTAATTTTGGTTTTAGACCGAATTACAGATGTTCGTAACTTTGGAGCAATTGCCCGAACTGCCGAATGTGCAGGAGTAAATGCCATTGTGGTTGCTGCAAGAGGTGGTGCCCAAATCAATGAAGATGCCATGAAAACCTCGTCGGGAGCTTTGAATCACTTGCCTGTTTGTCGAGAAAATAGCCTTTGGCAAGTCATTTCTGAATTGCAACAGTCTGGTATTCAGATAGTTGCATGTACTGAAAAAGCTTCTGAGGAGCTTTATAAGATAGATTTTACTTTACCAACTGCCATTTTGATGGGATCGGAAGAAGATGGTATTTCTGAAAACCTGCTCGAACAAGCAGATTTTTCTACGAAAATCCCGATGGCAGGAAAAATTGGGTCATTAAATGTTTCGGTTGCCACTGGTGTGATTTTGTACGAAGTTGTCAGACAACGTTTATAGTTTAGAATGTAGAGTTTAGAATGTTGAGTTAAATTTTTATACGCTATGTTTTACTACATTTTTCACACTAAACTTTAAACTCTACACTCTAAACTTAAAAAAAACTCATAACTCAGAACTCATAACTACCAAAAACTCCCTGATAGTCAATAACTTAGCTTTCAGGGCGTTTTTGTTTTTATTAATGTCCGTTTTATTATTAAGTTTTTTGTGAGCCCCTTTCAAGGTCAAGGTCCCTTTTTGTTTTTCTTCTATAATCGAGCGTAAATAATCAATTTGGTTCATTGTAATTTGCCTATCTCGCCCATTTCGTTTAAAATTCAACTTAAATTCCTTCTCGTAATAGCGAATAGTATGGTCTTCTACGCCCAAAATCTCTGCCGCTTCTGATGTTTTATAAAATAATTTCATGAAATCTATTTTGAATGAGCGAATGATAGAATGAGCGAATGATTTTTTTTTTCTATCATTCGCTCATTCTATCATTCAAAATTAGGCTTCTACCTGACCAAAATCTGTTTTTGCTCCAAATCTGCCACCAATTTAGTAATTTCTTTAGATTTTTCATTGATTTGAAAAAATTCATTTCCTCTGATATAAACTTTTTGAAGTTTTGGCATTGAAAGTAACTTTGCAGGAATTTCCTCAATTTTATTGTTTGTGATGTCAAATTCTTCCAAATTAGTTAAACTATAAACTTGTTCAGGAAAAACTTTGAAGACATTATATCCAACATCAAGCAATCTTAGATTCGGCAAAGTTGGTAGCGAATTTAGGCGATTATGATGAGCATAAAGCGTTTGTAGATTTGGCATTTTTGAAATTTCTTCGGGCAAATTCCAAAGTTGATTATTGGCAACGGCTAAAGTTTTTAAGTTTTTTAATTGACAAATTTCCTTTGGTAAAAACTGCAGTTCGTTATAATAAAGGTCCAATTCTTCCAATTTTTGAAGTTTTGCAATAGATTTAGGCAAAGTTGCAGTTTTGACATTATATAAATTCAAAGCCTTCAAGCCTGTCAATTTTCTAAAATCATTCTTGGTAAAAACGATTGGATTATTTCCCAAAAACAAAATTTCTAAACTACGATTTCTTTTCATTGACCTCGGAATTTTGGTCATTCCAGTATATTGCAAATTCAAATCTTTTAGATGTTTGTTTCGTTTGAATTTAAACTCTTCGTAATTTATATAATTACCACTCAAACTCAAGAACTTCAATTTCTTCAATTCTGAAAGCCTTTTCGGAACTGTTTCAATTAAATTATCCGATAAATCTAATTTTTCCAAATTCTTAAATCTAAAAACTACTTCAGGAAAAAGCTCAAGATATAACTTATTGAACATCAAGCTTTTAACTGTATCTGGCTTGTCGCAATTTTGAGCCATTTCGATAGTAGAAATAGTGTTCTTTTTTGGTTTTCTTAATTCTTTTCCAAAATTTATTGATAAATTAAGGCTAAAACTATTGTCATAATTTTTGGGTTTAAAAGTATAATTTTTACAGAAATCTTCAGCAATTTTTGTAAATAATGTTGTTTCTTGTGTATTCAATGAGTCAAATTTATAATTACTGTTTCTAATCAATCCCTTCTTAAACCCGTAAATTAGAAAATCAATTCTACCATTTTTATTAAATAATATCTCACACGGTATGTATTTTGAATTTTTAAAATCAGTAAATCTAATGTTTTTACTTCGAGCAAATTTTAAAAAATCATAGTACAATTTTTTCGTATCAACATCTGAAACATTGACAGGCATTTGCTTTCTTAAAACATTTATCAATGCCAAATTTGGGTACAAACTAATATGAGGATTTTCAGTCTTATTATTTGATTCAAATATACTTCTTTCAATCACCTTTTGTTGCCCAAAAGCACAAATTGTTGCAAATACTAATAAAAATAATAGCTTTTTCATGTTTATAAATGTTTTTGTGAAAACTCAATATAAATATAACTAAATAATTAGTTAATTATTTCAAATGTCGAAAATTATTTTTTTAATTGCTAAAATCATAAAATAAAAAGGATAAAAATGCTATTTTTGTTAAGAAAAACCCTGTGACACCCTTTTTCAGGGTAGCACGGATATATGAGAACAAAAATTATTAAAAGTCGAAAACTAAAAACCTATGCCCTACCAAGATTTAATAATTGAAAAACAAGAAAAAATCACTATAATTTCACTTAATCGCCCTGCATCATTGAATGCTTTAAGTCCAAATCTGATGCGAGAATTGAAGTTGGCTTTGCAAGAAATCAAAGACGATTCATCATGTAAAGTATTGATAGTCAAGGGTTCTGGGCGAGCATTTTCGGCAGGAGTAGATTTAAAAGCTATGAACGAAAGCCTCGTAGGCGGACAATTTACGGCCGACGAAATCTTGCAAGATGGCAACGAAATTGCCCAAATTTTACGCAAAATGCCGCAGCCTGCCATCGCTCTTGTGCATGGACATTGCTATACTGGAGCGACTGAACTTATGATGTTTTTTGATTTAATCATTGCCGCCGAAGATACCAAAATAGGCGATACACACGCCAAATGGGGAATTTTGCCCAAATGGGGAATGTCGCAAAGACTTCCAAGATTAGTTGGCGTTCTGAAAGCAAAAGAAATGTCGTTTACTTGTAAGCCTATTTCAGGAAAAGAAGCCGAAAAGATTGGATTGGTCAATCGAGCTGTGCCTTTGGAAAATTTAGAAAATGCAGGAATGGAAATGGCGAATGAAATTCTAAAAAATTCGGCTCAAACTATTGCTGCCATCAAGCATTTATACAATGATGGCATGAACACGACTTTGGCTGAAGGCTTGAAAATTGAAAGTGAGTTTTTGACTGATATTACAGATAGAACTGAGTTTTTGAGAGGATTTGAGAAAAATAAATAGCTTCAATGAACAATTATCAATTAACAATTATCATTTTTTAGCTACTAATCAATGCCAAAAATACCATTAAATAAAGCCGATAATTATTCGCAAGAAATAATTTCAGAACGACAAAAGTTTCTCTCAGAGCAAACTGGTATAGTTTTACAGCATCTTGATAAAAATTCATTCGACCCAAAAGTATTACAAGGAAACATCGAAAACTTTATTGGTGTAGCACAAGTTCCAATCGGTTTGGCTGGTCCAATCAAAGTTTTGGGCGAATATGCCCAAGGCGATTTTTATATTCCAATGGCAACTACCGAGGGAACTTTGGTGGCAAGTTATAATCGAGGTATGAAACTTTTGTCCGAATCGGGCGGGGTAACTTGTACTGTTTTGGACGATGCTATGCAAAGGGCTCCCGTTTTTGTTTTTGAAAATGCTCGTTTTTCAAGAAATTTTGGTATATGGGTTGATGAACATTTTGCCGAAATAAAAGACAAAGCTGACGAAACTACAAAATCAGGAAAATTGACTGATATTGAACAATATACCGTTGGAAAACTCCATTGGTTACGCTTCAATTTTACAACAGGCGATGCTGCTGGTCAAAATATGGTTACAAAAGCAACGCACCGAGCCTGTCATTGGATGCTCGAACAGGGCATTGAAGGCTTAGAACATTTTTCGATGGCTGCCAATATGGACACAGACAAAAAACATTCGCACCTTAATACACTCCAAACTCGTGGCAAAAGAGTGGTTGCCGAAGCAACGATACCTAAGGATTTATTGGAAAATATTATGCACACTTCGGGAAAGGCATTGTTTAAGCAGCGACAGTTTTCAAATATAGGGTCGTTGCTCTCAAATTCTTCTAATAATGGAGCTCATTCTGCCAATGGTCTGACGGCGATGTTTATTGCCACTGGGCAAGATGTAGCCAATATTGCCGAATCTTCAGCTGCTTTGACTTATAGCGAACTTAAAGAAAATGGCGATTATTATATGTCAATCACGATTCCTTCACTAATCATTGCAACCTATGGCGGAGGTACTGCTCTGCCAACTCAACGAGAATGTTTAGAGATATTAGGTTGTTTTGGTGCAGGAAAAGCCTATAAATTGGCAGAAATTATGGCAGCAGTTGTACTCGCTGGCGAACTTTCATTGGCATCGGCAATCGTGGCAAACGAATGGGTAAGCAGCCATGAGGCTTTGGGGAGAAATAGGTAAAATGAATTAAGAATTAAGAATTAAGAGTTAAAAAAGTAGAATTAAGAATTAGCTTACAAAAATAATCATGCAATCTTTTAAATCGCTAAAATCGTGTCTGACTTAATATATACACAAGCAGGAAAAGCTCCAGTAAATGGTATTGAAATTTACTATGAAACCTTCGGAAATGCCAAAAATTCTGCAATTTTACTCATCATGGGACTTGACGCTCAATGCCTTATGTGGTCTGAATTGATTATCAAACCATTAGTGGAAGCGAGTTATTATGTTGTTCGTTTTGATAACAGAGATATTGGACTTTCGACTTGGATGAATGATTCTTGGAATAAAAAGAAGCCATATACACTCGAAGATATGGCACAAGATAGTATCGAATTATTAGATTTTTTGAACATAAAAGATGCTCATATCATGGGAGTTTCGATGGGTGGTATGATTGCTCAAAGAATGGGTATTTCGTACCCCGAACGAGTAAAATCCTTAGCACTCATTATGACTTCGGGTTATTCGCTTGATTTAAAAGTTGCACCAAATTTTCGAGAAAAAATATTCAGAGTTTCGCTACCTTTTTTGCTTAAAAACGTTAAATTAAAAAATAAGTATTTCATGAAAGAAGCCACAGTTTCGAGTTACTTGGCTTTATACAAATACTTAGCTGGCAAAAGATTTCCTTTTCGTGAAGATTTTTTTAGAGAACTGTTCACCCATACAATTGAAGTACGAAAGGGACAAAATCCAAAGGCGAGATTTCAACAATTTTGTGCTTTGGTAGCATCGGGTTCGAGGCTAAAAGAATTATACAAAATAAAAGCACCAACCTTAGTTTTACATGGGACTGACGACAAACTTGTACCACATATTCATGCAAAAACCTACGCTCCGCTCATTCCACAGGCAAAAGTAGTTTGGATGGAAGATGTTGGGCATGAATTGCCATTAGGTATTTTGCCCGAAATCTTGCCCGAGTTTTTTGAATTATTTAAGCAAGCGGAATGAAAACAATTCTACTACTTCTCTTGACAATAAGTGTAGGATTTGGACAAAATTCAAACAAAACAATCGTTTATTTATTTTCGGGACAAGGCTCTGATGCTCGTATTTTTGAAAAAATCAAACTTGATTCTACATACATATTAAAACACATAATTTACCCAATTCCTGAAAAACGAACAACTTTACAGCAATTTGCCAAGCAAGTTTTGATGCAAATTGATACCAGTTCAAAATTTAATTTAATTGGGATTTCTCTTGGTGGAATGATTTGCACGGAATTAGCAGATTTCTTGAAACCTGAGCAAATTATCATCATTTCAAGTGCAAAATGTAGAACAGAATTACCAAAAAGATATAAATTTCAAAAGGCATTTCCTTTAAATAAACTCATTCCTTCAAGAGTTATTTATTGGGGTGCAAAATTCCTTCAACCACTCGTTGAACCTGACAGAAATAAAGAAAAAACTATCTTTAAAGCAATGTTGGATTCGAAAACCCCGAAATACTTGAAGCGAACGGCGGACATGATTATCAACTGGAATAGAGAAAATTATGCTCAAAATATCTTTCATATTCATGGAACAAGCGACCATACTTTACCTTTGAAAAACATCAAAGCAAATTTCATAATGCAAGACGGGTCTCACATGATGGCATTGACAAGAGGAGAAGAAATAAATGAATTAATCTTGAAAATTTTTCAAAATAAGTCCGAAGGACTCAAACCCTGAATAGCCTCAAATGAAATTCGAGGTGTAAATATAAAAAGGTGTCATAGCCACGAAGTGGTTAAACTTAAAAAGGTATGAACAATAAAATAAACACCTCCGAAGACTATATCAACAGCCTCAGAAATCGAAAACTAAAAGTTTATCTTTTTGGCGAATTAGTCGAAGATATTGTCGAACATCCAATGATTCGTCCTTCGATAAATGCCGTTGCCGAAACTTTCGATTTAGCAAATTTAGAACCTGAACTTGCCACTGCAATTTCACCTTTTACTGGCGAACGAGTCAATCGTTTCTTGCATATTGCCCAAACTCGTGACGATGTGGTTTTGCAAAACAAAATGCAACGCCGCCTCGGACAATTAACAGGAACGTGCTTTCAACGATGCGTTGGAATGGATGCGTTCAACTCCTTATTTTCGACAAGTTTTGAGATTGATAAGAAGTTTGGTACAAATTATCACCAAAAATTCAAGGTTTTTATTGCAGAAATGCAAAGCAAAAACTTCGTAATTGGTGGAGCAATGACCGATGTAAAAGGCGACCGCAGCCTTGCTCCGCATCAACAGGCCGACGCCGATTTGTTTGTTCATATTACCAAACGAGCTGCCGAAGGTGTGTATATTACAGGTGCAAAAGCCCATCAAACTGGCTGT
Source organism: Emticicia sp. (assembly GCA_031378345.1). Lineage (GTDB taxonomy): Bacteria > Bacteroidota > Bacteroidia > Cytophagales > Spirosomataceae > Emticicia. The sequence goes on along the minus strand of JANNDY010000010.1, from coordinate 112,685 downwards.
TTAAATTCTCATTGGTTGCTCGTCATGCCAACCATTCGTTTGACCGAAAACGATAAAGACTATGCCATCGTAGGAGCAATTCCAGTTGATGCTGAGGGAATTACCTACATTTATGGTCGGCAGTCGTGCGATACTCGAAGCATGGAAGGCGGAGATATTGATGTCGGAAATGCTCAATTTGGTGGTCAAGAAGCAATGGTAATTTTGGATAATGTTTTTATTCCGAATGAATTGATTTTTATGAATGGTGAATATGAATTTGCTTCGATGCTCGTCGAGCGATTTACTTGTTATCATCGCCGTAGCTATGTTTGTAAAAGTGGCGTGGGTGATGTACTCATTGGTGCAGCCGCAACGATTGCCGATTATAACGGTGCCGACAAAGCAAGCCATATAAAAGATAAATTGATTGAAATGACGCACCTCAACGAAACAATTTATGCGACAGGAATTGCCGCTTCGTACCATTCAAAAGCGACACTTTCGGGGGCGTTTATGCCTGATGATATGTTGGCAAATGTTTGTAAGCATCATGTAACAAAAATGCCTTACGAAATCAGCCGTTTAGCACAAGATTTAGCTGGTGGAATTGTGGTTACGTTGCCTTCTGAAAAAGATTTCAAGAGCGAAACTGTTGGTCATTTACTCGAAAAATACCTCAAAGGAAAAGCAGAAGTGCCAACCGAACATCGCATCAGAATTTTGCGTTTGATTGAGAATATGACAATGGGGCGTAATGCCGTTGGTTACCTTACAGAATCAATGCACGGTGCTGGAAGTCCGCAAGCACAACGCATTCAGATTGCCCGACAAATGCAATTAGATTTCAAAAAACAACTCGCAAAATCTTTGGCAGGAATCGAAAAAGATAAAAAGAAAGTTCTTGTAAGCGAAATTAGTGATTATTTTGGGCGAGTTTTTGATGTAAAAGTTTGACAAAATAACCCCACCCTAAATCACTCCCCGAACTGGGGAGAGACTTCAAAAAGCACTAATTTTAATCTTCAAATTTAGAACCCTCCTTATCGAGGAGGTCAGAGTGGGGTTATACTTATGCTTTTTCTTCAAAATCCCTTCAAAAACTCCAATTTTTAAGCTAATTTTGCATTTTAAAATAGAATTGATAATTGTTAATTGATAATTGAAATAATGACTTCGCACGAAATTCGTAAGGCTTTTTTAGATTTTTTCAAAAGTAAAGGACATTTAATCGTTCCTTCTGCACCGCTTGTGGCAAAAAATGACCCAACTTTGATGTTCAACAACTCAGGAATGGCACAATTCAAGGATTTTTTCTTGGGAAATGGGAATCCTCCATCAAAGCGAATAGCAGATACCCAAAAATGCCTTCGAGTAAGTGGAAAACATAACGATTTGGAAGATGTAGGTTTTGATACTTATCACCACACGATGTTTGAAATGCTCGGAAACTGGTCATTTGGTGATTATTTCAAGAAAGAAGCCCTCGAATGGTCATGGGAATTATTGACCGAAGTGTATAAATTACCAAAAGATAGAATTTACGTTTCGGTTTTTGAAGGAAGCGAAGAAGATGGCGTTCCATTCGACCAAGAAGCGTTTGATATTTGGAAAGGCTTAATTGGCGATGAAAATCGCATTATTTTGGGCAATAAAAAAGATAATTTCTGGGAAATGGGCGATACTGGCCCTTGTGGCCCTTGTTCCGAAATTCATATAGATTTGCGTGACCAAGCAGAAATTAATATTATTTGTGGTAAAGAATTGGTAAATAATGACCACCCACAAGTTGTTGAGATTTGGAACAACGTTTTTATGCAGTTTGAGCGTAAAGCCGATAAATCGTTGATTTCGCTTCCTGCAAAGCACGTTGATACAGGCATGGGTTTTGAACGTTTGTGCATGGCGATTCAGGGCAAAAAATCGAATTATGATACTGATGTTTTTCAAAATACGATTCAAGTAATTGAACAAATGTCAGGTAAAAAATATGGAGAAAATGGCACACTTTCATCGGATAGTTATGTTGATGTGGCGATGCGTGTAATTGCCGACCACTTACGTGCAGTAGCTTTTACGATTGCTGATGGACAATTGCCTTCCAATGCAAAAGCAGGGTATGTAGTGCGTCGAATTTTGCGTCGTGCTGTGCGTTATGGTTATTCGTATTTAGGTTTCAATGAGCCATTTATGAGTAAGCTTGTGCCAGTTTTGGCAGACCAATTTGCCGATATTTTTCCAGAATTGAAAGCTCAACAAGACTTTGTAACTCGTGTTGTGGAAGAAGAAGAAAAATCTTTCTTACGTACCCTTGAAACTGGTATCAAAAGGTTTGAAGCAATAAACCCAGAAGGTGGAATAATAAGCGGTGATGTTGTTTTTGAATTGTCAGATACATTCGGGTTTCCTGTTGATTTGACAGCACTTTTGGCAAAAGAAAAAGGGCTAAAAATTGACGAAGAAGGCTTTGAGAAAGCACTTTTAGAGCAAAAAACTCGTTCAAGAAAAGATTCTGCTAAAGAGGCAACCGATTGGGTAGAAATAAGTGAAGGGAACGATTTTGAATTTGTTGGATATGACGAAGTTTCTTGCGAAGCTCAAATTTTGAAATACCGCAAAGTAAAAACCAAAACGGGAGAAGAATACCATATTGTACTTGACCGCACGCCATTCTACGCCGAAATGGGTGGACAAGTAGGTGATACTGGTCATATTATGATTGGCAATCATTCAATTTCAATTGTTGATACCAAGAAAGAGAATGATTTATTTATTCATATTTCAAGAGATAAGAATATTGACGAAATCTTGCAAAACTCAACTACGGTTGTGGCTCATATTAATGAAGAGCGTCGTGATAAAATTCGATCAACACACACAGTTACGCACTTGATGTTGGCTGCTATGCGTAAAGTTTTGGGAACGCATATTGTTCAGAAAGGCTCTTACCAAGACGATGAAGTTACTCGCTTCGATTTTTCACATTTTGCCAAAGTTACTGACGATGAATTAAGGCAAATTGAGGATATTGTGAATGAGAAAATCCGAGAAAATATAGCTTTAGAAACCAAATTAAACATTCCGATTGCTGATGCGATTGCCTTAGGTGCAACAGCAACTTTTGGAGAAAAATATGGCGATTTTGTAAGAGTAGTTATCTTCGACCCAAAATTCTCAGTAGAACTTTGTGGCGGAACACACGCTTCATCAACAGGAAAAATTGGCTTGTTTAAATTCATTTCAGAAGGTTCGGTTGCAGCAGGTGTCCGTCGAGTGGAAGCATTGACTGGCGGAAAAGCGATTTCAGTTATCAATGAGCAATTATCAATTAATACGCAACTGAAAGAAGTTCTTAGAAATAACGATTTAATCAAAGCAGTTGAAAATCTTTTGGCTGAAAAAGCCATTTTGCAGAAAAAAGTTGAGTCCTTGGAAAATGAAAAACTACAAGAACTCAAAAATGATTTAGCAAAAACTGTTCAAAATATCAACGGAATAAATGTAATCATGGCAAAAGTAAACGTTCCTTCGGTTGATGCCTTGAAACAACTTTGTTTTGAGTTGAAAAACAAAATTGACTACTTCTACGGGGTTTTAGGTGCAGAAATTGGTGGAAAACCTCAAATTGCAGTAATCATTGAAGAAACTGTAATGAAAGACAAAAATCTTCATGCAGGAAATATCGTAAAAGAACTCGCAATAGAAATGAAAGGCGGCGGCGGCGGTCAGCCATATTTCGCTACCGCTGGAGGTAGCGATATTAGCGGACTTGAAAGAGCGATTGAAAAAGGAAAAACATACGTATGACCATCGACCAAATCATAAACGCTCGTCGCTCAATGCGAGTTTACGACGAAAATGCCAATTTTGATTCAAATATTGTAAGTAAAAGTCTTAAAAGAGCAGTTTTGTCGGCAAATAGCTCAAATATGCAACTTTGGGAATTTTATCAAGTTTCGAGCGAAGAAAAGAAAAAAGCAATTGTAAAAGCTTGTATGCACCAATCTGCTGCACGAACAGCTTCTGAATTGGTCGTTTTTGTTACTCGCCAAGACAAATGGAAAGTACGTGCCACATGGAATTTGGCAAACATGAAAAAGCAATTTGAAGGAAAAGAACTCACAGGAAAAGACAAAAGAGCATTGAGTTATTATGAAAAACTCATGCCTTTGTTTTATACGAATGATTTTTTGGGAATCTCAACATTGATAAGATTTTGTATCGTCGCTTACTATACAATTATCAATAAGCCAATAATTCACTTCGTAACTCATGCCGACCAACGAGTTTCGTTACATAAATCTTGTGCTTTGGCAGCTCAAACATTTATGTTGAGCATGAAATCAGAGGGTTTTGATACTTGTCCGATGGAAGGTTTTGATGAGAGTATGGTAAAGAAAATACTTAATTTACCTTCATCCGCAGAAATCTGTATGATAATAGCTTGTGGAATTGGCAAACCCGAAGGTATATATTCAGAGCGAACTCGTGTAGATAATTCGGAGGTGATTTTTAAAGTGTAATTCATATTTTTAAAAAAATATTATTTCAAACGTTCAACAATTTGCATGGCTGTTTCACGTCCTGACTTTGCAGCACCATTCATAAAACCCTGAAAATCACTATCACAATGCTCGCCAATAAAAAATAAATTGCCATGAGGAACAGATTCTGCGAAACCAATTTCGCCGAATTGCCCAACTTTATAGCAAGTATAGCTCCCTTTTGAATACGGATTTTGTGTCCAATTCATCACAGTTTTTTTTGCATTTGTACTATTTTCTAAACCAGGATAAACTTCATTTACCAAACTTAAATACTTATCATATTCTGAAATTTTCATGTTTTTCCCTATGTTTCCACCATGAAAAATAGTAAAACTTGCTTCTCCAATATTAACATTTTGTAACAAACTACTATCCCAACCAGTATGTATATCTTTAGTGTACATATACCCCAAATAATTTTGTTTTCGCCATGCTCTTTCCTGAAACCCCATCATTAATTTGGAGTTTGTGCCGTAGCCCATTTCCATAATTGACTTTCGTTTAAAATCCTCCAATTTTACCTTTTTAATATCAAGGGTTCTTAAAACTGTAAATGGCAATGCTATCAAAACAATATCTGCAGAGAATTCTGATTTTCCTTCAAATTTTAGTTTAAAACTCCCATTTGAGTTTTCTTGAATCGCTTCAAGTTTATGTCCATATTTGATATTTTTCTCAATTTTGCCCACAATTTTGTTTGGAATTTGCTGATTTCCTCTCAAAGTTTTATATCGTTCGTCACTTGCACCAAACAAATCAAAACTTTTAGGTAAAGACTTAGCTCTTGGACGGATAATATTTAAAGATTCGCTTGGTACTAAATACAAGAAATTTAAACTTGATTGTTCGCCAGAATCCAATCCATATTCACCAGTATATGCAGTTTTCAATAAATCTGCCACCCACCCTTTTATGCCAATTTTAGAAAAATACTCATCAATTGATATTTTATCATAGCCAAAACGGTCAGGATTTTGATAATCAACCGAAGCCATTTGTCGAGCATTGTTCAAAATTTTCGGAGCAATATCTTTTAATGCTTCAACCAAATCTCTGTCATTATAGCGTTTTTTGTCGAAGTAATAAACGTTTTGAATATATTTTGCTTCACTTTCTACTTTTGTATCAATTTTTTGTAGATCAAACTCTTCAATGTAGGCGAGCATATCAGCATGGTTGGTGTCAATAAATTCAGCTCCATATTCAACTGTAACATTTTTTGCGATTGTGTTTGAAACCGACAAAACCCGTCCCCCAACTCTTCTACTTGCTTCGTATAAAGTAAAATCAAGACCTGATTTTTTGAAATGATAACCTGCCGAAAGTCCAGCTAAACCAGCCCCGATAATGGCAATTTTTGGTTGTCTTTTTTGGTCTAAAATGGTTTTGGGTAAAAACAAAGCACTTCCTGCCAAGCTTGTATGTTGTATGAATTTTCGACGTGAAATAGTTGGTAGCTCACACAATTCATCTAACGGCAAGCCTGTTTTTTCAGCAAACAAAGCTAATTGTAGTGCTTTCTGAATATTTCTAAAGAATGGTGTTTTCATAGCTCAGGTTTTTGAGAATATAGTGGCAATAAAATTAGTGTTTAATTCCTTTAATTTCATATTCTATGCAAAAAAACTTTTTTTAAATAATTAATCGCTCTGAAAATAGATTTTATACTAAAATATATTTTCTAAAGTAAAAAGAACAATAAAATATTCCTTGTTATCAGACGTTTTCAAAGAGTGTCCGACACTTTATTATTTAACCCTCTACTAAATTATATGAAAATTAAAGCTGTAGTTTTCGACTTTGGAAATGTGATTATAAACATTGACTTCAAACTAATTTATCGAACTTTTGCCAAATTTACTTCAAAATCTGAAGCATATATTGAAAAACAAATCACTGAAAATCAACTATTTAGGCGATATGAATCTGGACAATTTACAGACAATGAATTCAGAGAAATTATTAGACAAACGCTTGGCTTTCCATTAAGTGATGCCGAAATTGATAAATCTTGGAATGCTGTTTTGCTTGATATTCCTGCCGAAAGAATTGATTTAATTAAAAAAATTCGTCAAAAATACCCTATTTATTTACTCAGTAATACAAATAATATTCACATCAAAGCTTCTAATGATTATCTAAAAAAAGAACACGGAATTTCTCATCTTAACCAACTTTTTGACCATCTTTTCCTTTCTTATGAAATGAATATGTGGAAACCAGATGATGAAATCTACCATTCGGTGCTTAATAAATTAAAACTTCAAGCTCATGAAGTTTTGTTTTTGGACGATAATCTCAAAAATATTGAATCAGCAAATGCCATTGGTATTCAAACTATTTTGGTTGAACCTCCAACTTCTATCTTAGAATATTGTAAAAACATTTTATAAGTCGTTTATTTGTATCTAAAATAAATGCTTTACCTATGAATCAGAAACGTACACTTATTATTCAAATAGTTTTGTTTGTCGTTACACTAATTACAACAACTTTTACCGGTGCAGAATGGATTTATGGCAGACCTTTTTTTTTCGGACCAAATCCATTAGGTTTAAATGAATTTTTAGAAGGTTTAAAATATTCAATTCCGTTTTTGGGCGTACTAACAATTCATGAATTTGGACATTATTTCACTGCAAAAAAACATAAAACAGACGTAACACTCCCCTATTATATTCCACTTTGGCTGGGCGGATTTTCTTCTACATTTGGCACACTTGGAGCATTTATTCGCATCAAAGACAGAATCGAATCGCGTGTAAAATACTTTGATATTGGCATTGCAGGTCCGTTGGCAGGCTTTGTGGCAGCATTATTTGTACTTTGGTATGGTTTTACGCATTTACCAAATCCTCATGATTATGCTTTTAGCTTATTTCCAGACTTCAAAAAATATGGTTTAGAATATGGCAAATTTCTCGAAACAACAAAAGATTATACTTCAATAAAATTAGGAGATAGTCTATTATTTAACTTTTTCGAGCAGTTTGTTGCTACAAATGAGCTTCCTCACCCCTATCTTTATACCAATTATCCAATAATTTTTGCGGGATATTTGTCCCTTTTCTTTACTGCATTAAACCTTTTTCCAGTTGGTCAATTAGACGGCGGACATATTCTTTATGGACTTATTGGAGATAAAGCTTTCAACATTGTTTCACCAATTTTGTTTACTATTTTTGTATTCTATGCTGGTTTAGGCTTTTTCAATACACATGAGTTTAGAACAAACGACACTACGGTACTACTCGAATTATTTGTCAAATTTGCAATTTTTGTATGCTTCAATTATCTCTGTTTTTCACGAATAACAGAAAATTTAATTACTAATTGGATTATAGCACTTTCAGTTGTTGCGTTTCAGCTATTAATCTCTTATTTTTACCCAACTATTGAAGGTTATTCTGGGTTTTTGGCATTTGGTTTAATGATTGGTCGTTTCTTGGGTGTTTATCACCCACCAACTCAAGATACAAAACCATTAACGCTTGAAAGAAAAATTTTAGGTTGGCTGGCTTTAATCATTTTTATACTTTGTTTTAGTCCAAAACCATTTATCATCATTCAAAATTTTTAACCTCGTGTCCTCGGCTTCGCTCGGACACCGAAATTCGCTAAACTATAGTCTTAATTCGTAAATCGTAAATGCTAAACTGGATTCTAAAAACATATTTCAAATTAGCTGGCTGGAAAGTAATTAACAATTTATCGCCAGATATAAAAAAAGCATTATTTGTAGTTGGCCCACATAACCGAACTGCCGATTTTATTATTGGGATTTGTGTCCGTCCAGTACTAAACCTTAACATCAATTATCTCGGTAAAGAAGAATTATTTCGTCCGCCATTTGGCTGGTTATTTAGGTATTTAGGCGGAACACCTGTCTATCGAACCAAAAGCACCAATTTTGTCCAGCAAGTTGCCGAAACATTTAATAATCATGAAAATCTTTTAGTTGCAATGGCTCCTGAAGGTACTCGTAAAAATATAAGCAAACTCCGAACAGGTTTTTATTATATGGCTCATGCCGCCAAAATCCCACTTATTATGGTAGGTTTTGATTATCCACGAAAATTGGTAGTAATAGCCGACCCTTTTATGACAAGTGGGAATTTTGAGCAAGATATGCTCAAACATTACATACCTTTTTTTGAAACAATAGGAGGCTTCAAAAAAGGTTGGATGAAAAATTACAAAGAAGGAAAATTTAATGAAAATTAGTACATATTCTCTGAATTTATTCAGATGCTTAAAATAGTATCCTTTGATTATTTTAGCTGCCGATTTTAATCGGTATATTACACAATATGTTAATAGAGATTTGAAAAAAGAAATGAAAAAGCAAACTAAAGCAATAAGAATTCAAACAAAACGCTCACAATATAGAGAACATTCTACGCCACTTTTCTTGACAAGTAGTTTTTGTTTTGAAGATGCCGCACAAGGAAAAGAACTTTTCGACGAAACCCTTGAGGGCAATATTTATACTCGTTTTTCAAATCCATCGGTGCAGGAATTCGTAGACAAAGTTTGTATGCTTGAAAATTGCGAAGAAGGAATTGCTACTGCAACAGGTATGGCAGCAGTTTTTGCAGGATTTGCCGCACACTTAAAATCTGGCGACCATGTAGTTGCTTCAAGAGCATTATTTGGCTCTGCACATCAAATTTTGACCCAAATTTTATCGAAATGGGGCATTACCCATACATATCTTGATGCAACAGCTCCCGAAAGCGACTGGGAAGCGGCGATTCAAGAAAATACAAAAATGATTTATTTGGAAACGCCATCAAATCCAGGTTTAGAATTGGTTGATATGGCAATGGTTGGGCGAATTGCAAAAAAACATGACTTAATTTATTATGTTGATAATTGTTTTGCTACGCCAATTATTCATACGCCGACCGATTTTGGTGCAAATTTGATAGTTCATTCTGCCACCAAATTTATGGATGGACAAGGACGAGTTTTGGGAGGAATTATCACAGGAACAAAAGAATTGATAGCTCCGGTAAGATTTTTCTGTCGCCATACTGGACCTTCGATGTCGCCATTTAATGCGTGGGTTTTGTCAAAAAGTTTGGAAACTTTAGAACTTAGAATGCAACGCCACTGCGAAAACGCCTTAAAATTAGCAAAAGCATTTGAAAAAATGGACAGAATTATCAATGTAAAATACCCACATTTACCAAGCCACCCACAATATGCTTTAGCCAAAAAACAAATGTCGGCAGGTGGGGCAATGGTAACTTTTGAACTGGAAGGTGGTTTTGAAAGAGTAACAAAATTTACTCAATTAGTAAAAATTGCTTCAAATTCGTCAAATTTGGGCGATTCTCGAACAATTATCACTAATCCAAATACAACAACCCATTCAAAATTACCAAAAGAGGACAAAACAAAATTAGGAATCACCGAAGGTTTGATTCGTTGCTCAGTTGGTTTGGAAGATATTGGAGATTTGATTGCAGATTTTAAACAAGCAGCTAAAAAATCATTGAGTGATTTGTGATTTCGTTAATGAATGATTTCATCATTCACATATCATTCAATCACCTATTCACCAAATCATTCCTTAAACCATGTCCGAAGCGGAAGAATTTGTAAATAAATTCGTAATTGAAGAAAATGAAATAATGTTTAGTAGATTCAATCTTTTGAACAATACTTTGTTTTCAAACAATTCTATTGCCAAAGATGAAATCTTGGCATTAAAATCGCAAGTACGTATTTTAACAAAAAACATTCAAGAAAAAGATAAAGAGATAAAAAAACTCAAAGAAAGAGTAAAAAAACAAGAATTTCTTGAAAAAAGTAAAGAAATTCAAAAAGAAAGTGTTAAAATTGTATCTAATAAAGTAAAGCAGTCAAAAGACAGCGTAGAAATAAAGAAAACAATAGCGGATTTAATAAAAGAGATTGACGTGTGTGTTGCATTATTAGATGAATATTAGTTGGAAATTGGCAAATAATAGAATGAATGCGAATAATAAAATGGTCGAGTCCGAGAAATTAGAAATCGGAATGAAGGTGGCTGGGCGAGTGAATATGCTCAAAATTCAACCTGAAATGGAACCATATTATCGTAAAGCTGCCTCTTTGATAAACCAACGAATTGATTTATTTTCCAAAAACCACAGTGGTGGTGAAATGGATATTTGGGATTTTGTGATAATCACTGCCATCGAAGGCATGGTAGAATCTCAAAAAAATCAAGATAAATATAAACTTTTGCAACAATCACTGGATACAAGGCTCAATGACCTTGATAATCGCCTTGCTCTTAATTGAAAATAATTTTTAATGAAATCAGTATCCTAATACTATACGCAAACTTACGGTTACCTATTCATTGCTGATTAAATTCCCTTCTCGTTTCTTTGGTTTTCTTCAAAATCTCCTTGACTGTACGTCCAGAAGCTATTTTTATATCCAATAGTTTCTAAATTCAAATTTATTTATAAATTTTTTAAAAAATTATCCATGATGGAAAATATAACACCCATACTTTTTGCAGCCCTACTGGCTTTGGTAGTAGGTTATTTTGCAGGAAGGGCTTTACTCAAAAAAACATTCCAAGGCAAAGAAGCGGACGGCGAACAACGTGCCTCTGAACTTATTAAAACTGCCCAACAAACTGCAGAAAACATCAAAAAAGATAAAATGTTAGAAGCAAAAGAGCACTTTTTGAAGCTAAAAACTGAGTTTGAAGAAGAGTCAAACAAACGCAAAAACATTATTTTACAAAATGAGCAACAAGTAAAACAAATGCAACAACAAGCTGCTCAAACACAAAATCAAGCATCACAAATCGAACAAAATAATATCCGTCGTGAAAAAGAATTAGAATCACTTCAAATAAAATTAAACGAACAAACTGAAACTGCAAAAAAACAAATTGAAGTAGCCAATAAACGCAAAGAAGAGGCCGAATTTATGCTAAGTCAGCAAGAAGAAGCTTTGGAAAAAATTGCTAATTTGACTGCTGAGCAAGCAAAACAACAATTAATTGATGCAATCAAAGGCGAAGCCGAAACAAGGGCGTCGGGCTATATTAAACAAACGATTGAAGAAGCAAAACTAACTGCAACGAAGGAATCTAAGAAGATTATCATTGAAACTATTCAAAGAACCGCTGCCGAGCAAGCAATCGAAAACTGCGTATCAGTTTTCAATATTGAAGGTGATGAAATTAAAGGTAAAGTAATTGGTCGTGAAGGGCGTAACATTCGTGCGTTGGAAGCTGCCACAGGTGTAGAAGTGATTGTAGATGATACACCCGAAGCAATTGTAATTTCGAGTTTTGACCCTGTTCGCCGTGAGATTGCTCGCCTTTCGCTTCATCGTTTGGTGCAAGATGGACGTATTCACCCTGCAAGAATTGAAGAAGTAGTTGCCAAAACGAAGAAAGATATTGAAAATGAAATCAATGAAATTGGTGAACGTACTGTTATTGATTTGGGCGTACATGGTTTGCATCCTGACTTGATTCGTATGATTGGTAGAATGAGATTCCGCTCCTCTTATGGACAAAACCTACTTCAACACTCACGTGAAGTTGCCAAAATGTGTGCTACAATGGCATCTGAGTTAGGTTTGAATGCCAAATTAGCCAAACGTGCAGGACTTTTGCATGACATCGGAAAGGTTTGGCATGAAGAACAAGAATTGCCCCATGCCCTTTTGGGAATGGAATTGGCAAAAAAATACAAAGAACATCCAGAGGTTATAAATGCGATTGGAGCTCACCATGACGAAATTGAAATGACTTCGATGATTTCGCCAATCATTCAGATTTGTGATTCAATTTCAGGTTCTCGCCCAGGAGCAAGACGTGAAATGATGGAATCTTACGTGCAACGTTTGCGTGATTTGGAAGCATTGGCACTTGCTCATTATGGCGTAGAAAAATGTTATGCCATTCAAGCAGGACGTGAACTACGTGTAATTGTAGATTCAGAAAATGTTACAGATGAAATTGCCAGCAAATTATCTTTTGATATTTCACAAAAAATTGAAAAAGAAATGCAATATCCTGGGCAAATAAAAGTTACTGTTATTCGTGAAATGAGAAGCGTTTCTTATGCTAAATAATCTAAAATGAATATATTTTGAAAGGCGATGCAGGTTTGTATCGCCTTTTTTTGTAAAGTTAGTTTATGGCCTTCACAATTAAATTATATAAATAAAATCAAGAAACATCAAATACTTCATGAAATAATACTATATTATTAAAGCCTTTTTCTCGTAGTTTATCATGTAAAACGACATCCCTTGTAATCAATTTTGCTTCCTTAAATTGAATGGTAAGTGCAATATACATTACGTCTTTTGTATCAATATCTTAACACATATTATATGCTATTTCAAGGCTTTCGGCAGATAAGGCAAGGGCAGGAATTACAGAAATTTCACTAAAAAGTCTTACGTTAAAATCGAAAAATTGTTGGTTTTTTAATTTGGACTTTTTGAGTATTCTTTTACGATACTTTTCAATTTCTATAAAGGCAAAATCAGTAGTAAAGAGTTTGTGGCGACTAAAAAAATCAACATGATGCACTTTTCCGCTAATAAGTGCTGCAAACAAAACATTGGCATCAATGATATATTTTTTCATTTTTTCTCTCTACGTTTTACAACTTATTTAAGAGATTCTGGCAAATATTTTTCTTTATATTCTGCCCAAGCTTCTTTCTTAGCAATCTGAAAATCTGCATCAATTTGACTTTCATTGCCTACAATTTCACGCATTTGACTGGCAATTATATTAAATTTGAAGTTTTCAGTTGCTTTTTCTAAGTAATTACGCAAAGAATCAACACCAGCTTGGGCTATTAATTCATCAGTTATATTAATTTTTAATTCGAGCGTTTGCATTGTTATTATTTTTTGTTGAACAAATTTAGTTAATTGTGATTAATCTCATTTCAATTTTTTATAAAATTTAAAAAATATTTTGATGAATGTAGCATTTATGATTTTGCTTTCTCATTATAATCAAAATAAAAGACCTTTCATCACTGAAAGGTCTTTTATACTATTCTTTGTAAAGAAGATTATAACTTACGCTTAATCTCTTTTATTTCAAAGCTTTCAAGAGTATCTCCTACTTCGATTTCGTTGAAACCTTTTAAGCTCATACCACATTCGATACCATATTTAACTTCACTCACGTCATCTTTGAAACGGCGTAATTGTTGAATTTCACCTTCAAATAAAACGATTCCTTCACGAATCAATCTAACTTTATTATTACGTTTGAAGTTACCATCTGTAACATAACAACCTGCGATTGTACCAACTTTAGAAATTCTGAATACTTCACGTACTTCGATTGTTCCTACAATTGTTTCTTCTTCTTTCGGAGCAAGCAAGCCTTCCATCGCATCACGAATCTCGTTGATGGCATCATAAATTATTGAATACAAGCGTATTTCAATTTCTTCGTGGTCGGCAATTTTTCTTGCATTGGTTGAAGGTCTTACTTGGAAACCAATCACAATAGCATCGGCAGTTGAAGCAAGCAATACATCAGATTCAGAAATTTGTCCAACTCCTTTATGAATGATAGCAACTTGAACTTCCTCTGTAGAAAGTTTCAATAATGAGTCAGAAAGTGCCTCTACCGAACCATCCACATCACCTTTCACAATTACATTCAATTGGTGGAAAGCTCCAATGGCTTTTCTACGACCAATTTCTTCGAGTGTAATGTGTTTTTTGGCACGAATACTTTGCTCACGGTGAATCTGCTCACGTTTGTTGGCAATATCACGGGCTTCACGCTCCGAATCCATTACATTAAATCTATCTCCTGCTTGTGGAGCTCCCGGCAAACCAAGAACCTGCACAGGCGTTGATGGACCTGCAACTTTGATTCTTGCACCAGTGGCATCAACCATTGCTTTCACACGCCCAAAATATTGACCCGCCAAGATCACATCACCAACTTTCAAAGTACCATTTTGTACTAAAACAGTTGAAACATAACCACGACCTTTGTCAAGGGAGGCTTCAACAACTGTTCCTACAGCAGTTCTATTAGGGTTTGCCTTTAATTCAAGAATTTCGGCTTCGAGTAAAACTTTATCAAGTAATTCGTTGATACCGATACCTTTTTTGGCAGAAACTTCTTGTTCTTGGTATTTTCCACCCCAACTTTCTACCAATATATTTTCTTTTGATAAATCTTCACGAATTTTCGCTGGATTTGCTCCTGCTTTATCAATTTTATTGAGGGCAAATACAATCGGAACACCAGCATTTTGAGCGTGATTGATTGCTTCACGGGTTTGAGGCATCACACTATCATCGGCAGCTACCACAACAATTACAATATCAGTAACTTTCGCACCTCTGGCACGCATGGCAGTAAAGGCTTCGTGTCCAGGAGTATCAAGGAATGATATTTTCTTACCTTTATTTGGACCTTCACTAATTTCTACATCATAAGCTCCAATGTGCTGAGTGATTCCACCAGCCTCGCCAGAAACTACTTTTGAACTACGAATATAATCGAGCAATGAAGTTTTACCGTGGTCAACGTGTCCCATAATGGTTACAATTGGAGCTCTTGGCAATAAATCTTCGGCAGCATCTTCTTTCTCAATAGTTTCAACTTTTATCTCTTCTTCCGCTGAGATAAACTGTACATCAAAATCAAAATCAAGGGCAAGCATCTGAATCGCTTCTGCATCAAGGCGTTGATTAATAGAGACAAACATACCCATTTTCATTGCTGCAGAAATTACTTGCGTAACAGAAACGTCCATTAATGAAGCTAATTCGGCTGCAGAAATAAATTCTGTTACCTTCAAAGTTGTACTTTCCTCTTGCTCTTGCAAAACACGTTGTTCCTCTTGGTCGGCACGAGTTTTACGCTTATCTTTTCTATATTTCGCACCAAAATCAGGTCCTTTGGTTTGCATACGAGCCATCGTTTGCTTGATTTGCTCTTTTACCTGAACCTGGGTTACTTCTTCTCGGCGTTCTTTCTTCTTCTTTAAATCTGGTTTCTTGTTACTATTAGCTGTTGAAGCAGTAGTTGTGCCACCAGTAGTAGTTGTGTTTGGCGTTCCAATGGTAGATTGACCTTGTGTTCTTGGTCTATTTACTACGTCACCATTTGTACTATTTACTTTTTCACCACGTTTCACACGCTTGCGTTTACGCTTGCGTTTTGCTTCTTCATTACTAATTGCTTTTTTCTCAACAGGAAGGTCAATTCTTCCTAAAACTTTCAATCCTTGCAATTTTTCTCCTCTTGCCTGAATTAATTCTGGCTCGATTTCTTCCTCTATGATTGGAACTACTTTCTTGATTGGTGGGAGAACTGTTCTTTGGTCAGCTCTATGAGGAGGTCGTTGTTCGGGGCGTAGTTGATTTTGTCCACTTTGACTTTGTGGGCGTTGCCCTTGATTACCTTGTTGTCTATTATCTGCCCTTGGGTTTTGCTCCTGAGGACGACGCTCAGGATTTCTTTGCTCAACACGTTGTTGTGGAGCTACTACTTTTGGAGCTTCAACAATAGCTTTTGGAGCTTCAAATATTGGTTTAGGAACTTCAACAACTGTTTTTGGTACTTCCGCAATTACTTTTGGAGCTTCAACAACAACTTTTGGAGTTTCAATAATTGGCTCAATTTTCACCACTTCTTTTGGAGTTTCAACAACTACAGGTTTTGGTGGTTCAACTTTTGAAATTGGCACAACAGTTTCAACCTTTACAGGTTCAGCAACTGGCGGAATGCCGCCCAGCGGAATGCTGCCCAGCGGAATGCCGCCCAGATGTTTTTTGTCTAAATCAATTTTACCAAGAATTGTTACACCTTGAATCTTACTTTCAGCACGAATTACTTCAGGCTCTGTTGGTTTTGCAGGTGCTTTTTTGATAATAGGCTCTGTATTTTTCTCTTCAACTTTAGGTTGTTCACGGAAATAGAGAATATCAGAATTTCCTGATGAAGACTTACTTTCTTCAACAGATTTGGGTGCTGCACCATCTTCAATTAAGAAATTAGTATTATATTCTTTTGAAAGAATACCTAATTGCTCAGAATTGAGTTTGGCGTTGGGATTATTTTCAACACGATGTCCTTTTACAGCAAGTTTTTCAACGATCGTAACAATACCAACGTTTAATTTCTTAGCAGCAAGGCTGAGTCGCATTTCTTTTTGTTCTGTCATAAATTGATTATAAAAATCTGGTTATTGTCCATTACTGGAATTTTCTGTACTGAATGAATGGTGCGACAGAAATAAACTATGCACACCACTTATAGATAGGTTTCAAGCCTATTTAGTAGCAGAATTCAATTATACGACATTTCAGAATTTTATAATCAACTGATTATCAGGTTATTATTTTACATTCGTCATATCGGTTAATTTGTTTATACTACTTTAGATTATTTCCAATACAAAAAGTATCAGAAAGGTTTTTTATTCAAATTCTCTACGTAATACTTCTAATACTTCTTCTATTGTTTCTTCTTCCAATTCGGTACGA
Source organism: Emticicia sp. (assembly GCA_031378345.1). GTDB lineage: Bacteria > Bacteroidota > Bacteroidia > Cytophagales > Spirosomataceae > Emticicia. Next base: position 95,649 of record JANNDY010000010.1, on the reverse strand, counting down.
CGGGCAATGTCTTCCTTAGAAATTGCTAAAACAGATTTAGCTGTATCCAAACCAATTTTACGGAATTCGTCTAATACCCAATCTTCAATTTCATCAGAGAATTCTGACAAATCTACGTCTTCCTCATCTTCTTCTCCTTCAACATCTCTAAAGACATCAAGTTCCATATTGACTAATTTTCCTGCCAATTTGATATTCATTCCACCTTTACCAATTGCCAATGACACTTGGTCGGGTTTTAGGTAAACCGCTACTCGTTTTTTCTCATTGTCAATCTGAATGTTACTTACCTTTGCTGGACTTAAAGCCCTGGCTATCAACAAGTTAAGATTGTCTGTATATTGAATTACGTCAATATTTTCATTCTCCAATTCTCTTACAATGGTATGAATTCTTGAACCTTTCATACCTACACAAGCTCCTACTGGGTCAATGCGGTCGTCATAAGATTCAACGGCAACTTTGGCTCTTTCGCCAGGTTCACGAACAATTTTACGAACAGAAATTAGTCCATCTAAAATTTCAGGAATCTCTTGTTCAAACAATCGCTCCAAAAATACTGGAGAGGTACGAGAAAGTGTAATCTTTGGTGTACCATTATTCATTTCAACTTTATGAACAACTGCCTTTATGTTTGTGCCTTTTCTTGGTCTATCTTTAGGAATTTGTTCCGATTTCGGCAAAACCAATTCATTGCTTTCATTATCAAGACAAATAAATTCTTTGCCCAAAATTTGATAAACTTCTACAACTATTAACTCTCCTACTAAATCCTTATATTTAAGGTAAAGCATTTCTTTTTCCAAATCTTTGATTTTTTGAATCAAAGTTTGGCGAGCAGTTTGAACTACACGGCGACCAAAATCATCTAATTTTACTTCATCGGCTACTTCTTCACCTATTTCAAAGTCAGGTTGAATTTTTTGAGCTTCTGAAAGCATAATCTTGTCGGTATCCCAAATATCTTCTGAGTTATCGTCAACAATTTCTCTTGTACGCCACATTTCCAAGTCGCCACTATCGGCATTGATAATGACATCAAAATTATGGTCTGAACCAAATTTCTTACGAATCATTGTCCTAAAAACTTCTTCCAAAACCTTAATCATTGTAGGTCGGTCGATGTTTTTTTCACGGGCAAATTCCGAAAATGATGCTATTAATTCTCCACTGTGCATAGAATTCTAAATTAGGAATTAGGAATTAGGAATTAAAAAAAAACTATTTTTCTAAACCTCAATTTACTTAAATGATATAATTACTTGTGATTCTTTTATATTTTCAAAAGGAATTTCCATCGGAATAATCTCCTCAGTTTTCTTTCGTTTCTTATCTTCTATTATTATAACTTGCTGACTATCAACGCTTTGTAATTTTCCAGAAATAATATTTCCGTCTTTTAATGTTATTTGAATGCTTCTGCCGATATTTTTTCGGTACATCCTTTCTGTTTTCAACAATACTTCAACACCAGGCGAAGAAACTTCCAAAGTATAGTTTTCAGGCATTATTTCATCTAAACTTTCACCCAAACTTCTACTAATTGCTCGGCACTCATCAATTTTTATTCCTTCGTCCGAATCTAATAATATTGTTACTTTATTATTCAATCTTGACATTGAAACCTTTATATCCACCACAAAAAACTTGTCGTTTTCGAGTAATGGTTCTAAAAGTTGTTCTATCTTTTGTTTTTCTGAAATATTCATTTATTGGTGGACGAACTAAATTTCGTCATACATTTACAAGAAAAAAAGGAGGGCTTCGCACCTCCTTTTTCACAATTCTACCGCAAATGTAGTAATATTTTTCTCTTTTTGCAAATTTTTATTTGATATTAATTATTGTAAATTTCATCACTCATGTTATGAAACTATACATATACGGTTCAACCCACTCTATGTGATATAAATTTCTTCACTCAAAACCTCTCAATTTTTTCTTCGAAAATTCATATCCTATTATTGCTGGTATATAAAAAGTAATATCTGCGGCAAATTTGGCAAGCATTACGCCGAGTGAAATGTCATTTACCCAAATTGGTAAATAATACATTAATGTTGGGCGAACTAAAATGCCATCAAATAACTCGGCAATGCCAAACTCTACAAACAAAGCTCTAAGATTTAATGTAAAGGTTTTGAAGGTATATTTCTTTCCTTTTTGAATTAATTCTTTATTCGTTTTGTACATATCTGTTAAAAGAATAGGTCCAAAATAACCGAAATTGCCTACCCAAGTGCCTACTAATGCGGTGCTGAGATGGCTTTTAGTAATATTATAGGTAAGCACAGACGAAACGAGCGTAACAATTATCGAAATTATTTCCGCTGGTAAATACCTTATTAACCATTCTTTAACTTTTTGATTCATACTTCTAAAATTAATTTTTCTTTAAGCAATTTTTGACCTAATGTCTTTATTTTGCTTAGTAAAGTTACAATTTCTTGAGCATCTGTCATTGGATTGAGTAAAGTAAATTTCAGAAATGCTTTTTCTTTCAAATATGTTTGCCCGATAATGGCTTCACCAGAGAGCAATAATTGCATTTTTATTTCATTATTAATTTCATTTTCTATCGTCAAATCACAAGCTTCTTTTGGAATAAATCTGAACACAACGGTATTTATTGCTGGTGGGTTTGCTAATTCAAAACTTAGGTCATTTTCAAGCAAATCTCCTATGTTTTGTGCCATTTCGATAGTATAATCTATCATTTCGCCAATTTTCTTTACGCCTAAATGCTGCAAGGTTAGGAATGGTTTTAGTGCATCAAAACGACGAGTAGTTTGAATTGATTTTGACACCAAATCAATAATTCCGTGAGCTTCATTGCTTTCTGGATTTAGGTAATCGGCGTGCAAACGAATGTACTCAAACATACTTTTGTCTTTTACGATAAATAGTCCACAAGAAATCGGTTGGAAAAATAATTTGTGAAAATCTACTGTCAAAGAATCTACATTTTCAATTCCGTGGAGGCGATTTTTATGTTTTTCACTAAAAATTAATGAGCCTCCATAGGCTGCATCGACATGAAGCCAAAGTCCATATTTTTTTGTACAGATGGCTATTTTTGAAATATCGGCAACTTCACCATAATCAGTAGTTCCTGCTGTACTTACATAGGCAATCGGAATTAGCCCTTCATTCTTTAATTTTAGAATAGTTTTTTCTAATAAATCATTTTCTTCAACCAAAGATTCATTGCCAATTTTTATGACTGCATTTTCTCCCAAACCAAGAATTGATGCCGATTGTGCAACTGTAAAATGTGCATGAGAAGAACAAATTATGCGAAATTTTGATGCTTCTGGCGGTAAACCTTGTTTTTGGATATTCCAATTGAAGTGTTTTTTTGCATAATGGTCCCGTGCCAGAAGCAAGCCCATAAAGTTTGACATAGTGCCACCACCAGTAAAAGTTGCATCTGATTTTTTGCCAAAACCATATAATTTACAAATGGCTTCGCCTAATTCTTGCTCAATCATTGTAGCTGCTGGAGCTTGGTCAAAGGAATCCATTGATTGATTGAAGGCAGAAATGACCATTTCTGCGGCAAGAGAAACAATAAAAGTCGGGCAATGCAAATGAGCAATGCAAAGTGGATGATAAACCGATATATTGTTTTTGAGAATTAATTCAGAAGTTTTCTCGAAAAGTTCGTCAAATTCAATACCAATTTCTGGAAAAAACTCGAACGAATTTGCCATTTTCCTGAGCAAATCTGGACTTTTTCCGCTATATGGCTTTTCTTGGGTTGAAATTTGTGTACTTATTGCCTTAGCTACTTTTGAAACAATTCGGTGATATTCGGTTGCAGTTTGGGAATTATTATTTAGGAAATATTTTTTAAAATCTTGGGTTGTACTATTCATAAAGAAAGTTCTGAGTTATGAGCGATCCGCGGCTGCGGTTCTAAGTTCTGAATTAATTATAAGACAGTTACTTAAGAAAGTAAAAATGGTTAAGAAAACTAATTTTTTAAGAAAAAAATGCCAGTGTTGATGCAAAAGCACAAACACTGGACTTGTTATTCGGAGTTTTGGAAATTTCTTAAAATATATTCGGATTGATTTTAATATTTTTCAATCCTTCACTTACTTTTGAAATTGTTTGTTGTAAGAAGTTGTTATTTGATTGATTTTCGGCAACTAAAACTTCTTCTTTTTCAATACAAAAATCTTCGGCTGCTATTACTGCATCTCTGAAAATGCTACAAATGTCATCAACTTGGTCGGCATTAATAATAAGTGGAGGCATAAAACGCAAAACACTCGACTGACGACCACCAATTTCGATAATCAAACCTCTACAAAAACATTCATATTGTATCCTACGAGAGAGTTTTTCAAACCTTTCGGGTTTTCCATGTTGCAAAATACCGCTTTGCGTATTTACAATTTCAACTCCAATCATTAGCCCTTTGCCTCGAATATCACCAATACAAGTTGTTTCAGACTGAATTTCAGTTAATTTCTCAAAGAACAGTTTGCCCATTTTTTCAGCATTTTCTGCCAAATTATTCTCACGGATAAACTTCAATGTGGCAGTACCAGCCGCCATTCCGAGTTGATTCCCTCTGAAAGTTCCTGCGTGAGAACCTGGCCCCCATATGTCATATTTTTTATGATAAACTACTACCGCCATTGGCAAAGAACCACCCAAGGCTTTTGACAAAATAATGATGTCGGGCGTGATGCCAGCGTACTCGAAGGCAAACATTTTTCCAGAGCGACCAAAACCAGTTTGCACCTCATCAATAATAAGAGGTATATCTTGTTCTTCGGTAATTCTTCTCATTTCTTGCAGCCATTTAATTGGTGCAGGAATTTTGCCTCCTTCGCCTTGAATTGCTTCCAAAATGATAGCCGCAGGTTTTGGTACACCAGACTCATCATCTGTCAATAAATTTTCGATATAATCGCTACTATATTTGCCATCGGTGTCATTTATTCCAGTAATTGGATTGCGATAAAGGTATGGATAAGGTAAGAAATTTACGTCAGCCATCAATCCAGGCACATTTTTCTTTGAACTCAAATTTCCCATCAAACTCAAAGAGCCATTGGTCATGCCATGATAGCCACCATGAAACGACATCATACCTCGTCTGCCAGTTGCCATTTTCACTAACTTTATAGCAGCTTCTACAGCATCAGAGCCTGAAGGGCCACAGAATTGAATTTTGGCATTTTCAGCAAATTCTTTTGGCAAACAATTCATTATTTCTTGTACAAATGCTTCCTTCACAGGCGTTGTAATGTCAAGTGTAAGCATAGGCAAATTATTTTCGATTTGCTCAATCATTGCCTTCTGAACTACTTCGTGGTTATGACCCAAAGCTATTGCTCCTGCCCCCGAAAGACAGTCGTAATAAACTTGACCATCTACATCTTTCAAATAAATCCCTTTGGCTTGAAGCAATGCAAAAGGTAATTTGCGAGGGTAGCTACGAGCATTTGATTCTGATTGTGCTTGACGGTCGAGATAGGCTTTCGACTCAGTTGCATTATTTGGGTTCCGATATGTACCCGGCATGCATGTAATTTCGTTTAAGGATAAAATATCCTTAGTGAATTTTTGAAAATTAGGTGTTTTTTCTAAAACATTCATCGTTTTTAGGTGTTTTTTTGGAGTTTAGCAATTTTAGGACTTAAACTTTCATACAAAAGGTACTACTCACAACAAGGCAATGGACTTCTCTGCCGAGTAGTTCGAGTTTTTAAATTTTTCCTGACGATTAATGTTATATTTTTTTCCTGAGTAGCATTTTTATAGTAAAAACCTGTTTTTTATTTTGCAAAAAAAGCAAATAGCAAAACTGATTACCATGAAAATGATAAAATTTTAATTTTTAAGAAGGAAGAGCAAAGGTTTGATTTGAGCAGATATTGGTTTTGAAAACACAAAAACAAGCTCAGTCAAGAAACTTTTTTTAAGATACCTTTTGGTAGTAATATTATATTGTTTGAAAGCAGATTTTCAAAAGTACAACAAAAAATCATTTTCCCTAAATCTATAACTTTTTATTTTGTACAAAAATTAACTTTTTTTTTTAAGTGCTTGATTATCAGGTATTTGCATTTTTTATTATTAAGCGGTAACATTTCTTGTAATTATCCTGTTTTGTGTAAGTTAGGGATTGAGCAAACGTATCAGTAGTCCGATAGGACATTAATGCAAAGAGAATCAAATTTTATAATTGAATTTCGATTTTTAATTTTAGTTTTTTTTGAATATTTTGAAATAATTTTCGTCATTCAAAATTTAGGTACTAATTTTAGGCAATGATGTTGATTTTTTAAGCCAAGCCATGTTGATTATTAGACAAATATTAAAGCGTTTTTTATTCTTTCTGAATATTTTGCTCGGATTATATACATTATTAGTATATCAATTGAGTTATTCGGTAAGCATAAAACACTGGCTGGCTGGTTTTATGATGCTTTCGATGCCTTTTGCTTTGGTAGCAAATATAATATTTGTGTTGATATGGTCTTTACGAAAATCTCGTCGACTATTGCTTTCATTTATTATTCTTATCATTGGTTATCCTTTTATTCTCCGAACTTTTACATGGCATAATATTGATAGCAGAGATACTCGAAAAGGTTTTACTGTGCTTAGTTATAACCTAATGTGGTGTGATGCCATTGCCTTTGTGCATGACCATGACACTACAAATGCTATAAATTTAGTAAAAAAAGTTGTTGATATTGATGCCGATATTAAATGTGTACAAGAATTATATAATTGGGACGATTTTCCGCAGTTTAGAACTATTAAAAAACTTCGAGGTACGCAAAAATATTACACGTATGTACATTCTACTCCTGGAAATGACAAAGGTCAGGGAGAAATAGGTTTGGCTATTTTTTCAAAATATCCTATTATAAAAAAGCAAGAAAAACATTGGTCGGTCAATCATAATGGCTTACTTTCGGCAGACATTGTCATAAAAAATGATACAATTCGTGTGATTAATGTGCAATTACGCTCGATGGGCGTGCGTGTGCAACGAGTAATTGAAGCAAAAGAAGATAAAGAAAAGGCAAAAAAAGAAGCAAAAAATATTTATTATCAACTAAAAAATGGCTTTGAAGATAGGGCTATTCAGGTTAAAGAATTAGAAAAATGGATTCAAGAAAGTCCATATCCAGTAATGGTTTGTGGTGATTTTAATGAACTACCATACGGCTTTGCTTATGGAAAAGTTAGGAATTATTTAAAAAATGGTTTTGAAGAAGCTGGTCGAGGCTTTGGTTTTACTTATCATAAAAGACCAGGTTTTTTAAGAATAGACAACCAGTTTTTTGATGACAAACATCTGTCTATCAAGCGTTTCAAGACTTTTTCGAATACTCCTTATTCAGACCATTTCCCAATTTGGGGAGAGTATATTTTTAAGAATGTAGAATTAAGAATCGCTATGGCGAACCGTTAGAATTAAGAATGAGTTAATATTTTAGATATAATCAATATCCAATTCCCCAGTAAACAATAATCAATGGAAAAACTTTATCAAATTGCTTTAACAAATGTTGAGGGTGTTGGAAGTGTCATGTTTCGACAATTAATTAGTAATTGTGGTTCTGCAGAGAATGTTTTTAATGCACGCACAGATAAATTACTTAAAATTCCGGGAATTGGCAGAACAATTGTAGATGGTTTGAAGAAAAAAGATTTGCTTTTTGATGCTGAAAAAATTTGGAAAGAAGCTGAAAAACAAGAAGTAAAACTCTTTTTTTCGACAGATAAAGATTATCCACTTCGACTAAAATCACTTTATGATGCCCCATCAATATTATTCTATAAAGGCAGTGCAGATTTAAGTCATTTTCGTTCAATAGGCATTGTCGGAACAAGAGAAGCAACCGAATATGGGAAGAAAATTACTGAAGAAATAGTTGAACAATCAAAACCATATAATCCATTGATAGTCAGTGGATTAGCTTATGGGATTGATATTACAGCACATAAAGCAGCCATCGAAAACAAGCTTCCGACGATTGCTGTTTTGGCAAGTGGATTAGATATTATTTATCCATCTCAGCACAAGAAATACATCGAAGCAATTATCGAAAATGGAGGAATTATTTCAGAAAACCCATTGGGAATGCAACCAATCAGAAATTTATTTATTTCTCGAAATAGAATAATTGCAGGATTGAGTGATGCTTCAATTATTGTAGAATCTGCAGCAAAAGGAGGCTCATTAGTTACGGCTGAATATGCCAATAATTATCACCGTGAGGTTTTTGCTGTGCCTGGTACCTTAGCAAATAAATATTCGGAAGGTTGTAATAAATTGATTAAAAATAACAAAGCAAATATTTATACAAACATAAATGACCTTGTTGAAGCCTTAAATTGGGACTCAGAAAGCACTGATAACCAACAAATTAGGTCCAAAAACATTGAATTAGATTTAAGTTTATTTACTAATGAAGAAAGTCAGGTAATTTCTCATCTTCGGCAAAATGGCGAAATGCAGATTGATGAGTTGAGTTGGCAGACTCAAATTCCTATAAATCGGACGGCTTCTCTCCTACTTAATCTCGAATTTCAAGGAATTATTAAAGCAATGCCGGGCAAGAAATTTGGACTTAAATGAATTCTGAGTTTTTTTTATTATTCAATAAATCAATTATTTCCATATAATCTGTGAAACCCAATTCATTTGGGCAAAAAAAGGTGTCGCGGGGACAAATGATAATTTTATATTTTCATCAAACGATTTGACACAAAACTACGTTTATTGTTATAGTAAATCAATTTTTAAAAGTAAACACCAATCAAGTGAAATCTCGTTTTAAATTCTTTTCAGTTTTACTTTTTTTTAGTGTCATTTTGGTTTCTTGCTTTAATAAGTGGATAATGACCGAAAAAGAGCTGAAATTCCACTACCAAAATCGTCTTGCCAAACCTCTTCATCATGTTGTAGAAAATGATTCTATAAAGTTACACTACGTAACATTTGGAGATGAAACTGCCCAACCTTTGCTATTTATTCATGGAGCTCCCGGTGCTTGGGATGGCTATTTGAATATGCTTGACGACAGTTTGCTTCAACATAATTTTCACCTTATTTCGGTTGATAGACCGGGCTATGGTGAATCTCAAAAACGCCCCAAGCAAAAAGTTTATTCACTCGAACATCAAGCAAAAAGCATCATTTCTGCCTTAAAAAGCAACCATTCAAACAAAAAAGCTATTATTCTTGGTCGTTCTTATGGAGCTCCAGTTGCAGCAAAAATAGCGGCTCTTTTTCCTGAGAAAATCGAAAAAATAATTTTACTTTCTCCAGCAATTGACCCAGATACCGAGAAATTTTGGTGGTTCTCAAAATTTGGAAAATTGTTTTTGGTTAGGTGGTTTCTTCCTGAAAGAATGAATACGGCAACTGATGAAAAATATGCTCATACAAAAGAGTTACAGGTACTAAAAAATGATTGGCAAAAAATCAATTCTGACATAACAGTAATGGTGGGCGGACAAGATTGGATTGTGGATACTACAAATTTTTCGTTCGCAAAAAAGATGCTTATTGGAAAAAATGCTAAATTTATATTTATTCCTGAATCTGGGCATTTAATTTCAAATTCACGACCTGATTTAGTAAAAAAAGAGCTTTTCTTGTCTAAATGATGCTCAATTTAAAAATTAATTACCTAAACTAATCATCAATAAAAACTCCCTAAAACAAATGAAACATTTATTTTTACTACTTTCTTTTGCGAGTTTAAGTGCGTTAGCTCAAACATCGAAAGACAAAATGATTGAAAACATCGGCAAAAAAGAAATGTATTACGGCGGAATTGCCAAGCAAATCTGGAATTTTGCCGAAGTTGGTTATCAAGAAACAAAATCTTCAAATTTACTTCAAGAAACACTTTCAAAAGAAGGTTTCAAAATTGAACAAGGTGTTGCAGGAATTCCAACTGCATTTACAGCAACTTTTGGTGAAGGAAAACCAGTTATTGGAATTTTAGGCGAATTTGATGCCTTACCTGGACTTTCGCAAGATTCAACAGCTGACCAAAAATCGGTTGGTGGCATTGCTGGTCATGCTTGTGGGCATCATTTGTTTGGAACTGCCTCTGCGGCAGCAGCCATTGCCGTTAAAGAATATATTAAGGCAAATAATATCAAAGGTACACTTCGTTTTTATGGCACTCCTGCCGAAGAAGGTGGTTCGGGCAAAGTATATATGGTGCGTGAAGGCTTATTTAATGATGTTGATGTGGTTATTCATTGGCATCCTGGAGCTTCAAATAGTGCTAGTTTTGGTACTTCATTGGCAAATAAATCTGGGAAATTTCGCTTTTATGGCGTTTCTGCCCATGCCTCGGCTTCACCCGAAAAAGGGCGTTCGGCTTTAGATGGCGTAGAAGCAATGGACAATATGGTCAATATGCTGCGTGAACACGTACCTTCTGACACTCGTATTCATTACGTAATTACGAATGGTGGAAAAGCTCCAAATGTTGTACCTGATTTTGCAGAGGTCTATTATTATGCAAGAAGTCCACGTAGAACCGACGTTGTAGATGTTTGGTCTCGCATCGAAAAAGCGGCAAAAGGTGCTGCAATCGGAACTGACACAAGAGTAGATTGGGAATTGACAGGTGGAACTTATGAGCTTTTGCCCAACGAAACACTCGCCAAAGTGATGCACAGTAACTTGACCAAAGTTGGCGGTTTGAACTATACTGCCGAAGAAAAAGCTTTTGCCGAAAAAATCTCAAAAACCTTAGGTGCAGAAAGTGTAAAATATGAAGATGCAACAGGCATAAAACCTTTAATTGGTGAAAGAAGTGGCTCTGGAGGCTCAACTGACGTAGGTGATGTAAGTTGGACTGTGCCAACGGTTGGGCTAACAACTGCAACTTGGGTACCGAAAACTCCAGCACATAGTTGGCAAGCAGTAGCCGCCGGAGGTATGAGTATTGGCAGAAAAGGAATGATAAATGCAGCCAAAACTTTGGCTTTGACTGCAACTGATTTGTTTGAAAATCCCCAACTAATTATTAATGCAAAAGTTGAGTTTGAAAAAGCAAAAGGTGGCAAAGATTTTAAATATCAGGCATTAGTTGGTGATAGAAAACCTGCTTTGGATTATAGGAAGTAAGCCTTTATTTCATAAAATACTAATAATCAACCACTTATGTACACTGGAAAAGATTTTAAATTTGAACTTTTATGGCATTTTGCCAGAAAAAACTTATTTCGTACATTTTTGGTCAGCTTATTTGCTATTATTTTATATAAATATTTAGGCTGGAAATTTATTGGTATTCCCTTTGTACCTGTCGCTTCAATAGGCACCGCAGTTGCATTTTATGTTGGTTTCAAAAACAATCAAGCTTACGATCGACTTTGGGAAGCAAGAAAATTGTGGGGAGGAATGACAAACACAACTCGAAGTTTTTCAGTACAACTCATTGCCCTCATAGATGACAAAGCATTAGTAAAAGAATTACTTTACCGACACATTGCCTATATAAATATTCTTAGATTACAACTCAGAAAAACGATTCCATGGGCAACAAGTAAAGATAACTTACATCAAACTTTTAGAGGTGAAAGAGCTGAAATTGAGGAATTTGATGAAGGGCTGAAAAAAATCTTGCAAGAAAACAACAAAATGCAATATTATGAAGCCTTAAAAACCAAAAATAATGTTGCTTCTGGCTTATTAAAAGCTCAGGTAATTGAATTGACGAAACTTAAAAGAAACAAGCAAATTGATGAATACGAATACAGTGATTTGGTAAAACATATCAACGAATTTTTTAATATACAAGGTGGTTGCGAACGACTAAAAACCACACCTCTTTTTCGTCAGTTTAGTGTTTTTAGTAGAGTTTTTGTCAAAATATTCATCTTTTTACTTCCTTTTGGACTAATTAAAGACCTAAGTTTATTGGCAGATTGGGGAGCTTGGCTCACAATTCCTTTTTCAATGCTTATTTCTTGGGTCTTTTATACGATGGAACAAATTGGCGAATTTAGTGAAAATCCATTCGATAATTCAGTAAATGATGTACCAATTACAACTATTTGTCGTAATATCGAAATTGACATCAAAGAATTTTTAGGAGAAATAGAGCTTCCATCAAAAATAAATCCTATAGATGATGTTTTACTGTAAATAATGAATTTATGTATGGAAAAATTTGAACAAATATTTAAAAATAATGAAATTTGGGTAGCCGAAAAACTGGCAAAAGACCCCGAATATTTTGTTAATCTAAGCAAAGGGCAAAGTCCCGAATTTCTATACATTGGTTGCTCAGATAGTAGAGTTACAGCCGAAGATTTGATGGGTGTTCAACCTGGCGAAGTATTTATTCACCGAAATATTGCCAATATGGTAGTAAGTATCGACTTAAATGCCATGAGTGTCATTAATTATGCGGTTCGCCACCTCAAAGTAAAACACATCATTGTATGTGGACATTATTCGTGTGGAGGCGTAAAGGCCGCCATGCAACCAGCCGATATGGGCATTTTGAATCCTTGGCTACGAAATATTAGAGATGTATATCGCACTCACAAAAATGAACTAAATGCGATTACCGATGAACCTGCACGCTACGACCGATTGGTAGAATTAAATGTTCAAGAGCAATGTATCAATGTAATCAAATTGGCGGCAGTGCAAGAGGCGTACAAAGATTGGGGCATTTCCGTACACGGCTGGGTTTTTGATATTCACTCAGGCAAATTGATAGATTTGAAAATTAATTTTCCGAAAATACTAGAAGATATTATGGAAATTTATCGTTTAATTTAGTTGTAAGAATGATTATTTAGCGGTGCCTTCATAAGTAACAACCGCTAAAATCTTTAAAATCATCTATTCTTTCGCTGTCAATAAGGCATCCAATTGCTTTCTATTCATCAAAGTTCCGTGAACAACCAAAGCGTATATATTTTGTGTGGCTGAAATATTGAGCAGCGGATTTTCATTCAAAATCAAAATATCTGCTTTTTTTCCAACCGAAACACTACCATATTTATCAGATTTATTCAAAAATTCCGGTCCATTGATGATGGAGGCTTGTAAAGCTTGTAATGGTGTGAGTCCATTTTTTACCATTAATTCTAATTCTTGGTGCAATCCTAAACCTGGGTAATCGAAACTATTCAAATATCCAGCATCTGTTCCTGCCAAAATTTTAACTCCCGAACGCCACAATAATGGTAACAAAGAAGCTGCTTTCTCAAAAGTTCTGTGGCGAATTTCGATGGCTTCTTTGGTGTCTTTCGCTGCTCTTTGCACTCGCCAATCATAAGTTTTACGTAAGCCTGGCCCAATATATTTCAAGAAAACATCATTTTTATGGTCGTTAATATCCAAAAATGCTGTTGCGTAACTTATTGATAATGTGGGAGTTACGGCAGTTTTGTTTTTGGCCAAAATTTTAAAAGTCGCTTCTGCCGTAGCTTCGTCAAATTCGTTGAGGGCTTTTAAAGGCAATTCACGAGCAGGAAGTGTTCCATTGGCAACTTGTTCGGTTAATGCTTTTTCATTTTTCAAACCTGCTCGGAGCAAATAAGAAATATGCTCAATGCTACTCAAACCCGCTTCACTTACTTGTGCAATCGTAAACATAGGCGGAATATGTGCTGAAGTTTTGTATCCTCTCCTACCCGCTTCTTTGATACTTCCCAAATAAATTTCTGGCTTGATTGTATTATCAGTAATTTTCACAAAATCAACTTGCAACTTTTGAAGCGAATCAAGTGCTTTATTGACTTCCTCCATCGTTCCAACTTCAATATCTCCCAGCCAAATGGATTTATAACCTTCGAGTTTTGGACCCGAAGTAAAAATCGTTGGGCCTAAAAGTGTACCATCATTGACTGCTTTTCGCCACTCCAACACACTTGGCGTAATATCGGCTGCGGCATCTCGCACTGCCGTAATGCCCATAGCAATATAAATATTCAGCAAATCTTTGTTTTCTTGAATCAAACTATCACCTCCACCAAAATGTACGTGCATGTCCCACAAAGCAGGCATGACAAATTTTCCTTTGGCAGAAATCGTTTGTTTTGCTTTGTATTTTGCCAGTTTTGAAGCAGAACCCACATTCACAATCTCTCCGTTTTTCACTACAACCACTTGATTATCAACAATTTGACCAGTTTTTACATCAATAATACTGGCATCTTTTATGAGCAAATCAACGGTGTTGGTTTGGGCGAAAATTATTGAATGTAATAGAACAATTAGTAGAGCTGTAAACGTGTATTTTTTCATGTTTGTATTTGAAGTAGTTTTTACAAATATGTGTAAAAAAATTACAGAATCAAACTAATGGCTTATGGCAAATTATGATTGAGTTGCTAAAAATGACTCTGATATTTAATTATCTACTTATGTTACTAATTATAAGCCCGAAGGGCTTTAACTCGAATAGCCATGAGTTTCACTCATGGGTTTGATAGGGGCGTTAACTCCAACCCCGAAATGGGTTGAACATTGAAGGTTCAACCCACTTCGGGGTTGGAGTTTTTTTTACAATTTATACCCCGAAATTCTTTTGGGGCTATTCGAGTTTAAGCCCTTCGGGCTTGCGACTGCGTAACATGCATTATCTACTTAATTTTGCAGTTCATTTTTTTTATCAACATACAAAACCAAATCTTTTATAACCAATTTTTGAATGGCAGAAATAAAAGTTTCCATTATTGCGTAATTTGGTTGTTTGTTTTTTACTGGTAATGCAACTTTGTCTGTTTGTATTTTTCTATTACTTATACTATCCCCCCATGAATATTTATGCCCCAAACTTTTATTGATACAAGTAGCTAAATATAATTGGCTTAATCTGCTTTTTTCTTCTTCATTTTTTAAATACAAAACCAAATTATGACTATCGTTTGAATAAAAATCTTTTTCTTGGTAAGTTACTACGAAAGTTTTACCACCAATAAAAACACAATTTCCTTTATCTAAATATTTTTCATTATAAGAAATATAAGAACCTACTGCATTGTTTTCTGCACTTGCACATAAATAAGGTGCTTCTCCGCTATTTTCAATAATATCTTTTGATAAAATATTTTTTGTGTTTTTTACATCGAAAATATCAGTAACATTAAATTCTTCAAATTCCTCATTTTTAAAACACTCCAAAACCTTTTGTTCTTCTTCTGTTAAAGTATAATCTTGTAAACCAGTAGCTACTAAATACGCTTCCAAATCTAATATACGTACTGCTTCCAGTTCCGCTATAAAGCTTTCCATAAAATCGAAATCTATTTTGCCATTTATAGTTGGAAGTTGGACGTTTTGGTTTGCTAATATTTTTACATTAAAACTTGAACCACCCCAAGAAAAAGAACTAAATGTTTTTGACATTGTCAAGATAAAAAATTGAGCATTATTTTTACTAAATCTTCTATCTTTCGACTTTAAAATTTTTATTTTATCGCCAGTGAAATATGGTTTTTCTTGATAAAACATTGTTGCTGTATCTTGTCCAAATGAAATTGTATTTCCTTCGTTCAAATATATTTCATCTTCATTTATAAAACCTCTTTGTCCATTATTTGAACCCATTCTTACCACATAAGGAAATTTTCCATCTTTTAAAATTTCAACCTTATTTGCATCAAACCTTTTTTTATAAGTATTAAATTCAAACAAATCACCTAATTTATACTCCGCCCACTCAACTTTTTCCAATTTTTCGTTAAGTGGGGCATCTACTTTCCCAGGCTTTCGTCGGCTACGTTTTGTTGTTTTAGGATAGTTGAAACTTCCCAAGCTAAATAGTCACTTATCGTTTTTTTGAAATCTTGTAGCGTTGGTTTCGTATCTATGGGTGCTATTTGGTTCCAGTCTGCACCATTTTGTGGGTCAATAGTGCCTTCGTAATATTCTTTGTTTGTAAAAATATTTAGTTTCGACTTGCCAAAACGTACCAAGTTTATTAGTTCTTCGTAGCGTTCTTTGGCTTAGTTGGTGTCTTTTAAGTTATTGCTTGACTTTTTACGGCTGGTACGGGTATAGCCATCATCAGAAAAATCAATAAACTTCACCATTTCGTCTTTATGGTGTTTTTCGTTTACTTTAAAAACATAGATATTGGTTTGCACGCTACTTTTACCGATAAAAATATCAATTGGCATTTTGATACTTGCCAAAAGTGTATGTTTTTCGAGTATTCTTTTGGTATATTCTCTGGCTTTGCCACTACCTGCCGAGTTTTGAATAATAATAGCGGCATAGCCTTTATTCATCATTGACAAGGCTCTTTCTACAAAGTTCATTCCGTTGCCATTGGCAGAATACGGAGGATTAAGAATAAAGGCATCAGCAGGGAATTTGCTATCTGTTTTACCAAAACCGTAGTTTCCGTCAAAATCTTTTAATGAGTCTTTATTTATAATGTTGGAGCTACCATCGCCCATCAAAATCATATTCAAAATCGCCAACATATAAACGCTCGAAAGCAACTCTAAACCGAGTAATTGCTCAGCTTTTATTTTTATCTCTTTTTGCGTAAGTTCTTCAGGCGAAGTAATGTTATTTTTGGCGTCGTTGAGCATTTCGTTCATTGCCGCAACCAATAAACCTGCCGAACCTGTGGCAAAATCCCATACATAAGAATCTTTGTTTACCCTTGCCAATTTTGCCAACAGCGTAGCCACATAAGAGGGCGTAAGCACTACATCGTTGAGGCTATCTTGCGAAAAACCGAGCCAACCATACATTTCATTAAAGAGTTTTCCTGTAAAATCGGTTGTAAGACCTATTTTATAATATATCCCTAAATCATCAACGATTTTAGTAAAAACCCTCTTTAATTGGCTTTCTCCGTTATCAACCTTATTAATGTTTTCGGTTAAAAGTGTGTTTGATAATGTTCTTATTATTAAGTCTTTCTTTTCTTGTGGAATCCCTTTTTCGTTTAAAAAAGCAGTAATCCGATTGATTAGAATATCACCATCTCGTCCGCCAATAAATGTCTGTGATTTCAATTCACTTTTATCAAGCACAGGTACTTTACTCGGCACGCCAAGTGTGGCGATAATGGAAGCCGCCACCAAATACACACGGTCGTTTTCTCCTAAACCCTTTTCGTTTTGGTAAATATCATGGTTCAGTTTTCTTAAACTGGCATCAATCTCTTGTTCTCGTTGCTCCTTTAATTTGTTAAGTTCTTCATCTGATAGGTGTAAAGTCTTTACTTTCTCAATAAACGCATCAAAATTTTCTTTTTTCAAAAAAGAAAAATCTGAAAACTCTCCAACTTTTTGACCAGCACCAAAATTACTTTTAGAAACATAATACACACCTATTTTGTGGTGAAACGTTTCGGTTTCATCTTTATAGCCAGTCATGCCGATGGCAATAATATCGGTATAGCTCGTATGATGCAAAACAGCATTGGCATAATGTACGGCACCGTTTACTGCAAAGGCATTGATGTTTTTAAAATGAGGCTCATTTTTAGCAGTTCGGTTTTCTACTTGGTTGTTAGCATCCAATTTTACAAGACTATCTTTATAGCCTTTATACTCAATAAGAATAGGATAATAAGCTAAATTTTTGTCTTGCAAAAGTATTTTTGCATCGGGACGATTACCTCCATAATTACCAGCCTTGGTATGATAATCATTAAGTGCTTTGTCTATTTCTGTATTAACAAGTTCTTGTTCTAATTTGTAGGGTAATTTATATGATTTTAGCCATCCATTAGCTAAATCTGCAATATTTGGTTCTATTGATTGTACCATTTTTTTAGTTTTTAGTAGTTATCATCATTTTCGATTAGCACTCATCGGTTATGTGAGCTATTAATCTACTTCATGAAAAAATACAATTTTACATTTGTATCAACTCCAAAAGTAAGCATTATTTGTGTAGATTTTGTTATCAGTATTGAGAATACTTGGTTCTTTTGGAAATTGCAGCTACTTATTGTAATAAACAAAAAAGCCAAATCTTAAAGCTAAAAAGCTCTAAAACTTGACTTCTTTTAAAATTTTATAAAAATTTACCTCAAAGCCTCAGCACCATTTTTAATATCTTCTACTACCGATGGGTCGAGCAAAGTTGAAATATCGCCTAAGTTTGAAGTTTCGCCTTCGGCAATTTTACGCAAAATTCTACGCATTATTTTGCCTGAACGAGTTTTTGGTAAGCCTGTTACAAATTGAATTTTATCAGGTTTTGCAATTGGTCCAATTATGCGAGAAACCGTTGCTAAAATGTCTTTACGAGTCAAATCTTCATCATGTACAAAACTTTCACAAATCACATAAGCATAAATTCCTTGCCCTTTGATGTCATGCGGATAGCCCACAATGGCACTTTCTACTACACCAGTGTGCATATTTATGGCATTTTCGACTTCGGCAGTACCAATTCGGTGTCCCGAAACATTCAATACATCATCAACTCGACCAGTGATTCTGTAAAAACCATTTTCGTCACGCATGGCACCATCGCCCGTAAAATATAGGTTCGGATACGCCGAGAAATAATTGGTACGACAACGCTCGTGGTCGCCCCAAGTTGTCCGTAAAATTGATGGCCACGGGAATTTAATACAAAGATTTCCATTTACATTTCCACCGAAAATCTCATTTCCTTGTTCGTCTACCAACATCATTTGTACGCCTGGAAGTGGCAACGATGCCCAAGCAGGTTTCAAAGGCGTAATTCCTGCCAAAGCCGAAATCATGATTCCGCCAGTTTCGGTTTGCCACCAAGTATCCACAACTGGACATTTATCTTTTCCGATATTTTTAGAATACCATTGCCAAGCCTCTTCGTTGATTGGCTCTCCAACCGAACCTAAAACTTTGAGCGAACTCAAATCTTTTCCTTCTACATATTCCAAACCAAAACCCATCAATGAACGAATGGCGGTTGGGGCTGTATAAAGGATATTTACTTTGTGTTTTTCAACAATATCCCAAAAACGACCAGCATCTGGATATGTCGGCACGCCTTCAAAAAGTACCGAAATTGCACCCGTTGCCAATGGCCCATAAACAATATATGAGTGTCCAGTTATCCAACCAATATCTGCCGTGCAAAAATGCACCATTCCTGCTTTGTATTGAAAAACATTTTGGAATGTATAAGCCGCATAAACCATGTAGCCGCCACAAGTTTGAACCACACCTTTTGGTTTTCCTGTCGAACCTGATGTATAAAGAATAAAGAGTGGGTCTTCTGAGTCCATTTCTTCAGCTGGGCAATCACTTGTTACGTGTTTTTCTTCTTCTTCCCACCAAACATCACGACCTTTTATCATACTTACGGCTGTGCGAGTACGAGTTGCCACGATAACTTTTTTCACTGATGGACAGCCAATCATGGCATCATCAACGGTATCTTTCATAGGAATTGCCTTGTTTCCACGCACTGCACCGTCAGTAGTTACAACCGCAACACATTGCGAATCATTGATACGGTCAGCAATCGAAGATGCCGAAAACCCACCAAAAACTACTGAGTGAATCGCCCCGATTCTGGCACAAGCCAAAACTGCGATCGACAATTCGGGAATCATCGGCATATAAATACAAACTCGGTCGCCTTTTTTAACGCCATTGCGTTTTAAAACATTGGCAAAACGACACACACGCTCAAATAATTGGCGATATGTCAGCGTTACGCTTTCTTCATTTGGGTCGTTTGGCTCCCAAATAATCGCTGGTTGATTTGGCTTATCTTTTACATGGCGGTCAAGGCAATTTTCGGTAATATTAAGTTTTCCGCCTACAAACCATTCGATTTTTGGTTCACTGAAATTCCAGTTTAATACTTTTCTCCATGGTTTTTTCCATTCAAAATTATTGGCTGCAATTTCTCCCCAAAAATCTTCGGGACTTTCTACGCTTTTCTTGTAAGCTTCTTCGTATTCTTCAAAAGAGTTGATTTTCATAATAAATATAATGATAGAATGATAGAATGAATGAATTAGTGAATGGGTGAATATTATTGTATATATTTTTGCTTTATGTTTTTTAATAAATTAACCAGTAATCCAGTTACTTTTCGGTATTTTACTTAAAATAAATATGACTAAATAACAAATAGTGGTTGTAAGAATAAACTGTGTTGTGATGCCAATACTTGGGTGAATCCATTTGAAATTTATCTGAAATTCTCGTGATAAAGTTTTCATCGGAATCAAGTGCATTAGGTACATTCCGTAACTAAAATTGTCTAATTGGGCTGTTAAAGTGGGTAAAATCTCAATATTCAAGAAATTTTTAAAGAATAAAAACGCCGAAATTGACATCAAAATAACAGATGGACTAAGGTAATCGAAAAGGCTTGAATCATATATTTTTTTGTTTGATAAAGTAGAGAAATAGAGTCCTACGAATGTAATTATCCAACTTATTAGAAAAGCAGCTAATGAAATAAAACCAACTTTTGATTTTGGCAAATTGATTTGTAGATTTCCTAAAAAATAACCTAAAACAAAATAACCTAAATACCCCGAAAAATAACGAATCTCAAGATTGATTTTGATAGCTAAAAACTTTTCAAAATATGGGTAAATTGTACAGGCAACGAACCACATGATTAAGAAAAACTTTATTTCTTGGTCGGTTGCTTGCGTAATCCAACGACTTACAATTGGCGAAAACAAATACAAGCCCAAAAGCATATAAACAAACCATAAATGTCCCGAACCACCTGCTCCACCAGAAATGATTTTTCTAAGAATATCAATGAACTCAAACTTTGTTTTTTCGGAAGGAATTATTCCGAAAAAATTCCCCCAAAGCATAAAAATGATTGTCCAAAGCAAAAAAGGAATAAAAATTCTGGATAATCGTTTGGTCAAAAAATCTGTTAAGTTTTTGTATTTTCCTAAGATTAAATACCCAGAAAGCATCACAAAAATTGGTACTGCAAATCGTCCGAAAGCATTTGAGGCATTGCAAATCCACCACCAACTATTTGGTATTTTTCCCATCAAGTAAATACCTCCTGCTGCACAGTGAAGCATAATTACAGTTAGGGTTGCAAAAACTCTCAAATTTGAAATCCAGACTACTTTTGGCATTTGTTTATATTTTGATTGTCTGATTTTTTGTGGTTTCTATATCACTTGAATTGAGACTAGTCGCCTAAGACTGGGTCACCTCAGACTGGGTCGCCTCAGACGTTGCATGCAACGTCTCTACATACAAAACCATTTATTGAAAAACACCAATTTTTCGATGTCTAACACATTCTTCTATTTCTGTTAAAATACTTACATCATCAATCGTCGAAGGGACTTTAAACTGCTCACCATCAATGATTTGACGAATGGTTTTTCTTAAAATTTTACCCGAACGAGTTTTTGGTAAACGCTTTACCACTACGGCATTACGGAAAAATGCCACCGCCCCAATTTGGTCACGAATGAGTTGAACTAACTCATGTTCCATTTCATCTTGTGTAAAGTTTACACCATCTTTCAGTACAACTAAACCGATTGGACGTTGCCCTCGTAATTCGTCGGCAATGCCAACAACAGCACATTCAGCAACGGCTTTGTGTGAAGCCACGATTTCTTCCATTTCGCCAGTAGAAAGGCGATGTCCTGCCACATTTATTACGTCGTCAATACGACCCATAATAAAAACGTAGCCATCTTCGTCAATAAAACCGCCGTCACCTGTGAGGTAATAGCCATCAAATTTATTGAGGTATGAACTTCTGAAACGTTCGTCGTCATTCCAAAGAGTTGGCAAGCAACTTGGCGGTAAAGGCAGTTTTATACAAACATAACCTTCTTCGTTTGCTCCGAGTTGTTGACCGTTTTCGCCCAAAATCTGTACATCAAAACCACAAACAGGCTTTGTTGCCGAACCTGCTTTTACAGGAAACTGCTCTACGCCCATCATGTTTGCCACGATTCCCCACCCACTTTCGGTTTGCCACCAATGATCAATGATTGGTACTTTTGTAATTTCTTGTAGCCATTCTAAGGTTGGCGGGTCGCAACGCTCGCCAGCCACAAAAATAGATTTCAAGGAAGAAGTATCATACTTTTCTTTTAATTTTGCCTCCGCATCTTCTTTTTTGATTGCTCTAAAAGCCGTAGGTGCAGTAAAGAAAACATTGACTTTGTGGTCTTCAATTACTCGCCAGAAAGTTCCCGCATCTGGGTTTCTGACAGGTTTTCCTTCAAAAAAAACAGTTGTACTACCATAAATCAAAGGAGCATAAACAATGTATGAATGCCCAACCACCCAACCCACATCTGATGCTGCCCAAAAAACGTCATCAGGCTTGACATCATAAATATATTCCATCGAAAAATTGAGGGCAACGGCGTGTCCGCCATTATCTCTTACAATTCCTTTTGGCTTGCCTGTTGTTCCCGAAGTATAAAGAACATAAAGTGGGTCGGTTGCATTTACTGGCACGCAATCAACTGATTGTGAGGAACTTATGTAAGAGGCATAATCAATATCACGCCCTTCAATCAAACTTGCTTTTAGCATTGGACGTTGCAAAATCAAGCAATGAGCAACTTTATGTTCCGCCAAATGAATTGCTTCGTCGAGCAATGGTTTATAGGCAATCACTTTATCGAATTCTATGCCACAAGAAGCCGAAATGATAACTTTTGGATGTGCATCATCAATTCTGATGGCGAGTTCGTGCGGAGCAAATCCACCAAAAACCACCGAGTGAACTGCTCCCAATCTTGCACAAGCAAGCATAGAGAACGCCGCTTCGGGAATCATTGGCATATAAAGTACAACGGTATCACCTTTGTTTATACCCAAAGATTTTAAAGCTCCTGCAATTTTTGAAACCTCAGTTTTTACTTCCGAGTAGGTATATTTTATGGTTTTGTTGGTAGCAGCCGACTCATAAATAATAGCAATTTTATCGCCTCTCCCCTGCTCTACATGATAGTCAACTGCCATATAGCAAGTATTCATTTCACCTCCTTCAAACCAACGATAAAAGCCATTTTTATCTTGCGAAAGTATCGTTAGTGGCTTTTTATACCATGCAAGTTTTTCTGCTTGTTCACCCCAAAAAACTTCTGGTTGTTCAATGCTATGCCTATAAAATGAGTCGTAATTCATTTTTTTTATTATAGTTTTGTTGTACAAGTTCAATGAGTGAATAATAGAATTAGCGAATGAATGAATGAATGAATGAATGACTATATCTGTCATATAAAATTCTATAATTAACTCATTCTATTATTGAAGTATTCTATCATTAGATTAAATAACCTCTGCTGCCATAAGGTTGATTTTTTTTACCAAATCACGGGTTGAAAAAGGTTTAGGAATATATAAGTCCGCACCTATACTATACCCTTTTTCTATATCTACCTCTTTGCTTTTGGCACTCAAAAAGACCACCTTTGTTTCTTTTGTTTCGGTATTTTGTTTGATAAATTTACAAACTTCGTAGCCATCAACTTTTGGCATCATAATATCAAGCAAAACGATTTTTGGATGTTCACGCTTGATAATATCAAAAGCTTCTTCGCCATCACGAGCGATAAAGACAATAAATCCTTCCTTTTTCATCAAAAACTCTAATGAAAGTAAGATATTTGGCTCATCATCAACGATTAGTACTTTTATGTTTTTTTGAATATTCATTTTCGTAAATATTGGTTGTAATAGATTTTTTTTATTATGTTACTTAATTTTATTTATTCAATAGGAATAGTAAATGAAAATTTTGAACCTTTCCCAACCTCACTTTCTACCCAGATTTTTCCATTATGGAGTTCGAGTATTCTTTTTGAAATGGCTAATCCAAGTCCACTTCCTTTTGGTTTTTTGATAGTTTGGTCGTGAGCTTGATAAAATTTATCGAAAATTAATTCTTGATACTCTTTTGAAATTCCTGAACCATCATCAATGACATTTACGTACAAATTACTATCTTCATTATAAGCCGTTATTGTAATTGTGCCTTTGTTAGTTTCTGAAAATTTGAGAGCATTTGATAGCAAATTGACCATTACTTGCATGATTCTGTCCTTATCTCCGTGAAAATTAGGTAATTTTTTATCAATAATTTTATAGATTTTTACTCCTTTATCTTTAGCTAATTGTTCAATCGATTCGACAGCATCTTCAATGATTTCATCTAAAAATATTGTTTCATTCAAAACCCTGACTTTGCCAGATTCGAGTTTTTCCAAGTCTAATACTTGGTTGATGAGGCGACTCAACCGGTCAGATTCTTTGATAATTGTATTCAAAAAATGTTGTCTTTCGCCATGTTCTAAATCTTCATTATCGTATAAAATTTCGGACAAAGCTTTTATCGAAGTCAATGGTGTACGAATTTCATGAGTAACTGTTGATAAAAAATCATCTTTGAGTTTATCGGTCAAAAGTAATTGTTCGTTGGCAGCTTGCAATTGCTCTGATAATTGTTTCAATTCTTGAGATTTTTGCTGTAATTCTTTATTTACTGCCATTAATTCCTGGGATTTTTTTAGAATCTCGACAACTTCATCCAACGAAATATCTTCTTCTTTGGCAACCGACGAAACCATCATACGAGCCGAAGTTGTACCAACGATTCCTGCCAAAAGTTTTTCTGAATAATTTACAAAACTTGCATCAGCATAGCGAGTTTGAACATTTACATTATTTCTAACTGCAAACATTCTAACTACTCTTTCAGTACGATTTTGACCTAAAAAGCTCTCTAACAGAGATTTAATATCACTTACAAGTGCTTTTCCACGCCAAACGGTTGAGTTTTCAATGGCTTTTGAATATTGAAAAACATCTACAAAAAGTACAGCTTGGTTATGCTCTAAAGACGTTTGTTTTGTACAAAGCGAAATAAAAAAGTACAATGTTATATTAAAAAACAATGACCAAAATGTGGAATGAGAAATATTATCCATGCCTGTCATGCCAAATAGTTCATAAGGTTTGAGTAAAGTATTACCAAAAAGTCCGTCGTTCATTATATTATCAGAAAGTACGCCCGAACTGACTAACGAAGGAATTATAAGGGTGAAAAACCAAATAATTGTTCCGCCTATTAAACCAGCCATTGCACCTTTTTGTGTACCTCTTTTCCAAAAAATACCACCTAAAACCGATGGTGCAAATTGTGCAACTACAACAAATGCGGTCATTCCGATTGAAACCAAGGAATATTTTTCGGTAATATATTTAAAATAAAAATACCCTAAAATGATAATAAGGGCTATTGAAAATCGACGAATATACTGAACTACGGCACTTGGATTTCGGTTAATAATTGATTTAGATTTAGGAATTCCAAGAAAAATTGGCATCAATAAGTTATTACTTACCATTACACTTATGGCAATGGTTTCGACGATAATCATACCTGTTGCTGCCGAAAAACCACCAATATAAGTCATAATTGCTAATAATTCGCTTGAATAATGCATCGGAATTGACAAAACAAACATGTCAGTATTGACAGGTTTACCACTAAAAATTATTCCTCCTGCAATAGATATGGGTATTACAAAAATATTGATTAACAACATGTATAATGGAAACAACCACATGGCTCGGTTTAAATGTTTTTCATCAACGTTTTCAACAACGGCAACCTGAAACTGTCGAGGGAGAAACATAAATGCCATCATTGCCAAAAAAGTGTGCCAAAACCACATCGACATTCCTCCATCTTGCTTCATTGTAAAGTTTTTTTTGATAGAATCAATCAAATGAGCTTTTGAGAATATATCTTGAAATCCATCGAAAAGCCAATAGGTAACAAATATTCCTATTAAAAAAAAGGAAGCTAATTTGATGATTGATTCGGTAGCAATAGCGGCAACCATTCCTTCGTGTCGTTCGGTTGCTTCTACATTTCGAGTACCAAACAGTATCGTAAAAACAATCAACAAAATGACAATATAGAATGTGTGGTCGGTTAAAATATTGGGGTTACTCAGACTATTTGTCAAAATTCCGAAACTATTTGAGATGGCTTTTAGCTGCAATGCAATGTAAGGAATGCCTGATAGTAAGCATATTATAGTAACCAACACCCCCAAGGAACGATTTTTGCCATAACGAGAAGAAATAAAATCGGCAATACTTGTGAGGCGTTGGGTTTTACATATACGAATGATTTTTAGTAATATCGGAAACGCCAAAAACATAACTAAAGTTGGACCAATATAAACTGCCAAAAAATCAATACTATCAGCAGTAGCTCGCCCAACACTTCCGTAAAAAGTCCAAGCTGTGCAGTAAACCGCCAAAGACAAAGAATAGATATTGGCATTACTCACCACACTTTTGCCCTTCTTAGTTTTTTGCTCTGCTTGATAAGCAACAAAAAACAAAAAAGCCAAATAATAGATAGAGATAATGCCTAATATTATGCTATTCATGTTCACTTGTATCTTTCACATTTTTAGATTCTGAAATGACAGCAACAATTACAATCCCAAGAAGCCAAACACTGAAAACGTAGATATAAATTATCGGTATTCCGAAAACAAAAACAGGTTTGTTGAACAACGATAAGATTGGAAAGTTGAATAAGCAAATCAAAAATATCGCGATGCCTATAAGTTTTTGTTGTTTCATTTTGGTTTATTAAATCATTGCACTAAGCTACGGCAAGTATGGTATTTTTCCAAGATATTGTTAGCTATTTTTGCTAATTAAATATAGGTTGAAATTGAGATTCTATATATCTTTTCTTAGAAACTACAACTACTATAAAATAAGAATGTATGCCAAATTATTTGGCATACATTGCTTTATTAAACCCTAAGCCTTACTTATTATGGTAAAATACTTATTATTTTAAAAATAGTCGATGGCTTAGAATATCGGCTATCGTTATTTTTTCAATCTTTCGAGTCAAATTCTCCTTGAAGAGAATAAAGTCCAAATGTACCTAATGCCCCTGCAATCATTGGGCAAAGTATTAAGGTGTAAATAACAGCAGGAATTATATTTTCACCACCTTTATTCCAAAGGCTAATTGCCTGATTTACAATAAGATAGTACACTGCATACGCACCTATCATTATCCAAAGTACACCTAAAACTCTTTTTAAAGCATTCATAATATTAATGTTTTTATGTTAAAAAATATTCCTTATAATTTAGAAAATGTGAGGATAAAAAATAAATTATTTACCTATCGCTAAATCAACCTCTTCATTTTTAAAATCCCCAACTAATTCGTCATCTACTTTATTATCTTTTCCATCTAAGTAGATTGTTCCGATGACGAAACAAATACCTGCGAGGATAATTGGATACCAAAGTCCTTCCAAATAAGGTTTATCAATTACTTTTGCCAAACCAGCTTCTGCTGCTACGGTGTTTGCTTTTGTGGCATTTGTTACCAAAAATGTAGCAATTGCAGGAAGCAAGCCTCCAAAAATACCATTTCCGATGTGATAAGGTAATGACATTGATGTATAACGAATTTTGATAGGGAACATTTCAACTAAGAATGCCGCTACAGGACCATAAACCATCGTTACAAAAATCATTTGAATAAATACAAATAAGATTAATGTCCATTTGTCCGAACTATTAATTGTAACTGTTTTCTTTGTATCAACTAATGGTTTGCCATCTTTTTGTTCGACTGAACCATTATTCAATGTTACAGTTTTTACTTCTTTGTAGGTAGTTCCATCAACAAAAGCCTTGGTTTTGGTATAAACTGAATCTACACCACCATTTTTGTTTTTAGCATTTTCTTTCAATTCAGCTACTGCTGTTGCTTTATCTACAATCTCAGTTTTGTTTTTGATGTTTACAGTTTCATACATATTAGTGTAGATAGTTCTGTAAGACAAAATTGCTATCAACATACCACCCATCATTATCCATTTACGACCGATTTTGTCGGACAACCAACCAAATACTACAAAGAACGGCGTACCCAAACACAATGCCCAAATCATTACGCTATCAACTTGCTCTTTTGGTACGTTCATGATTTTTTCAATGAAAGACATTGCATAAAACTGTCCTGTGTACCAAACCACACCTTGACCCATCGTAACACCCAATAATGCTAATAATACATATTTGAAATTCAATTTGTTTCCAAAAGATTCTTTCAATGGATTTGTTGAGGTTTTTCCTGCTGCTTTTGCCTTAGAAAACAAAGGAGATTCGTGCATATTTCTACGAATAATATAAGAAATACCTACCATGAAAATTGAAGCTAAGAATGGAATTCTCCAACCATATGCATCAAAATCTTCTTTGCTTAATGATAATTTTGTAACTGCGATAACAATTAATGAAACAATTAGACCTGCTGTTGCAGTAATCTGAATCCAAGATGTCATGTACCCTCTTTGGTTTACGGGCGAGTGTTCGGCCACATAAGTTGCAGCACCACCGTATTCGCCCCCAAGAGCAAGACCTTGCAATAATCTTAATAACAAAACCAATATTGGAGCCAACATACCGATAGTTTCGTAGGAAGGAATACAACCAATGGCAAATGTAGCACCGCCCATGAGCAATAATGTTACCATGAAAGTATATTTTCTACCAATCAAATCGCCTAAACGTCCAAAGAATAATGCACCAAAAGGGCGAACTACAAAACCAGCGGCAAATGTTGCTAAGGTTGAAAGAAATGACAAAGTTTCATTTCCTGGCCCTGCTGGAAAGAATTTTGAAGCGATTACTGTAGCCAAACTTCCAAAGATATAGAAGTCATACCACTCAATCATCGTACCTACCGAAGATGCTCCAATAATGGAAAACATCGAATTTTTTTTACTTTGTGACATAATGTTAATTTTAGAAGGTTGTTTAATAAATTTTAGGGTTGAAAAATAGAATGAGAGAATGATGGAATGAATGAATGAATGAATGAATGAATGAATGAATATTCTATCATTGTATCATTCAATCATTGAAAATTAGAAAGTATAAGCTGTTGAAAATAAGAATCTGATGTTATTGACCTTGGTTAATGCTCCCGTTACACTTCCTGCTTTGTTTGATGTTCCCCAATTGGCAGTTGTATATTCAAGTTCTGGTGAGAATCTCATTTTTCCTGATTTAAAATCAATTCTACCTGCTGCTCTCATTACGTCTTTCACAGTACGTTTTTCTATCGTTACGCCACGTGCATAAGCTGCTTTTCCATCAACACTTGCTCCGTTGTTTACTGTGTAACCAACAAATAAGGCTGGTGCAACTTTAGCATTATTGCTCATCAATTCAAACCAAAATGCGTTTGTTTTTGTAGGTTTGTAAATTTCCGTAACTGGGTCAGTTGTAGAATTATAACCTACATAACCACCCAACATTACCAATTGTGTAACGTTTTGACCTAAAATTCCATAAGCTTTTATGGTTGCTTTTTTGCCTGTATATTTGGCATAAGTATTAATTGTTACGCTATTTACAGTGCCTGTGTTTTCAACTGTAACTGCTGGAGTTCCTGTCGAAATCGTTGTTCTTGGTCGTAGTGAGCGATATTCTGCACCAACTCCAAGTAAAAATTTAGCATTTTTGTATTGCAAATTTCCGTGAATTGTAGGAAGAACAGAGTTAAACGATGCCTCATTTCCTACGCCTGTTGCCGAAACTGCACCAAATTCTCTATCTTTATAAACCGTCAAGGCAAACGAAGTAGATTTACTCAAAGCATGAGTTACTTTTGCCTGCGAAACCCAACCAAATGGATTAAATAAGATACCTGTACTAAAGTTGGCTACACCAGGAAAACATTCCGCTACAAATTGAGGATACCACGATTGACCAAGTGTCAATTTTGTTTTTGCCCAATCTAAACTTGCATTGGCATGTCTTATTCTGAATAAACCAATGCTGCCTTCTGTATTTCCAAAAAAGTCACCTTCAAAAAACGCTGAAGTTTTTGCTCCAAAAGCATCTGGTCCTGTAATTTTTAGGTTAATTCTTGAAACAATCGAGAGAAAGTTTGATTGTGGCACAGCATTCAAATCGTTTCCTTTGGCATCTTTCACAACGTCTGTTGGATAAAGATTTAGGTGATTTTCTCTTACATTGACATTTTTACGTGAGTCCCAAATGTAATCAGTTCTGACAAATCCGCCTATTACTGCTCCAAATGCTGGATGCGGTTTTGGAGTAGCTGGTGTGGCTGCCGTTGCTTCGGTTTTCTTTTCTTCAACTTTTTTTTCTTGTGCTTCGGCTCGATTCAAAAACAAGGCACACAGCATTAAAGGGAAAATTAATTTTTTCATACTGGTAGGTCTTTTATTATGGTTTTGTTGTACGTTATTACGATACAAAACTTTCACAAAATCCTAAGTAAAACTATTCTTTGATATAGCTTTGGTAAAAACAGATAGAAAAAATTGCACTACTCGTTTTAAAAAAATCAGAATTGAATTTTAAAAATATATATATTAACAAAATTTTATTTTACAAAAATAACAATAAACCAAATAATATATATTTAATTTCATGATAAACTTGTCATTTACAAAATATCCTAAAACATATAGATTTCATAGAGAATTATCAAATTCTATTGCATTATTCCAAGATTTTGAGGGTATTTCTATACAATTTCAATCAGAATTTAGATTTACTTTTTAAATCGGTCCCATTTGATGAGCATAAATTTATCCCCCAATTCGGTAACAAGCATTCCTGCTCCTTTGAGGTTTTCACGATTGGCATAAAACTCTGATAATTCTTTATGATTCATCACTTTATAAGTAGGATTATAAAGTGTTTGCTTCGGAATCTTGACTTGGTATTTTTTCACCCAATTCATTACAGAAACATGGCTCACACCTAATATACGCTCGATTTCTCGGTAACTAATACCTTCGATATACAACTGCAAAGCTTTTATTACATAGTAACTTTCGATGCTTTTACCAATTTTTTCAACAGTAAAATTATAGCCACAATCTTTACATTTGAAGCGTTGTTTCTCCTTAATTATTCCATTTCTCGAGATATTATTTGAGTCGCATTGGGGGCAATTTGGTAAGCTCATGTTTCTATATTTTTTTAGCAAAGATATATTTTCTTAGCAAATATAGATTATTTCAAGATATTATTTTACTTTTTTTGGATTTTTTTAAAACAATTTCTCAAAAATATTTCATTTTAAAAACCTATAATGTAAGTCAAGTTCTAAGCAAAAATTCTATAATTAATATGCTATTCAAAAAAAATTAACAAATTATATAACCTGTTTTATTAATTTTGTGTTGTAAAAGTGAGTATATTTGCAGAAACATAAAATTCAATTTTTGAAAAAAGTTGTTACATATTTATTAATCCTTGCCGTTTCGGTTGCTTATAATATCGAAACAGTTAAACACCTTTTGAAAGTAATTGGAGATTCTTCAAATACTTGTGTTACCGATTTTCAATGTAAAGAAAATGATTCAGAAGAGAAAGAATCAGAAAAGTGTGATGATGAAAAAAAAATCATTTCAATTGTTCCTTTTATAAACTCAAATCACTTTTATTTTAACGTATCTGAAATAATCAATTTGAATTATATCCAAAATTATTCTATTTCTTCTTCTGATTTTCAAAAAGAAATTTATTCTCCGCCCGAACTATAATATTTTATAGATTCTTCTTTCAAGGCTTCTCTACCTTGACTATTCTTGTATACATTCCAAACTTATTGAATAAAACTCAAAAGTTTCAAAACATTGACACTAAGCCTTAAATCGCTTACTATAAATAAGCTATGGCCTATTTAGCTATACAACTAATGCTTCGATATAAAAATATGTAGCTTACTTTAGCACTTTTTTAACTATAAAAATATACAGTTTATGAGTATTCAAAACCAAAAAGAACTAACATTAAAGTATTTAAAGAACGATTTACCTGCGGGCTTAGTCGTATTTTTGGTAGCAGTACCGCTTTGCTTAGGCATAGCATTAGCATCTGGAGCACCTTTATTTTCAGGAATTATTGCAGGAATTGTCGGTGGAATCGTTGTTGCTTTTGTGAGTGGCTCGGCATTGAGTGTAAGTGGACCAGCGGCAGGATTGACTGTTATCGTTTTTAATGCCATTGCTACTTTGGGAAGTTACGACGTTTTTTTATTAGCTGTAGTATTGGCAGGTTTGATGCAAATTGCGTTGGGCTACCTAAAAGCAGGAATTATCGGCTATTATTTCCCTTCAAGTGTTATAAAAGGGATGTTGGCAGCAATTGGTATCATCCTTATACTAAAGCAGTTACCACATGCAGTTGGCTACGATAAAGACAATGAAGGTGATTTTGATTTTATTCAAGCTGATGGTCAAAATACAATTTCGGAGATCTTCAAGTCTCTTGATTATGTTCATCCCGGAGCAGTTATTATTGCTCTTATTTCCCTTTTTGTGCTAATAATGTGGGAACGTCCATTCTTGAAAAAATTCACTTTCTTTAAAATTGTTCCTGGTGCATTATTGGTAGTTATTCTTGGCATTGTCATCAACGAATGGTTCAAGACTGGCTATCCGTCATATTATTTGGAAGGTGAAGAATTGGTTAGATTGCCAGTTGCAAATTCTGCTTCAGATTTTATTGGACAATTTACATTGCCCGATTTTACGGCCTTTGGCAACTACAAAGTATATGTTGTGGCAATAACGATTGCCATTATTGCCAGCTTGGAGTCGCTTTTGAGCGTGGAAGCTGCCGACAAGCTCGACCCATACAAACGCATTACTCCAACGAATAGAGAGCTAAAAGCACAAGGTTTTGGCAACTTAATTTCAGGAATGATAGGCGGTTTGCCCCTGACAGCAGTTATTGTGCGTACTTCGGCAAATATTAATTCTGGTGGAAAAACCAAACTTTCCGCAATTATTCATGGTATTTTTTTGCTAATAAGCGTAGTTTTTCTTGCATCGGTTCTCAACAAGATTCCGTTGGCAGCATTGGCAGCATTGCTTTTGGTTGTTGGTTATAAATTGGCAAAAGTTTCCCTTTTCAAATCAATGTATAAACTTGGCTGGGACCAGTTTTTGCCATTTATTGTAACGGTTGTTGCAATTCAATTTTCTGATTTATTGAAAGGAATTGGTATCGGTTTGGCAGTTTCGATGTTTTTTATTCTACGAAATAATTATGAACGAGCTTATACCATTCGAAATGAGAAAAAATCAGATGGCGAAAAAACAATTGTTGAATTAGATGAAGATGTTACGTTTTTGAACAAAGGAAACATTGCATTAATGTTGTCAGATTTGCCAGAAGATTCCCACGTGGTCATTGACGGCACAAAATCGCATACAATTGATATTGATGTAATTGAAATGTTGCATAATTTCAAACATTCTTCCGAACTAAAAAACATCAAATTTGAACTTAAAAATATTCCTGATTTCAAAGGAATTTCAGGACACTAAAAACAAAAAAAAATGAAAGCTCATACAAAAGAAACACAGGAAAAATTAACGCCAAGAATGGCGTTAGATATATTAAAAGAAGGAAATGGTAGATTTATTAAAAATCTAAAAACTCAGCGAGATTTGTTAGCACAAGTAAACGACACCCGTGAAGGACAATGGCCGTTTGC
Organism: Emticicia sp.; assembly: GCA_031378345.1. Taxonomy (GTDB): domain Bacteria; phylum Bacteroidota; class Bacteroidia; order Cytophagales; family Spirosomataceae; genus Emticicia. The sequence continues at coordinate 62,135 of JANNDY010000010.1, read as the reverse complement.
CACTATTTTAAGTTGTATTGATAGCCGAACATCAGCAGAATTAATTTTTGACCAAGGCTTAGGCGATATTTTTTCTATTAGAATTGCAGGAAATATCATCAATACCGATATTCTCGGTAGCATGGAGTTTGCTTGTAAGTTGGCAGGTTCTAAATTAATTGTGGTTTTGGGACATACTAAATGTGGTGCTGTGAAGGGTGCTTGCGACCATGTTGAAATGGGAAATCTCACAGAACTTTTGGCAAAACTACAACCAGCGGTTTACCAAGAAAAAGAAACCAAAAAAGACCGAACATCTGACAATTATGTTTTTGTTGAAAATGTTTCTACCATCAATGTAAAACGTAATGTGAAAAACATTATTGAACGAAGTTTTATTTTAGAGCAAATGGTAGAAAATCGACAAATAGGTGTTGTAGGTGCAATGTATGATATTGAAACAGGAGTTGTAGAGTTTTATGAAGATGTACTGTTTATTCGGGATGATGAAAATCCCGAATTTTCAGTAGCCCAATTACGCCATTAATATAAAACAAACAATGACTAAAGTAGATTTTGACGAGCATCATGTTGTAAATAAACTAAAGCACTTTTTGCCTTCACAAACGCCATTAAAGGACTTTATACATCATAATTCACTTCATGCTTTTCAAGGCTTGGAATTTTATGATGCAATTTTTAAAGCCTCAAAAATGTTTGGCTATCAAGTAACTCTCGAACTGACTGATTTTAGAAAACTCTATAAAATTGGCCGAATAAAAGAGGATATTCTTGAAAGAATAATTATTCAAAAAAAAGGTATTGAAGGTTTGGAATTATGGAAAAACAAGTTGTTTTTTGGGAAATATGACGAAAGAAATTCGCCCAAAGTTGGTCAATTACGAGCAAACTGGAAAAGTCAATATCAAATAGATTTGGATACGCTGGTGCAGCCTCTACTTTTCAGAATCGTCAATAGTTTTCTCGACCAAGGTATTGCTTTATCAAGGTTTCCTGATAAAAATAAGGGTTTTCTTTCTGCAATAAAGGACTTAGAAAAAAACAGTTTTACGAGTTTTTTCAAGACAAAAAGAGTAAAAAAATTACTACAAAATGAGGAAATTTCAATCAAAAATCTCCTCAAAATTGTGGTTGGCAATGAGGCCTATTATGAACAATACTTATTCGACCAACAATTTAGTCATAGAGGTTGGTCAGGAATGGTAGCAACTATCGAAGAAAGTCCTGACACATTATTAGACCAAAAAAAAATTTCGCTCAATGACTTTATCATATTTGAATTGTTATTAGAAATTGATACCCTTGACTATAATTTAGGCAACGAATGGCAACCTTTATGTACAAAAGTAGCAGAACAACCTCTCAATCTATTTGCAGACATAGACAAAACTGAACTCAATGAGGTATTTATTCTCTGGCAAAACGCCTTTGAATGGAGTTATTATGATGGTATTTTAGGAGGAATATACATATCAAAATTTGCTCATAAATACTCAAATAATGACAACAGCGTTGGAACTTTAAAGGCTTTCCAAGCAATGTTTTGTATTGATGAAAGAGAATGTTCGATTCGCCGACATATTGAAAGTGTCGAACCAAATTGCGAAACTTTTGGAACACCCGGCTTTTTCGGTGTAGAGTTTTTTTTCCAACCCGAAAACGGTAAATTTTATGATAAACTATGCCCAGCACCTGTTACCCCAAAGTATTTAATAAAGGAATTTGAAGTAAAAAAGAAACGAAAACACGAGTTATTGTATTCAGACAAAAACCCTACCTTTATTTTGGGTTCTTTATTTTCGTTAATACTTGGATTTTGGGCTGGAGTTAGGTTGATTCAAACTATTTTCAGACCAAAAATGAGTCCTGCCATTTCCAATGCTTTTGCTCATGTGGATAAGCACTCGCAGCTCACCGTTGAAAACAAAAATTTGACGGATACTGAGAATGGATTGCAAATAGGTTTTACAATTCAAGAAATGGCAACGAGAGTCGAAGGGCTTTTGCGAGGAATTGGATTAATTCAAGATTTTTCTCCAATCATTTATATGATTGCTCACGGTTCGAGTAGTGCAAATAACCCACATCATGGAGCTCATGATTGCGGTGCTTGCAGCGGACGACCAGGCTCAGTAAATGCAAAAGTGATTGCTACTATGGCGAATCACCCAAAAGTGAGGGCTGTTTTAAAAGAAAAAGGCATTGAAATTCCTGACGAAACACAGTTTATTGGTGGTTTGCACGATACTGCTGCTGACGAAATCGAATATTATGATGAAAAAATCTTGAATTCAATAAATAAAGCAAATCATCTGAAAAATAAAATTTCTTTTGAAAAAGCCTTAGACCTAAATGCCAAAGAAAGGTCGAGAAGATTTGCATCTATCAACTCAAAAAACGATTTACAGACAGTTCGTAAAGCAATAAAAGACAGGTCAGTTTCATTATTCGAACCACGCCCCGAACTCGGTCACGGAACTAATACTTTGTGTATTGTTGGCAGAAGAAACTTAACAAAAAACTTATTTTTAGATAGGCGAGCCTTCTTGAATTCATACGATTATCGAACCGATTTAGATGGAAAATTACTCACAGGTATAATGAAGCCACTTGGACCAGTTTGTGGCGGCATAAACTTGGAATATTATTTTTCGAGAGTAGATAACCATAAATTGGGTGCAGGAACAAAATTGCCGCACAATGTGATGGGGCTAATTGGTGTAGCAAATAGTTGTGATGGCGATTTACGACCAGGACTTCCTCTACAAATGATTGAAGTACATGACCCTGTACGATTATTGATTATTGTCGAACATTTTCCAGAAGTTGTGCTAAAAACTATCCAATCTGTTCCTGAAATGTACGAATGGTTTATCAATGATTGGGTGCATTTGGTGGCTTTGAATCCTGAAACAAACAACTTTTATTATTTCAAAGATGGTGTTTTTTCAAAATATGAGCCACTCACCAAAGAAATATCTATAGCACAGGAACTACATTCATTTATCGAAACAGCCAAAGAAATGGAAACCAATTATATAGTTGATGCCACTCAAGAAAATTTATCGGTTTATTTGCTTAGTTAAGTTTTAACCCCACCAACCTACTCCAAAAATGGACTGGGCTATTTGTATTATTCTTATGTCGTCATTACTTCAGTTATTTATTTGGATACCCTTTTTAGGGCTTATTTTTAGTGTTTTTATTCCACAAAAAAGTGAGAATATTATTTCAAGGATTGCCATTGGCACTATTACATTTCACTTTGTTGGCATATTATCTTTTGTTGGTTTTTGGTTAATTAATGATTTTCAAACCTTAAATATCAAACATATTGTATTATTTGCAGCAAATGATATAGAGATTTTCATTGATTTTTATTTCGATAAAATCACTGCTGTTTTTGCTTTAATAGGTTCATTTTTGATACTTTTGGTTGCTATTTTTAGTCGTTTTTATTTGCACCGTGATGAAGGGTTTAAGCGTTTTTTCAATACCATTTTACTTTTCTTTTTGGGCTATAATTTAATCATCTTCTCTGGAAACTTTGAAACATTATTTATCGGTTGGGAGATTCTTGGAATATGTTCGTTTTTACTCATTGCCTTTTATAGAGATAGGTATTTACCAGTAAAAAATGCACTAAAAGTTATATCTGTTTATCGGCTGGGCGATATTTGCCTAATTTTGGCAATGTGGATGAGCCACCATATTTGGCATCAAAATATTACTTTTCAACAAATAAATGATACTATTTTGGTGGCAAACCACCTTAAAGAATATGGCGGTTATGCAATTTTTGTTTCTGTGATGCTTGTGATTGCGGCAGCTGCCAAATCTGCTCTATTTCCATTTTCGTCGTGGTTACCACGAGCAATGGAAGGTCCAACGAGTTCGAGTGCTATTTTTTATGGTTCTCTGTCAGTTCATTTGGGTGTTTTTCTTTTGCTCAGAACTTACCCTTATTGGGAAACTTTAATCGAAATTAAGGTTGTAGTAGTTGTACTTGGAATTATTACGAGTTTTATTGCCACCAATATTGCCAAAGTTCAATCGTCGGTAAAAACACAAATTGCCTATTCGTCAATTACGCAAATCGGGTTGATTATTATTGAAGTGACTCTGGGTTTTCATAATCTCGCGTTGATACATTTTGCTGGCAATGCTTTTCTTCGTACCTTTCAATTGTTGGTTTCGCCCTCAGTTTTAAGCTATAGAATACACGAAATGTTTTTCAATTTTGTGCCGAAAAAACAGAAAGAAAGCAATGGTTTTTTATCAAAAATCAATAATTCTATTTATATTTTGTCAGTAAAAGAATGGAATTTAGATTTTGTACTTCAACGTTTTCTTTGGAATCCCTTTAAATTTATTGGCAAAAACCTCAACTTTATGACCAATAAAATTGCAATTATTTCTTTATTTTTGTTCTTCGTTTTTGGTATTTATGCAAATTATTTCAAAGTAAACTTCCCAATTTTTGTAATTGAATTTTTACCTAACATTTTTTCGTTTCTTGGTTTAATACTAATTTTAAAAGCATTTGCAGAGCGAGGAAATGCCATTGGTGCATGGACTTTTATTATAGCTGGTCAATTATTTATCACACTTTCGATTGCCCTATTAAACCCAAATTTTGATAAAAATTATTTTCTCATATATTTAAGTGGAATTGTAATTTCAGCAATTATTGGTTATATCTGCTTGAAAAAAGCACAAAAAATTGATAACAATATTAATTTAAGTCAATTTCATGGCTACATTTACGAACAACCAAAACTTGGAATAATCTTCCTGATTTCATGTTTGGGGCTTGCAGGTTTGCCTTTCACGCCAACATTTATTGGCATTGATTTAATTTTTAGTAGTATTCACAAACACGAAATAATCCTAATCGTATTTACTACATTGAGTTTTATCTTTATCGAATTAGCGATATTGAGAATTTATGCCAGAATTTTTATGGGGCAACACAAAAAAGCAACCCACGCAATGGCTTATCGCTCGGCTTAGCGTTCAAATTTTTACGTCGTTTCTACATTAAAAAAAGCTCATTAGAAATAGTTAGTAAAAAACATGTATTGTGTATTATTGTACTTTATAAACAACTGAATATCAGGTATTTATAAAGTATTTGTTATTCTGTGTTATATTATTTACTTTTGAAAAAGCAAATTGAAATTGCGTAAATACAGATGTTAGCTGAAATTAAAAAAAAAATAAAAACATATGAGTATGTTACACAATTTACCAAATCAACCGTACAAAAAATTTTTTGGTAGAACTGATGCCATAAATAAAATCAATGATGACCTAATTGAAGGAGGCACTTATATTGCTTCTATTGATGGTGTAGGTGGAATTGGTAAGACAGCCTTGACATACCATTTTTGTAAAGAAATTTTAGTAAAAGAAGATATTTATAGCTATTTGGTATGGATAACAGCAAAAGATACTGTTTTTGATGCAGTTTCATCATCTATTAAAAGGGTTGAAAATGAGTTTAAGAATAATAGTATTGAAGCTTTAATAAATGAGACCATTAAAGTCGTAGGTTTTAACGAACTATTGGTAGATACTTTTGAAGAGAGAAAAATATTTTTTGAAGATATTGTAAAAACAGAAAAAATATTTTTTGTTTTTGATAATTTGGAAACAATTCAGGACGAAACCTTTTTTGATTATCTCAAAGAATTCAATAAATTTAGCAGACATAATCGTGATTTAAAAATCTTAACAACAAGCAGAAAAAGAAAAAAAATTGCTGATTTTCCAATAGAAATCGAAGGCTTATCTATGTCTGATGCTTTGGCTATGTTAGAATATTTAGGTCAAAGTTTTATTGAAAAGCCTATTAAATCTATTATATCAGCAAGTGAATTTCAAAAAATCAAGATTGTTGAAAAAGTTGGACGTATTCCGTTGGGAATTGAGTTTATTGTAGGACAATTAGCAAGGGGAAAAGGATTAGGGCAAATTTATCAAGAACTTGAAGGATATCCAAGTTTAGAGGGAGTAGTTAATGAGGATGAAAAACGCCAAAAGTTATCTGATATTATCCTTTTCTCGTTCAAAGATATGTATGAAACTTTAGATACAAATCATCAACTTGTATTTAAAGTAATAGCAGCAATTCAAAAAAACAAAAGAAAAAATGATAAAGATGTTTCTTTTGACTTGTTAATGAATATGACTAATTTTAATAAGAGTCAATTGGAAATTATATTAGAAAATTTATTAGAAAACAAATTGATATTTCCAACTAATAAAGACGAATATAATATTAGTCAAATGGCTATAAATTTTAGCAAACAATATTTTGACGACTTTGCAGAAATAGAAGAAAATGTTATTTCAGTGAGAGACGCAATTGTCAGAAACACAATTACCCAAGATAATGTAGATTTATTCATTGAGAGGGTTCGTACTTTAACAAATAACTTACAATTTACTGAGGCGGAAACATTGCTTTTAAATGCAATAGAAAAAAACGAAGACCATAGATTATATTTCGAATTGGGTAAGGTACAAGCAACTTTAAAAAAGAGTTCAAAGGCTTCTGATAGTTTTAAGAGAGCAACAGAATTAACCCCTAACAATAAAAATGTTTGGTTTGAATGGATAAATTTGGAAAGAAGTAGAATGGGAATAGCCTTATCAATTGCTAACAACGCATTAGAAGCAACTAATTTAGACGTTTCAATTGCAATGCAAACTCTTGATATTTATAAGTTTCGCAAAGAGTATGAAAATATGAGAGATTTTGCAAAATCTATTTTAGAAAGATTTGAAAAACAAAATAGAAAGGATGATTGCTTAAAGTTTTTGTACCATTGGAAAAGTGCTGAATATAATCTTTTAAGGGATAAATTAGATAACTATTATTTAGATGTTATTGATAAATTAATTTTTGCAGAACCAGAAAAAGAAGCTATTTTGGAACTTTACAAGGAAAAAATGGGTGTTTGCAATAAACTTGGTTTAAGTGAAAAGGTTAAGGATTTGAAAGAAAAAATATTAAGGCTTGAACAAAAAATAAAATTATCAATAAATTATTATGTCAAGCAAATGAATTTTTATATGTCAAGCCTTACGAGAGATACAGAAAAGGCAAAAACAGAGGCAAAGAAAATTTTAACATTTGCAGATATTAAAGACTTTGAATATAGAAAAAGTGCATTAAGAGTGCTACTTCAAATATTAGCAACAGAGCAAGATTATGAAAGAATTATATTAACTTTTGAAGAATATAGTCAAATAGCCCTAAAAGACAGAAATTGTCTTGATGTTTATAATAAAGCACAAAAGGATAAACTTAAAAGGCAAATGGATGGTGTAATTGCGGAAATCTCACAAAACTTGATTAACTCTGAAAATAATTTGCGTTCAATTATTATGTCAATGTTTGCAAACATTGAAACTGATTTTATAAGTTTCATAAGAGCTAAAAACCAAAATAGTATATTTGACTGGATTTCTAATTGGCAGACAAATAGAAACAAGTCGCTAAAAAATGATTTGTCGCTTATTTATTATTCAGATTTTAGTAATTTGAGAAAAATGCTTGATTGGTTAGATAATACTCATATAAGACGAGCAAATTCTAATATAAATGTTTTCGAAATTCATAATAAGATAAAAAAATTATCCGATAATTTGAAATTTTATACCATTGATGAAAGAAATGAAGCTTTTCATGCAAGAATCTTACAATATGACCTAAATAAACTAAACGAAGTTTTAGTAGATACAAGCAGATTATTTAACTTAACAACAGAAGTTAGGATAGAACTAAATACATGAGAATCAAATAAACATCCCCCAATGAACTGTGTAAAAAGCAAGTATTTATAAAAAAAGTCTTATACACAATTATTTCCCTTTTTGTAGCTATTTGCATTTTTGGGTTGATTTTAGCGTATCTTCCAACTAAATCAAAGACAAATCATGTTGGAATTTCGCCTGAAAAAGCGACTCTTATGAGGCAGATATTTACTGAAGCACATCATCAGTTTACTACCACAGATGGAGAAACGCTTTTTCTACGAAGATGGAATCCTGACAGTATTCAACCTGCAAAAAAGGATATTGCTGTTTTGATTTTTCATGGCATTACTGCCCATAGTGGAGCATATAATATGGCTGGTGTACCAATTTCGGCAGGCGGATATACTACCTTTGGTTTGGATTACAGAGGGCATGGCTTATCGGGCGGAAACCGAGGTGATAACCCAAATAAAGAAAGATGGATTGCTGATTTAGCTGAGTCGGTAAAATATATCAAAGGTCTTGGTTTTCCAAAAGTCATTGTTTTGGGACATAGCTTGGGCGTGGCTTCTGCGATATGTGCAGCGAATGCCGTTCCAAATGAAATTTCAGGTTTAGTTTTACTCTCTGGTGCTTATGAATGCAAAAAAGGGCTATCAAAACCGCCAACATTTTTTGAAAAAACTAAAATTTTAGCAAGTTCCATTTTCCGACCTTCTTTTCAGGCTGTTGAATATTATAGAGAAGGCATGACGGTTACGAAAGATTCCTTAATCAATTTTAGATATACACTTCGTTATCTAACAATGCTGGATGTTAAACAACTTCGACTTCCAAAAACCTTGAATATCCCTGTGTTGGTGGGTATCGGAGATAAAGATGAATTATTTGAAATAGATAAAGTGAAGGATTTCTATAATTTAGTTCCTGGCAACAAAAAGGAATTTTTAATTATGAAAAATACCACCCATGCTAAGATTCCAGTTGAAAGTTGGGAACAAGTTGTTGTTTGGTTGGATAAAACCTTTTGATAATTTCTACGCAAATTTTAACCTCACATTTTGACGGTATTCCACCTATTTCTCGACAAAATCAAGCATTTTATGAGAGGTTTTTTCTCGATTTCTCAATATCCAAAATGAAAATCCAAGTGTGGATCGCCTTAATTCTACAGTTGGTTAGAAAATCTCAGAAATCTGTTTCGCTAAATTTTCTGATAAAGTCGGAGCAAGAGCAACGCCCATGCCGTTCATTCTGACGCTCAATGAAAGTTGTGGATTTAGGCATTTACTCACTGGTGTTTTTGTTTCGTCAAATGCCATAATTCCGCTCCAACGTTGGTCAATTTTTACGTTTTGATATTTCGGAATGATATTTTCGTACAAAAATCTTTCTAAATTATGTTGTATTAAATCTGTCAAACCAAAATTTTCGGTGTTTTCTTCTTCAAAATTAAGATTTCGCCCACCACCAAAAAGTACACGATTTTGGTAATTTCGGAAATAATAATAGCCTTTGTCAAAATGAAAAGTGCCTTTCCAGTTTAGGTTCTCGATGGGTTCAGTAATAAAAACTTGCCCACGACCTGCGTATAAATCAATTTCTGGAAGCAGTTTTTTCGTGAAAGCATTTGTAGCCAAACACAAATGTTTTGCTTGAAATGTCAAACCATTTTCAGAAAAAACATTGATGGTTTCTTTTTCTACTTCATAATTAGAAACTTTTACGCCAAAAAATATTTTGACTTTCAATGCTTGAAGACTTTCCATCAAAGCGTTTACCAACTTTCCACTATGAATTGAACCTTCAGCAGTATTTGAAATTGCATATTGAAAACCTTCAAATCCATACGTTTTTATGACTTTATTATTTTCAAAAAAATGCTTAGAATTGCCAGTAATTGCCTTCAAACTGCTATTTAATGACGCTATTTTGTCTTGCGTTTCTTCAAAAATTGAATAATCACTAAACAATTCTGTTCCACCGCAAGTATCATAATCAATTGCTGAACCGAAGGTTTCTTTAATAACATTGATTCCTTTGAAACGTTGTTCTGCCCAAAACATAGCGGCATCAAGTCCCATTGTTTCAATATTTTCAAGCAGTTCTGTTGGGCTACCAAAACACGCAAAACCTGCATTTTTGGTGCTTGCACCATTTGGCAAAACGCCCGAATCTAAGATACAAATTTCCAAATTTGGCTTCTCTTTTTTCAAAAAATACGCTAACCAAAGCCCCGAAAAACCAGCACCAATAATAATAATGTCGTATTTCTTCAAAAAAACATCTTTTTCCCAAAAACTTAGCATAATTTTGAATTTATAAAAAACCAAATTTAGACAATTTCTAATCTATCTGCAATTACGAATAAAGAAATCAGTCTTGGCGACCCCGCCGTACATTTCGAAGCAAACCTATGGATTTAGAAATACTCAAACAAGCAAGTCAAATTGCAAAACAAATACAACAGTCTGATATTCAAGCATTTATCTTGAAAAATCAGAAAAAATATGATGCTAATTTACTACATTTGATTGCTGACCAATGGCTCGCTCGACAAAAAGCCAAACATAAATTGCCCACTTGGTTTTCGAATGAAAATGTAATTTTCCCACCTCCTCTTTCTGTCGAACAAGCTTCGTCTGAAATTACGGCAAACTATAAAGCTCAAGTTTTCAATAATTTTTTGCAAGATAATAAAGCAAATTGTATCGACCTCACCGGAGGCATGGGCCTGGATTCTTATGCTTTAGCACAAGTTTTTGATTCAGTAGTTTATGTCGAACAAGACCCTCTTTTAACTCAAATTGCCATGTACAATTTTGAAGTTTTAGGGCAAAAAAACATAGAAGCAATTAACGAAAATTCAACTTCATTAAATCAATCTTATTTTTTACAATCATGTAATTTTTACCTCGACCCACATAGGAGAGATTCTGCAAAAAACAAAGTTTTTAAAATAGAAGATTGCGAACCTAATATACTGACTATCAAGCATTTATTCGAAAATTATATGGTCAAATTTTCGCCAATGCTTGATATAAAACAGGCATTAGAGCAGTTGGAAAATGTTGTCGAAGTTCATTTAGTTGCTCTTGAAAATGAGGTAAAAGAATTATTGTTTCTTGGAAAAAAAACTGTCGAAAAAGCGGAACACCACCCGACTGTAATTCATTGTGTAAATTTTCTTTCAAATAATAGTAAACAAATCTTTAAGTTTGATTACGAATCTGAACAAAAAGTTAGCATCCATTATTCAAAACCAAACAAATATATCTTTGAACCTAATGCGGCAATTCTGAAAGCTGGGGCATTTAAAAGCATAGCTAATCAGTTCATTATAAGCAAATTAGCTCCAAGTAGCCATCTTTATACGTCTAATATTTTGATTGAAAATTTCCCGGGGAGAAGTTTTGTTTGTGAATCAGTTTGTAAGTTTGATAAGAAAGAAATTTCAGCACAATTACCTGATAATCAAGCAAATATAAGCACAAGAAATTTTCCTTTGAAACCCGAAGAAATAAAAAAGAAATTAGGTTTGCGAGATGGCGGAGAATACTATTTATTTGCAACAGAGAACTTCGAAAAACAAAAAATCGTTTTGATTTGTAAGAAAGCACATCAGTAATTTTCAAGTTTTTTTTTCCAATATTTCGTTACAAAACCAAAATCCCTCCGTCAAAAAAAAACAAAAATAACAATCTATGAAAAAATCAGTTTTAGTTCTTGCCTTATTAATTTTTAGTCGTTTAAGTTTTGCCCAAACCATTTTGAGTGGTTCGGAGGTTTTCGGGAAAGACCGCAAAGAAGGCTTTTATATGACCCTCAACATTGATAAAAAATTTATTGAGAAAGATTGGTCACTTTTTATCTCAAAATTTGGTGGCGTTGCCCAAAATCGTGAGGTTTTTAATATTGCTTCGGCAAATCTTCCTGAAATTTCTGCCGACCCAGTTAATTTAATGACAAAAGTTACTTCAGAACAAAAATTAAAAACCAAAATCTTTGCATCATTCGATATGGGAGGTGGAAATATGGTTTCACAAAACAACAAAAACTTTGATGGGGTTGAGAAACTTTTGAAAGATTTTTATGTCTTTGCAATGCAAAATGAAGATATACGTTTGGCTGAACGTGATGCCGACGAATCTCAAAAAAACCTCGACAGAGTAAACAAAACTGGCGATAGAATTGCCAAAGAGATTGAAAAAAACAAACGTGAAAAAGAGAATTTATTAAAGAAAATTGAAGAGAATAAAGTTGAGCTTGAGAAACTTTTACAAACGCAAATTGCAAATAAACAAGACCAAGAAAATGCCAAAATCGCTCTTGAAGAGAAGATTAAAGCAGCAAGTGTAGTAAAAACCCGAATAAAATAAAGGCATTTAGATCATAATTTTAAAATCCAATTTTTTGAGGATTTACGACCACATATTTGATAGATTTTTTATCTTTTTCAAGATGATAAGAATATGTAATGTGTAATAATCCGTCTTTTGTTTGAATTAGACTTGGATATGAAAAACTGCCTTGGTTTGGCTCTACGTTCTCCAGATGAGTTTTCCATTTCCAAGTTTTTCCTTCATCGTCAGAAAGAAATAGACTCAAACGATAGCGTCCATCATCAATGTCATTTCCCAGAAATGCCCAACGTCCATCTTGCAGCACTAAGAGTTCTACACTTGCAGTATTTGGAATTTGTGTTTTTGTTGTTGCCGACCAACTTTCACCCTTATCGCTCGATTCACTAAAATGCACAAGTGATGGTTGGTCGCCGCTATCACGCATGAGGGCTATTAAATTTCCATTTTTCTTCTGCACAATTGCGGGCTGAATTGCTCCACGCCCAACCACAGGCAAACTTGGTCGCCAAGTAGCACCATCATCGTCCGAAATTGCCATCAACGACATATTGAATCCATCCGAATAAAGAGGCAAAACGATGCGTTTATTTTCCATCAAAAGTGGTTTAATTCTTGTCATCCAGCCAATGCTTTTTTTAGTGGCATCGTTGGCAGCAGCAATTATCATTTCATCATATTTAGGTGCATAACCTGCCCATCCATTTTTACTATCAGGCACCTCTTTTAGCTTTTTTGCTACTTCTTTGCCAAAATTATCATTAGGTTTTAGCAAAATATTGTCTTGCCAATTCCAAATTGGCGAACCACTTCTCAAATAATCAGTTGAAGTTCTGAACCGTAGAATTGATTGTTCCCATTTATTGGCTTGCACGGCAATCCAAACTAAAAATAGTTTGTTTTCATGGTTCAAAAAAAGAACAGGATTACAGTCAGGAATATTGGGTGTATCTGCCATCAAAAATGGCTCTGACCATTTTGTTTTTCCTTTTTCAAGCCTCGCTCCCATCAATTTTACATCATCAGAGGTTCGTTCGCCGCTGCCATAAAACCAGACAGTTAAAAAATCACCATTAGGTAAAGTTACAAGGCTACTGGCATGGACGTGTTTTTCTTGAAGTGGAAAAATTAAAGAAGACTCTAAAATGGAAGAGTTTTGGGCAAATAGACATGAAAAACTACGGATGTAAAAATACAAAAGCAATCCATATTTTTTCATAAGTAAATGGCTTTGAGATTTTTGTTTTTGAATTTTTTTCAAATTTATTAGATTTTATTGAGTATTTATTAAAATAAATCAAGAATATTGCTTAATCTTTTTAATCCTTTCTAAACTTCTATTTTCTGATCTCGCTTATGAAAAACTTTTTTAAAGTTGCTCTCGCCTATTTACTTCTAATTTCAATCAATATTCATGCACAAAATGCAGTTATTACGCCCGAAACAGCTCTAAAAAGCTATATCACCAATGGCGATAACACATTTAGCTGGGAACTGAAAGATTCATTAATGATTGGAAATGTAACAGCTTATAATTTATTGCTTACTTCGCAAAAATGGAGGAAATATACTTGGAGGCATCAATTGACCATTTTTGTTCCTAAAAACAAGCAATATGATGGTGCTTTGCTATTTATCACAGGAGGTTCGAATAAAGAAGAACAACCTAATTGGAGTAAATTCGACGGACTTTGGACTTCGTTGGCTGGCGTTGCCGAAAAAAACAAAGCAATTGTAGCCTCACTCCGACAAGCACCCAACCAACCTTTAAATGGCGATTTGACCGAAGATGCTCTTATATCTTATACACTTCACCAGTTCAAACAAGATAAAGATTATAGTTGGCCCTTGCTTTTTCCGATGGTGAAAAGTGCTGTGAGAGCAATGGATGCTGTGCAGGAATTTACAAAGAAAAACCTCAAATATGATGTCAATAACTTTGTTATTTCGGGAGCATCGAAGCGTGGTTGGACAACTTGGCTTTCGGCTGCCATTGATGATAAGCGTGTAAAAGCCATTGCACCGATGGTAATTGATATGCTGAATATGCCTGCAACGCTCAATTATCAGTTCACAACTTATGGCGAATATAGCATTCAAATTGAAGATTATGTAAAGTTGGGCATTCCGCAAGGCACAGAAACTGCAGATGGCAAAGCAATTAATGCTATGATTGACCCTTATTCTTACCGAAACAAACTTACTGTGCCGAAAATGATTTTTATTGGTACAAATGATGAATATTGGACTGTAGATGCCATCAAACATTATTATGACCAAATTCCTGGCAAAAACATGATTCATTATGTACCAAATGTAGGGCATAATTTGGGCGGAGGAAAACAAGCATTTGAAGGTTTGAGTGCATTTTTTGCCAATACAATAATGGACAAAGAATATCCTGTATGCACTTGGAATATTGTAAATACAAGGATTACTGCCGACCTCACTATTAATGCAAACACCAACGATTTAGTTGAAGCAACATTTTGGTACACTACTTCATCGGATAGAGATTTTAGAAATAATTTATGGTTGAGTAGAAATATAAAATTGAAAGATTTACCACAAATTAAGGTTTCGCAGGTATATCCAAACAAAGGATTCCAAGCATTTTATGTTGATTTAAAATACAAAGACCCCAATGGCGGTACTTATACTGTTAGTACCCGAATTTTTGTTACGGACATGAGTAAAGTGCTGTAAATCAATGCTTTAGCAGAATTATATAAATCGAAAAACGAGTAGAAAAAACGATGATGGTTTTGAAAACTTGTTTTTTGAAGAAAGAGTTAAGGAAATAGCTTTTGACAAAATATTTATTGTTAAAAATATTGACAATAAATATTTTGTCATTTTTCCAAAATAAAAGAAATGAAACCAATTACCAAACCTAAACTTCCCGAAAAACCAAATCTCCATCCCCGAAATCCGCACCGATTTCGTTATGATTTTCCACAATTAATTGAGGCAATTCCAGAGCTAAAAAACTTTGTTTCAATAAATAAATACAATTCTGAAAGCATTGATTTTTCAAACCCTTATGCCGTAAAAATGCTCAATAAAGCTATTTTGAAGCATTTTTATACCATTTTGCTTTGGGATATTCCAAAAAACTATCTTTGTCCGCCTATTCCGGGGCGTGCAGATTATATTCATTATGTAGCTGATTTATTGGCTTCGTTCAATGACAATATTATTCCCCAAGGAAAGTCTGTCAAAGTGCTTGATGTTGGCGTTGGAGCAAATTGTGTTTATCCAATTATCGGTTCGCAGGCTTATGGTTGGCACTTTGTAGGCTCAGATATTGACCCTTTGGCATTCAAATCTGCAAAGAATATTGTTGTTTCAAATGCTGTGCTTTCAGGCAAAATTGAGTGCCGTTTGCAAGCAAATCCATCAAATATTTTCAAGGAAATCATTCAAGTTGATGAGTTTTTTGATGTAACAATTTGTAACCCGCCCTTTCATTCATCTTTGACAGAAACTTTGGCAGGAAATGAAAGAAAATCAAGGAATTTGGGCGTGAAAAGTAAACTAAATTTTGGTGGACAAAACAACGAACTTTGGTGCGACGGTGGAGAAGAAGCCTTCATCAAAAAAATGATTGAAGAAAGTATTTTCTTTCAAAATCAATGCTTTTGGTTTACAAGTTTGGTTTCAAAAAAAGAACATTTACCCAACATTTATCATGCACTTAGACGAGCAAAAGTCGTTGATATTAAAACAATTGAAATGGCACAAGGGCAAAAAATCAGTAGAATCGTGGCTTGGACTTTTTTGAATGAAACCCAACAAAATGAATGGAAAATGAAACGTTAGAAAAATTAAAAAGAGAAAAAAAATAATTTTCTCTTTTTTTATATAAATCTATATTGTTATATTGCAATATTAAAATATGAAATCAAAAATGGGAGCGACAAAAACCGACCTTTTCACCGAAAATCAAAATGAGATTGCAATGCTTGCCAAAGCCATTGCTCACCCTGCTCGAGTTGCCATTATTGAGCATTTATTGAAGGTAAATACCTGTATTTGCAATGATATTGTGAACGAGTTACCACTTGCTCAACCCACGATTTCGCAACATTTGCGTGAACTCAAAAACGTAGGAATCATCAAAGGCAACATCGAAGGAAATGCCATTTGCTATTGCATTGACGAGAAGACTTTCAGCAAAATTCAAGGCTTATTTGGAACTTCTCCAACTTTAAAAAATAGTTGTTGTTAAAATTAGTACAATGTTAGTCAAATAGTTTTAACTAACATTGTCATGCTGAAAGCAACAGTTATCTTAGAATTTGTACTCGCAAACAGTTCCTTTCAGGAAGACAAAATTTAAAAAAACTTAATTAACAGTGCAATTAGTATTAAAACAAAAAACATCAAAAAATATGAAACTCTCAGAAATAAAAAACTATTTAAACACAGCCGAAAGTGTAAATTTTGAACTCGAAAATGGCACAACAGTTCCCGAACATTTCCATGTTACTGAAGTGGGTGTTATCACTAAACATTTTATTGATTGTGGCGGCTTAGTTCGTAATGAAAAAGTAGCAAATTTCCAACTTTGGGATGCCAATGACTTTGAACATCGCCTAAAACCAAAGAAATTGCTTGATATTATTGCCCTTTCAGAAAAAGTTTTGGGCTTGGAAGACCTCGAAATCGAAGTTGAATATCAAGCCGAAACCATCGGAAAGTACGATTTAGGCTATAATGGCAAAGATTTTGTGCTTATGAACAAGCAAACAAATTGCTTGGCTCAAGACAAATGCGGCATTCCAACCGAAAAAATAAAAGTAAACATTTCACAATTAAATACTAAAGCATCTGTTTGCACTCCGGGCGGTGGATGTTGTTGAAAATCAAAGAAAAAATGAAAAATATTCTAATCCTCTGCACAGGCAATAGTTGCCGAAGTCAAATTGCTCATGGTTATTTTGAACATTTTACCGACGGCAGAAAAGTAAAAGTATATAGTGCAGGAATTGTTACTCACGGCGTAAATCCACGAGCAATAGAAACAATGAAAGCTGACGGAATTGACATTTCGAACCATACTTCAAACAAAGTTGATGAATATGAAATCATTGATTTTGATTATGTATTGACAGTTTGCGACAATGCCAACGAAAATTGTCCGCTTTGGGTTGGAAAGGGAAAACGTTTTCACCAAAACTTTCCTGACCCACCAAAATTTCAAGGAACTGAGGAAGAAATTGTTGTTGAATTTGCAAGGGTACGAGATATGATAAAAATTTATGTAGAAAATTTTGTAAAAGAACATGATTTGTTTTGAAAAAAAATCTTTTAAAAATTATATAAATAATAATATTTTTCATATTTTAGCATTCAGAAATACAAAGAAGTAAAATTTTATTCGTTTTTTGGGATTTACATTTAGATTGCTTACCTTTGCACTCCGTTTAGGAGAATGCTGGATTTGTACGGTTCAGCCGCTTCACTAAATGTGGTAAACATTTGATAATCAAGTAAATAACAAAAAAATGGATTTAATCAAATTAGTTGAGTCAGAATTCGCTGGTAAAAGAGCAACTCAACCAGAATTTAAAGCAGGTGCAACTGTAAACGTTCACGTAAAGATTACTGAAGGAAACAAAGAACGTATTCAGATTTACACTGGTACAGTTATTCAACGCCGTAATACTGGCACAAATGGCGAAACTTTTACAGTTCGTAAAATTTCAAACGGTATTGGTGTTGAACGTATTTTCCCAATTCTATCACCAAGTGTTGATAAAATTGAAGTAGTTCGCCATGGCAAGGTACGTCGTGCAAGATTGTTTTATCTTCGTGGCAAGCAAGGAAAAGCAGCTCGTATTAAAGAATTAAAGAAAAAATAATAAACAATTTGAAAAAAAAGTCTAATTTTGAAGACTTTTAGATTTCAGATTAGTCTAAAGATAAAAGTAATAGCTTTTTCATAATTTTGTGTAGGAAAAGGTCGCCCCATTGGAGCGACTTTTTTTATTTTATAGTTTTTGAACTGCCATTATTAAAAAACTTGTTATTTTTATAAAATATTTTGCAACCAAGACACCAAGTCGCAAATTTCCCTTTATGTCTAAGGGGCAAATAATAATTGACAAATATTAAAATGACTCCTCAGAAATTCTTTAAATATCAGGGCACGGGCAATGATTTCGTCATGATTGATGATCGAAATAAATCATTTCCCGTGAGTCAAGCTTATATCGAACATCTTTGCCATAGAAGATTTGGCATTGGTGCTGATGGACTTATTTTAATTGAACATGACGTCGAATATGATTTCCGAATGGTCTATTTCAATGCAGACGGAAACGAAGGAAGTATGTGTGGAAATGGTGGACGTTGTGCCGTAAGATTTGCCGAAGATTTAGGTATTTTCAAGGATAAAACTAAGTTTATTGCAGTTGATGGAGAGCATACTGCCGAAGCAAATTCGGAAGTAATTTCATTAAAAATGGGTGAAGTTCATAGTTTGGAACGAAATTCAGAATATGATTTTATGAATACTGGCTCACCCCATTATTTAGCGTATGTATCTGATATTCAATCATTTAACGTATTTCAGGAAGGAAAAAAAATAAGATATTCCGAAGAATGGGCAAAGCGTGGAGGCACAAATGTAAACTTCGTAGAAATCATCAATGAAGATACAATTTATGTGCGAACTTACGAGCGGGGTGTTGAAGATGAAACTTATTCTTGCGGCACAGGAGTTACAGCCTCTGCCCTATCTGCAAACCTAAGATTTGGAATGAAAAGCCCCATAAATATCATTACAAAAGGCGGAAATTTGAAAGTTTCTTTCGCTGAAAACTTTCAGAATATTCATTTAATTGGACCTGCCATAAAGGTTTTTGAAGGAAATTT
Organism: Emticicia sp.; assembly: GCA_031378345.1. Lineage (GTDB taxonomy): Bacteria > Bacteroidota > Bacteroidia > Cytophagales > Spirosomataceae > Emticicia. The sequence continues at coordinate 43,125 of JANNDY010000010.1, read as the reverse complement.
GAATTAATAATCTTTTTGTAAAAGTACCAACCAAGCATCTTTAACTCTATTTTGGTCGAGTAATTTTGCGGCTTCATTATGCAGTAAATTATCCAAAAATGCACAACCATAAAGCACTTGTTCAATGATATTTGTCATTGTTTCACTTTCCCGAAAAGCTAAAATTTCTTCTTGACTTGGTAATCCTTCAATATTACCCAATTGTCCTAAATGATTGCCAGTGAGTATTTTAGATAAACGAATATTCTCAGGAATTGCATCATAACCAATGCCGATTTTGGTTATTGGTTTTTCTACTTCAAACATCGCCGTTTGGTTGGCTCGTACGTACCAATCTCCACCCATACGAGCAACCCAGTCAGTTTTTTGTTGGTCAATTTTACCATTTTCTCCAATGATTTTTTCGGAATAATGAGCCAAAATAATTTCACAAATAACCAAATTCATACTTCCTAAACACTTGATTTTCAGCACTTTACACTCAAATTGTGCTTGTGATTCTTTTACTCGTGGAGGCTTTACAAAAACCGATTGTACTTCTGTAAATCCTGCTTTTATAAACTCATTTGTCCCTCGTGGAAACTCAACACTTGAAAGCGACATTTGTTGCACCATGTTATAATCTACCATGTTAATTACAACTTCTGATACGTCTTCGAGATTAAGAATCGTATCTTTTTTTGAGCCATCCCTTCCACGATTATTTGGTGCAAAAACCAAAATCGGAGGGTTAATACCCATAATATTAAAAAAGCTAAATGGACTTAGATTCACATTTCCCAACTTATCAATGGTACTTGCAAAAGCAATTGGGCGGGGAGCAACCGCCCCCGTCAAATAACTATAAAAAACTCTTGAATCTAATTCTTTGGGGTCAAGTGTTAGCATTTTTTCAATGGGTGGCATTCCGCTATCAATTAACAAAGTAAAAAATCATGAAAATCAAATAATCCTCTAAATCAGGGTAAAATTCTCCCACTTACTTCGCCAAAACCAACTCTTATTCCTACTTTTTCAGCAAAGCCAGTTAAAGTAAGTTCATCACCATCTTCGAGATATGTTCTGATTTCTCCATTGGCTAAAGTTATTGGATTTTCCCCGCCCCAACTTAGTTCGAGCATTGAACCATAAGTGCCTGATAATGAACCACTTACAGTTCCAGAAGCTAACAAATCACCTATTTTTAAGTTACACCCATTGACGGTATGATGGGCAATTTGTTGAGCAATATTCCAATACATCAATTTGAAATTGGTTCGAGAAATAGTATTTTTATTCAAACTAACTGCCAAATTTATATCAAAATTTCGCTTACCATCAACTACTAAATAAGGCAATGGTGCTGGTTCTTGCGAAGGACTTTCGACTCGAAAAGGTGTTAATGCTTCTAAAGTTACTACCCAAGGAGAAATAGAAGAAGCAAAGTTTTTACCCAAAAATGGTCCCAATGGCATAGTTTCCCAACGTTGAATATCTCTTGCCGACCAATCATTAAAAAGCACCAATCCAAATACGTAATCCTCTGACTCTGAGGTATTTACACTTTTAGCTTGCTCAGAGTTTCTGCCTATAATTGCACCAATTTCTAACTCAAAATCAAGTTCTTTTGTTGTACCAAAAACTGGCATTGTAGCATCAGCCAGTTTGAATTGTCCTTTGGGGCGATGAATATCTGTACCAGAAACAACTATCGAACTTGCACGTCCGTGATAGGCAATCGGAATATGTTTCCAGTTAGGAAAAAGTGGATTGTCTGGGCGGAATATTTTACCTGCATTGGTGGCGTGTTCGATGCTTGAATAAAAATCCGTGTAATCGCCAATTCTAACGGGCAAGTGCATTTTTACATCTTCAATCTTATGAAAAACAGAGGTAAAATGTCTTTTTAGTGCTGAATTTTCATCGCAAAGCCATTCTTGAATTAAAATTCTGACGGCATTTGTACGTTTTTTGCCCAATCCAATAAATGGATTTAGGCTTGATTGATTAAAAATATTTCGTGGTATTTCAAGAAGCCCTAACTTGCGTAATTGCTCTAAATCTATGACAAATTCACCAATTCGCAGGCCCACTTGAGGCTTTTTTCTATATGTACTAAAAATGCCAAAAGGTAAATTGTGAATAGAAAAATCTGACGAATTTTGAGGAATATTTAGCCAAGAAACCATTAAATATAAAAATTTAGTAATAAAAATAATATTGCCAACTTTGTAATTTTGGAAAAAATTTCCAGAAAAAAGCTTACAAAAATAGAAAAAACCTTCAATTATTGACACAAAATAATTGTTGTTCTAAAATTTCTTCAAATTTTGGTAGTGATTGAAATAATTGTTCATAAGAATCTATCACAAAATACTTTTTTTGATAGGCATCAATTTTTACTTCTGTTGTCAAAATCTCTTCAATCGAAAAAGGCACTCTTTCGGGAACCCCACTGCACAAACTATAAACACTTTCACCACTCGACGAAATAATTCCGCCACCATATAATTTCAATTGATTATTTTCTTTGATTAATCCAAATTCAACTGTAAACCAATAGAGTTTTTGCAGGAGTTTTATAGCATCTTCATCATGAATATATTTCAAAGAAATTTTGCTAAATTCGGCCAAAAAATCGCAAAATGCTTGATTTGTGAGCAAAGGTACATGACCAAAAGTATCATGAAACATATCGGGTTCTTCCAAATAATCTAACTGTTCGATTTTACGAAGCCAATTAGATGCAGGAAATTTTTTACAAGCCAAAAGTTCAAAAAACTCCTTGATTGGCACAAGTCCGTCAACCACTACCACCGACCAGCCAGTCAATGCTTGAAGGTGAGGATTAGTTTCGTTTTCAAAATCAGGAATATGGTCGGCCACAAAACCTGTTTTTTCGATTCCTCCTAAATAAGCCTCACTGGCTATTGAAGGCAGTTTTTGCATTTGCCGCTCAAAAAGTAGTCGCCAAACATCATGGTCGGCATGCGTGTATGAGTTATAGTTTTGCTTCATAGTATAATGATAGAATGATAGAATGAGCGAATAGTTTGATTAAAAAAACATGAATTAGCTTTTCTATTCTATCATTCACTCATTCTATCATTAAAAATTATTTTACAGTGTTCCCCTCAAAACCTGCTCTCTCTCAATTGCTTCAAAAAGTGCTTTGAAATTGCCTTTTCCGAAGGATTTTGCCCCTTTTCTTTGAATAATTTCAAAAAACATCGTTGGTCGAGGCTCAATTGGTTTCGTGAAAATTTGGAGTAAATAGCCTTCTTCATCACGGTCAACCAAAATTCCGAGCTGACACAATTGCTCCATTTCTTCTTCAATATCGCCAATTCTACCTTTCAAATCTTCGTAATAACTATCGGGAACTTGCAGGAATTCAACTCCGTGTTCACGCAAATGAGTAACTGTCGTGATAATATCATCGGTTGCAACTGCCAAATGCTGAACTCCCGCACCGCCATAAAAATCAAGGTATTCTTCTACTTGTGATTTCTTTTTTCCTTCGGCTGGTTCATTGATTGGAAACTTGATGCGACCATTGCCATTCGACATCACTTTGCTCATCAAAGCCGTATATTCGGTCGAAATATCTTTGTCATCAAAACTCACCAATTGGTTGAAGCCCATTACTTTTCCGTAGAAATTCACCCATTCATTCATGCCATTCCAACCAACATTTCCTACAATATGGTCAACATATTTCAAGCCAACTGGCGAAGGTTTGTAGCTTGGTTTCCAAACCTTAAAATTTGGGAGAAAAATGCCATTGTATTCACTTCTTTCTACGAAAATATGCACAGTGTCGCCATAAGTATGAATGCCCGAGCGAACAACTTTACCAAATTCGTCTTCTTCAATAATCGGTTCAAAATAAGGTTTTGCTCCACGAGAAATCGTTTCGTAATAGGCATCACTGGCATCATCTACCCAAAGAGCAACTACTTTTACACCGTCGCCGTGTTGGTCAATGTGTCGCCCAATTTCTGTTCCTCCATGAAGCGGCGAAGTAAGAATTAAGCGAATTTTTCCTTGTTGAACAACGTAACTTTCTCGGTCACGCAGTCCTGTTTCAAGTCCTGCATAAGCCAAAGGTTGAAAGCCAAAAGCTGTTTGGTAATAATGGGCAGCTTGCTTAGAGTTTCCTACATATAACTCTATGTAGTCTGTGCCGTTGATGGGTAGGAAATCATTTTCCTGTTTGATGATATTTTTTGCTTTTTGAAGTAACATTTTTATGTTTTTTAGCTTGATGATTGTTAGACTCTCGGTGTAAATCTGTGTACTCCTTGCCTCATTGGTAAATTTTATTTAAACTTCTTTCCAACTCTGAAAATACTTTCCATCGTCATATTTTAGAGCATTTTCAGCAATCATTAATGGCTGAAAAGTATCAACCATTACTGCCAATTCTTGCGTAGAAGTTTTGCCAATGCTGCGTTCCATTGCCCCAGGATGCGGGCCGTGCGGAATTCCGCCTGGATGAAGCGTAATATGCCCTTGTGAAATATCGTTTCGACTCATAAAATCACCATCTACATAATATATTACCTCGTCGGAGTCAATATTTGAATGATTATATGGTGCAGGAATTGCCTTTGGATGATAGTCATAAAGTCTCGGACAAAATGAACAAATTACAAAAGCATCGCTCTGAAAAGTTTGGTGAACAGGTGGCGGTTGATGAATGCGACCTGTGATTGGTTCAAAATTATGAATCGAAAAACCCCAAGGGAAATTATAGCCATCAAAGCCTACCACATCGAAGGGATGATATTGATAAACCAGTAGGTGCAATTGATTTTGTTTCTTGATTTTTATCAGAAACTCACCTTTTTGGTCGTAAGTTTCGAGAATTTCAGGGAGTTTATAATCTCTTTCACAGTAAGGCGAACTTTCTAAAAGTTGCCCAAAATGATTGCGGTAGCGTTTGGGCGTATAAATCGGCGAGTGCGATTCTACATAAAAAATCCGATTATCGCTTGAATCAAAGTCAATTTGATAAATCATGCCTCGAGGAATAACAAGGTAATCGCCGTATTCAAAATTTATATTTCCGAGTTGCGTGCGAAGCGTTCCCGAGCCTTTATGAATGAAAAGTAATTCGTCAGAATCTGCATTTTTATAGAAATAATCTCTCAAAGATTTAGTCGGGGCAGCCAAGCCAATTGTGCAGGCGGCATTGGTCATCATCGGTACTCGACTTTCGAGAAAATCATCGTTTGGGGCAACATCAAAACCAATAAATTTTCGCATCATCATATTATGCGTATTAGCTATTTTTGGCGTAATATCTTTGCTATCAAGTATTTGCATAACTTGTGTAGGTCGATGAATGTGGTACATTAACGATGCCATTCCGTCAAAGCCAATTGTTCCGAAAAGTTGTTCATAATACAAACCTCCATTGTCAGGCTTTTCAAATTGAGTATGTCGCTTTGCAGGAATCTTTCCAAGTTTATGATAAATGGGCATTTTTATTAATTGTTATACTAACTATTGTTATGCGTACAAAATTAAGTATATTTAATTGTCATAACAAGTATATTGTTAATATTTTTTTATTGAATTGTATTTATTCAAGATTTATCACCAATTTTAAATAGAAAAAATGAGATTTGGTGATTTATGCAATTCGAGTTTGTGGCTTCGGTAGGTTTCTTTATCTTTGTAATTAAAAAAGTAGTAATAAAAATACACTTCTATCAATAAAATATCCAATGAAACAAGTATTAAAAACACTTAAAATCGACTTACTCAACAACGGAATCAGTACAGGCGTAGAAAGTTGGACTGGTGGCGGAAGTTTACTCAGTTCATATTCGCCAGTAGATGGTGAATTGATTGGACAAGTAAACCAAGCCAATAAAGAGGAATACGACAAAGTTATTGAAAAAGCCAACGCTGCATTTAAAGTTTGGCGAACAGTTCCTGCTCCCAAACGTGGCGAAATTGTGCGACAAATGGGCGATGCTTTGCGTGAAAACAAAGATGCTTTGGGGCGATTAGTCAGCTACGAAATGGGCAAAAGCTTACAAGAAGGCTTGGGAGAAGTGCAAGAAATGATTGATATTTGTGATTTTGCGGTCGGGCTTTCTCGACAATTATACGGACTTACGATGCACTCTGAGCGTCCGCAGCACCGAATGTACGAGCAGTGGCATCCGTTGGGAATTGTTGGTATCATTTCGGCATTTAATTTTCCTGTGGCGGTTTGGTCATGGAATACTATGTTGGCATGGATTTGTGGTGATGTTTGCGTTTGGAAACCTTCCGAAAAAACACCTTTGACTGCAATCGCTTGTCAGAATATTATTCAAGAAGTTTTACTCAAAAATGAAATTCCAGAGGGTGTTTCGTGCCTAATTATTGGAGATAGAAATGTAGGAGAATGGCTTTCAAATGACCCAAATGTAGCCTTGATTTCGGCAACTGGCTCAACTCGTATGGGCAAAGCCGTTGGTCAAGCAGTGGCAGCTCGTTTCGGAAAATGTTTATTAGAACTCGGTGGAAATAATGCCATTATTGTAACACAAAATGCTGATTTAGAGGTAGTTATCCCCGCCGTAGTTTTTGGTGCAGTCGGAACGTCGGGGCAACGTTGCACCACAACTCGTCGCTTATTTTTGCACGAAAGTATGTATGAAGAAGTAAAAAATCGTTTAGTAAAAATCTATGCTCAACTCCGCATCGGCGACCCTTTGGATATGAATAACCACGTTGGACCGTTGATTGATGTTGATGCTGTAAATAATTATAAAACGGCTATCACTAATATTCAAAATGAAGGCGGAAGCGTGCTTTGTGGAAACGAAGTTTTAGAAGGAAATGGCTATGAATCAGGTTTCTATGTAAAACCAACAATCGTAGAAGTAGCGAACCAAACACCAACGGTTTGCCACGAAACTTTTGCACCGATTTTATATTTAATGAAATTCAAAACGCTTGACGAAGCCATTGAACTGCAAAATGCTGTTCCGCAAGGACTTTCCTCTTCAATATTTACACTAAATATGCGTGAAGCCGAGCAGTTTTTATCTTATGCTGGTTCAGATTGTGGAATCGCTAACGTAAACATCGGAACTTCGGGAGCAGAAATCGGTGGAGCTTTTGGCGGAGAAAAAGAAACTGGCGGAGGTCGTGAAAGCGGCTCAGATGCCTGGAGAAACTATATGCGTCGCCAAACAAATACTATCAATTATAGTACACAATTGCCATTGGCTCAAGGGATAAAGTTTGATTTGTAAGCTTAGATTTTAGAAGTGAGACAAGAGACAAAAGATTAAATTTTTCTCTTGTCTCTTGTCTAAAATCTCATATCTATATCTCCAACTTAGTCTCATTCTTGATTTCACTCATCACAAAAGTGCTGTGTGTGCTGCCAATATTTTCGAGTGAAGCGAGTTTATTCATCAAAAAACTTTGATATTCACGCATATCTTCCACCACAACTTTTAGCATAAAATCATATTCGCCAGAAATATTATGACACTCAATAACTTCGTTGAGTTTCACGATTTCCAGCACAAACTTTTTGCCTGCTTCTTGGGCGTGTTCTTTTAGACGGATATTGCAAAAAACCATCAAGTCTTTTCCTACTTTTTCACGGTCAATAACCGCTACATATTTTTTTATAACACCTTCATTTTCTAATCTTCTTACACGCTCGTACACAGGTGTAGGTGAAAGATTCAAGCGAGATGCTAATTCTTTCGTTGTCAAATGAGCATTTTCTTGAAGAGACTTCAAAATTTCTCGGTCAGTAGGGTCTAATTTTTGCATAGATAAAATGTCGTTTTTATCAAATATTTATGTCAAAATTAAAAATAAAAAAGGCAGTAAACAATCAATTTGTAGATAATTTATCTATTTTATCTAATTTATTCAAAAAATCAATCTTTAAATCGTACTTTTGTAAGATAAATTTTGTTAAAAGACAGTATTACAATTTTTCAATTTGCAAAAATTCATAAAACCTAAAATAAGGTAAAAAGTGGCTAACATCCGAGAAATACTAAAAGATAGAATCCTTGTGCTTGATGGTGCAATGGGTTCGTTGATTCAAGAATATAAATTGTCTGATGAAGATTATCGTGGCGAAAAATTCAAAGATTTTCCGCATGAAGTGAAGGGTAATAACGATATGCTTTCTATCACAAAACCAGAAGTTATTAAGGAAATTCATGCAAAATACTTTGAAGCAGGTGCTGATATTGCCGAAACAAATACTTTTTCAGGAACGTCAATCGCTATGGCAGATTATTACATGGAAGATTATGTGTATGAATTGAATTATCAATCTGCCAAAATTGCTCGTGAAGTTGCCGATGAATTTACTGCCAAAAATCCTTCACGACCTCGCTTTGTAACAGGCTCAATTGGACCAACAAATCGTACACTTTCGTTGTCGCCCGACGTAAATGACCCTGGTTTTCGTGCCATTACTTTTGATGAATTAGTAGAGGCTTATTATGAGCAAATCCAAGGTTTGGTCGATGGTGGTGCCGATTTATTATTGGTAGAAACAATTTTCGATACGCTCAATGCAAAAGCTGCCCTTTTTGCGATTGATTTGTTTGCTTTTGATGTAAGACACAACACTGTAAAACCATTGAAAAGTACCTCAATGGCAAAGCAAACAAGAGCAGATTTGCATGATTTTGTAGAAAAAGACATTCCAGTAATGGTGTCGGGAACAATCACCGATGCCTCTGGAAGAACCCTTTCGGGACAAACAACTGAGGCTTTTTTGACTTCGGTTTCGCACATAGATTTATTGTCAATTGGTCTAAATTGTGCTTTGGGTGCAGATTTAATGCGACCTTATGTGCAGATTTTAGCGAATGAAGCACCCTTCATGGTGTCGGCTCACCCCAATGCTGGTTTGCCCAATGAGATGGGTGAATACGACCAATCTCCAGCCGAAATGGCAGTAATTGTAGAAGATTTCTTGCAAAGTGGCTTTATGAACATCATTGGAGGCTGTTGTGGAACAACGCCTGCCCACATAAAAGCAATTGCAGAAGTTTCGGCAAAATATAAACCACGTGTTATACCAACTTTTGAACCTGTTCAGAAAGTATCGGGATTAGAGCCTTTGAAAATGACAAAGGAAACTAATTTTATCAACGTCGGTGAGCGATGTAATGTAACTGGCTCAAAGGCTTTTGCAAGATTAATTCGTGAAGGAAAATATGATGATGCACTTTCGGTTGCAAGAAATCAGGCAGAAAATGGAGCCCAAATCATTGATGTAAATCTTGACGAAGGTATGATTGATGGCGTAGAAGCCATGACAACTTTCTTGAATTTGATTGCTGCCGAACCCGATATTTCAAGATTGCCTTTAATGATTGATTCCTCGAAATGGGAAGTTATCGAAGCAGGTTTGAAATGTGTGCAAGGAAAATCAATCGTAAATTCGATTTCTTTGAAAGAAGGCGAGGCAAAATTTATAGAATCTGCACAAAAAGTAAAACGTTATGGAGCGTCAACAGTTGTCATGGCTTTTGATGAAGCTGGACAAGCAGATTCTTACGAACGCCGTATTGAAATTTGTAAAAGAGCCTACGATATTTTGGTAAATAAAGTCAATTTTCTGCCACAAGATATTATTTTCGACCCAAATATTTTGACGGTTGCAACTGGTTTGGAAGAACATAATAATTATGCCGTTGATTTTATCAATGCTACTCGTTGGATAAAAGAAAACCTGCCTTACGCCAAAGTTTCGGGCGGAGTTTCTAATATTTCGTTTAGTTTTAGAGGAAATGAGCCAGTTCGTGAGGCGATGCATACAGTGTTTTTGTACCACGCAATCAAGGCAGGAATGGACATGGGTATTGTAAATGCAGGTCAATTGGGCGTTTATGACGATATTCCGAAAGATATGTTGGAGCTTTGCGAAGACGTGATTTTGAATCGCCGTGAAGATTCAACCGAGCGTTTGGTAACTTTTGCCGAAACCGTAAAATCTAAGGGAAAAGAAGTTGTAGTAGATAATGCTTGGCGAGAACAACCAGTTGAAAAACGTTTGGCTCATGCCTTAATCAAAGGTCTGACCGAATTTATTGATGAAGACGTAGAAGAAGCTCGTCAAAAAGTAGAAAAACCATTGCACGTCATCGAAGGACCTTTGATGGACGGCATGAATATCGTCGGAGATTTATTTGGCGAAGGAAAAATGTTTTTGCCCCAAGTAGTAAAATCGGCAAGGGTAATGAAAAAAGCGGTGGCTTATTTATTACCATTTATCGAAGAAGAAAAATTACAAAATAGGGTAGAAGGTGAAGCCGAAACTTCTTCAAGTGCAGGGAAAATTTTGCTCGCAACCGTAAAAGGCGATGTGCATGATATTGGTAAAAATATTGTGGCGGTGGTTTTGGGCTGTAATAATTACGAAATCATAGATTTGGGTGTTATGGTACCAACCAATAAGATTTTGGAAGAAGCCAAAAAACACAACGTTGATATTATTGGTTTGAGTGGTTTGATTACGCCAAGTTTGGATGAAATGGTGGGTGTTGCCAAAGAAATGGAACGTCAAGGTTTCAAAGTTCCATTGTTGATTGGCGGTGCTACAACTTCTCGCATTCACACGGCTGTGAAAATTGACCCACATTATGCTGGTCCAGTTATTCACGTGCTTGATGCCTCGAAAAGTGTGCCTGTGGCTGGGCGTTTGATGCAAAATGAGCAAACAAGCAAAGATGTTTTTGACGAAATAAAAGCACAATATGCTCAATTACGAATTGACCATGCGAGTCGCCAAAAAGATAAAAACTTTATTCCGATTGAAAAAGCAAGAGAAAATCATGTAAAAATTGATTGGAGTAATTATAAAGCAACAAAACCTAAGTTTTTGGGAACGAAAGTTTTTGAAAATTATGATTTGGCAGAAATTACAAAATACATCGACTGGACTCCGTTCTTCCAAACGTGGCAATTATCGGGAAAATATCCAAAAATTTTCGATGATGCAACCGTCGGAAACGAAGCCAAAAAACTCTATGACGACGCCCAAGCAATGCTCAAAAAAGTAATTGCTGAAAAATCATTGCAAGCAAAAGCAGTTGTCGGGTTTTTTCCTGCCAATTCGGTTGTTGATGATATTGTTTTGCATAATTTTGAAGCCTACGAATACAATTCAGCAGGACAAGGTGCTTTGAAAAATACAGGATATAGAATTTTAAGCGAAAAAGCGGTTTCAGAAAATGGTGATTTGGTTGAAAATCCGCCATTAGCTATTTTACATCACCTTCGTCAGCAGAATTTGAAAGCCCAAAATTTGCCAAATTTGTGTCTAAGTGATTATGTTTCTCCATTAGGTGAGGGCGATGATTATATTGGTGCATTTGCCGTTACGGCAGGTTTAGGCATTGAGCCTTTGCTCGAACAATACGAAAAAGACCATGACGATTATAGCTCAATTATGCTAAAATCAATTGCCGACCGTTTGGCAGAAGCTTTTACCGAATTGATGCACGAACGAATACGAACTGAGTTTTGGGGCTATGTTTCAAGCGAAACTTTCACGAATGAAGAATTGATTTCTGAAAAATATCAGGGTATTCGTCCAGCACCAGGTTATCCTGCTTGCCCCGACCATACCGAAAAAACGTCTTTATTTGAACTTTTACAAGCTGATAGAATTGGCATCGAATTAACCGAAAGTTTTGCGATGTACCCAGCAAGTTCGGTGAGTGGATTTTACTTTGCCCATCCCGAAAGTAAATATTTCACTATCGGAAAAATTGCCAAAGACCAAGTGGTTGATTATGCCAAACGTAAAAACATGGAATTGGAAGAGATTGAACGTTGGTTGGCACCCGTATTGAATTATGATTGAGAAATTAACCTGACACCAACAAAAAAAGAGCTACAGCAGTAACTCTTTTTTTTCCAATATATAGCAAACTACTAAGCCATTTTTAAAACTTCAAAACGTTTTTGCAATAAAGCAAATCCACCAAAAAGTACACCAGAAAAGAATAAATCGCCTAAGATTTGGTTTTTCAAGAATGGAATACCTGCTGTATATGAGGCAATTACACCACTAAAATTATGAGGATAATTACCCAAATTTGCGTCAGCAACAATGGCTTCAGGATAGAAAAATGCAAAATTCGTAATCAAAAAGAAAATCAATGAACTGATTAATGATGCCGAAATCAGACGTGAAGGATTTACATTTTTAAGCAAAACTATTCCTAAAACCGAAACCAATGCAAATGCCGCATAAACAATATACATTCCCGAATGAAAACCCCAACCAGTTGAGATTTCAAGAATCGTATCGCTCAATAACATTGCTGCCATCGGCACGAGAAGTGCTTGTAAACGATTAGTAAAATATGCTCCACCAAAAAGTGCAATAGCAGCAATTGGCGTAAAATTAAATGGATGTGGTAAAAATCTTGACAATGCCGCCAAAACTACAATTGCCACTAATGTTGAAAAACGTGTAATATTCATTTTATTGAGTTCTGAATGCTGAGTTCTGAGTTCTGAGTTGAAGCGGAACTTATTTCAGTGGTACAAAAATACGAAAAAACTAATAACTCATAACTCAGAATTCAGAATTATTTAAGTACCCAAGTATCTTTGCTACCTCCGCCTTGTGAGGAATTTACTACGAGTGAACCTTTTTTCAGGGCAACTCTGGTCAATCCTCCTGGGGTTACGTGAATTCCGTTGCCATAAAGTATATATGGACGTAAATCTACGTGGCGACCTTCTAAGCCATCTTCTACTAAACAAGGGCTGCGTGAAAGTGAAATTGTAGGTTGAGCAATGTAATTTCGTGGATTTGATTTTATCAGTTTTCTGAACTTTTCATGTTCATCTTTATCGGCTTTTGGTCCTATCAACATTCCGTAGCCACCCGCCTCGTTTGCTTCTTTTACAACCAATTTTTCAATGTTTTCCAAAACATATTTCATTGAATCTGTTTCGCTGCAAAGATATGTTTCCACATTCGGAATGAGGGCATCTTCTCCCAAATAATACTTAATCATGCGGGGCACATAGGCATAAACAACTTTATCGTCTGCAACTCCTGTACCGGGAGCATTTGCCAACCCGATATTTCCTTTTTTATAGACATCAAACAATCCCGGAATTCCAATCAAAGAATGAGGGTTAAAAGTCAAAGGGTCGAGAAACGTATCATCAATTCGGCGATAAAGTACATCAATTGTCTTAAAACCCTTAGTTGTACGCATTTTTAGGTAATCGCCCACAACCACTAAATCTCTATAATCGACCAATTCTACGCCCATTTGTTGAGCCAAATATGAATGTTCAAAATAGGCCGAATTATAAATTCCTGGAGTCAAAACCGCCACTGTTGGGTCGGGACGACCAGAAGTAAAACGCAAAACTTCCAATAATTTTGCAGAATATTCTGAAATTGAACGAACATTCGACTGTGAAAGTACATCAGGAAAAGTTTGCTTCGATAATTCACGATTTTCAAGCATATATGACACACCCGAAGGACAACGAAGATTATCTTCTAAAATAGTAAAAATACCATTATTATCTCTAATCAAATCAGTGCCTGTAATATGAATCCAAATCTTTTTTGGAGGCGTAAGTCCTTGACATTCGGGCAAGTAGCCTTTACTCGACTCAATTATTTCACGAGGGATGATGCCATCTTTAAGAATATTTTGTTCATTATAAATATCTTGTAAGAACATATTTAAGGCAGTAATTCTCTGAATTAAACCTTTTTCTAAATTATCCCATTCCGACGTATCAATAATTCTTGGAACAATATCAATCGGAATAATTCGCTCGGTGCCACCATCTTCTGAATAAACATTGAATGTAATTCCTGCCGAAACCATTGAACGCTCAGCTGCTTTTTGTTTTTTTGAAAGTAAATCAAAGTCAAGATTTTCAATTTTATCTTTCAAAAATTGATTCCCCAAACGAGCCTCTCCTTTGGAATTTACCATTTCATCAAAAAACTTTTCAGTTTTATAATTCTTGAAGTCGTAGTTCATAATATTTCTTTACCCCAAATCCCTAAAGGCGGATGAGCGATGTTTTCTTTGGTGTTTATCAATATGAAAATCTAAAATATTATTATTATCTCGAAATTCAAAGCCATTTAAGTATTAATATATAATTTTGTAGTTCAATTGTCTAACCAAATTAGAATTGTGCAGTTTTTTAACCCAAAAATACGATTTTTAATTTTATTTTTTCTACAAAGTGCAAGTTTGTATGCTCAGCAATGGCTTGGAATTTCGTCAAGTAATTATGCTGGAACTTACAGTATTTATTCAAATCCCGCCAATATTGCAGACTCTCGTTATAAATTTTTCATGAATATTGCAGGAGCAAATGCTGAATTTATCAACAATTATGCAGCATGGGCAGCTCCATACTCATTTATTGGTCTTTCCACCAACACTGTTTCTGATAAATATCGAGCTTTCAATGGTTTGACAACATTCAAAACTTCTTATATTAATGAGGCAAGAACAAAACCAAATTCGACAGCATTTGCTGCGGCCGATTTTCGTGGGCCTTCTATGTTTTACACTTTTGAGAAAGCAAAATTTACTCTTGGATTTACTTCAAGAATTCGAGTTTTGACAAATCTTTCAAATACAACTTCAGAAGTAGCACATATTATTGTAAATGGAACTCTCGTGCCAGATTTATATGGAATTTCACAAAAGAGCAATCATTTTGCACTCAATTTGAATGGTTATAGTGAAATGGGTTTGACTTTGGGGATTATTTTAAGAGAACAAGATCAAAATTTTATTAAAATTGGACTGACAGTAAAGCGAATAAATGGACTTCTAAATTTACACGCTATCTCAGATGATTTTGATTTTACAATTAATCAAAATGCATCAAATATTAAAAAGCAAAATGTAGTTTTTAAAACACTTTCTGGAACTTTTGGCTTGACCAAAAATGAGGCAATGAGTTCTGCAAATTTTAGTTCAAACTGGCTTTTTGGAAACTTAGCCGCAGGAACTGGTTATGGTTTTGATATTGGTGTGGTTTATGAATTTCGACCAAATTTTGACAAATATGATATGAAAATCAAAGGAAAATGGCAAAATGATGGCACAAAAAACAAATATTTATATCGAATTAGTACTGCTTTGATTGATATTGGAAGTTTGAATTTCAATAACCCAAATTATGTCAATCATGCTAAGATTTCAGGTGGAAATGTGGTTATTTTGCCGGGAACTTTTAATAAAATTGAATCACCAAACAGATTATATAATCAAGTAAATAATGCTTTTGATATGACCGATAATGACTACCAACATGAATTTGTTTCCCCCCTACCCACAGCTTTTTCTGCTAATTTTGATTATAAATTTTCTGAGAAAATATACCTCAATGCCACTTGGATTCAAAGTTTGAGAAATCCCAAATCATTATGTATGAATCAACCTTCTATGTTGGCAATTATTCCAAGATATGAAACTAAATTGATGGAAATTGCTTTACCTATTGCTTTGCAAAATGGTTATAGAAACTTTACGGTAGGGCTTTCTGGTAGAATCGGTCCATTATTTATTGGTACAGATAATCTTAACGGACTACTCAGTATTGCTCATCCTAAAGGAATTAGTGCCTATTTTGGACTATTTTTGCCAATTTTCAGAAAATTGCCAGAAACGCCAAATGCATGTTATAATGAAGTAAAACCTACTTTTAAGCAAGAATTAAAGAATATTTTTAAGAAAAGAAGGAAATGAATTCTGAGTGCTGAGTTTTGAATTACACAGCAAACACGCCAATACTTTTCGATTTACCACTTAAACTTAAATGATGTAGCAAAGAACTCAGAATTCAGCACTCAGAATTCAGAATTATTTTTCCGAAACATATCCAATCAAATCTGCCACAAGACCTGTCCACCCAGTTTGATGGGAAGCTCCAAGACCTTCGCCAGTATCACCATTAAAATATTCGTAAAATAAATGTAAATCTTTGAAATTTACATCTGAATCAAATTTTTTAACATTTCCCATAGCTGGACGAACACTTTTTTCATCCATTTTGAAAATAGATATTAATCTTTCTGCAACCAAAAGTGCAGCTTCTTTTATAGACATAATATTGCCCGAATCGGTAGGATATTCTACCTCAAAATCATCGCCATAATATTTATAAAACTTTAATAATGAATCTATTAGCAAAAAATTTATCGGAAACCAAATCGGTCCACGCCAGTTGGAATTACCTCCCATGATGGTCAAATCTGACTCGGCTGGCGTATATTTTACGCTCATATTTTCGCCTTGAAGATTGAAATTATAAGGGTGTTCTTTATGATATTTTGACATTGACCGAATGCCATAATCAGATAAAAATTCTGCCTCATCAAACATTCTTTTCACCACCATTTTCATTCGATGTCCACGCAAAAGCGATAAAAGGTGCGTTTCTCCTTTGCCCGGCTCATTCCAACGAGAAATCAACGCTGCTAAATCTGGACGATTATTCAGCACCCATTCAAGTCTTCGCTTAAAATCGGGTAATTGCGAAAGCATTTTTTCATCAATGACTTCAACGGCAAACAAAGGAATTAGCCCAACATAAGACCGAATTTTCATGAAAATAGTTTCTCCGTTTGGAGCATGCAATTTATCATAATAAAACTGGTCGTCTTCATCCCATAGACCTTTATCATTTCCTTTTATTGGCTTATTAATAGCGGCCGCAATATGTAGAAAATGCTCAAAAAACTTAGAAGCCATGTCTTGATAAACAGGCTTTTCGATTGAAATTTCACAGGCAATTCTCAACATATTGAGGGTGTACATTGCCATCCAACCTGTAGCATCAGCTTGTTCGAGTTTTACATTTGGAATTTGTGCATTTCTGTCAAAAACCCCAATATTATCTAAACCTAAAAAACCTCCACCAAAGATATTATTTCCTTCTTCGTCTTTCTGATTGACCCACCAAGTAAAATTTATTAATAATTTATGAAAGATTTTTTCCAAGAAATCAATATCTCCCTTTCCTGCATTAGCTTTTTTATCAATTTCATAAACTTTCCAAGTTGCCCAAGCATGCACTGGGGGGTTTACATCTGAAAAATTCCACTCGTAGGCAGGAATCTGACCATTGGGGTGCATATAATATTCACGTAAAACTACCTCTAATTGCCTTTTGGCAAAATCAGAATCAATTCGTGCCAAAGTTGAGGTATGAAAAGCCAAATCCCATGCAGCAAACCAAGGATATTCCCACTTGTCGGGCATCGAAAGTATGTTTGCCATATAAGCGTGTTTCCACGTACTATTTCTTGGAAAAGCCCTTCCTTTAAACTCAAATGGCATTTTTGGGTCTCCATTGAGCCACTCATTGATGTTATAATAATAAAATTGCTTGTTCCACATCATGCCAGCAAAGGCTTGACGCTGAATATTTCGCAATTCATCTGACTTTATTTCTTGTTGAATATTTTCGTAAAATTCATCAGCTTCTTTTAACCTTAGGTCAAATATTTTGTCAAAATCTTCAAAAGGATGATGGTTATTTGTATTTTGACTAAACCTCAAACGGATAGTTTCGCTCTCACAGCCAGCGATATGTTTAGTAAATTTTGCTGCAGATTTTGTACCAATATGGTTTGGATTTACTGTTTTTGTATTGCCCGAAATTATATAATTACTAATACCATCTTTAACAAACTTTGAAGTATTTGGCTTCCCAAAAACCCTTTCCATATTAGTTTCATTTTCACAAAAAAGCAGTTCATCAGCACCTTCAATATAGAGTTTGTATTTTCCTAAAATCTGGTGATTTACTTCAATCTGACTTTTGGCGATACCCGTAAGCATCGGACTTTTTTTGTAGGCTTCGTAGCCCCAAGCCCAAGTGTTTCTGAACCAAAGTGTAGGCAGAATGGTCAATGGAGCAGTTTTTTTGTGACGATTATGAGCAGTAATTTTTATTAGAATATCATTTTCATCGGCTTTAGCATATTCTATAAAAATATCGAAATATTCATTATTATCAAAAACTCCAGTTTCAGCTATTTCAAATTCTGGATGCTTTCTATCTCGCTTTTGATTTTCTTCAATAATCTTTTTGTATGGAAACTCATTTTGAGGATATTTATAAAGCATTTTCATGTACGAATGTGTGGGCGTACTATCAAGATAATAGTACAATTCTTTCACATCTTCGCCATGATTTCCTTCTGAGCCAGCAAGTCCATAAAGGCGTTCTTTTAGGATTTTATCGTGATGATTCCAAAATGAAACTGCGAAACAAATATGCTGTTTGTTGTCCGAAATACCACCAATTCCATCCTCTCCCCAACGATAGGCACGGGAGCGAGCTGCATCATGCGACACGTAATCCCAAGTATTACCATATACACTATAATCTTCTCGAACAGTTCCCCATTGCCTTTCTGAAAGGTATGGCCCCCATTTTTTCCAACCTTTATTGTCTTTTCTTAGGCTAAGGCGTACTTTTTCTTGAATTTCTGTCATTTTTATAAGTGGAGAGTATTTTCTATAATTTTCTTTGTAAAAGCAAAAATAGTTAAAATACTCCACTTAATAAAAAAATCCTACACAACCCCTTCCCTACTCCAAGTATTACCTAATCTATTAGGAAATCTTATTTATAATAGTAGTCTTTCCAACGAATAGAAATTGTCTTATTTTATTTTGTTCTTTTTAAAGACTCAATCACTTTTTCCTCAAAACCTGGGAGCGTTTTGTAAGCATAAGTACATCGCCATTTCGATTTTGATGTGTTTGAAACTTCCAAAAATGCTTTTTCTTTTGGTCGATTTGCAGGAATAGTAGCATCGTTTGGACGAGTGATAATATCCACAGGAATATTTTCGAAATATTTGAAATATTTTGGGTGCGTTAAATATCCCAACGGTGTAACATCAAAAGGAATAAAACCGTCGTTACCAAATAAATCTTGATGTCTTTTAGACCACGGTCTAAGAAAATCATAAACCCACTTATCTCCTTCAAAGGTATTATTCAAGAATTCATAATCGGTTTTGCCCAAAAACAAATAAACGCTACATTCAAAACCCGATAAAACGACTTTTACACCAGAATCAAAAACTGCTCTGAAAGACTCCACATCCTTTTCAAAATTATAATCCGAAACCGTTTGTTGCTCTAAACCTGGACGAAAATGATAATCGACTGTACGTCCCGCACAAAAAACAATCTCTTCAATTTGCGAAGCTAATTCAGGATGATTTTTTAAAACAGTTGCTACATTTGTGGCTGGCCCGAGTGCCAAAATTGTTAATTTTTCTTTTTTCAAAGCTGCTGCTAAAGCCTTCGTTGCATCGTTTTCTACACCCAAATCAGTGCAAGTATTTGACCCTTTATAAATCGGTATTTTCAACTCCGGAGCATACCATTTGAGCATTTTTTCGGTTATTCCATAAGCATAATCTACGTAAGTCACCAAGCTAATTCCAACAATTTCGACTTTATCACGGTGTCTGAGTGTCATCATAAGGGTGATTGCGTCATCAACTTCTCGTGGAGCTCGGTCAGGATTTCCAATCATAATATCAGTATCGAACCAAATTTTCTTTTGTGCAAAAAGTGGTGAACTTAATAAAAATAAACTCAAAATTATTATTTTTTTCATTTTATAAAGTGCTAGTTATCAGCAATTTAGCTTCTTTTAGTAAATCAGTTCTTGTTTCAAGTGAAAGTGTTAGCGGCAATTGTGCCAAGCCGATAATTCGCCGCATGATTTCTACACCAACCAATTGATTGAGTAGGTTTTCATTAAAATCGTCAGACTTTGTGTAACTTGAAATTGCCAATTCAATTGCTTCTTGACTTTGCTTGCTCATTTTTAGGTGAGCAATCAAAACGCCTAAATCAAACTCCGCGAAGCCATAAAAACAAAATTCTGGGTCGATTATTTTTACACCATCATTTGTTCTCAAAAAACTCCCTAAATAATAATCGCCATGCAACAAGTAATGACCATCACCCAAATAAACTTCTCCTAATTTTTTGACAGTTTCTTTAAAAGCCACATCCGTTTTATAAATCATTGCTGCTTCTTGCAAACCTTCCAAAACATTATCAAGATTAAACCCATTTTCTTCCATCAAAGGATAGATAAAAATATGTTCATGGTTTAAAGCCCGCATCGCCCGATTAGCAAAAATCGGATTTGGTATTTCGCTTTTAAAACTGCGATGTAGCTCACTTAGGTATTCGCTTATTGCAATAATTTCTGCGGAACTTATCTGCTGATTTGGCTGATAAAGATTCATGAAATCGTTAGAAACACCTAAATCTTGCGTAACAATTATATTATTGCTTTCGTCTATGCCCAAAATATCAGGCATAAACGAACGCAGTTTTTTGTTTGTTTGCGTAAATTCATAGAATTTTCCTTCCGTAATTGCTCTTTCGGCAGGGGCAGCTATTGAAGGATATTTTTCTACATAAGCCCTTGATTGTTTGATGATAAAAGTTTTGTCGACAGAAGTATAAACCCTAAGTGTGAAATTCATATTTCCCTCACCGGGTTTTTCTACTTTCAGCACTGACTCGTTTTCAGCAAGCCAATTTTGAGTTTTAAAATATGCTTCGATTTCGGTTAAATTATCTGTTAGTATCATTAGAGGAATGTGTCATTAAAATTAAAAAACATATCTTGCACCAAATTGAAACTGACGAGGTGCTGAGGCTGCTTTCACTACAAATGTATTGGTACTTTTTGCTCCAACTTGAAACTGATTACTATTACCACGAACCACATTGAATCCTGAATAATTGGCGGCATTTAACACATTAAAAATATCAGCCGAAAGCTCAAAATGCTTCAATAAAGTATATTTTACAGATAAATCCAAGGTATTTGCCCACGGCAAACGGTCGCTATTGCGTCTGTCACCTGGACTATAGTCACCTGGATTGAAAAAATCATTATCACCATTTAAGTCCGTTGTTCCATAAATACGAGCATCTGCAATGCGAGTAATCGGCTGGCCACTTTGTACCAAAAATGCGGGTGAAATAACCAAATTATTGAAAGGATACCAAAAAAACATGGCACTCATCACGTGTCGACGGTCGTTTTCATCATAAGTGTATTCTGCCTCATAATTATTCGAATCGTTGGCTCTTGTATTAATACTGCTCGTATTACTTTTGATTAAAGCTAACGAATAGCTCAAACGATAAGCAAAATTATCAGCACCTTTTAGTTTTTGATAAACCACATTCATTGCCCAATAACGAGCTTTTCCATCTGTTTCATTCATAAATACATTTCGAGAAATGCCTCTCAAAGTATCTTTTCCGACAACGGCATATTGCCCTCGGCTATCAGATTTTAATGGAACTGGACGAGTTAAATCTGCCTCAGCAACTTTACGAACAACAACATTTTTGATGTCGTCGAGTGGATACGCCGAAGGTGCATTAATGTTGCGGATATAATATAAATTATTGGTTGCTACATAATTTAAGTCAAGTGAAAAAAGATGGTCTTCGTCAGATTTATGCTGATAACCCATCGAAACTTGGTGAGAATAAGGGTTTTGAAAGCCATTTGGATTCAAAATTCTGAGGTTATTAGTGAATTGTTTGTCTCGTCTTGCTTGCAAATCAGTAAAACTTGGTCCATTCAAATAAGTTACATTAGTTCCTGTGGCACGGATATTTCCTGGAAAAGTTATTTTTTCAATATCTGCATTTCGGTCTAATTTACCAAGACGTTGCAGTTCTTGCAATTGCTTTTTGTAGTCGGCCGAAGTGCTATTAAATTGCAAAGCATCGCTATAAATCGAATATTTAATTTTATCCGTAAAAATTCCGTAACCGCCTCTGATTGTATTTCTGTCATCTATCTTATAATTGAATGCTAATCTTGGAGCAAAATTATTCAAATCGCCTTTTGTTCCGCCGCCTTTCGTCAAATTATCATAATCATAGCGAAGCCCCATTGTAAGGTTCAATTTATTATTTACAGCAAAAATATCTTCAAAATAAGTGCTGAAAACATTTTGTCTTGCTCCAAAAGTAGTTGGTCGAAGTTCAACATCATAGTTTATCACTCGTACATCATTCGGAATATCCTTCACATCCAAGCCCGAATTGATACCCTTAGTTTTCAGAGCATCTAATTGAGGTTGAGAAAGCCTAACAGTATAAGTTCCGTACTGATTTCCACCACCTAATAATGAAAAGTCTGAAGTTATAAATTCAGCCCCAAGTTTGAACGAATGCTTGCCTTGACGATAAAAAAACTTTTGTTGAATCTGATTGGTATATTCGGCATCGTCAAAAATTGCACCGCTTTGACCGATTGTCGCAATGACTGCCCCACTTGGGTCTTGAACTGTTACTGAAGGACTTGTCGGATTAACAGGTTCACGATAATTCCAACGGAAATACGATGTTTGAATATTGGTTTCCCCTGTTAAATACGAACTCAAAACGTAAGCATTTTTCAGAGCAACCAAATAAGTACGGTTCTTTTGTGCCGATGCTGCCGACGGGAAAAGTGTCCCACCTTCCAGTCCTCCGCCTTGGCGGTCAATATCAAAACTACCATAATTTATTCTTAAAGAAGACTTGAAACGCTGACTCCACAATTGGTCAATTTTTCCAGAAACATAAGAAAAACGGTTATAACCAGTTACGGTTTCATTGACGCCTAACTGTGGAACGTTCAATAAATTATCCTTTTTATCAATCGTTTGTTCAAAATTTAGGTAGAAAAATGTCTTATCTTTCTTTAATGCTCCGCCCAAACCAAAACCTGCTTGATTTCGCTTAAAACCATCTTTTACTTGATTTCCCGATAAATCTAAAGTAGCAAACGGTGATTTTGCGTCAATAACTGCTCCTGGGCGAGTCAAATAAAAGGCTTCGCCCGTCAATTTATTTGAGCCAGAGCGAGAAGTTACATTCACTAAACCATTGCTGGTATTTCCAAATTCTACCGAATAATTATTAGTTAAAACCGAGATTCCTTCTGCAAATCCGACGGGGGTATTGAACTTTGCATTGCCCAAGAAACGTTCATTATTATCCATTCCATCAATGAGATAATTGGTAAATGTACCGCCCAAACCATTGATTGACACATTGGGAGCTTCGGCATAACCCAAAGTGGCAACCGTCAAGTTGGGGAGTCGAATCAAAGTTCGAGTAATATCACGCCCCTCAACTGGCAAAGCCTGAATCTCTTCTTTTGGAATAATGTATGAAACTTCGGCATTTTGAGTATTCATTTTAGCTCTTTTAGAATTTGTAATTCTGACTTCCTCTAAAAGCTCTTCTCTAATTGTTGGTAATTCAATTGTAACTTTGGTAAGTTCGCCGGTTTTCAATGAAATATTTCCCAAAATTGCCTCTGCATATTTGTCATTGGCAAACGTAAAAACCTTATAAACCTTATTTGAAGATAAATCTTTAAATATAACTTTTCCAAGTTTATCTGTTGTGCCAAAAAAAGGTTTTTCGCCTACACTTTCAATATAAACTTCAACACTTTTGACTGGTTTTTGAGTGAGTAAATCATTAACTTTTACTTCTAATTGTTCTTGTGCAAATGAAGTAAATGAATAAAAAAAAGTTAGCAATAGTAATACATTTTTCATGAAATTTTCTTTTACAAATAATATTTGGATTAAGTATAGTTATAGAAATACATAATGAAGACTGGAAATCTACATTGTTTTGTTGATAGAAATGAAAGAGTTAATAAACAGGAGGTGCTCGAAGAGAAGAAAATCTAATTATTTGACTGTCAAATAGATATGAGAATTTAAAAGTCTTTTTTGAAAGAGATTTCTCAATGAATTGTAGTAAATACCTAATAAAATACCTTGATGAAGAGTAAGCCTGCAACTCCTTAAAAGTATGAATATCGGTAAGAGTTTCGAGAAATGAAATGTTTTGGTTAGCAAATTGTTTGAGGTAACTGCCTAACATCATTCCACTTTGCCAAGCAATATTCTCGAAGGATTCGGCATTAAAAGTATTTTTTGTAACACCGAGTAAATAAACACCACCACGTTGGTCTGGGCCAAGAACACTATTGGCTAATTGAAGTTTTTCGGCGGCATCTAAAATTTGTATTTTACTAAGTGCAGGACAATCATTTCCAACACAAATTACTTTTTCAAAACCTTTCTTGAAAACCGCTTGAATGGCTGCCGAGAGTTGTTTTCCAAAACCACTTTTACTATCTTCAATTAATTGATTTGAATAAAATACAGATAGATTGCTTGATGCAGCGGTTCGCCCCACAAAACTGTTTAATTGATTGAATATCAAATGATTAACTCCTGAATTTTTGGTTGGAGTTAGGTTTTTTCGAGCCGCATCTTTCGATACTTCTTGCGAGAAAATTAATATTGCAGTCGAGTTTTTCAAACAATTAATGAGGTTTTAAACATATATACGACGATTGTTATTTTTTGGATGCCAACTAAAACATTTTTTTTACAAATTTTACTTATCTAATTTCTTCCACTTTCAAAATTGCAACTTTATTAAGTCGTCCAAATAAATGTGGGAAAAGCTCATTGTTGGTAGCCAATTCATATTTCAATTCAGCGGTCAATGCTTCTGTATTTACATGGAGTTTCAATAAATCTATTTGTCCTGTATAATAACGTACTAAAACTCCTTCAACTTGGTCGGCGGTACTTAAATGAATAAATGTTTCTTGATGCAAAGTTGGGCTTTCGTAATAATCTACGTTGTGCCACTTTTGCCACCATTCTTTAGTTGTAATATGATAAATAATTGACATTTTATTGTTTTTTATTCTTCATCAATGCACAAAATGGAATTTTGTGTTACAAAAAAACGCCCATTTTGGACGTTTTTATAATTATTTTTTTAATTCTGCAAACAATTCGTACGTAAATCAAAATCAGGCCTTCACCTTTCCCCAACCCATTGTCGAAACCATCCAATCTGGTAGGGGTTTTTGAGTTTTACGCTTTTTGAGGTTCAAATACCAGCCAATTTTCTTCAAAATTGGCACTCGATGTGTTTCAACAAATTCAATGAGCGTGCCGTCGGGGTCTTCCAAATATGTAAATCTACCACCTGCTTCTCCCATATCAAATGTTTCGCCACCATCTTTGCTATCAACAGTAAATGGAAAACCATTTTCTTTGCATTTTTGTTTCAAGGTGTCCATGTCGTGTGTGTCGAAACAGAGATGAATAAAACCTAAATCGCCCCAACTTCTGCCCTCAAAAATTGTTTTTGGCGAACCTTTAATGGCTTGAATTAATTCGATTTCGACATTCCCTAATAGTCGGCTGAATGCTCCTGTTTTACTCATTGCTTTGCGGAGGAGCACTCTTCTGAATTGTTTTTTTTCAGCACCTAATTCTTTCAAATCTTCAAAAACGCCTGTTTTGTCATAAACCAACTCGCTGATTTGAAGCACATTTTGGTATAAATTCAAGGCTTTGTCTATATCACTAACACCAATCACAACGCCTAAAACGCCACCAGTCAGACTACCATTTGGACGAAACCAAGAATCATCTTGTACTACTTGTAGCTGATTTCCGTAGCTGTCTTTTATCCAAGAAAAAGCTTTGTTTTCGGGAGAAATATTAGTTGTAATGTGTTGATTATCAGCAAATTGTTTGATATTTGAGCATTTTATTTTCATGGCAAAAATACCTAAATCTCCAATTTGTGGTTCAAAATCTGCAGCAAGTGGTGCTGGAATATTTGACTGCCAAATTTCGGCACCGCCACCACCAGCCATATTGAGGGCCAAAATGGCCCTGCGTTGACGAATATTACCTTTGGTGTGGCGTGTCATTAATTTAGCTTCAGCAACATCATCGAAAAGCGGAACATTCATTCCAAATGTTCGGTTATACCAACTAAACGCTTCTTGTGCATTTTTTACTCCAATTCCTACTTGCTGAATACCACTAATCAATTCTGACATATTTTTCTGTGTCTGGTAATATTTTAGATTTCTTGTTTAGACAACTTAACAATTAATAACCCCTATTTTTGAAATTAAAAATTCAACATTTTACGATAAGTCTCTACCATTTCTTGTTGGGTAGCTTTTCCACCAAGAAACATTCGCATAATTGTAAAATTAGCTTTTTGAACCCGAAGATAGGAATTTGTTTTGTATTTTCGGGCAGACACAATTACATTTTTAGGAATTATCTTAAATTTCAGCATTTTATTTGCTCTTTGAATAAATTCATAATCTTCCATTATGATAAATTCTTCTCTAAAACTTCCTAAATTAATGAAGTCCTTTTTACGAATAAATAAAGTTTGGTCACCACCACGACACCAAATAAATTGAAAACGAGTAAAAAAAGCAAGAGTTTTTAATAAAAAATGAGGTGTGTCAAATTTGGTTCGATAACAGCCTAAATCATAGCCATTTTCAAAAGTTTGGAGTATATCTTTACAAAAATCGGGGTGAATAATGGTATCTGCATGGACAAAATATAGTACATCACCTTTTGCGAGTGTACTTCCAAAATTCATCTGAGCTGCACGACCAGCCTGTGGAGAAATTACTGTAATTGCACCTAATTTTTCAGAAATCTCAAATGTTTTATCAGTAGTATTTGGAGAATTTGAAACAATTATTTCAAGCAAATTTTCTCCACCATTTTTCTGCAAAGATTCAATCAAAAATCCTATATTTTCGGCTTCATTATAAGTAGGAATGACAACGCTTATTTTCAATTTAAAGTGATTTTTAAATTCATACTAAAAAAGCCATCAGTTTGATTGATGGCTTTTTTTAATACAAATATGAAACAAAATTTACAAAATAACAAACTCAACTCTACGATTCAATTTACGTCCTTCTTCAGTATTATTATCAGCAATTGGTTTGCTATCGCCATAACCTTTAAACTGAATTCGACTACCAACAATGCCTTTGCTAATCAGATATTCTCTTACATTATATGCTCGCTCAAGCGACAAGCGTTTATTTTGTGTTGGGTCACCCACATTATCAGTATGTCCTTCAACCAAAATAGTCATTTTTGTATCATCTTTGAGCATTTTTAGTAAACCATTTAGTTGTTCATAAGATTCGGGCAAAAGATTTGATTCGCCAATTTGAAAGAAAACTTTATCTAATCTAAATTTATTATCTTCAATTTTAAAAGGAGAGGTTTCTACTATAAGTGGTTCAATTTTTGGTTCTACTCCCTTTTTGATTGGGGCTTCTTTTAATTGATTTAAGTAGATATTCTTAGAAAATTGCTGGTTTTTACTAATTTTCGATAAATCCATACTTTCTTGCGAACTTTCATAGCCTTCAGCAGAAGCAATAAAAGTATAAGCATCCGGCGAAATTTTAAACGAATATTCACCCAAATTATTTGTAGAAACTGAGTCTGATTTCAGCATATCTTCATCAAATCTATACAAAACTTTGCCTGAAATTGGCTTATTTGTTTTCGTATCTAAAACTTTTCCTTTGATGGTTACAAACACTATTGCATTTTCGGGTTCTTCTTTTTTCTCAATCGGAGCAACTTGTTTTATCAATGGATTATTGATGTGAACACCATAAAAATTCCAATATTGGTGGCGTTCTTCGGGGCGATTTTTTCCTTCAATCAAGTTGAAAGTTTCGATTCCTGGTTCAAGTTTTTCAAAATAAACGGTAAAACGATATTGCTCGCCTGGAAAAACATTTTTTTCGGCGGGCATTTCTGGAATTCCAGTAGATTTGATATATTTAAACCTTTTTCCATTTCCATTCAAATAACTTTTTGGGTTGAATGAAATGGTAGAAGTACTTTGTGGCTGCAGCTGCCTTTGATTTGGAAAAGGAAACTGAAATTGAAAAGGGTTATTTCGCTGTTGCGAAAGTTGATAACTAAAATAAACAATCGTATAATTTCCTTTGATTTCGACTTTTGTAATGTCGGTTTCATAGCTTGTTTGGTCATCAATTTCAGGCATTTTTGTAATCAATTGACCAAAACTATATAAAGAGCTTAAAAATAAGACTAAAACTGTTAATTTTTTCATTGTTTTTGAAAGTAAAAATTCATTGCATCGAAGAAACGAAAGTAATTATTTTTTAGTTTATTTGTAACGTTAATATTTGTTAATTTGATGAAAAACTTAAACGATTTACTTCTTCTCGGCGACCCCCGATTGTACGAAATTTGCGAACCAGTCTATGAAAATGAATTGCCCTTAGTGCATAATTGGGTCTCAGATTTGCACAATGTTATGGAAGAAATTCGAGCAAAATATAAATTTGGACGAGGTATTGCAGCTCCACAATTGGGAATTATGAAGCGATTGATTTACTTAAATCTTGATAAACCGACTGTAATAATCAATCCGGAATTTGAATATTTGAGTGAAGAAAAATTTGAACTTTGGGACGATTGTATGTCATTCCCAAATCTTTTGGTGAAAGTAAAACGACATAAACAACTTACTATCAAATATTTAGACGAAAATTGGCAAACTCAAACTTGGAAAGTTGAAGATGCCATTGCCGAGCTTTTACAACACGAAAATGACCATTTAGATGGGGTTCTCTGCACAATGAGGGCAGTTGATGAGCAATCTTTTCGCTGGCGATCAACACCTGAATGATTTTCTTAGAAGCTGTTTGAGTTAAATTTTATGAATAAAAAAGAATAATTTTTTGACAAGATAAGGCGTTAAAACCGAGCGACGGTCGCCGCAGTTTTACAGAGCAAAATGAGGATTTTAACAACGAAGTATTGGCGAAAAAGTATCATTTTTAACTTAATAAGATTAACTCAAACAGCTTCTTAACTTACATTTTTATGAATTGTATCCATGATTCTCACCAATTGTTCGTAATCTTCATCGGTTAGATTTCCCCAAGATTTTTTTCTTATTTCACTAATTACTTTTATGGCATTTTCATAAATATTTTCACCCTCATCAGTCAAAAAAATATTAAATTTTCTTCTATCTTCATCAGCCATTTGGCGTCGAACTAAGCCTTTTTCTACCAACAAATCCAAAATTCTTGTAATAGTAGGAGCATCTTTTGCAGTATCAATTGCCAAATCATTCTGACTAATTCCGGGTTTGGGTTTTATATGGTCAATTACCACCCACTGGTCAACGGTGAGGTCAATTCCACCGTCAATAAGCCCTTTTTGCATAAAACTACGAATTCTTTTGATAGTTGTATCAATCTTGAAATAGTAAGCACGCTTATCTGAATGAGTCATTGTAAGAAATTTAAAACTTAGTTCTTGAAAAATATCTTTTATTAATTCCACAAAAATAGAAAAAGTCCAGCAATTATTAGCATACTAATTATTGCTGGACTCTTAAAACCAAACAAAATTTCTAAATAATATTATTGCACCAAGCAATAATCACTTTAAAAACTTCTACTTTTTCTGGTTCATTATGGGTTTCATGATAAAGCCCTTCAAACGGCACAAATGTTACTAAATTTCCAGCTTTTTTTGCAAATTCTTTACTTGCTTCAAAGGAAGTCAGTTTATCTGCCGAACCATGATAAATCAATGTTGGAATACTAAGTTTTGTGACATTATCTAACGCCCATTGCCCTGTTTCTATCATTTCGATACCCATTTTGGCAGAAACTTTGCCATGAACCAAAGGGTCTGCATCATATTTTCTAACTTCTTCATTATCTCTTGAAATTGAAGAAGAATCTAATCCACTATCCATTGCTAAACTTGGGAAAATTCCTTTCAGAAGTCGCCCTACGAAGAGTTTTATTGGAGATGGCTTAAATGAAAGTTGAAAATAAGGTGCAGAAAGTATTATTCCAGCAATTTTTGGCTGACGACGAAGGAGATAATTTGCTACCAAATTTCCGCCCATACTATGTCCGTAAAGTATTTTTTTTGTTTCAGGATAATGTTGAGAAACAATATTAAGCAGAGCATCAACATCATTCAGAAAAGTTTCGAAATCTGGAAAATGTCCACGTTGTCCACCCGATTTTCCATGTCCACGATGGTCGCATCCTATCACAGCATAGCCATTTTTGTTAAACATTTCGGCAACATGGTCATAGCGATTTATATGCTCACCCATGCCGTGCATGAGGCAAATTACAGCTTTTGGCGTTGAATCAATTGCCCATTTTTTGCCATAAATGTTTAGTCCGTCAGACGATTTCCATGATAATTCGGTTGTATTCATGTTTTTTTAGATATAGATTTGAGACATAAAATTAAGGATTTTTTTACAGAAAATCTTGAAAAAATCTATTTTAGAAGTAAAACAGAGTTAATTTTCTTTATTCTAAAAATAAAACTTGCATTTTCAAAGGCAACTTCCTAATTTTCGACAGTATCAATTAAAAACGAAAATAATGACTGAGTTTGTGTTAGCAATCGAGTGGAATGGTTTTGAAAAAGACAAGTATGTTCATACTGTTTTAGAAGATAATATTTTGCCCCCATACATTGCCCAATGCCGCTGGTTTGCAGGAAAAGCACGCCAAATTAAGCAATTAAAAGTAAAAAGTGCTATCCATTTAGCAGATTTTGTATTCATGATTTTTGAAGCAAAATACCAAGAAGGCGACAGTGAATTATACTTATTACCTCTTGCATTTATCGAAGATGGCATACAAGAAATTCCCGAAAAAGGCATTTTATGTAAAGCCAATATGTCAGAAAAAAATGGTTTATTAGTTGATGCTATTTATGATGAAAATTTTAGAAGTGCCTTATACTCAGGCATTTATGAACAAAAACAAATAATACAACTAAATAATGATACGCTTTCTTTTTTAAGAGGAAAGGCTATGATTGCTGAATCAGAAATCTCGGAATCATTTCTTCCAAATGTAGATTCTTCAAATTCGGCAATGATTTTCGATAATAAGTATTTTCTAAAACTATATAGGAAAATATTTGCAGAAACAAATCCAGAGGCAGAAATGGTTGAGTTTATTACTCAAAATTCTGACTTCAAAAACATTCCTCGTTTTGCAGGAAGCATCACTTGGAAACGTGCCGACGAACCAGAAATAACTTTTGGTGTGATGGTTGAGGTAATTGAAAGCAAACAAGATGATTGGAGTTTGACAGGTGATTATCTGAACGACTTCATGGAAGCATTTGTTGATGGCAATTTTCAAATAAAAGAAAATGTTTTTGATAAAGTTGCCCAGCTTGCCATTCGCACTGCCGAAATGCACAAATCCCTTTTTGCTTTGCGTGGGGCAGAGGCTTTTAATGCCGAACCTTTCGACCGACAATACCGCAGATATTTGCACGAAAAGTTTGAAATCCTTCTCGAAAAAAGATATAACTTACTGACTGACAACTACTTACAACTTGATGAACAAGCACAAGCATTGGCTTGGCGATTCATGGAAGCCAAAGATTTGATACTTGATTTTATTGACCAAGTACTTACTCGACCGTTGTTTTCTTACCGTACTCGTATTCATGGCGACTATCATTTGGGGCAAGTTTTGGCTACCGAAGACGATTTGATAATCATTGATTTTGAGGGCGAACCAGAAAGTACAATCGCTGAACGCAAAATAAAGCACTCACCATTGAAAGATGTGGCTGGTATGATTCGCTCTTATCATTATGCTGTTTCGGCAAAGTTATTTAACTCCGAAGAAACCAGTAAAATTGATCCAATCATACTTCAACGGGCAGCCGACCGTTGGTATAAACTAATAAAAGACACTTATTTGGAAGAATATTTGGCTGTTTTTGGCACACCTCACCCACTTTTTAAAGACACCAACGAAATTAACTATTTATTACTTTTCCATTTACTCGAAAAAGCAATCTATGAAATTGGGTATGAAGTAAATTACCGTCCAACCTGGGTAAAAATCCCATTGAAAGGCATTGCAGAAGTTTTGGAAGAAGTAGAAAAATTGAGAAGATAAGTAGGAATGACGAATTAATCGAATAACGAAAAGTTTCGCTGCAATGTACTGTAACTTAAATTTAAATGCTTGATAATAAGGTATTTATAGAATTCAAATTATCGGGTAAATTAAATTTAAAATCAAAAAAAACCTATGAAAAAACTTTTGCTCGTTTTACTGTTCCCAATATATTGTTTTGCCCAAGAGGAGAATAACGAATATGAAGATGAATACAAAAAACATGACACTTTCACGCTTGCAGTTACACAAGACAATGTTTTTGGCTTTTATCCTTCATTTATGGGGAGTATTCCAATAAATAGAAAGTGGAATTTTACCTATTATTCAGTCTTTTGGACAAATTATACCTATAGCATCAACGGTTTAAATAATTGGTTGGAAGCAGGTATTGGATTAAGTTATGTTAGAAAACATTTCACTTTTAACCCATGTATTGGAACTACTCATGGAGGTGTTTTATCAGGTGCAAAAGAAGGCAAATTGCTCGAAGGCATTGTTCCAGCAATAAATTTAAGTTATAGTGGTGAAAAAATAGAAACAGATTTTTCGGGAGCTTGGTATAAATCCGTGAGGAATTATAATAACAATGCAAATGATAGTTTTTGGGGGAATGCCAATTTTGGATTAAGATTAACAAAAAAAATTTCAATTGGGCTTCATGCCGAAAACAATATCAGGACAAATATTCCAGACTTTTTTCAACAAAATATCTTGAATATTGAAGGTTTCAATGTGTTGGGAGGCTATTTGAAATTTATTGCAAGAGATAGATATATTTTTAAGTTTTATGGCGGAAAAAACATTTCTCGAAATACCGATACTTATTCACATGATTTTTACCGACTTGAAGTCATTACACCACTTTTTTAAGCAAAATGAAAGATTATTTTAAGCACCTTTTTGAACATGAATATTGGGCAAATCTCAAAGTTTTAGAAACAATAATTGGTGCAAATGATTGTCCTAAAAAGGTTGTTGAACTTTTTTCACATACTATTGCAGCTCAAAGAATTTGGCTTGACCGCATCAATGGCAATACCTCAGAAGTAAAAGTTTGGGAAGTCTTTGACAAAGAAATCATGCTTGAATTATTAGAAATAAATTTTATTGACATTATGAAAACCATTGATAATCAAGACATTAACCAATTAATTACCTATCAAAATTCAAAAGGTGAGCATTATACCCGTACTGTCAAACAGATACTCACACACCTAACTTTGCACGCTGCCTATCATCGAGGGCAGGTTGTTTTGTTATTAAAATCTCACGTTGATATTTTGCCTTCTACTGATTATATCTTTTATGTCAATTAATTTTTAGACGATTTGAAAAATCGCCCCATGTTCCAATGAATCATATCCCAAGCCTTCAAGATTTACGAAATGCTCACGAGCTAATAAAACCTTACATTCATCATACCCCAGTGCTTACTTCGCAGAGTATCAATGAATTGGCTGGTTGTGAAATTTATTTTAAATGTGAAAACTTTCAAAAAATTGGTGCTTTCAAAGCTCGTGGAGGCATGAATGCGGTTTTGAGCTTAACAAAAGCAGAACAACAAAAAGGAATTGCCACACATTCTTCTGGAAACCATGCACAAGCAATAGCATTGGCGGCAAAAGCCGTTGGTACAAAAGCCTATATTGTAATGCCAAATAATGCCCCAGAAATCAAAAAAAAAGGAGTTTTAGCTCTAAATGGAGAGATTATTGAATGTGAACCGACTTTGGAAGCCCGTGAAAAAACTGTGCAGGAAGTTATCGACCGAACTGGAGCAACGTTTATTCACCCCTACAATAATTATGATGTAATTGCTGGACAAGCAACTGCAACGCTCGAATTAATTGAAGAAATTCCACATTTACAGGTGATAATGGCTCCCGTTGGTGGTGGGGGCTTATTGAGTGGTACGGCTTTGGCTACTCATTATTTACTACCCGATACCGAAGTGATTGCTGGCGAACCCGAAGGTGCTGCCGATGCGATTTTGTCATTTAAAAGTGGTAAAATCGAAAAAGCACCGTACATTAATACTATTGCAGATGGCTTGATGGCAGGCTTGGGAGATAAAACTTTAGAGATAATCAGAATGTATGTAAAAGATATAATTTTGGTGAGTGATGCAGAAATTATTGCTGCCATGCGATTGATTTGGGAGCGACTAAAAATTGTTATCGAACCTTCGTGTGCTGTGCCATTTGCAGCACTTTTGAAGCAAAAAGAGAGGTTTATAGGCAAAAAAGTCGGCATTATCTTAACAGGTGGAAATGTTGATTTAGGAAAATTGCCTTTTTAGGATTGCTATTTTTGTGGGGAAAATTTGATAACAATTAAAACTTCCAAATAGATTATGAGAAGACTTAATAAAGGAACGTTAATTGGGATTTTAGGAAAAGATCGTAGCGGCGAACCGTCCAGAGATTCAGCATTGGTAGAAAATGTGGCTATGGCGAAGTTTTCGTTAGCTACTACCGAAATATTCAAAGATATGAATGGTCAAAGTAAATCGACAACCTAATGGGTAAATCAACAACCGAATGGCACAATGTGGTACTTTGGCGTGGACTTGCAGAATATACAGAAAATTATTTGCACAAAGGAAGTTTGGTTTTAAGTTGAGGGAAAACTCAAAACAAGGGGCTATGATGACAAAGATGTTATGAAAAAGTACGTTACCGAAATTATTGCTGACCAATTATTATTACTTGATAAAAAAACCGATGGAAATTAAAGTAACATTTGAACCTTCCAGTCATAAAGGAAACGGGGTTATATTTATTCGTTTTGAGAAGAATGCGGAGCTAAATTTGCGTGTCAAAAAATTGATAGGCGTAAAATGGAGTGCTTCTCAAAAAGCTTGGTATGTAGTAGATTCGACATTTTATAGAGCCAAATTTGGTATTGCTCAAAAAATGCCTATGGGTAAAGAAGTTTTGGCACACATCAATCCAATTAATCAACCTGCCCTGTTCCGATTAGTTGAAACGCTGCAGTTGAAAGCATATAGTGTCAATACAATCATTACATATCGCAACGAATTTAGTCAGTTATTATATATTTTGAAAGACAATAAGGTAGATGATTTGAAAGCCGAGCGACTAAGAGATTATTTTTTGTATTGTATCAATACGCTCAAACTTTCTGAAAATACACTCCATAGTCGTATTAATGCTGTGAAGTTTTACTTCGAAAAAATATTGAACCGTGAAAAGTTTTTCTTTGAAATACCTCGACCAAAGAAACCATATATATTGCCTAATGTGCTGGCTATCAGTCAAGTAGAAGAGTTGTTTTCAAAGCTCGAAAACCTTAAACACAAAACGATGTTATTTTTGGCATATTCGGCGGGACTTAGGGTAAGCGAGGTTGTCAATTTAAGGGTAAAAGATATTCATTCTGAGCGAATGGTCATTAATATCAAGGGGGCAAAGGGAAAAAAAGACAGAATGGTAACATTATCTACTGGTATTTTGGAGCTTTTGCGTAAATATTATTTATCATATAAGCCTCAAAATTGGCTTTTTGAAGGACAATATGGCGACGAAGCATATAGTACACGAAGTTTGCAAATGGTATTTCATAGAGCAAAAAACGAGGCAAAGATTAGGCAAGATGTTACGTTTCATAGCTTGCGACATAGTTATGCAACGCATTTGCATGAGAGAGGCACAGACATCAAATTGATTCAGGAATTATTGGGGCATAATGATATCAAAACAACCATGCGATATACCCACGTAAGCACTCGAAAGTTGGAGAAGATTGTTAGTCCATTTGACCAATTAAATATAAAAGTTTGAAAAAACTTGGAAGTTTGGAATCAAAATAATACTTTTATTATATTGAACAATTTACAAACAATACAAAAAGTACGACAAAAATAGTACAATGAATTATTGAAATAATACCAATAAATACAAAAAGTACTACAAAACTTTCGTATATTTAAGAGTTACCTGCAAGGCTATGTGACACCCTGCACTTATAGCAACGACCTTTATAATTTGTATATTCGCCAGACTAACATTTTGACAATTAATAAATGACGATACAGCAATACATTGACAACCTAAACCAACGATACAAATTAGGAAATGCAACCGAACATACTTTTCGTGGCGACTTGCAAACACTTATTGAAAGTTTAGTTCCCGACATACGAGCCACCAACGAACCCAAAAGACAAGATTGTGGTGCACCCGATTACATTTTAACCAAAAAAGATATTCCAGTTGGCTTTATCGAAGCCAAAGACATTGGCGACAAAGACCTTGCAGGCTTAAAAAAAACAGGCAACAAAGAACAATTTGACCGTTATAAAGCATCGCTAAACAATTTATTTTTTACCGACTATTTAGACTTTCATCTTTACCGTGACGGACAATTTGTAACCAAAATTGCTATTGCAGAAATTACAGACAAAGGAATAATTGCGTTACCTCAAAACTTTGCAACTTTTGAAAACCTCATAAAAGACTTTTGTTCTCACATAGGACAAACCATAAAAAGCTCAAAAAAATTAGCAGAAATGATGGCGGGCAAAGCCCGCCTTCTTTCTGATATTATTGAAAAGGCTTTAACAACAGACGAAGCAAACAAAGAAGATAGTACACTTAAAGACCAAATGACTGCCTTTAAGAATATTCTCATTCACGACATTACAGCAAAAGGTTTTGCAGATGTGTATGCTCAAACTATTGCTTACGGAATGTTTGCAGCCCGTTTACACGATGCTACTTTACCAACTTTTAGCAGACAAGAAGCGGCTGAATTAATTCCTAAATCAAACCCATTCTTACGCAAACTGTTTGGTTACATTGCAGGTCCTGATATTGATGATAGAATTAAATGGGTTGTAGATAGTTTGGTAGAAATATTTTTGGCTTGCAACGTTGAAGAGATTTTAAAAAACTACGGCAAGACAACAAAAATGGAAGACCCAATTATCCATTTTTACGAAACTTTCCTAAGTGAGTACGACCCAAAACTAAGAAAAGCAAGAGGCGTATGGTACACACCTGCACCTGTTGTAAATTTTATAGTGAGAGCCGTTAACGACATTTTAAAAACAGAATTTGATTTACCACAAGGACTTGCAGACAACAGCAAAACAAAAATAAAAGTAAACTTACAAGCCACCGACAAGCGATACACAAACAATGTAAGAACCGTAGAAGAAGAAGTACACCGAGTGCAAATACTTGACCCAGCCACAGGCACAGGGACTTTTTTAGCAGAAGTTGTAAAATTAATTCACCAAAAATTTGAAGGACAACAAGGCATTTGGAGCAAGTATGTGGAAACTCATTTATTGCCACGCCTTAATGGTTTTGAGTTGCTAATGGCAAGTTATGCAATGGCACATTTGCAGCTTGATTTGTTACTAACCGAAACAGGTTACAAACCAACCACTAACCAAAGGTTTAGAGTTTATCTTACCAACAGTCTTGAAGAAAGTCACCCCGACACAGGAACACTTTTTGCAAATTGGTTAAGCACCGAAGCAAACGAAGCCAACCATATAAAAAGAGATGCACCAGTAATGTGTGTTATTGGCAACCCACCATACAGCGGAGAAAGTGCCAACAAAGGCGAGTGGATAATGAAGTTGATGGAAGATTATAAAAAAGAACCAGGAGGAAAAGAAAAACTAAAAGAACAAAATTCAAAATTCATAAACGATGATTATGTAAAGTTTTTGCGTTACGGACAACATTTTATAGAAAAAAATGGAAGTGGCGTTTTGGCTTTTATTAATCCTCACGGCTTTTTAGATAACCCAACTTTTAGAGGTATGCGTTGGAACTTATTAAAAACTTACGACAAAATTTATACTATAGACTTACACGGAAATGCAAAGAAAAAAGAAACCTGCCCCGATGGAAGTGCTGATGTAAATGTTTTTGATATTGAGCAAGGTGTTTCTATTAATGTCTTCGTTAAAACGGGCAAAAAGAAAGCGAATGAATTAGGCAAAGTTTTTCATTATGACTTATTCGGAAAAAGGGAATTGAAATATGATTTTTTAACTGAAAACTCTCTCAACTCAATATCATTTAATGAATTCCTTCCATTCAAAAACAGTTTTTTATTCAAAAGCATTGATGAAACTAAGCTATTGAAATATAATGAAGGAATAAATCCAGTAAGTTTATTCCAAGTAAATGTAATGGGCTTTCAAACTCATAGAGATGACTTTGCTATTGACTTTGAAATGAATGAAATTAAAAAAAGAGCCAAAGACTTAATCAACAAAAATTTATCGGACGAAGATATTTTCAAAAAATATCCAATTAGTGATAACCGAGATTGGAAATTAGCAAAAGCAAGAACAGAAATTCAGTCAGACAAAAATTGGGAAAAGAAAGCAATCCATTGCGGTTACAGACCATTTGACAATAGACCTTGTTATTTCAGTTATGTAATGATGGATTATCCAAGAAAAGAGTTAATTCAAAATGTTTTAGGCAAAGAAAATTTACTGATTGGAATAGGCAGACAAGGTTTAGCAATTGGAGATATTGAATGGTGTTTAACAACAGTTTCTAAAAATCCCGTTGATGCAAATATTTTTAGGCGTGGCGGTGTAAATTTATTTCCACTTTACTTATATCCTGATAATAATGGACAACAGACCATTGACCAAAACAATAATAGACGACCAAACTTAAACACAGAAATAGTAAACCAAATAGCAAAAAAGATAGCTTTAACTTTTACAATCGAAAAAGAAATAACAAAAGGAACATTTGCACCAATTGACATTTTGGATTACATCTATGCAGTTTTACATTCACGAACTTATAGAGAAAAGTATAAGGAGTTTTTAAAAACAGATTTTCCACGAATTCCATATCCAACCAACTCAACAACTTTTTGGCAGTTGGTGGCTTTAGGTGCAGATATTAGACAAATACATTTATTAGAAAGTCCAATAGTTGAAAAGTACATTACACAATATCCTATTGACGGAGACAATGTAGTTACAAAACCAAAATACGAAAACGGAAAAGTATTTATAAACGACACTCAATATTTTGACAATGTACCCGAAGTGGCGTGGACTTTTTTTATTGGCGGTTATCAACCAGCACAAAAATGGCTCAAAGACAGAAAGGAACTGACTCTTGAATTTGACGACATTTTACATTATCAGAAAATAATTGTTGCATTGACACAGACCGACAACATAATGACTAAAATAAACGGCATTGACATCGAAGCGAAGAAGCCCAGCAGGTAACATGGGGTTTTGTGCAAGTTGGGCGGACGGAATAACAATGAGCATTTGTAATTCTATTGGGCTTTTGTTCCAGCTTGACGGAATGCTATTTGGCTTTTTGTTGTTATCTTCATCATCAGTTTTTCAATCAGCAGCGGTTCCGGGCAGACGGAATTCTATTTCCCAACCTGCACAAAGCCCTGTTCGTTGGCGGCAAGTTTATTAAACACCCTAATACAACAATTAACCTTTTTTGATTATTACCGATTAACTTAAATATATTTTAACAAAAAAAAATTTACAATCATGGCAAAAGACTTATTACAAGCACTCAACAGGATTAAAAAAAGCACAAAACTTACAAAAGAGTTTTCGGCTAATCCAGAGGCAACTTTGAAGACATTGGATGTTGATACAACAAATCTTCAAATTACGATGGCAAAAAAAGATGAAATATTGCCCCCCGTTCAACTTCATAAAGGAGCATCAACAAATATTACAGTTTGCGGAAGCGTTGGATATATAGCTTGTGCAAGCGTTGGTGGTGAATTATTTTAAAAGAGACTCTGAATTAGCAAGGATTTAAGAACGAATTTTAAATCCTTGCTTTAAATTTTAATCGTATGCAAGATATAATAACGTTAGAAAAAATTAAGGATATGGCACTTAGACTTTCATTGTCAGCCTCAAAACCAGAATTTTTAAATGAACTTCTTTCGATTCAAAAGTCTGACAAAAAAATGAAAATGTCCATTGCAAAAAAGGTTGCAACAGTTGATAACGTAAAATCAAAAGGTGTACCTGTTGATTCGGATTTTCGATTAACCACAAGAAGTTTTGAAGACCCCATTTTATATGAAACGATAAATGATAACGAAAGCAAAAATTCCCCAAAGATTTATTTTGAAGATGACCATGGTTTTTTTGAGCATGAAGGAACACATATATACATAGTAGACAAAGAAAAAAGTAAGGTACAACAAGGGAATAATAAGTTAACACCTGACGAAATTCAAAAGCTAATACAAAATGGTATTGAAGAAATTGGAGATTTCATTATTAAACCAGCATTTTTAACTTTATTAAATGAGCTATATTCTTTACCTTCAAATGAGAGATTCAACTTTGTTGTCAGTGAAATTTTAAATAAAAACAAAGTAAAACAAAGAAATATTATAGTTCCAAATAATATGAAAATACAGCGTTCACATTTTGATGATGACCGCCCGACTTTATTTTGTGTAACAAAGTATATAGATAGTGCTTATCCTTGGCACAAAGTTACTATAACATTTGATAATGAACTTGTTGGTTAATGAACCTTACAAATTAATACTTACTAGTAGAAAAAAACCTGCCGCCAACATGGGTTTGTGGCAAGTGGGGGCTGACGGAAGTTATTGAACATTAGGAATTCTTTTGTACTTTTGTTTCGGCGGACGGAAACCTATTGAACATTTGTAAGTAATTGAACATCAGTAATTTATATCGGCAGACGTTCGGGCGGACGAGTTTCAAATCCCCCACCTGACCACAAGCCCCCGACGTTGGCAGCAAGCAAGTAAAATCTTTCTATTTGCTCCTGTGGACAGTTTTTTGCCTGTGGACACTTGATTTGGAGCTTGACATTGGACTGTTTTTTTAGGCTTTTTAGCTTCCAACTTTGCATTCATTTTGGACATTTTATTGGGGCTTGACATTTTTTTAGACCCTGGTGTTTAACAGTTTTTTGCAGGTGGACAATTAATCAGAGCTTATAAATTTGCCTGCTGCCAACATGGGCTTGCGGCAATTGTGGGCAGACGGAAGTAATTCAACTTTGGGAATCCTATTTTGCTTTTGTTCGGGCGGACGGAAATATTTTCAATTTTTAGTTCAACTTTCATCTTTTGAAACTATTTTTGAGCAGATGTTACGGGCGGACGAGTTTCAAATTCCACAAATGCCGCAAGCCCCATCCGTTGGTGGCTACCGCAGAAACACCATCTCACTGACTTTAATTATTAACAAACAAAACATCAAATCTATTATGGAAATGAATAGCCAATTGTCATTTAATAACGTATATGTTTTATCAATTAGTCCAGGACGGGGAGAAAAAATGAGTTACAGTTCCATATTAAATGGAAGTAGTGTGACATCCTCATACCAAAACTATGGCATTTCATTTGTCTTAGAAAATAGAAATACATCTCCTGTCAGAGTTAGTTTATATTTCAATAAAATTGAAAATCGAGACAAAAATGGTGTTTTATTGAATGAAAGGACACCTGTAACCAAATCGGTCGATATCCCACCTAACGAAAAGGTATTTGCTTTTTTAGATTTAGGCATTAGTCATCCTCATGATAAATATGATATCAGACTTAATGATATTTTTTTA
Organism: Emticicia sp.; assembly: GCA_031378345.1. Lineage (GTDB taxonomy): Bacteria > Bacteroidota > Bacteroidia > Cytophagales > Spirosomataceae > Emticicia. The sequence goes on along the minus strand of JANNDY010000010.1, from coordinate 1,618 downwards.
GAGTACATCTATGTAAACAGTCAGTGGAGTGACTTAAAAAATATTCAAGTTTATTCGCCAAAGGAACTTACAAAATACTCAAATATCACTAGTGAAAGATGGAAAAACGCCTTAATTTGGTTGTTGTTGGGAGGTATAGTAATAGGGTGTTTAATTGCGATGGTATTAGCGATGGAGGTTGGTTCATGGATTACAGGACTTTTGGCGATAGCATTAAGTGCTTTTGTTTTGTACAGGGCTTTTGTTCGTAACTTCAAACAAAATATCTTTAAGTTAGATGGAATCCCTTCGCGATAATTATTAGTGAAAAAATTGTGATAAATTCGCACAAGAGTCATTCGTTTTCAATAAATTTGCTTCATGGAAGCACTATATACAGACGACCAAATATTTATTCCGATAATATCGGATTATGGTTTTAAGGCCACTTTTGGGAATGAAGCAAATACGCTTTTCTTACGTAGGGCTTTGCAAGCACTAATCAAATCAGAAATACCAATAAAAGAAGTCAAATTTGACAAAAATACCTTTGAGGGCATTACCCAAGACGGCAGAAGTGGTATTTTTGACTTGGCTTGTACGGACGAAAACGACAATCATTTCATCGTAGAAATGCAGTACGGCGATGCCCCATTTTTTGTACAACGAATGAAGTTTTACGCCTTGCACAAGTTCAACGCAATGGTAAAACGTGGGAAATTCGACTATGGGACGCTAACAAAAATCTATTGCGTGGCTATTTTAGCGAATGATATTTTACCTTATCCTCAATTTCATACCATTGCGAACCTACGAAACGAACAAGGAGAACTTTTTGACGACCAAATGACGTTTATAACAGTAGAATTAGATAAATTTACCCTACAAGAAGTTGATTGTCAAACAGATTTACAAAAACTGATATATACTATGAAAACGATACATACTCATACATTTACCAATCCTATACAATTTCCTAAATTTTGGGACGAAGATTGGCTCAAAGTGGCTATTGACGAGTTAGACAGTCGTAAAATGACACCTGACGAAAAGGCATCGTTAGAAATTTTGATTGCTCGTAATGCTGAATCAGTGAAAGCTGAGAGTAGAAAGATTAAAGAAGCGGAAGAAAAAAAATCATATGAATTCGTTATAAGCCTTATACAACAAACTGACTTTGACGATAACAAAATAGCAATACTTGCAAACGTTTCAGCGAACTTTGTTAAGTCTGTACGATAAAATCTTTCTGTCATATGACACTTTGTTTTTTTGCTCATGGACAATTCTTTGGTAGACAAAAAGCGGCAGCCACCAACATTGTATTTATGAAAAAGGGGGCGAACGTAAGTAATTGAACATCAGTAAATTAATCAACATATGTACCGTCGGACGGAATACTATGAAGCAGTGGAAAGTTACTCAACTTTGGAACAAAACCCAGCACCAGTTACGGGCGGACGAGTTCCAAATCCCCCCTTCTTCATAAATACTTTTACGTTGTGTGCAAGTGCAGAACGACACCTCAAACCACAAACAGACAAATAAAATATGTACCTAATTGACAAGCAAAAAAACAGAATTGAAAAAATTAAACAAGTAACTTTTTCTGAGCTTGGATTTAGAGAACGTGGACATT
>JANNDY010000007.1:0-2477 GCA_031378345.1 Emticicia sp. | reverse complement strand
GAATTATTTTGTTGTTAGTTTTATTGACTTTTGAGCGGTCCGCCGCAGCGGGCGAATAGCACCGCTACTTTACGAACAAGTCGATAAAAATGGCGGCAAAAGAATCATATCAAATGACCAAGTTATTATTTACACGTTACTTACTATCATATTTTTTATAAATTTCATCAATCAATTTAGACAGCTTTCTGTCTTTTTCAGTCACGTTATTGTCAGCATCATGTGTAAAAAGAGCTATATCTACCTTGTTATAGGCATTACTCCAATTGGGATGATGGTTCATTTTTTCAGCGGCAAAAGCTACTTGGGTCATAAAAGCAAAAGCCTCTACGAAATCGGCCAATTGAAAACTCTGTTTCAATTGATTATTTTCTTCTTTCCACATGATTTTTTTTATTTATAAAATTAAGATGTTGCCACCAGTTCATCGTGCATGGATTTTATAACGTCGTGGTCGGCTTTTATTAAAGTGAGTTGTGAATTAATCATTGTTTGTTGGTCAAATCTTATGTCTTGCATGTCGTCATTTAGCACATTTTGGTATGTTTCAATGGCAATATCCTCACCAAACTCACATGAACTAAGTATGGCTTGACGGTCTTTGCCAGTGATAGCCGCCTTTACATCCATCCAAACCCGAAAAAACTTGCCCGTCAGTTTTGTACTTTCCGTCGGTGTTCCACCTAATCGGCTTACTTCTTCAACCAATTCTTGCTTGCATTTTTGGCTTGTTAACATAAACTGACTGAACAAGGTTTTCAATTCGAGTTCTTCGGTTTCTTTGAAAGCGGTATCATAACCTTCAAATCTATCGTTGTTGATTTGGATGAGTGTATTCAACACATCAATCGTTTTTTCGTTTTCCATTTTGATTTTTTTATTTACAAATTAATTCCACAAATTTGCTCGGTCATTTTGAGTTTATTCAAATCAAATCCCTTCTCTTGCAATCGGATTATAATCTGTTTATATTTTGTCGCATCTATTTTTGGGGTTCTCGAAAGTATCCATAAATATTTTTTATTTGGATTGCTTACTACTGCATAACTGTAATCATCCGCTAAGTCTATAATCCAATAATCGCCTTTGAACGGCCAAAAAAATTGCACTTTTAGCTTTGCGTTACCTGTGTTTTCTACAACAAAGGCCTTCCCTTTTATATAAGATAATTTGCCATTAACACTATCTTTATTGCATCTGTTTTCAACAATTATATAGCCTTTATCAGTTGGCGTGTATTCGGCGGTAGTACAATGGCATCTCTTTTGAAAACTTTGCGGAAACGATGCTATTTCATACCATTTGCCTGCATATTTTTTCAAATCCACATTCGGAACGGTTTGAAGGAGCTGTGCTTTCATCGCTGTTGACATTAAGAATGATACAATAAAAAGTGTGATGATTTTACTATGCATTATTTTTGAACGTTTTATAAAAAAAATACACTATGTGATAAGCGAGTAAAAATCAAACCTTTCACATCCCAAATAAAAAAATTCAAAGTGATTGAGATATAATGTGTTGAATTATTGGGCATCAGAATTTGAAGTACAATAATAATGACTTTGCTTATGCAAAATGTTACACTATTTTGGAGAAGATTTATATGATTCACACATTGTCATTTTTTCGCCTTTTTATTAATGTCCGTAAAATGCCAAATTTGCTGAATTTGTTGAAATTTAAGATTTACCACTTTCCTTCGGTATTTTCGGGAAAAATGCATTCGTCCGTAGTTTATAAGCTTTATACGCCTCATTATCTATGTATTTTGCTTCCAGCATCGGAATACCTGATACATAAAGTAACAAATAGGTAATTGCGAATGTGCTTGCCAATCGTCCTTCTCAAAGCGAAATAAGTGCATAAATCAATGCCGAAATCTAATATAATGGTTTGCTAAGATATAGGAATAAACAAATAAATAGTAAGCCCAATCCCCATACAATGTCTGCAACATCGTTTCTTTTTTTGATTATATAAACAAAAAACCACACTTATACTTAGCCAAAAAAGAGTAAAGCAGTTTGATAAAAAGTCTGCATCATATATTATTCGAAATACTTGACGATGTAAAAACCAGCCGTACTAACCATTCCTGTCAATAATGAACCCCACAAGATATCTATAAAAACAATATTTAGCGGCCAATTCTTTAAAGTGGCAAGATTAGTCAAATCATAGGTAGCGTAAGTAAAAAAGCCAAATAATGCCCCCAATATAATAGCTGAAGTCAGCGAATTTTTTTCTACTGAAGGCAAGATAACAAAGATAAAAACTCCGACCACAAATAAAAGGTAAAATATAAACGCCGCCGTCCAATTCTCTTGGTCGCTTAAGAGGCTATTTTTTAAACTGTGTCAAGTGAAAATTTCACAAAAGTGTTAATTTTACTTTAAACATAGAATATTATGACTCACAATCAACCATTTGACTTTGCATCTTTTCAAGAAGAAGCAATAAAAGGCTTATATTCA
>JANNDY010000020.1:0-1694 GCA_031378345.1 Emticicia sp. | reverse complement strand
CGTTGTGTGCAAGTGCAGAACGACACCTCAAACCACAAACAGACAAATAAAATATGTACCTAATTGACAAGCAAAAAAACAGAATTGAAAAAATTAAACAAGTAACTTTTTCTGAGCTTGGATTTAGAGAACGTGGACATTTACAAGAATGGTTGGAAGCAAACCCAGAAGCACTTGGCGAAGACTTTTTAATAATTCAAAAAGAGTTTAGTGGCTTTAATGATACTAATGAACGCCTCGACCTCTTGGCACTTGACAAGAAAGGAAATGCTGTAATTATTGAGAACAAACTGGACGACACAGGACGAGATGTAACTTGGCAAGCCCTAAAATATGCTTCTTATTGTTCGACTTTAACAAAAGAACAAATTAGAAATATTTACCAACAATATTTAGACAAACGAGGACAAGGTGAAGAAGCGACTAACAAATTGAGTGAATTTTTCAATAATGCAGAGTACGAAGAACTGACAATAAATATTAGCCAATCCCAAAGAATAATTTTGGTCGCAGGAAGTTTTAGAAAGGAAGTAACTTCGACAGTTTTATGGCTTTTAAACTTCAAAATAAGAATGCAATGCTTCAAAGCCTTGCCATTTGCTTTGGGCGAACAACTTTTTTTGACAGTCGAACAAATTATACCAACAAAAGATGCCGAAGACTATACAATTAGTATGGTTGACAAAGCACAAGAAGATTTAACTTCACAAGAGGAACTTAAAGAAAGACATCATTTAAGATTAGAATTTTGGAGCAAACTTTTACCGAAATTCAAAGGTAAAGCAACAATTTTCCAAAATTCCAGTCCATCAAAAGACCATTGGTTAAGTTCAGGTGGAACAGGTATTTCAGGACTTTCTTATAATTTTTTAGTTACCAAATCATATGTTGGAGTAGAGTTAGCAATCTCAAAAAGTGACACACAAGCAAACAAACAAGTATTTGACGAATTGAGAAAATTTGAAACTGAAATTACAGACAGTTTTGGCGACTTATTATCTTGGGAGCGACTTGACACCAAAAAAATGTGCAGAGTTGCATATTCTTTGCAAGGAGTAAATTTAAATCACAAAGAGGAATGGGACAAAATGATGGACTTTCTCGTAGAGAATATGTTGAAACTTGAAAAATCAATGAGAGAACCGTTGAAAAAAGTAAAACGAAAACTAAACGAAAAAGAAGATACTGAATAAAAAGCACCAGCACACAACACGGGTTTTGCAAAAGTGCGGCAGAAGTGCTAGATTTGAACATTAGTAATTCTATTGAACTTTGGTGCTGAAACGAACATTTGTAATTCTAATTCCGCACCTTCGCAAAGCCCTAAAACGTTGGCGGCTACCGCAAAAGCTGCACCTCATTGGACAGTTAAAAAAACTAATACTAAAATGAAATACAAAATATTAAAAGGTACAGGTGGAGTAATAGCTATAATTAGCTTTTGGTTAATGTTTTGGAATCTTAAAGAAATAATATGGGATAAAAATTATTCCCATATATTACGATTTACTGAGGGGCAAGTTACAAACTTAGAACTTATTTTTGATTGTATTCTAATTCTACTTTGGCACTCTGGAAAACCTATCAATATCAGTTTGTCTTTGCAGGTGTCTAACTTGTATTGCGTTTAACAAACCATCATCAGAGTTGAGTTTATTTAGTAATTTTTTGGCAAAAACGAGTTTAATATCAGG
>JANNDY010000127.1:0-20789 GCA_031378345.1 Emticicia sp. | reverse complement strand
TTGTAAAAATTGAGAGAGTTTTTTAATCGCAAAGGTGCATCGCACCGTTATGTTTCGGTGCGATGCACCTCAAAATGGTTTTTAGGACTCAATTACTAAAATATTTTGGTGCGATGCACCATTTCTAAATTTTAATGCAATTAACGTGTATATTTATTAAAAATTGATTATAATCTCAACAAGAAGTCAAGTATACTTGTTTTTGTAATTTAATTATAGTCTGCAGACAACCTCTTTTTAAACCGTGGAACGGGTACTGAAAAATTTCTGATTCCTAATAATACAAATAGGTAACAAAATTAAATTAATAAAATATTTTAAAAAAACACACTTTTTTGTTGTTTTTTTTAAAATATCATTATATTTACATCTATATATAAATTTTTAAATTAATCTAATCCAAGCAAATGAAAAAAAAACTATTCAAAGTAATGTTGTCGTTTTCAATTTTACTGTTATCTGTTCAAGTTTTTGGACAAGAGGTGACAGTAAAAGGTAAAGTTACCGATGACACGGGAAGTTCGATCTACGGTGTAAACGTTTCTATTAAAGGAACAACAAAAGGAACAGTAACTGATAACAATGGTGATTACAGCATCACAGCTGCAAAAGGAAGCACCTTGACATTTAGTTACATTGGTTTTAGTGCTACAAATGTATTGGTTGGAAATTCCTCAGTAGAAAATGTAAGTCTTAAACCTGATGCAAGTAATTTAAACGAAGTTGTTGTTACAGCTTTGGGTATTTCTAAGGAAGCAAGAAAAGTTGGATATGCCGTAACCAAAGTAAGCGGTGACCTAATGACTAAGGCTAGACAAACTAACGTCGCTTATTCAATGGCTGGAAGAGTGGCAGGTCTAAATATTTCTGGAACTAATGGAGGCCCAGGTTCATCAGCCAGAATATTGCTAAGAGGTTTGGCAAGTTTTGGAGCAAGTTCTCCTTTGATTGTTTTAAATGGTGTTCCAATTGATAATTCCCAGAGAGGAAGTTCAGGAGAATGGGGTGGAGCTGACAACGGTGACGGTATTTCTAACCTCAACCCCGATGATATTGATAATATGACCGTATTAAAAGGTGCCTCGGCATCAGCACTTTATGGTGCTAGGGCAGCCAATGGTGTAATATTAATTACCACGAAATCTGGTAAAAAAGGAAAAATGTCGGTTGATTACAACCTAAATACGGTAGCTGATCAAGCTATTAATTTCACAGACTATCAGTATGTTTATGGACAAGGTCTAAATGGAAAACGTCCAGATAATGTAACATCTGCTCGTAACAGCGGAATGCTAAGCTGGGGAGAAAAGTTAGACGGTGCTTCTACTATTCAGTTTGATGGTAAAAGTTATCCTTATTCTGCCGTAAAAGATAATATTAAGAATTTCTACAGAACTGGTAGTTCAATTACTAATTCTCTTGCACTTTCTGCCGGTAATGATAATGGAGGTTTCAGACTTTCATTAGCTAATCTTGATAATAACGCAATTTTGAGAAATAGCGGTTTAACAAGAAGAACGGCCAACTTTACTGGTAATCAGAAGTTTGGAAAAAAACTTACCGTTGACTTAATGGTGAATTTTGTAGATGACTTTAACAACAACGCTCCACAGCTCAGTGATGGTCCGATGAATGCTAACAATCTAAACTTTTTAGCTACCAACGTGAGCCAGTCCACTTTACAGCCTGGCTTCGATGCATCTACTCCTACAGGAAATGAAATTCAATACAATGATGATATCTATGTAACCAATCCTTGGTTTGTAGTAAATCAGTATAAAAATGATGTGAAAAGGAAGAGAATGATTTCTGCTCTTCAAGGTAAATATGATTTTACTAAGAATATTTACGGATTAGTTCGATTAGGCTATGATTATATGAATGATGGATCATTTAGTGTTACACCTACTGGTACAGCTTATTCTGGCGGAAACGCGGGAGGACTTAATGGACAATCTAAAGGATCTACCATCGAAATGAACGCAGATGCGATTTTAGGAGGTACGTTTAAAATTAGTGAAAATTTTGGACTTGACGCTCTCGTAGGTGGAACCGTTCGTAAGAATGAATCTGAAAGAATATCAATTGGAGGAGGTCCTTTTGTTATTCCTTACTTTTATAGTCCTTTTAACGTACTTAATTTTAATAGAGATTATAGTTTCAATAAAAGACAAGCGAACTCTGGTTATTATTCATTAGACTTTAATTATAAAAATCAGCTAATACTTTCTACTACTGGTCGTTATGATGCTTTCTCTACCTTACCAGCTGGAAATCAAGGTATTTTCACTCCTTCGGTTTCCTTGAGTTATGATTTTACAGAGCTTCTCAAGATGGACAAACTCACCTACGGTAAATTAAGAGCATCTTATGCTGTAGTAAGTGGTGAGCCAGCCAACCCATATTCTACTTCTCAGTATTACAACGTTGGGTCAGCTATTCAAGGAATTACAACTGGATCTTTTGGCGGAACTTTACCAAACCTATTTTTGAAGCCATTTACGCTTTCTGAATTTGAAATAGGTACAGAATTGAAGTTCTATAAAAATCGTTTAGGAATTGATTTAGCGTATTTTAATAGAAAAACGAATAATGAGATTATAAATGGATCTCTTTCTGAAGCTACTGGCTATAATTCTCAATTGATTGGTACTGGATCAACGCAAAACTCTGGTTTAGAATTGTTAGTTACTGGAGTTATTATAGAAAACAAAAACTTTAAATGGTCAAGCTCTTTAAACTTTACTAATATAAAGAACAAAATTCTTGACATCAATGCTAGTGGAAGTGAAAATCAGCAGCTAGGTTTAGGTACATATAGACCTTTAAATGCTAACATTGCAATTATCAAGGGCATGGCAGGTCCGCAAGTGATGGCTAATGATTATACGTATTTAAACGGAAAAATAGTAGTAGATGCTTCAGGTATTCCTATTGCTAATAGCACCAGAACACCAATGGGGTCTGTTTTACCTAAAGTGTTTGGTGGCTTAAATAATGACTTGAGTTATAAAAACTTTAATCTTTCATTCTTGATTGATTACAGATTTGGAAGTAAAATGCTTTCTGCTACCAATTATTATACAACTTTTAGAGGTCTAAATCAAAGTACATTACCAGGACGTGAAGGTGGAGTGAAAGTGGATGGAGTTACAGCAGACGGGCAAGCTAATAATGTGAGCGTTATACCTCAAACGTACTACCAAAACTTAGCCAGAAGAATTTCTGCATTAAATGTATTGAGTGGAGATTTTGTAAAACTAAGACAAGTTTCTTTTGGGTATTCTATCAAGCCAAGTTTGTTTGGAAGGCTTCCTATCAAATCAGCTGAGATCTCTATTGTAGCCCGTAACTTACTGGTGTTGTTCAAAAAATCAGATAATGTTGACCCAGAGGCTGGATTCTCTTCTGTGATAAATTATGCGGGAATTGAAGGAAATAGCTTACCATCTGTTAGAACTTATGGATTAAACCTTAATGTAAAATTTTAAATCGTAAAACGAAAATGAAAAAAATAAAATACATAATCTTTCTGGTCTCTGTCTTCACTTTATCTTGTACTGATAATTTTGAAGAAATAAACACCGACCCAAACCGAACAAGTGCGGCAGTATTTAACCCTCAATATCTTTTAGCTCAGTCGCAATTTACATATAGCAACACGGGGTATACCCAGTTGTTGTTTCAAAGTATGTGGACACAAGTGCTTGCTTCTACTTTTTCATATTATGGAAATGGAGACAAATATGTTGCTTCTGGCAGTTTTGATGCGTATAAAGGAAATCTTTTTGCTGACACTTATAGAGCCGCAACACTTGTGTATGAAATGCAAAGTTTACTAAAAGATAAGCCCGAACTATCAAATTTGGATAATATTGGGACCATTATGAAGGTTTTAGCTTTGGCAAGAATAACGGATACCTACGGCGATGTGCCTTATACTGAAGCTTTAAAAGCTAAAGAAGGTATTACACAACCAAAATATGATGCTCAATCAGCGATCTATTTAGGGCTTTTAGCAGAATTAGAAAAAGCTGTGGCTGCTTTGAGTACCTCAAAAGCAGGTCCTACCAATGATTTGATGTTCAAAGGAGATGTAGCAAAATGGAAAAAGTTTGGTAACTCTTTGATGTTAAGAATGGCAATGCGACTAGTAAAAGTGGATGCTGCTGCTGCAAAAGCATGGACTGAAAAAGCATTTACTGGTGGTGTTTTTACAAGTATTGATGACAATGCCAAGGTGATTACAGATGCAACATCTCAGGGTAATAATACTACAGGGGCGTTGAGAGTAGGTGATGATTACAGAGAAGTAAGATGGAGTAAAACTTTTATGGATTTCCTTAAGAAAACATCAGATCCAAGAATAAGTGCTATTGCTGAAGTATCTGGGGCGGGTTTGGCTGCCAATTCCAATCAAGAACTGGCAGGAAACAACGCAGTAGCAATCCAAATTGGTCTTCCCAACGGATATGACCTGAGTAGCGGTACTGCTGACATCGGCAAACACCCTGAATATCCGGGAGCCTCTGGTACTGGTAATGATATAGCAAGAGTGGGGAAATATTCAAGACCGAGAACGTCTATTTTCTTAGACAGAAGCGGTGTTAATTTCATATTGACTTATTCAGAAACTGAATTGCTGTTAGCCGAAGCTAAAGCGAGAGGGTTTAGTGTTGGTGCAATTTCTGCAGAAGATCACTATAAAAACGGTGTTAGGGCAGGAATGAACTCATTAGCTCAATTTAATACTGTTGCAAGTGCAGATGCCGCCATAAAAACAGCTGCGGCTGCTGCTGATACGTACCTTACGGCTAATCCATTTGTTAGCAGTAATTTAGAAGCATCGTTAAAGCAAATAAATGAGCAAATATGGGTGACGACAGGCACAACTTTCAATTTTATTGAAAACTGGAATAACTGGAAAAGATCAGGGTATCCAGTACTTACTCCTGTAAAATTCCCTAATGGATTCTCTGATGGTCAGATACCAAGAAGAGTGCCTTACAAATTAAGTGAGGCAGCTTTTAACGAAGCTAACTACAAAGCGGCAGTTGCAAAACTTACTGGTGGAGACAATTTCACTGCAAGAATGTGGTGGGATAAATAGTGTTCAATAAATATTAATCTGACTGTTTTTTGGGCGTAATGGACATTTATGGAGGTCTATTTTTTATAGTATTCTTGCCATATATTTTAAAATTTCACAACTTTGTTGAATCAGAAAAAGCGGAAATAGGCACTGCTGGAGAGCAACCTATCAGGGATTTTCTTGATGACTGTGAAAAATGTCAATCAAAGGAGTTTTTAGGACTCCTTTGATATTTTTCATAGTCATTATGCCTTCAAAAACTCATAAATAAATCGTTTTTTTCTTTCAATTGATAAGCCATTATGGTTTCTCAATTTGTTCTTTAAGTCCGCAAAATGCCCATCAATTGCATTATCGGACCGCCGATGCGGTTGTATTTGGTATATTTAAAGCTATATTATCATACCAAGTAAATAGCCAATTCATATTTGTTTGAAGGCTTCTATAGGCACTTCTAAGTTTTTTATGTAGGTAACGTTTCTTGCCCTTATCATCTTTTTTGCTTTCATTCAAGAAGTCTTTCCATTTGAGATGCCATGCCTGCAATCCCCCTTCAAAACTCTCTTTAGGAACACTTAAAAAATAAGTCCGTTCAAAATTTATGAAGTTTTTTTTGTCAAATCAAGTCAAAAAAGGCGAAATTTAGCAAGCTAAATGAGATTTTTTTGATGAAGAGTTGGCAAAAAAGGCAAATAAATTAACGGAGTTATTTGTTAAGCGTTCCTTAACTGTCTTCGATAACAACAGCGTATGCTCCCACAGCTCCTCACTGGCTTGCATTTTAGGATTTTTGGTTAAATGGTTGCTACTTGATGAAATTGACACATTTGGATTGGAATATCCTTAAATAGCTGGACTAATCCTTTGCGTCCATCACAGATAATATACTGTACTTTTACACCTCTTCTGCTTATTTCTTCAATACCTACCAAGTATAATTTAGCAGAACGCCGCCCGTCGGTTTCTTGTTTTACATATTGCTTGTATAAAATCTTTCCTGTAAGGCTGTCTTTGAAGACCATTACGCCCAACTTTCTCCAAAAAAAGTTGTATCCATCAACACATTGACAACACTCGGGAATACTGTTTCACTTTTTGTTTTTACGGTGTCTATTTTCCTTTGAATCGTCTTGATGAAACATTCATATTTTGTCGCTAATTGCGAATATGTTTGCTTGCCCTTCGTGTATTCGTCCCAAAGGAAATCAATATTTAGGCGATTCCCACCCTTAAATCGCTTCCCACAGGAAGCACATTTATAACGTTGAACGCCTTGGTCAAAGCCATCTTTGCTGAAAATTTTCTCTGGCAATAAAAAAGCAGTTTTTTTATTCATAACCTTTCATTTTATGTAAAGGTATGATAATCATCGAGTTAGGTAGGCTTTTACAGCACAAAAACACCATAAATGTCCGTTAACCCAAAAATGACCGTTTTTTAATGTAAATTTACATTTTAAAAATAGTGTTTTCATAAAAAATTGACGCATGAAAATAAGGTTATTTCTTGTCCTCATAATTACACAATTATTTAGCTGTAAAAGTAAAAAAACAGAACTTCTTTGGACGAAAGTATTTCCAATCATTGGTTCGCAGTCTTCACCAAAAACAAGCGATTTGAACAATGATGGTGTGCTTGATTTGGTAATGGGTGCAGGAAAAAACGAATACCAAGTTTCGGATTTTGGCGTGATTGCCATGAATGGAAAAACTGGCGAATTGCTCTGGAAACATGAGGCAAGCGACCAAATATATGGTTCTGCAACGCTTTTGGACATCAATTATGACAAAATTGATGACATAATCATTGGTGGACGCTCGAATAATTTGATGGCTTTGAATGGAAAAAATGGTGCACAAATCTGGAAATTTGACTATAAATATGAAGCCGATTCGATTTTGAAATACACCAATTTTAATTTTCAGAATTGCAAAATAATTCCTGACCAAAATAATGATGGTGTGGCCGACCTTTTGGTTCAAAATGGGGGAAATCATGCCGCTGCACCCAATACAATGAAAGATAGAGTTCCGGGCGTGTTGATGATAATGAATAGCAAAAATGGCGAGATTCTTTTTGCTGACAAAATGCCCGACGGAATGGAGTCATACATGCCACCACTATACTTTCAACAACCTGATAATCAGGAGTTTATAGTTTTTGGGACAGGTGGAGAAACCATAAGTGGGCATTTGTTTCTTGCAAAATTGGGCGATTTGAAAGAAAGAAATTTAAAAAATGCAAAAGTAATTGCTGAAGATATTGGTCATGGTTTTATTGCCCCAGCCATTGCCACAGATATTAATAATGACAAATATTTTGACATAATTTCGATTTCACACGGAAGCAAATATACCGCTGTTGATGGTAAAACTTTGCAAAAAATTTGGGAGAATAATATTCCAAATACCGAGTGTAGTAATGCCTTTTCTGTGGGAAATTTTAATGCCGATAATATTCCGGATTTTTTCACTTTTGTAAGCAAAGGCGTTTGGCCCGATAGCAAAGGTTCAGTGCAAATTATGATTAATGGCAAAACAGGTAAAATTGACTATAAAAACAATCTCGGTTGCACTGGTTTTTCGTCAGCAGTGATTTATGATTTGAACCATGACGGCATTGATGAATCTGTTATAAGTATCAATGAATATGATTGTGAAAATGGTTTTGTGAAAAATAAAACTGACCAAATTACCAATAAATTGCTTGCAATAGATTTCAAATCAGGGAAAATTCAAATGATTGACGAAACTTTTCAATTCAAGAATATTTTCTCTACACCTTGGTTGGGCGATATTGACAACGACGATTATGTGGATATTATTCACTGTCAATATTATAGTTATGGCAGCGACCCGCTGATATTTATGGGAATGCAAGTAAAAAGGATTTCGACAAGCATAAAATACAAAAAACCAGCAATTTGGGGAGCTTATATGGGGTCTGATGGGACGGGAATTTTTCCTTAGAATTGAGTTGTGTATGAAGGAGTTTTAACTTTGCTTTTTTGCCCCATTCGGGGCTACCTATTTGTAGAATAAAATTGTCAAATAGCTATTTTTGCCTCATAGAGGCTACCCAAAAGGTATTAATCCGAAATAGGGTAGCTCTATGGAACATAAAAAAGGTATTATTTTAAACTAATTTCTACAAATAGGTTGCACCGAATGGGGCAAAATAAACCTTCGTACACCACTTCTTAGAATTGATACTTTTTGCTAAAAAATAGTCATAAATACCTTCAAAATTTTCAAAAAACATGAACTTACACTCTTCTATGAAACAACTGTTTTCAATTTTAATATTAATATTTTTCACTATTTCCTGCAAAAATACTATTTCAGAAAAACCAGTTTTTGAATTATTGTCATCAAACGAAACTGGAGTAGATTTCATAAACGATGTGAAAGAAACGAAGGATTTTAATATTTTCACCTATCGAAATTTCTATAATGGCGGTGGAGTTGCCGTTGGCGATATAAATAATGACGGCTTGCCTGATATTTTCTTCACTTCCAACCAAAATAAAAATAAATTATATCTCAATAAAGGTAATCGCAACGGCGAACTGCTACACTTTGAAGATATTACCGAAAAAGCAGGAGTTAGCGGCACAAAAGCATGGAGTACAGGCGTAACAATGGCAGATGTAAATGGCGATGGTTGGTTGGATATTTATGTGTGCAATTCGGGAGATGTAAAAGGTGATAATAAAGAAAACGAACTTTTTATCAATAATAAAAACGGTACTTTTTCAGAAGTAGCCAAAGAATACAATCTAAATAATCAAGGATATTCTACCCATGCAGCTTTTTTTGATTATGATGCAGATGGCGATTTAGATTGCTATATTTTGAACAATAGTTTCAAAAACCCATCAAAAATTGAGCTCTATGCAAGTATGCGAGAAACTCCCGATGAATTGGGCGGTGATAAATTGATGCGAAATGATACAGCCCCCCCCGCCCCCGATGGGGGAACTACTCACCCTAAATTTACTGATGTTACCAAAGAAGCTGGCATCTATTCGAGTGCAATTGGATTTGGTTTGGGTGTAGCAACTGGCGATTTGAATGGTGATAATCTGCCCGATTTGTATATTTCTAATGACTTTTTTGAAAAAGATTATATGTATCTCAACAAAGGAGATGGCACATTCAAAGAAGATTTAAACAATAGAATTGATTATTCTTCGGTGTCTAGCATGGGTGCAGATATTGCAGATATAAATGGTGATGGTTTTCCAGAAATATTCACAACTGATATGTTGGCTGCCGACAATGACCGCTTGAAGCGAGTAATTGGTTTTGACCCTTATCATTTGGAAGACTATAAATACAGAGCCAATTATCATTACCAAATGATTCAAAATTGCCTTCAATTGAACAATGGCAAAGGTTTTTTTCAGGAAATTGGCAATTTGGCAGGTGTTGGGGCAACAGACTGGAGTTGGGGAGCATTGATTTTTGACTTTGAAAATGACGGCAAAAATGACATTTTTGTTTCAAATGGCATTTACAAAGACATCATGGACGGTGATTTTAGAGAGTTTTCTGAAAACGAAAAAATCCCAAAAGATGCCAATGGAGGCTTTGATTTTACGAAATATACTTCCAAAATTCCGAGT
The DNA here is from genome assembly GCA_031378345.1 of Emticicia sp. Taxonomy (GTDB): domain Bacteria; phylum Bacteroidota; class Bacteroidia; order Cytophagales; family Spirosomataceae; genus Emticicia. The sequence goes on along the minus strand of JANNDY010000127.1, from coordinate 11,070 downwards.
ACACCTTTGAGCAATTGGGCGTTTGTACCGACTGGCGATTTGCAATATAAAAACCAAGCGGAGGCATTGGGTTTGGGCGAAAAAACATTTTCAAATGGCTCTGTTTATGCGGATTTGGACAATGATGGCGATTTAGATTTAATTTTGAATAATGTCAATCAAAAATGCTCGATTTATAGAAACAATTCTACTAATAATTTCTTAAAAATTAAGTTTAAAGGCGATGCAAAAAACACTTTTGGCATTGGTGCGAAAGTGAAAATAAAAGTAAATAAGCAATTGATGGTGAAAGAAAACTTTACAAATCGAGGTTTTCAGAGTAGTATTGAGCCAAACTTGATTTTTGGTTTGGGCGATGCCAAAAACATTGATGAATTGGAAGTAATTTGGACAAACGGAAAAGCTGAAATCCTGAAAAACATTCCTGCAAACAAAACTATTATTTTAGAACAAAAAAATGCTCATGCTTCACCAAGAGAAATCGAAAATAAAATTGCATATGCTTTTGACGAATTGAATTTGGAAGAAATTATTCCCAACGCGATTCACCACGAAAATCCTTATAATGACTTCAATCAAGAGCCTTTGCTGCTCGGAATGTTATCTACGCAAGGTCCAAGAATTTTGAAAAAAGATGTAAATAATGATGGTTTGGAAGATATTTTATTGCTCGGAGCAAAAGGCGATGCTGATAAAATGTATTTTCAGACACCAAATGGAAAATTCACGCCTTCAAACTTAGCTACTTTCAACAAAGACAAAAATTTTGAAAGCACTTGTGCTGCCTTTTTGGATTTTGACAAAGATGGCGACCAAGATTTGGTCATTGGCTCAGGAAGTAACGAACTTTTAGAGCAAATTAATTATATCATCAGGCTTTATATCAATGACGGAAAAGGCAATTTTGCTGTCGAACCAAACAAAATTCCGCCTGTGATTGGCAATTTTTCTACGCTCGAAGTGGCAGATTTCAACCATGATGGTTTTGAAGATTTGTTTGTAGGTGCAAGAGCCGTTCCCGGAAATTATGGATTGAAACCAAAAAGCTATTTATTGCAAAATAATAGCGGAAATTGGCTTGATGTTACGCAAAATTCGCTCTCAAATATCGGCATGGTAACAGATGCGAGTTGGGCAGATATTAATGGTGATGGCTGGCAAGACCTTATAGTTGTTGGCGATTGGATGCCCGTTCAAGTTTTCAAGAATAATAATGGTATTTTAGATGATGGAATTTCTTTAGAAAATTCGTCGGGTTGGTGGCAAAGAATAGAGCCAGCTGACCTTGACGGCGATGGAGATTTGGATTTTGTGGTAGGGAATTGGGGGCTAAATTCAAAATTTCAGCCAACAACTACTTTGCCGCTTACGATGCAAGTTGGAGATTTTGATAGCAATGGAAAAAGTGAATTTATCATCAATTGGAAAGCTCCAATGGATAAGCAAAACTTTCCTTTTGCCACAAAAATCGAATTGACTATGCAAGTTCCATCTATCAGAACTAAGGCCTTGAAATATGCCGATTTTGCCAAAATGCAATTCAAAGATTTCTTTCCAAATTTTGCAAAAGAATCTTTGATAGAATATGAAGCAAAGGAATTGAGAAGTGGCATTTATTGGAACGAAGGACAAAGTTTTAAGTTTGCAGCTTTGCCAATTCAAGCACAATTTTCACCAATTTTTGGCATTTCTATTATTGATTATGACAAAGATGGCAAAAAAGACATCATTCTCGGTGGAAATATGTATGCCTTAAAGCCTCAAATGGGCCGCCATAATGCATCAAAAGGTTTAGTTTTGAAAAATTCAGGAAGTCAAAACTTTCAAATAAATTTAAACTCTGGCTTAGTTTTAGATGGCGAAGTACGAGATATGATTACGATTGGAAATAAATTATTCGCTGCCCGAAATAATCAAAGTTGTAAGATTTTTAGGTTTTGAAATAAAAAACGCTGGCAGGGATTTTAAACCCTACCAGCGTTTTTTTTTAGAATTGGGCAATTATTTTCCTCCATCCCACCAAACACGAGTAGTCAATTCGTTAGGTAACGAACCACCCGCAGTGAAGTTAGCTCCGTTAGCAGCAACTTCACCAGTTGGAACTCTCAATTTACGAGGAATTGTACCATTTGTAATATTATTCGGATAATTTACAGGCACTAATTTAGGGAAACCAGTTCTTCTCCAGTCAGCCCATGCTTCCCACCAATTCATAAATTTTGCAGCCCACATTTGCTCACCGATAGACTCCAACCCTTTGTAGCCATTTGCAGCTACATATTTGTCAGCATCAGCATCAGAAACTGCCAACGAAGCATCGAAGTTGGTATATTGTTGCAAAGCAGCTTTCACACCTTTGTTATAATGACCTGCGGCATCAGTTGCACCCCCGATTTTTCTTTCAGCAGCTTCGGCAAGTAAAAGTTCAACTTCTGAAAAATTCATGAAAACATAATCATCATCAATATCCAATAGTTTTTTGTTTACTACCGAAAACTCTTCCATCGGATTTGCACCTGATTTTCCTAATAAATTTTGGAGTGTACTTGCATCAAGACCATTTGGCAAACCTTTTTGATTGGCTGCAACCATATCTTTTGCACCAACGCCACCTGAGAAAATCATCAATCTTGGGTCGTTTTTAGCTTTCAGCCAGTTTACCAAAGTAGCTGATAATGGAGAAGGTTGTCCACCATCGCCAGCCAAAAACGCTCTCGAAATGCCATTTTGGTTAGTCCATTGGCTTGGACCAGTAGCCATTTTGATTCTCGCCATGTCACTAATCGAAGTCATTACGCCACCCGAAATAGCTTGTGTAGCATATTGACTTGCTTTTGCAGCATCAACATTCGATACACGCATCGCCATTCTTAGAAGCAAAGAGTTTCCAAATTTTTTCCATTTGGCAACATCTCCACCGTAGAATAAATCAGCTTTAGCAAAACCATCGTCAGGATTAGAAGCACTCAATGCCGCAGTAGCTTCCGAAACTTCCTTCAACAAGTCAGCATAAATCGCAGATTGTGCTGTATATTTTGGAAAAAATATAGCATCAGAAATACCTTTTAGAGCATCATCGTAAGGAATGTTTCCATAATAATCGGTCAAACGCTGAAAGTTATAAGCTCTCAAAATACGAGCAGCTTGACGCATATTTAGCCTTTTCCCTTCTTCAAAACCACCCTTGCCAGTTTGTCTAATAATCTCAGCAAGATTTTGAAGTACATCATTATAAAGGAAATCCCAAGGAGCAGCATTTGCTTCAAAGTTATCTACATATTTATCACCAGAAGCGATTCCTCCTCCCGTATTTGCCAATTGCTGAATCGCATGAGCACATACACCCATGTTGGTTCGCCAGTCAATAAAACGGTTATCTCCTCGTGAGCCACCAGAAGCTGTACCTAACTGAGCCGAAGTCATCAGAAAGTTCATATCAATGGTGTTTGGTGCTTGAGGATTTATGTTTAAATCATGTAATTCATCTGTATCACACCCAGAAGTACTAAGTACAAGGGCTGCAAATACACCTATTATTAATTTTTTCATATATTTATTTTTTTCAAAAATTATTAATTAAAAAGTAACACTCAAGTTCAAACCAACGTTTCTTGTTCCTGGCAAAGCAAAATAATCTAAGCCTTGAGCACCACCGTTGAATGAATATGAAGATTCTGGGTCAATATTTGGCACTTTTTTCCATAAAACAGCTAAGTTTCTTGCTACAAGCGACAATCCAATGTTTTGGAATGGCGTTTTAGAAACTATTTTTGACGGAAGGTTATAACCAAATGTTAGCTGACGAAGTTTTGCAAAACTGGCAGAATAAATATATGCTGCGGCATTTCTATCACCCAAACCTCCCCAATAGTTACGTGCTTGGTTAGGAGTCATTGTGATATTAAGAGGCTCTCCTTTTTCGTTCACACCCGAAACTGTCAAAGGTGCTTCGCCTTCTCTTCCTTGAAGTGAGTTAGTAGAAAAACCCCACTGGTCTAATCTTTGGTTAGTACCTGAGTGAATACTTCCACCAACTTTAAAGTCAATTAAGAAACTAAGATTGAATCCCTTATAACTAAAATCGTTGGTAACACCGCCAGTAAATGAAGCAACAGATTCACCAATTGGTGCATAACCGTCATTACGAATAGGAAGTCCCTCAGCATTAAAAACAGGTAATCCGTTCAACATTTTTTGGGTAATTCCAGTAATTGTGCCATAAGGTTGTCCAACAATATGCTTGATATAAGTAGTACGAGTTCTTGACTCTTCAAAAACCAATTCGGTAGAACCTTCAATCAAACTAATAACTTTGTTTTTATTTTTAGCAAAGTTTACAGAAGCATTCCATTGAAAATCTTTATTCTGAAGAATAGTTCCTGTTAGTAATACTTCAACTCCTTTGTTTTCCATTTTACCTACGTTTACTGAGGTACTTTGGAAACCAGAAGCTTCAGAAATAGTAGCATTCAGAATATCGTCAGTAGTCGTTTGTTTATAAACACCGATATCTATGCCTAATTTTCCATTAAAGAATTTCAAATCTGTACCAAATTCAATCTCAGTTGATAATGCTGGCGTTAGTGATGGGTTTGCGATTGTTCCTTTGTTTGCAAAACTTGCCATGTTTATCCCTAAGTGTGGGTTGCCATTCAAGCCATAAGGTTGAGTAGTTTGATAAGCACCCAAATTTCCAGTAAGTCCAACTTGAGCCCACGATGCACGAAGTTTACCATAACTAAACCAGTCAGGCATTTTTGTTCTGAAAGCATCGGTAAATACAAAACTACCTCCAACAGAAGGGTAAAGAATTGAGTTAGATGCAGGGTTCAAAATAGAGAACCAGTCTTTTCTTGCAGTAGCGGTTAAAAACAAATAATTGTCATAACCAACCTCAGCTTGACCATAAACTGAATTTACTCCTGATTGGCTAAATCCATAGCCAAAGTTACGGTTATTTGCCACATTTAGAGCATGGAAGAAAGGCACAGAAAATCCATTTCCACCAGCTGAAATTCTCTCAAACTTGCCTCTTTGCTGGTTTGCACCTACAAACGCATTAACAGAGAATTTTCCAAATAAGTCATGGTAACCTATCATACCATCAATATTGTTTTCAGAATTATTCTGGAAATATTCGTTGATGTTTCCACCGCCATTATAGCCTGTACCTTGTGGCGTAAGGCTTTCTTGCTTTGTATAATAAGTATCTGTACTTAAACGACCCATCGCATATAGGTAGTCAGTTATGTCATACTTCAACTGTGCAGATGCTGTAATTCTATCTCTTTTTGAGGTATTTCTATATTGATACGATGACCAATAAGCATTTGACCCCCAAAAATCTGAATAATTTGAAAGCATTTCTGTACCAACAGCTCTATTACCAAACTTCAAAACGTCGGCTGATAGCGTAGCAGGAATACCGCCAAGTTTGTCAGGGTCGCCTTTGGTATCTTCTATATTAACATTTGCTGGTAAACGCCAAACAGACTCGTTGGCATTACCAGGTGAGTCAGAAACGTTTGGTCTATTCTTTGCTTTTTCTCTTGAATAAAGTATTTTTCCAGTTAAAGTTAGCTTTTTCCCAAATTTTGAATCTGTCGAAACCGAAACGTTTGTTCTATCAAAACCCGAATTTGGAATGACACCCGTAGAGCGTAAATCTGCTAATGATAAACGGAAATTTTGCTGACCATTTCCACCAGTGAAGGCAACACTATTTGTTGCTGCTGTTCCTTGATTATAAAATCTTGTGAAATTATTTCCTGCATCAGTATATGGTCTTTGAATACCATCAACGCCCATTACTTGGCGTCCGTCCATCTTAGGTCCCCATCCTATCAAACCCCAATCGGCAGATTGCTGAATAGTAGTTGGAGCTGTAGCAACACCATTGATGTAGTTTCCTTGACCATAAGTGTGTTGTACGTTACTTTGGTCGTTTATGCTTTCAACTACAAAATTTGAGTTAAACTCAACGCCTAAACCTTTTCTTTTCGTTCCTTTTTTGGTTGTAATATTTATTACACCATTTCCTCCACGAGAACCATAAAGTGCTGCTGCATTTGCACCTTTCAATACCGTAATTGACTCAATGTCGTCTGGGTTCAAACTCGAAAGTCCATCTCCTTGGTCAGCACCGCCCCATAGTCCAGCAGTACCTTGTTGGCTGTTGTCCATTGGCACACCATCAATTACATAAAGAGGCTGATTAGCTCCACCGAGAGTTTTGTTACCTCTAATAATAACACGAGAAGAACCAGCAGGTCCTGTAGCCATGCCTGAAGCATTAACACCTGCAATACGACCTGAAAGGGCATTTCCTAAGTTATTTACACGAGCTTTGGTGAAGTTTTCGCCACTTACTTCTGTAACTGAGTATTGTAAAGCTCTTTTTTCACGGCTTACGCCAAGGGCAGTTACCACAACTTCATTCAAAACTGATGCGTCTGGAGTAAGTGATACATCAATTGTTGAGCTATTGCCAACCACCACATCTTTTGCTTTAAAACCGATGTAACTAAAAGTTATTGTAGCTCCTTTTTTAACGGAGATGCTATATTCTCCTTTATCGTTTGTTGCAGTGCCTTGGTTTGACCCTTTCTGGGTTACGTTTACACCATAGAGTAGATTTCCATTGTCTTCACTTACTTTTCCCTTCACTGTCATGTCTTGTGCATAAGTCACAGAAAGTGTTGCCGAGAAAACTAAGAAAAAAGCAATAATCTTTGAATAGAATATTTTTTTCATAGAGTTTTTTTGTTAATAATAATTAAAATTAGATTAAGATTTTTGCACTGAATAGTTTCTTTTTTGTTGAAACCATATTTGATTTATTGACAACAATAAATCAAACTACCCGCTCGATTGTGGAATAATGGAGATGTTTTTGCTCATTGTTTAGTTTTGTTAAGTTAAAAAAATACCTATTAATTTATAAAATATACTTTTGGTGTGTGAAGCCCTTATTTGAAAAAAAACAAGCGATATATATATATTGTATCAAAACGACACAATATAAATGATGTAAAAAAGTAGAATAGTGATATTTTATTAAAACAAATTTAATATTTTTTTTAATTTCATAACTAAATACATTAAAATAATATTAGAAAATACATAAAAGTACTATGAATAACTAAAATAGTATTATGAGCAATTAAGATAATACTATAAAAAATTAAAATAGTATTATCATGATTTTAATGGCTTTTGAAAAAAAACGGCTACCCTTGTAGAAGCTTGTAAAAGAGGGTTGCGTTAAAATAAAAAAAAATGGTTTTTGGTGAAATTTGCCAGCAATAATTAGTTTGATATTTTCAATATTTATGAAGAAAATAAATAGAAAATTCAATGGCAGAAGAGTAGTTTTTAGGCAAAAAAGAAATAAAAAAGTAGGGATAAAACTTGGTTTTTACCCCCACTTTTTTAACTATCTCACTTTTCTGAATCACCAAAAGAAATCAACAAAGTAGCAACGCCACTAATGATTAGTGGAACTGAAAATATAATAAAATTGGTAGTCATCGAAAGCCCCGAAGCAATGAGCAAGCCCCCCACAAAAGGTCCTACGATTGCTCCTATCCTACCCAAACCAACGGCCCAACCCACACCCGTCGCTCTTACTTCTGTTGGATAAAGTCTTGCAGCAACTGAGTACATTCCTACAAAACCGCCTTGAATTCCGAAGCCGATGAGTCCGAATAGTACTAAAATGAGGTCAGACCCTTGAAAAAAGCCAAAGATTATCATCAAAAAAGCAGTACCGATTAGGTAAGCACAGATGGTTTTTGTTAAGCCAAATCTGGCAGATAAATAACCTTGTGAAATGATACCAAAAAATGCTCCAACATTAAAAACCGTTCCTGCATAAATTGCCAAAGACAATGATAAACCTGCAATTGTAGCTAATTTTGGAATCCAACTTGTGAGAAAATAAAGTGTCGCAAAACACATGAATATAGCAATCCACAAGCGAATTGTAGGGTTTTTGAGGTTTTTTGATAAAATTGATGCCACAGATTTTTTTACAATTTCTTCTTTTGAATAAACTGGCAAAGTTGTCAATTGCTCTTCATTCATTTTGACTAAAATCTCATTGGCTTGCTTCAAAGCATTTTTTGGTTGAGATTTTAATAAATAATCAAGCGATTCTGAAAGAAAAATAAAGACAAAAGGTAGCGTGATAAAAGTCAAAACTCCTGCCACTTTAAAGACCATTTCCCAACCATAAATTGGTGTAATATAGGCAGTCAAAAGCCCCATCAAAACAGCCCCAACAGGGTAGCCAGAAACAGCAACACTTACCCAAAAATCTTTGGTTTTGGTAGGAGCGTATTCAGCAGCAAGAGTAGCTGTACTTGCAAGCATACTTCCGATGCCAAGTCCAGAAATGAATCTAAAAACCATCAATTGCTCTACATTTTGGCAAAAAGAGGTCAAAAACACGCTAATTCCCATGATAATTGCCGAAATAATGATGATATTTCGTCTGCCAATATAGTCGGCAATGGGTGCTAAAAACATTCCTCCGATAGCCATACCCAACAAGCCCGCACTAAAAACTATGCCCAAAACTTGTGGCGTAACTGCCCAGCCTTTTGCAATGCTTGGTGCGGCATAAGACACCACTGTAACGTCCATACCATCGAGCATATTCATTAAAAAACAGATGGCAATTGTAGCAAATTGAACTTTGGAAAGTTGGGTTTTGTCAAGGTCAAAGGTTTGAGTCATTTTTATAGGGTTGAGGTTTGGATATGCTAAATTAAGGTTAATTCAACAATAAAACCATTTTCAAACTTAATTTCTAATTTAGCCCCGATTTTTTTTGCTCTCGTTTTCATATTATTGATGCCCAAACCATCACTTTCTAAGGATTTTTCTATTGTTCCGTTATCTTGAATCATTAAAAACACCTCATTTTTTTCTTGTTTAAAGACCATATTTACATTTTTTGTATCTGAATGTTTGCAAATATTAGTAATTACTTCCTTAAAAATTAAGTAGATATTTTGGCGTTTTTCGGGATCAATAAATTTCTTTGGGTTGTCTATTTCAATTTTGAAATTATGTTTAATGTTTTTAAAATTGAGGTTTTTCTCAGCAAAAGCCCTCATTCTATCAATCAGGTTTTCATATTTATCTTTTCTCGAATCTATCGCCCACACGGTATCACGCATACGTTCCATCGCATCATGGCTCATGTCGCTAAGTTCGAGTAAAGAAGCTTTTTGTTCAGTTTTTGCTGTGAGTGCCATCATTTGCGATTGCATGGCAAGACCTGATAAAATCGTTCCGACATCATCATGCAAATTGCTCGAAATCCGAATCCTGATTGCCTCCAAATCTTTGATTTTTTGTAAACGCTGTTTCACCCTAACTTGGATTAAGGCATAAATTGCTGAAAATATGACAATAAAATAAAGCAAATAAGCCCACCAAGTTTGCCAAAAAGGGGGTCGAATTTTGAATGAATAATTGCGTTCGTTGCTCCAAACTCCTTTTCCGTTCAGTGCTTTGATTTTAAAAATATAATTTCCAGCAGGTAGATTGCCATAGCTTGCCTCCGAAATGCCAGAAACTGCACTCCAATCTTTGTCTAAACCTTCCAAAAAATAGGTATATTTTACGGTTTGGGGAGTATTTGTGTTGATACCTACAAAGTCAAAAGTAAGAAAGTTATTGTTATACGCAAGGCTTAATTTGTCTGGAACCTGGTATAATTTAGATAAAAATTCAAAACTAAAGTCACCGACTTTTACGCCATTTTTCAGTACAAAATTTGTGTCTTTTTTCCAAGTAATTTTTTCGTTAAATAGCTTAATATCAGTGAGTTGCACTTCATCAATTTTGGATTCATTGTCAATTTTTGATGGGTCAAAAACTGTAATTTTATTGAAAGTTCCTATCCAAATTCTATGGTCATTGGTCTGGGTGAGTGCCCCTACATAACAACCCAAACCTATGAAACCCTCTTCAACTGTATAGCTTTTAAATAGTTTGTTATCGGTTTCAATTTTATTGCTTAATTTGCTGAGCCCATACACTGTGCCAACCCACAAATCACCATTTTTATCTTCTAAAATAGAACGAATATCATCGCTACTTAGTCCATCTTGCATTGAATAATGCGTAAAAGTAGCAGGTTTGCCCTTAATTCCTTCTTCATATTTATTCAAACCTCCGCCGATTGTCCCTATCCAAATTGCTCCTTTTTTATCTACTGTTATCGGTCTTATTTTATCATTACTCAAACCATTACTTTTATTAAAATGCGTAAATTTCCCTTTTCCTTGATTAAAAGACGGTTCAAACTTTGTTATTCCACCTCCCCACGAACCAAACCAAAAATTTTGTTTTTTATCTTGTACGATAGTAAAAACATCCCGGCTTCCAATACCTTGTGCCTTTCCATAATTGGTAAATGTTTTACCATCAAATTTACTTAAACCGCCTTTTTCATCACTTAACATTCCAAACCAAATATTTCCGCTTTTATCTTCTAAAATCGAGACAACCCCATTAGATTTCAAACCCTGCTCTTCCGAATAATAACTAAAGGTTTCTTTGGTTTGGTCATATTTTACTGCCCCGCCGCCCCAAATGCACATCCAAATATTCCCCTTTGAATCTTCAAAAAGTGTTCCAACAGGACTTTCACTCAACCCTTCATTGGCAGTAAAGTGAAAGTAATCGCCTCCTTTACCAGTTTTATCAGGAACGTATTTGAGTAGGCCCCCGATTGTGCCTATCCAGAAATTACCCTTTCTATCTTCTAAAAAGGAATAAGCCATGTTAATTTTAGGATTATCTTTAAATGTAACAAAATCAAAATTATGAGGTTTAAGTTTGTTTAGTTCATTTTCGGTACTTATCCAGAGATTTTGAATGTTATCTTCAAAAATTGACAAAATACTATTGGATGATATACTTTAAACAGGGTAAAAACACACATTTTATTTGAGTAAAAAAGTGAGCAACTTTGATGCGACAAAACAATCAAAAAAATGCTCACTTTACAAATCAACAAAGCTGAAATTGCAGCACTAAGGTACGAAATGTATC
>JANNDY010000107.1:0-2328 GCA_031378345.1 Emticicia sp. | reverse complement strand
GTAGTAACCGAAAGTTTGTGCTCCGCATCAACATTTGTGCTAAAAAGTCTGCCTATCGTAGATCTACAAAACGTTAAGCGGCATTTTAAAACGACACTGTAAAAATGAAAATTAGACCAGACGAATTAACTGAAAAAGGTTATGTTCTTCTTGACAAGTTAAGACATAAGGATCTTGTTCCTTTCATAAGAACCTATATGAAAAAACGGACAAAATATTCAGTGTTTTATTACACAAGTAACTTCATTGTTTTTGGACTTATTGGATACTTTTTTGTTCAAGGTTACAACTTACCAAATTTTAGTTTTAGTGACCGTTTTACTCATTTTTCATATGGACTTGCAATTGCATTTGCCTTGCTTCCATTGCACGAATACATACACGTATTAGCATACAAATCACAAGGGGCGACAAATACTTCGTATGACGCTAACCTGAAAAAATTCTACTTTATGGCATTGGCAGACAAGTTTGTTGCGAATAAGAAAGAATTTGTAATAGTTGCACTATCACCATTTATCATTATCACAACAACTTTAATAATTCTCCTCTTTGTAGCTAATACAAATTGGACTTTGACTATTTCTAGTGTTTTACTTGCTCATACAGCGATGTGTTCGGGCGACTTTGGACTACTTAGCTTCTTTGAATTTCATAAGGACAAAAAACCAGTAACTTATGATGATGTTGAAAACAAAATTTCATACTTCTACGGACAAACAAGTGAAAGGGAAATGACGACATAACAGCTAAAATAAAAAGAAGACATCAAGAAGCCAATATTATTGGTTAGCATTGTTCGCACTTTGCTTCATAGCATATCAACAGGTGCAGGACAATTTAAGACCAAACTATGCTGGCAACAATTTGACAATAAAATATTTGTTAGGAATTGCACCTAACTTTTTCCCTGCAATTGGAATACCTGCTTTGTTCGTGATTTTGATTCCACAAATGAAACGGACTAATAAATGGTTAAACGAAAACAAACACATAACAGCAAATATAATTTCAATAGCAGGACTTATATCTTGGGAATTTATTCAAGTAACTTCAACAAAATTACACTTTGACTGGAACGATGTTATTTGGACACTCATTGGTGCTTTTGTTTTTCAATTAGTATGGACTATAACCCCAAACAGATACAAAGAAAAGTATGATGGAACGTAAAATAAAACGATCGTATAACAGCGGGTTTAAGAAATTGAGGGTTCAGTGGTTAATTGAACATTCTACCTCGCATCAACTTTGACTAGTCCTGAAAAAGATTTAAAGTTTAGTTATTTAATCATGTTCCTTGTTTACAATAGTAGTATTTTCCCGGTAATAATTCTTCCATAATTTTTCTGTTTGGATTTTTTTTTGATTGATAAATTTGTTTGGGTGTAAAGTTGCTGATGTTCATATGAGATCTTTCGGTGTTGTAAAGTTCAATTACCGCCTTAAGCAAATACAACTTAAGAAGAATAATGAATATCCTTGACAAAAACATATTCAAAAAGTTCCTCCAAGAACTTCGCTTTTTATTTATTGGAAAATTGTTCGAGGCAAACGAAAATACCTTCATTAGGGTGATACCTATTTTTAAAGTACCCAAATCAAATCTCTTTTTAAGAGCTGCTTAAAGCGAACCCAATGCTTTCAAATATTTACTATATTTGGTGTTGAGGGGTAGTTATTAGACAAACTGGCTTTAGCAGAAACCTTAAACAACGACACGCATAATATTGACAGACATAAAAAATTACAATGAAATTTCTAAAATTATGACAACATTAAAAAATATTATTGCATCTGTTTTATTCGTATTAACCTCACTGAACAATGCAAGTGGACAAAGTAATTCACTTGCTGATACATATATTCTACAAGCAAAAGATTTTAAGAAAAACATGAAACAAGACAGTGCAATAATTTATTTTGAAAAAGCATCTGTCGAATTTCAAAAACAAGGGAACATTGAAAAATTTATTGACTCATACAATCAAATAGGAATTATTTTAACGAGGCAAGACAAATATGAAATAGCTAAAACCTATTTAGAGAAGGCTTTATCAACAGGACTTTCTACTCTTGATACAAACAATCTGGTAATTGCAACGACCTATATTAGCTTGGGAGTAATTTATAATGTGGAAAAAATTTACGACCAATCTTTAATTTGCCATTACAAAGCCCTTTCCATTCGATTATTGAAACTGGGAGAAAACAATGCTGAAGTTGCAACAAGTTATGGAAACATAGGAAGTGTCCACCGTAACAATAAGGATTTTGACAAATCTATTAATGCTCATTTAAAAGCAATGAAAATTAGGGAAAATGTTT
>JANNDY010000052.1:0-5814 GCA_031378345.1 Emticicia sp. | reverse complement strand
AATGAAAATGCTTGACGAAGAACTTCTAAAATTGAAAGAGAATTTAGAAAAATAATTAGTTCGCATTTTGTCGGTGGACAAAAAGCGAACGCACAACATGGGGTTTTGTGCAAGCAGGGCTTGACGTTCAAACTTCGGCTGCTTGCATCGCTGTACTTTGGTTCGGGCTTGACGGAATTCTGTTGGGCTTTTAGTTGTTATCTTGTACTTTTATTTCTCTATTGGGCTTCAGTTCCGGGCTGGACAATCAACAATGCCCTGCCTGCACAAAGCCCTAACCGTTGGGCGTCAGCTTATAGGACACCCTACAACTGATTAAACTTTTAAAAAAATAATAGTCTAACGTAAAACAATTACAAAACAATTACAAAACAAATAAAAAAATGGTAAAAAAAATCTTCCTTTCAGTAGCTGTAATTTCAACAGCCTTTTTCTTTAGCTGTTCAAAAGACAGTAACAACGGTTCAACCACAAATCCAACACCAACGCCAAATGGAGCAGTTGGTACAACAGGTGTTTCAGCAGTAGCTGTAAGCAGTCCAACTACTTGTGCTTCTTCAGCAGGCACTGCTAAATTAATTTGCTTATGTGACCAGTTTAAAGCATCCCTTTCAGCAGCCGAATTAGCAACACTTCAACTAGCTTACTCATTCAATAATATAAAAACTTGGAGCAATTTACCAGCGTCAATGTCAGCAAGATTAGGCTTAAAATTAGGAAACTTAACTTCTACACAAGTTGGGCTTGCTAAGGCAATTATAAAAGAAATGACAGGTTCTGCAGCAAATCAAGGATATGATGAAGTTCATCAATTATGGTTAGCAGATGATTATTTAAACCCTAATGGTGGTGGAGCAACTTATGGTTCAGGTAATTATTATCTAGCTTTTTTTGGTAACCCAGCATTGACAGGTCAGTTTGAAATTATGATGACAGGCCATCATAAAACAGTAGCAAACACCTACAAAGATGGTGCTTTGCTTGGAGCAACACCACATTTTGCTGCAGTAGAACCATTAACATTTAGTACAACAGGTGGCAATTATTCCCCTGTAGCCCAAGAAAAAATAGCTTTTTTTAATTTAATTGCAGGTTTAAGTACTGCCGAACAGAATGTAGCAAAATCAGCTTCGACTTTCACCGATTTATTATTAACCCCAGCAAAAAATTGGCAGTTTCCTACTACTTTTAGTGGGTTACAATGTAGTGGGTTATCAACCACACAAAAAGCATTAGTAGTTGCAGCGATTAAAACTTATACTGATGATGTAGATGATATAAATGGACAAACCATTTTAACAAAATATACAAATGAAATCAATAATACCTATATCACCTATAGTGGTTCAGGTACTTTTAATACGCAAAATGACTACATACGAATTGATGGACCTAGCGTATGGATAGAATTTAGCGTTCAAAGAGGAATAGTTTTAAGTGGTGTTCATTACCATTCTGTTTGGAGAGATAGAATTACAGATTATGGAACAACTCATTAAAAAAATTGAATTGAAATTTTTGGGGCTTCTGTTTTTATGCTTTATTGGAAGTTTAAAAGCAGAAGCACACCCAATGCCCAATAGTATAATAAAACTTTTTGTTTTAAATAATTCTATTAAATGCGAAGCCTACATACCAGTTGTAGAACTTGAAAATGCTTTAGGTAGTAGCAAGGATAGCCTATCAAATAATTCATTTCTCAAACATTATTTTTTAAGGCATTTAAACGTAAAATCTGCTGATGGTTCTTGGGATATAAAAATTGATACTATAAATTTTATAAACTCAAATAGTGAAGTTGTTGGTAATTATAAAGAGTTGAAAGTAGATTTTGTATTAATACCGCTTAATAAAGCAAATTTAAGAGAATTCACTTTTTACTATGAAGTTGTTCTTCATCAAGTAATTACTCATTCCATATTAGTCGTTTTGGTTAATGATTGGCAAAATGGATTGACTGAAGAAATGGATAATAAAGAAATTGGAACAATTAATTATGATGTGCTAACAGGGAAAATTTTACCATTAAATGTGAAAATTCACAATGGTAGTAGGTGGAAAGGGTTTACATCAATGGTTAATATGGGTGTGTTGCACATTAAAAATGGTACAGACCACTTATTGTTTTTATTATCATTATTGTTGCCAGCATTTTTAATTGTAAAAAATAAAAAATGGGCAGAATATAGTGGACTTAAAAAAGGTGGCTACAAGATTTTTAAAATTGTAACAGCTTTTACAATTGGTCATTCAATAACCTTATTACTAGGTGCTTTAAGCTTATTTAAACTACCAATACAACTGATTGAAACTGCAATTGCGTTATCTATTCTTGTTTCAGCAGTTCATTGTATTTATCCAATTTTTTACAAAAAAGAAATTTTTGTAGCCGCAGGTTTTGGTTTTATTCACGGTTTGGCATTTTCACAAACATTGCAAGTATTACACCTTGAAAGACTGAATTTAGCAATTAGTGTTTTAGGATTTAATCTAGGTATTGAAGTAATGCAATTACTTATAATTTGCTTAGTTATTCCTTGGTTTATTTTATTGTGCAAAACTAGTTTTGCTAATCTAATAAAGAATACACTTGCACTATTTTTAGCTATGGCAGCAATTGGTTGGATAATTCAAAGAATTACCAACAAATCTAATTTGTTAAGCAATACCATAGACAGTATATTTTCAAACCCACTTTGGTTAGTAATTGGATTTGGATTTTTATCACTAACACTTTTTTTAATAGACAAAAAATTAAAAACTAGAATACAAAGGAACTGAAAGAAAGCGAAGAAAGCCGAACGCCCAACATTGGGTTTTGTGCAAGTTGGGCAGAAGGAATAACAATGAGCAGTTGTAATTCTATTTGGCTTTTGTTCCAGCTTGACGGAATACTATTTGGCTTTTTGTTGTTATCTTCATCATCAGTTTTTCAATCAGCAGCGGTACCGGGCAGACGGAATTCTATTTCCCAACCTGCACAAAGCCCTGCTCGTTAGCGGCAACCGCAGAAAACCATAATCCGACAATAAAAATCAATTTAATATTTTTAAAATATGATAGACGAGTATTTTCATAAGGCTAAACGTTTCTTTTTTAGGACAGTAAGAACTTGGCAAATCTTAATTATTGTGTCAATACTTGCAATTGGAACTTTTTTAATATTTTTACCCAAAATCATTGATATTCAAACTCAATCGTATCGCTTTACAATTATAGTGAACGTTGCGACAAGTGTAATTGCTTCAATGCTTCTATCATTATTTTTATATTCGCTTTGGAGTTCTTTATTAATTGATAAAGAACAACATATTGAAACATTAGATTGTGATGATTCGCTCAAAAGTCATAAATTAGCACTTAAAAAGTCTGACTTTTGGTATCACGACGGACATTTAGGTAAATGGGTTAGAGAACAAGTTTATCCTGAATTTATAAAGCGTAAAAAAGATAAAAGGTTTAAAGTAATCCTAATGTTACTTAACCCAACCAAGAATGAAACTATAAAGCATTACAGTCTTTATAGAAAACGAATTAATGAGGATAAAAAAGGCTTTCAAAATGATGATGATACAATACGTGAAATACTGATAACTATTTTGAAATCTCAAACGGCAATTATCGAAGGAGATGGTTATGTCGAAGTTGAAATTTATTTACGCCCCGATTTTAATATCATCAGACGTGATTTTACTTCCGATTGCTTTTTTGAAACAGTAGCAGTAAGACATTCCCATGCTGTATCTTACAAGAACAATTTCGAAGAAAATGGCATTCATGATTTTTATAACGCCTACAAACAAGATTTTGAGGACAGAATACGTTATGACAGTGCTTTATTAAAGATTGCTTTTTTGACAGAAGTGGAGTATAATAATGGTATCATTATTGAAAATTTAATAGCCAAAAACCAAGTGTTACAATCAATTAACAGCAACGTAATACAAATTGTAAAAAACAAATTTCCAGAGTATGGACAACAAAATTCCTAATATCAAAAATTCAGAAAAATTTGATATTTTCTTTTCGACAAAAGAAGACGGAAATATGATTAGAACAAACGAAAATAGAGAGTTTGCACATAAAACAAGAATGAAATTTCTTGAAAAATGTGGTGTAGATTTAGATTATTTTGCACGAGTTAGACCTACTGACAGTCCAAATGTTGAATTAGTCAAAATGAATAAAGGTATTGTTGATAAGAAAGTATTTATCAAAAAACCAATTATTGAAGCTGATTTTGACTTTTACTATGATGGTTCTGACGGTGTGTTTTCTATTGAACCAAATGTAAGTGTAGGACTTATGTCGGGTGATTGTGTACCATTAATAATTTGGGACAATTTTTCAGGATTACATGGGATATTGCATATTGGACTACTTGGGGCATTGAATGAAATTGTGAAAAACGTACCTACCATCATAAATGTTTTGCAAACTGATTTAGACAACTTGAATTTTTATATTGGACCATCGATTCGTGTAAATGATTATTGCTTATCAGTTAGTGGTCTTTGGAAAGCAATCAAATTTCAAGTTGAAGAAAAAATACCTGACATTTATGATTATACTATAATGAGGGGAGACGTTTGCTATTTCGATATTCAAAAATACATTTTCAAGCAAATTTCTGAAATTGGAGTAAATTCTGATAAAATACAGGCTTACCCATATAGTACAGCCGATGAAGACTCTGTTTTTTTCTCACACCATAAAGCCAAACATCAAGGTAAAGACATTGAAAATGGTCGTTTTTATTCAATAATAAGACCTAAATAATTCGATGATTACAAATTTATTAAAATTGTTTTTAGAACAAAACAGAAAAAATAAACTTCATTTAGTCTTGAATGATATTATAGAGCAATTTCCTTTACGTCAGCTAATATTTCAGTTAATTAACGATGAAGAAGCAATTTCTTTAATAGCAAATAATTCATATGCTCATTCTAATGGATTTACTAAAATTGTTTTAGCGGAATTAGGTTTATCTGATATAAAATTACGATTGCATATATGGCAAAGCGAAGAACATTTTACCGACAATCATATTCATAATCATGCTTGGAACTATTCATCTTTCGTATGTGCGGGGTTTTTAAGCATGGATTTATTTAAGGAAAGTATTGAAGGAGATTATTTACTTAACAAAATTAAAGTTGGAAATTTGGCTAACAAAAATACTGTTGAATGTGGCATAGTTTCACTTGAAAAATATGAACAAAAGAAAATTTTAAGAGGAGATTTGTATTCATTAGATGCAGATAAAATTCATAAAATCAGTACAAATAAATATACTGCTACATTAGTGCTTCAAGGAGAGCATATTTCAAATTATTCTTGTATTTACACACCTGAAACTAAAACATTAAAAAACCCGTATTCAGTAACTAAATTATCCCCAGAAACACTTAAAAGCCAATTGAAATTATTTTTAGAAAAGATAAGTGAACGGTAACATAAGTTCGAGCGGAAAAAAGCGGCAGCCGCTAACATAGTATTTATGAAAAAGGGGGCGGACGTAAGTAATTGAAAATCAGTATATTAACAAACATTTGCACCAGCGGACGGAATACTATGAAGCGGTTGGAAGTAACTCAACTTTGGAACAAAACCCAGCACCAGTTACGGGCGGACGAGTTCCAAATTCCCCCTTCATCATAAATACTTTTTCGTTGTGTGCAAGTGCAGAACGACACCTCAAACCACAAACAGACAAATAAAATATGTACCTAATTGACAAGCAAAAAAACAGAATTGAAAAAATTAAACAAGTAACTTTTTCTGAGCTTGGATTTAGAGAACGTGGACATT
>JANNDY010000006.1:0-183769 GCA_031378345.1 Emticicia sp. | reverse complement strand
ATACATTTCGTACCTTAGTGCTGCAATTTCAGCTTTGTTGATTTGTAAAGTGAGCATTTTTTTGATTGTTTTGTCGCATCAAAGTTGCTCACTTTTTTACTCAAATAAAATGTGTGTTTTTACCCTGTTTAAAGTATATATATCGGATTATTTTTTTGCAAAAAAACGCAATTCTATATACTTTTGTTTTTGAACTTATCTTAAATTATATTAGTTTTGAATTAAAAAATAAGGAAAATAATGAAAAATTCTTTAAAATCTTCGGTTTGGACTAATGACTTGAAAGGTGCAAAACCCAAAAGAAATTTAGATAATTCTGAAATCATTAAGCATTTTGGCAAAGGAAAACTCAATATTTGGAAAAAAGATATTGAAACTGGCAAAGGTAATTTTGATTGCTAATGGACGAAATTATAATTGACACAATTGTATTGGATTACCTTACCCGAAACCAAAAAGCTATTACACCATCTGCACGAAACCGAATACAGCAAGCCGTTACGGACTATGTTTCTGTTTCCAGTATTTGGGAATTATCCAATCATGTGAGAGCTAAAATGATACACATTGACTTAGATTTTGATGAATTTTACCAACAAATTCTACTAAAATTTGGACTCACTTTGCTTGATACACAATGGCAAGCCTTAAAATTCTTTTCTTCTTTTGATTACCTATCTTACCGCAAACCATTTAAGAAGAATATTGATGGCAAAACAGTGATTGGCACAAAACAAGAACTCCACAAAGACCCCTTCGATAGAATGATAATTGCTCATGCAATTTCCATGAATTTACCTTTGGTTTCGCCAGATTCATTGTTTCCGCACTATGTTCCAATGGGTTTAAAACTCATTTGGTAATATTTTCCCTTACTTTTTATTCCAGGCCGTTCTAATGTCAACTACTCGCTTGATAATCAATAGTTTGCCTTCCTCAAATATAGCTACAAAGTCGAAATATTCATCGTTGATATAGGTATGAAATTTAATTGCGTCAGTGAGTCGTACAATTTCCCAATCTTTGCTTTTTTGTAATTCGTCCGTTTCATCTTCATCAAAAAAACTTTCCCCAAAAATAGTTTCCAGAAAACCATCATCGTTGATTCTGTAAACATTCAAAGCATTTTCTAAGGATTTTGTTTGAAAATCTTCCCCTTTCAAACTATTCTGAACTTCTTCCGACACTGGCAAAATCTTTGAATTTATCAGAATTGTGTCAAACATTCCCATAGTTTTTCATTTTTATGAAACAAAATTAAACAATTTTCTGAGGAAATAACTAAAGAAAAATGAAGTTTGGATGGTGATCTGATAGGATATTGCCAATTTTATCAAGTAATTGATTATGATGAGTATTTTTTTTGAAGGTTATTGTTCAATGATATTTTGGGAAAGGATATTTTTTTGTTAGGGGATTGCTGGTAAAATAACCCCACCAAAACTCGATTTGAGGTTTGGACAGTGAAGTTGAAGTAGCGTAAGTGAAGTTGAAGTAGGGTAGATGAGACTATGCAAAAACAATTTAAAAAATATTTCCCCACAATATTTGCATATAAAAAAACAAAACCCTACCTTTGCATCCTCATTAAGAAACGGAGTAATCTTCTGTGGTCAAATGAAGTCTTGAATCATTCAGGAAACCAATTTGACTATTGACTGTTGAGAGTAAATAAAGTAGCAACCCTACTTCATCATTCACTCATTTGAAACGGTCTCCGAAAGCTATTGAACATTTACAGGAATCACAACAAGGCAACAAGGAATCATCCTGCACCTTATTACGACCTTACCCAAGCGGTTTGTTGTGCAAAGTTTAAGTTGATGAAAATCAACCTCTGGAAAAAAGTAAATTATTTTTGACCTAAAATTTGTTATCAAGCAAAATTTTTACGAATTTTGCACCCCAGTTCAAATTTTCGTGCTGGAAAGATTCAAAGTTGTAGGTTACATTAGCAAAATAAAGCGTAAAATACCATGTCTGGAATTATTGGAAAGAAGGTTGGAATGACAACTATCTTCAACGCAGAAGGTCAAGCAGTACCTTGTACTTTGATAGAAGCAGGTCCTTGTGTTGTAACTCAGGTTCGTACCGAAGAGAAAGATGGCTACACAGCTATCCAATTAGGTTACGGAGAAAAGAAAGAGAAAAACACGAGTCGCCCATTGGTAGGTCATTTCAAGAAAGCAGGTACAACACCTAAGCGTAAATTAATCGAATTCAAAGAATTTGAAAAGCAATATAGTCTTGGAGAAACAATTCGTGTAGAAGATGTTTTTGCAGAAGGAGATTTCTTAGATGTATCTGGAAACTCAAAAGGACGTGGTTTTCAAGGGGTTGTGAAACGTCACGGTTTTGCTGGAGTTGGTGGTCAAACACACGGTCAGCACAACAGAGGTCGTCATCCAGGTTCGATTGGTGCTTGTTCATTCCCATCTCGTGTATTCAAAGGTGTTCGCATGGGTGGTCGTATGGGTAACACTCGTACCACAATTCAAAACTTGAAAGTATTGAAAGTAATGACAGAGCAAAATCTAATCATTGTGAATGGTTCAATTCCAGGAGCAAAGAACTCTTACATTACATTACATAAATAACCCCCAACCCCTAAAGGGGAGTTATTGAAAGAATATTTTTTTTAAATTAAGCTCCCCTTCAGGGGCGGGGGGGTTAGGTCGAAACTGAACGACATCGAAAAAATACAGCAAATACCAATGAATTTATCAGTAATAAACAAAGACGGAAAAGAAACAGGTCGCACGGCAACGTTGTCAGACGAAGTTTTCGGAATTGAGCCAAACCAACACGTAGTTTACTTAGATGTAAAACACTATTTGGCTAACCAACGTCAAGGTACGCACAAAGCAAAACAAAGAGCAGAAATCAATCGTTCTACCAAGAAGATTGTTCGTCAAAAAGGTTCAGGCGGTGCAAGACACGGCTCAACTAAAGCTCCAATTTTCGTAGGTGGTGGTCGTGTATTCGGTCCAACTCCACGTGATTACGACTTCAAATTGAACAAGAAAATCAAAGTTTTAGCTCGTAAGTCAGTTCTTTCTTCAAGAGTTAAAGAAAATAACGTTTCAATCATTGAAGACTTTACTTTCGACGCTCCAAAAACAAAATCATACTTAACATTTCTTGGTGCATTGTCATTGACAGGTAGCAAAACATTGTTTATCATTCCAACTTATGATGATAATGTTTACTTATCGGCTCGTAATATTCCAAGAACAAAAGTATTAAGTGCAGACGAAGTAAGTACGTATGACTTGATTAATGCTGACAAAATTCTTATCAGCGAAGGTGCAGTATCAAAAATTGAAACAATATTGAATTAATATTAAGTATGATATTAGAGTAAATAACTCATAATTCATATCTCATAATTCATAACTAATACAAAAATGAGCGTACTCAAAAGACCAATCGTTACCGAAAAATCACAAAAACTTACCACAAAAGGTAAATTTGTGTTCGAGGTGGACATGAACGCAAACAAAATCGAAATCGGAAAAGCTGTAGAAAGAATGTATGGTGTAAGCGTTACAGACGTAAACACTGTTCGTCAAATCGGCAAGAAGAAATCGAGAATGACACGTGGAAGAGCATCATCAGGTTTAACATCAACCTTCAAAAAAGCAATCGTTACGCTTAAAGAAGGTGATGCAATCGACTTCTACGAAAATTTGTAAGCCTACTCTTTCATTAGAGTAAAATAATAAGAGCTTAGAAAAAAGTATACCTACCAAGATGTAGGTGCAAAATTTCAATCGCAAATTAAATTTCCTTACAAATTAAGGTAAGGTATTGAAACAATGGGTATTAAGAAAATTAAACCAAACACACCCGGACAGCGTCATCGCATTGCTCCTGATTTCTCTGAAATCACGACAAATAAGCCTGAGAAAAGTTTGCTCGTAGCAATCAAAAGGTCGGGTGGACGTAACAACGAAGGACACCGTACAGCTCGCTATATCGGTGGAGGACACAAGCGTAGATATCGCCTTATTGATTTTAAAAGAAATAAGTTTGATGTTTCGGCTGAAGTAAAATCTATCGAATACGACCCAAATCGTACAGCTCGTATTGCTTTAATACAATATACTGACGGTGAGAAAGCATATATTATTTCGCCACAAGGAATGAAAGTAGGGCAAGTTGTTATTTCTGGCTCAGCAGTTGCTCCTGAAATGGGAAATGCTCTTCCAATAGGCAAAATGCCATTGGGAACAATCATTCACAATATTGAGTTACAACCTGGCAAAGGTGCTCAGTTAGCTCGTAGTGCAGGAACTTACGCTCAAGTATTGGCAAAAGATGGTAAATATGTTACTTTGAAAACGCCATCAGGAGAGATGAGAATGGTTTTAGCAACTTGTATTGCAACTGTTGGAACTGTTTCAAATGCTGACCACATGAACGTAACACTTGGAAAAGCAGGTCGTCATCGTTGGTTAGGTGTTCGCCCAAGAGTTCGTGGTGTAGCCATGAACCCAGTTGATCACCCTATGGGTGGTGGTGAAGGACGTGCTTCGGGAGGTCATCCACGTTCACGTAATGGTTTATTAGCGAAAGGTAAAAAGACTCGTGATAAAACCAAGCCTTCAACTCAGTTAATCATTTCAAGAAGAAGTAAATAATCACAAATAGTTGAAAGTTAGAAAGTTTAATGGTTTGAAAGTTTAAAACTTAGAATTCATAACTCATAACTCTAAATTCGAATCGCAGCGGCGAACCGCTCAGAATTTAAAATGGCACGTTCACTCAAAAAAGGACCATATATTGATTTTCGTCTTGACAAGAAAATTGTCGATATGAATGCCTCTGGCAAAAAATCAGTAATCAAAACGTGGTCACGTCGCTCAATGATTTCTCCAGATTTCATTGGTCACACCTTCGCAGTACACAACGGAAATAAATTTATTCCTGTTTATGTAACTGACAACATGGTAGGACACAAACTTGGTGAGTTTTCACCAACTCGTAACTTCCGTGGTCACGTAGCAAAAAAAGATAAAGGTAAAAGATAATAACAATTAACAATGAGCAATTATCAATGAATAATTATCAAGTAGTTAATTTTAGTAAATTAGGTTTAAAACCAATTTTTAAATATTGAACATTGATAATTGAAAACTGATAATTGATAATTGATAACTGATAATTGAAAAAATGGAAGCAGTAGCAAAACTTAGTGATTACCCAACTACACCTCGTAAGGCGAGATTAGTAATTGACCTTATCAGGGGAATGAAGGTAAGTCAGGCTTTGGGGATTTTGACATTTCAACCTCAACACGCAGCACCAGTTATTAAAAAAGTCTTATTATCGGCTGTTGCCAACTGGCAACAAAAGAACGAAGACTTGAAAATTGAAGAAGCCGAATTATTCGTAAAAACAATTTTCATAGATGGCGGTCGTATGTTGAAGCGTATGAGACCAGCTCCGCAAGGACGTGGACATCGTATCCGCAAGCGTTCACATCACCTGACAATCGTTGTAGATAGTGCAGTTTAATTCATCAAATAGCAAACGATACACTACTCGTATTGCTTAATAAAGTAAAGAAAATTACCAATGGGACAAAAAATAAATCCTGTAAGTTTTAGACTTGGCTATATCAGAGGTTGGGATTCCAATTGGTATGGCGGCAAAACATTTGCCGAGAAACTTGTCGAAGACCAAGAAATTCGTAAATACGTTTCAGCTCGTATTCCAAAAGGTGCAATTTCGAAAGTAGTTATCGAGCGTACCTTAAAGCGTATCACTCTTACAATCCACACTGCACGCCCTGGCGTTGTAATTGGAAAAGGTGGTAACGAAGTCGATAAGATTAAGGAAGAGCTAAAAAAATTGACGAGCAAAGATGTGCAAATCAATATCTACGAAATCAAACGTCCAGAATTGGATGCGAAATTAATCGGAGAATCAATAGCACAACAACTCGAAGCTCGTATCTCTTACCGACGTGCCATGAAACAAGCTATTCAAGCTGCAGTTCGTGTTGGTGCTCAAGGTATCAAAGTGAAATTGGGTGGTCGTTTGGCAGGTGCCGAAATGGCTCGTAACGAAATGTACAAAGAAGGACGTATTCCATTGCATACAATTCGTGCAGACATCGACTACGCAATCTCAGAAGCCTTGACAGTTTACGGAAAAATCGGTATAAAAGTTTGGGTTTTCAAAGGCGAAGTTTTTGGAAAACGTGATTTGACTCCAGCAGGTGGCGGTGCAGCACAAGCGAATGCCGAAAGAGGTAACGAAGGTGGTGGAAACCGTGGTGGACGTGATGATCGTAGAGGTGGTGGTCGTGATGGTGGACGTGATGACCGCAGAGGTGGTGGTCGTGATGACAACAGAGGCGGTGGAGATAAAGGTGGTCCAGCTGGTCGCAACAATAATAATCGTGGCGGCGGTCCGGGTGCCAATCGTAACAGCAACAACAGAGGTCCAGGAGGACCAAATAAGAGATAAATATAGTCTTTAGTTTCAAGTTACAAATTTCGATTTTCGAGTTTAACATTGAAACGTAATTACTTGAAACTTGAAATTAAGCACAAAGTGCTGAAATATAATAGCATCATGTTACAACCAAGAAGAACCAAATTTCGTAAGCAACAAAAAGGCAGAATCAAAGGTCTTGCCACTCGTGGACACGAGATAGCTTTCGGAACATTCGCTATCAAATCTTTAGAGCCGGGTAGAATCACCTCTCGTCAGATTGAAGCAGCACGTATCGGTGTTACCCGTGCAATGAAACGTGAAGGGCAAGTATGGATTCGTATTTTTCCAGACAAACCTATCACCAAAAAGCCTTTAGAGGTTCGTATGGGTAAAGGTAAAGGAGCTCCCGAATATTGGGTAGCCAGTGTTAAACCTGGTACAATATTATTTGAAGCAACAGGTGTATCAGTTGCATTAGCAAGTGAAGCACTTCGTTTGGCAGCTCAAAAGCTACCAGTTGCAACAAAGTTTGTAGTACGTAGAGACTACCAAGAAGAAGCAGAATAATAATAACAGTTCTGAGTTCTGAGTTATGAGTTATGAGTTAGCCTAATACAGGAATAAACCCCTAAAGCCTAATTCCTGAATCCTAATCCCTGACTCGGATTAAGTAAATAAAAAAATGAAACAGTCAGAAATCACAGCATTGTCACCTGAGCAGCTTGAGCAAACTATCTCTCTTGAAAAAGACAGAATATTGAAATTACAATTTGCTCATGCAATTACACCCATCGAAAATCCGATGCGTATTCGTCAGTCTCGCCGATTGATAGCTCAATTGATGACCGAATTGAACGCAAGATAAATTATAGAAATCCCTGATAAATCAGGAAATTAAGTATCTGAACAATGGAAAGAAATCTTAGAAAAGAGCGTGTCGGAATGGTAGTAAGCAACAAGATGGACAAATCTGGTGTTGTAACTGTTGTTCGTAAATTGAAGCATCCGAAATACGGAAAGTTTATGCTCAAAACCAAGAAGTTTATGTTCCATGACGAAAAGAATGAAGTAGGTATCGGTGATACAGTAAAAATTCAGGAAACTCGTCCATTGAGCAAAAACAAAAATTGGAGATTAGTAGAAATCGTAGAAAAAGCGAAATAGCCCCCCGCCTCCCGATGGGAGAGTGTAGGTTATAATATACTTTTTTAATGTTCCTTAAATTCCCCCATCGGGGGTTAGGGGGCTTTTAATCAATAAAAAAATGTTACAGCAAGAATCAAGAGCAGGTGTTGCCGATAATAGTGGTGCAAAAGAAGTGCTTGTCATCCGAGTTTTGGGTGGCACACGTAAACGTTATGCCTCAATCGGTGATAAAGTTGTCGTTACTGTGAAATCAGCCTTATCTTCTTCAAACATGAAGAAAGGAACTGTGTCGAAAGCTGTTGTTGTGAGAACAACGAAAGAAGTTCGTCGCAAGGATGGCACATACATTCGTTTTGAAGACAACGCAGTCGTACTATTAAACAACCAAGATGAGCCACGTGGCACTCGTATTTTTGGACCTGTTGCTCGCGAATTGCGTGAGAAACAATTCATGAAAATCGTTTCTCTGGCTCCAGAAGTTCTTTAATTTGAATAAATTGAATTTTGGAAATAACAATTTCCAAAATTTCAGCATCAAATTATAAACTTTAAAAATTTTCAAATTTCAAAAGTAATGGAAAGAAAATCCAATAAGCAGCAGAAACACCATGTACGCTCAGGCGATACAGTTGAAGTAATTGCTGGAAACGCAAAAGGTAAGCGTGGTCGCATCATCGAAATGATGATTGAAAAACAGCGTGTTGTTGTTGAAGGTGTAAACATTCACAAAAAACACGTAAAACCTTCGGCTACAACACCACAAGGTGAAATTCGTGAATTTCCAGGTTCGATTCATATAAGTAATGTAATGGTAGTTGACCCTGCTACAGGCAATGCTACTCGTACAGGACGTATGGAAAACGATAAAGGTAAATTACAAAGATTCTCGAAGGAGACAGGTAAGTTTATATAAAACACCCCTAACCCCTAAAGGGGAATGTTTGAATTTATTCAAATGAAGTTTTAAGCTCCCCTTCAGGGGCGGGGGGGTGAGGGTCGGAAATCCTCCTAAAAAACAGATTAAAATGGCACGTTTAAAAGAAAAGTACGCAAACGAAATAGTACCAGCTTTGAAAGAAAAGTTTGGCTATAAGTCAGTGATGCAAGTACCCGTTCTACAAAAAATTGTAGTAAATCGTGGTGTAGGTGCAGCAACTGGCGATAAGAAATTAATTGACAGTAGCTTGGAAGAAATTACAACTATTACAGGTCAAAAAGCAGTAGCAACACTTTCAAAGAAAGCTGTATCAAACTTCAAACTTCGTGAAAATATGCCAATCGGCGTAAAAGTAACATTGCGTGGAGATAAAATGTACGAATTCCTTGACCGTTTGACAGCAATTGCTCTTCCACGTGTACGTGACTTCAAAGGTATCAATGATAAAGGTTTTGATGGTCGTGGGAATTATACCTTCGGAGTAGTAGAACAAATCATCTTCCCTGAGATTTCGATTGACAAAATTTCGAAAATTCAAGGAATGGACATAACTTTGGTAACATCAGCTCCAACAGATGCAGAAGGATATGCATTGTTGAAAGCATTGGGAATGCCATTTGCAAGCATTAAGAAATAATATACAGATTTCGATATTTATAATTTAGTCATACAATGGCAAAAGAATCAATAAAAGCAAGAGATAGAAAGAAAATAGCTTGTGTAGCAAAATATGCTGTCAAGCGTGCTGCCCTAAAAGCGGCAGGAGATCTCATTGGCATAGACAAATTACCACGTAACTCCTCACCAGTTCGTTTGCACAATCGTTGCCAATTGACAGGTCGTCCAAGAGGTTATATGCGTAAGTTTGGAATCAACCGTGTTACCTTCCGTGAAATGGCTGGTAAAGGTTTAATTCCAGGGGTTACGAAAGCATCTTGGTAATAATGCTTGTGTTATTTTCTTAATAATGTCAATATTCTCTGAATAAATTAAGTTTAATCAAGAATATTCACTTGAGGCAATAATAAAACAAACATTATATTACTTTTTCTAAAAAATATTCTCTAATTTTGCAGCCCAATTAAGAAAGTCGTGCTTACGATACTGCTTAATGTTGGCTTAGGTATCCAAAATTAAATATCAAAAATGATTACAACGGATCCAATAGCAGACTTCCTTACCAGAATCAGAAATGCCATAAAGGCACGTCATAGAGTGGTAGAAATTCCTGCTTCGAACATCAAAAAAGCGATTACTCAAGTACTTTACGATAAAGGCTTTATTCAAAGTTATAAATTCGAAGAAGTTGCTCCTCAAGGCGTAATCAAAATTGCATTAAAGTATAATCCAGTTACGAAACAATCTGCAATTGTAGAATTGAAGCGTGTTTCAAAGCCAGGTTTACGTAAATATGCTGGTACAACCGAAATTCCACGTGTTATCAATGGCTTAGGTATTGCTATCGTTTCAACTTCAAAAGGCGTAATGACAGACAAAGAAGCACGCTCATTGAAAGTAGGTGGCGAGGTATTGTGCTACGTATATTAATAATTAATTATCGTTGACCGCTCCTAATAAACGTCATTCGACGAAGCGAATCGTCGCCCGATTATTTTGAAGCCTTAAACTATCAAAAAATGTCAAGAATTGGTAAAAAACCAGTTGCCCTTCCAGGTGGAGTAACAATTTCAGTAGATGCTCAAAACATCGTAACTGTAAAAGGACCGAAGGGAGAACTAACACAAAAAGTTGATCCAGATATGTCAATTGCTATCGAAGGTAGCGAATTGAAAGTCGAAAGACCAACTGAACAAAAACGTCATAAAGCTCTTCACGGTTTGTATCGTTCTTTAATCAATAACATGGTTATTGGTGTAAGTACAGGTTACAAAACTGAAATGGAGATTGTTGGTGTAGGTTACAAGGCTACTAATAATGGTAACGTTCTTGACCTTAGCTTAGGTTTTTCTCACAACGTTTATTTCGTTGTTCCATCAGAGTTGAAAGTTACAACTGCAATGGAAAAAGGTAAAAATCCGATGGTTACACTTGAAGGTACAGACAAACAACTGATTGGTTTGGTAGCTTCAAAAATCAAATCACTTCGTAAAGTTGAGCCATACAAAGGAAAAGGTATTCGTTTTGTTGGTGAAATTGTACGTCGTAAGGCTGGTAAAACCTCAGGTAAGAAGAAATAATCATTAGACACAAGACGAAAGAAATAATTTTATTATTTCTGAAAATCTCAAAAT
Organism: Emticicia sp.; assembly: GCA_031378345.1. Taxonomy (GTDB): domain Bacteria; phylum Bacteroidota; class Bacteroidia; order Cytophagales; family Spirosomataceae; genus Emticicia. The sequence continues at coordinate 172,987 of JANNDY010000006.1, read as the reverse complement.
AGCAAAAACAATGTCAAGTGTAAAAACTGATAGAAGACAAAAGATAAAGTGGAGTATCCGTCGCAAGGTATCAGGTACAACTGAAAGACCTCGTTTGTCGGTATTCCGTTCAAATACTGCCATCTACGCCCAATTAATTGATGATTCAAAGGGTGTTACATTGGCTGCTACTTCAACTACGGAGTTGGGTTTGAAAGGTGTGAAAGTTGATAACTCTAAGGAAGTTGGCAAAAAAATAGCTGAAAAAGCTACTGAAAAAGGCATTTTAGCTTGTGTATTTGACCGTAACGGTTATTTATATCATGGTAACGTGAAGGCAGTTGCCGAAGGTGCCAGAGAAGGCGGTTTAAAATTCTAATCTTGAAATTCTGAATCAATGAACAAAGCAAAAGTAAACGAGGCAGAACTCAAAGAAAGAGTAGTCGCCATTAATCGTGTAGCAAAAGTAGTAAAAGGTGGTCGTCGTTTTAGTTTCTCTGCAATTGTCGTTCTCGGCGATGGTAAAGGAGTTGTAGGACAAGGTTTAGGAAAAGCACTTGAAGTAACTGAGGCAATAGCCAAAGCGATTGAAGACGCTAAGAAAAACTTAGTTACTGTACCAATTATCAATGATACTGTACCTCACGAAATTCACGGTAAGTTTTCAGGTGGATTTGTATTTGTAAAACCAGCAGCTCCTGGAACAGGAATTATTGCAGGTGGTGCGATGCGTGCAGTTTTGGAAGCAGCCGGCATTCATAATGTATTGGCAAAATCAAAAGGCTCATCAAATCCTCATAACGTAGTTAAAGCAACGATTGATGCACTTAGTCAAATGCGTGCACCACATACAATTGCATTCCAGCGTAGTGTGAAAATGAATAAAGTATTTAACGGATAATTTATTAGTTCAAAGTTCAGTTTTCAGCGTTCGATGTTTACATCGAGCATCAAACATCGAATTTTGAACCTTTGAATAAATAATAAAATGGCAACAGTAAAAATTACTCAAGTAAGAAGTACAATTGGCAGACCAGAAGTTCAAAAACGCACTATTGCAGCTTTAGGACTTGGAAAACTAAATCGTACAGTAGAAAAAGAACTAAACCCTGCAATGCAAGGTATGATTAACGCAGTGAAACACTTGTTAGTTATCGAAGAAGCGTAAGCCATTCAAAGTTTTTTGTTCTCAAAACTGGTAGTTTTATTAGAATTTATCAAATATCAATAAATATTTTATTGATATTTGATAATTGATAATTGAAAAACCAAAGGCATAGCCGAGTGATTCCGAAAATCGGAATTGCGTATTAATAACCGATTAAAATAATCGAATTCGATGAAATTAGAGTCACTAAGACCAGCGAAAGGGTCAGTAAAAGCAAACGATAGAGTAGGACGTGGACATGGTTCTGGCGGTGGTGGAACTGCAAAACGTGGACATAAAGGAGCAAAATCTCGCTCAGGATATAGCCAAAAACGTGGTTTTGAAGGTGGTCAAATGCCATTACAACGTCGTGTTCCTAAGTTTGGTTTCAAAAATATCAATCGTGTTGAATACAAGGCGATTAACTTAGATACAATCCAAGCCCTTTTTGATAAAACGGGTATTCATAATATTGATTTAGGAGTATTGTACAATAACGGACTTACTTCAAAATCTGATTTAGTTAAAATCTTAGGACGTGGAGAATTGACTGCAAAAGTTAATTTGCGTGCGAATGGTTTTTCAACTACTGCTATTGCTGCTATTGAAAAAGTAGGTGGTACTGCCACAGTTGATGCAACTTTTAATAAAGATGCATCGGGACAAGGTGTAAAAAATCCAGTAACTAAAGTGAAAACTGTAGCAATTGTTGAAGAAGTAGTTTCTCCAATAGAAGAAGTTTTAGCGATTGTTGAGGAAGCACTTGTAGAAGCAAAGCCTAAAAAAGCAAAGAAAGTAGCAGAAGGAGATGATTTGAAATTGATAGAAGGTGTTGGTCCGAAAATTGCAGATTTGCTAATTAACGCAGGAGTTATTACTTTTGCAGATTTAGCAGCAACACCAGCTGAGAAAGTCAAAGAAATTCTTGAAGCTGCGGGTTCAAGATATACAATGCACGACCCAACAACTTGGGCAGCACAAGCCGAACTGGCACGTGATGGTAAGTTTGATGAGTTGAAAGAATTGCAAGACAAACTCAACGGAGGTAAAGCTGAATAATTTCTTACCTAAACGCTTGTATTTCCTAAAGAAATGAACAAATTCATTACGACACTCCGAAACATTTGGTCTATTGAAGAATTAAGAAAACGTATTCTTCAAACCATTTTGATTATTATTATTTTTCGTATTGGCTCTCATGTAGTTTTACCCGGAGTTGATGTGGCAAAACTAAAAGACCTTACCGAAAGCAATGGCTTATTAGGTCTTTTGAATACCTTAGTTGGTGGAGCGTTCAAAAATGCCTCTATTATGGCATTGGGTATCATGCCTTATATTTCAGCATCAATAGCCATTCAGTTATTGACACTTGCTTTGCCTTATTTTAGTAAATTACAAAAAGAAGGTGAGTCAGGACGTAGAAAATTGAATCAAATTACACGTTGGCTTACGATTGCAGTTGCTGGAGCACAAGCATTTACTTACGTGCAAGCAACGATTCCAACAGATGCTATTATGATTAGTCAAGGACTGTTCTACATAAGCTCAGTATTACTAATTGTAGCAGGAACAGTAATGTGTATGTGGCTTGGTGAGAGAATGACAGAAAAAGGTGTTGGAAATGGTATATCAATGATGATTATGATTGGTATTGTTTCAAGACTTCCAGGTGCAATTTTTGGTGAAGCACAAGCAAGAGGTGGAAATGGTGAGATTTTATTCTTTGTTCTTGAAATTGTAGCTTTATTTATGGTTGTTTTGTTTGCAGTAGCAATCACACAAGCAACTCGCCGAATTCCTGTTCAATATGCCAAGCAAATCGTTGGGAATAAGGTAGTTACAGGTCAGCGTCAATATTTACCTTTGAAATTAAATATTGCGGGTGTAATGCCAATCATTTTTGGACAAGCATTGATGTTTATTCCGGGTTTAGTTTTGACTTACTTAGCCGATAGTACAAAAAATGATACTTTTCAAAGTTGGGCGATTATTATGAATAATCCCTCTTCATGGCAGTATTGTATTATTTATGCGATTTTGATTATTGGTTTTACTTTCTTTTACACAGCGATTTCGATTAATCCAAATCAAATTGCTGATGATATGAAACGTGGTGGAGGTTTTATTCCGGGTGTTAAGCCAGGACAACCAACATCAGATTTTGTAGCAAATATTTTAGATAGAATAACGTTACCGGGTGGTGTCTTGTTAGCAGTGATAGCAATTTTGCCAGCTTTGGCAGGTTTATTAGGAATGACACAAGGATTTGCTTCATTTTTCGGAGGAACATCATTGTTAATCTTAGTAGGGGTTGTTTTAGATACTTTACAACAAATTGAAAGTTATCTATTGATGAAACGTTACGAAGGTTTAATGGAATCAGGTAGAATTCAAGGTCGTCAGACTGTTTCTAATATACCAGTCTAACACAAATTAAACATGAGCAAAAAAGATAAAATAATTTATCTAAAATCAGAAGAAGAGTTAGAAATTATTCGGAAGAATGGACAGATTTTAGGTAAGGCTCATGCAGAAGTTGCTAAAATAATTGAAGCTGGAGTTACAACAAAAGCATTAGACAAAGTAGCTTACGATTATATAAAAGATAATGGCGGACATCCTTCTTTTTTAGGATATAATGATTTTCCAGCAAGCCTTTGTATTTCTGTCAATGAAGTGGTAGTACATGGAATTCCAAGTAATCGAGTTTTGAAAGATGGCGACATTGTTTCTATTGATTGTGGTGTTTTTAAAAATAATTACCATGCCGATAGTGCTTATACATATACTATTGGTGAAGTTAAAAATGAGGTTTTAGAATTACTAAAACATACTTATGAATCACTTTTCAAAGGTATTGAACAAGCCCGCACAGGAAATAGAGTAGGGGATATAAGTTTTGCAGTACAAGGTTATGCTGAAAAATTTAGATATGGTGTTGTGAGAGAATTAGTTGGTCATGGTGTAGGAAGATTTCTTCATGAATCACCTGAAGTTCCAAATTTTGGAAAACGTGGAAACGGTCCAAAATTGCAAGAAGGAATGGTAATTGCCATTGAGCCAATGATTACTTTAGGACGAAGAGGAGTAGTTCAAGAAAATGACAATTGGACAATTCGCACTGAAGACAGAAAGCAAGCAGCTCATTATGAGCATACAGTAGTTGTAAGAAAAGGAAGTGCAGAGTTATTGACTACTTTTCAGTACATCGAAGAAGTTTTAAGAAGTAAAAATTTATTCATTGCATAGTTGATATAATTTGAAAACTATTTGTTTTCAAATCTCACAATTAAAATATTTAATGGCAAAACAATCAAATATCGAAGTTGACGGCATTATCATCGAAGCTCTTTCTAACGCAATGTTTCGTGTTCGTTTGGAGAATAAGCATGAATTAATTGCCCATATTTCAGGTAAAATGCGAATGAATTATATCCGTATTCTGCCAGGCGACAAAGTAAGGTTAGAAATGTCGCCTTATGATTTGAGTAAAGCAAGAATTACGTATCGTTATAAATAATGCTGAATGAGCTGAGATTAATTTTTTAATATTATTCACTCATTCGCTCATTCACTCATTCATTAATTAAATTTGAAATGAAAGTAAAAGCGTCGGTTAAGAAGCGTAGTGCTGAATGTAAAGTTATCCGTAGAAAGGGTAAGATTTACGTTATTAACAAAAAGAATCCTAAGTTTAAACAAAGACAAGGCTAATATCTATGAGGATTGCAGGTGTTGATATCCCAGACAAAAAAAGAGGCGAAATCGCCCTTACGTACATCTACGGCATCGGTCGTAGTGCGTCACAGAAGATTTTAACAAAAGCTAATATCAGTTTTGATAAAAAAGCTGGCGATTGGAATGACGGTGAAGCTAATGCCATTCGTGGTATTATTACGGAAGAAATGACTGTTGAAGGTCAATTGCGTTCAGAAGTTCAGTTGGCTATCAAGCGATTGATGGACATTGGTTGTTACCGTGGCGTTCGTCATCGTAAAGGCCTACCACTTCGTGGACAACGTACCAAAAACAACTCACGTACCCGTAAAGGTAAGCGTAAGACAGTAGCAAACAAGAAAAAAGCTACTAAGTAACCCCAACCCCTAACCCCTAAAGGGGGACAAAGGCAAAAATATGGATTTTCTATTTTGGGGAGAAAATCGAACAGAGTACAGGTTTTTCTGTACTGCCAATCATTTAATAATGTTTTGTCAAAATGGCACAAGCGAAAAGAAAAGATAAAGCTAAAAAAAGAATAGTTGTAGTAGAGCCAATAGGTGAAGTACACATCAGAGCTTCTTTCAATAACATCATTATATCAATTACAAATACTCAAGGTCAAGTTATTTCTTGGGGTTCGGCTGGTAAAATGGGTTTTAAAGGTTCTAAGAAAAATACACCTTATGCTGCACAAATGGCAGCTCAAAGTGCTGCACAAGTAGCACACGAGGCTGGTATGCGTAAAGCTGAAGTTTTTGTAAAAGGACCGGGTTCTGGACGTGAGTCTGCCATCCGTACGATTCAAAACTCAGGTATCGAAGTAACAACAATCACTGACGTAACGCCACTTCCTCATAATGGATGTCGCCCACCGAAGCGTAGAAGAGTTTAGATAATTCAGGAGAATGTAAACTGTAAACTAAGTTTATTCAAGCATTTTGCTTATTTATACAAGGTTTTTAGTTTTCATTCTTTTGTTGTCATAAGTAAATAATAATTCAAAACGTCTCTCGTTTATCAACGAGATTGGAAATAGGAAACGGTTCGCCGTAGTTTCATAAGTTAAGAAATTAATTTATCGAAGCGATTGATAGTTTGGACATTGGGGCTAATCAATCTCTATTTCATTTAAAAACAAGCAAAAATGGCAAGATACACAGGTCCAAAGGTAAGGATTTCAAGAAGATTTGGAGAGCCAGTAATGGGTCCAAGTAAGGCATTAAGTAAAAAAGCGTACCCACCCGGACAACATGGAAAGGGACGTAAAAGTAAAAAATCAGAGTATGGTCAGCAATTAATTGAAAAGCAAAAGGTAAAATATACTTATGGTATGTTGGAGCGTCAATTTGCACGTTTTTTCCAAATTGCATCAGTTAAAGAAGGACGTACAGGTGATAACCTTTTGAAAATGTGTGAAGGTCGCTTAGACAACACTGTTTTCCGTTTGGGAATTGCTCCAACACGTCGTGCGGCTCGTCAATTAGTAACACATTGCCACATCACAGTTGATGGAGCAGTATTAAATGTTGCTTCTTTGATTTTGAAACCAGGTCAAATTGTAGGTGTTCGTGAGAAATCAAAGGCTTTAGTAGCAATTACTGATAGCTTGAATGCTCATAATGCAAAACGTTACAACTGGTTAGAATGGGATGGTAAAGAAATGGTTGGCAAATTTATTAGCTACCCAGAGCGTGACCAGATTCCAGAAAACTTCAACGAGCAGGCAATCGTCGAATTATATAACAAATAATATTTGTCAAGTGGGTGTGCCATTGTCGAAAAATTCGAGAATGGCACAGCTACGTTTTTTTATTGGTGGTGTAGCTAACCACCTTTTAGTTAACGAAAACAAACACACTGCATACGTATGTCAATATTAGCATTTCAAATGCCTGACAAGGTTGTCATGGAAAAGGCTGACGACTTCCATGGCTTTTTCGAGTTTAAACCACTCGAAAGAGGGTATGGTGTGACCATCGGAAACGCACTTCGTCGTATTTTGTTGTCTTCTTTGGAAGGCTACGCTATTACTTCTGTAAGATTTCCGGGGGTATTACACGAATTTTCGAGCATTGATGGAGTCGTAGATGATGTTACAGAAATCATCTTGAATCTTAAAATGGTTCGTTTCAAAAAAGTTTCTGATTATGTAGATAACAAATTTACTGTCAGAATTAAAAATCAAAGTGTTTTGACTGCGGGGGACCTCGGTAAATTCACACAAAGTTTTCAGATTTTGAACCCTGATTTGGTTATCGCCCGTTTGGACGACCAAAAAGAGATTGAAATCGAAATCATTGTTGATAAAGGACGTGGCTATGTTGCCGCTGATGAGCAAAAACAAAATGATTTGCCTATCGGTTTTATCTCTGTAGATTCGATTTATACTCCCATCAAAAATGTGAGATATAGCATTGAAAATACTCGTGTAGAGCAACGTACTGACTACGAAAAACTTTTGCTTGAAATCAAAACAGATGGTTCGATTCATCCTGAGAGAGCTTTGCAAGAAGCGGCTCACATTTTGATTCAACACTTCTTGAAGTTTACGGACGAAAACATGGTATTTGATACCAAGAAAGACGACGAAGACAATATTGTTGATGAAGAATTCTTACACATGCGTAAGTTATTGAAAACTTCATTGCAAGACCTTGACTTGTCGGTTCGTGCCTACAACTGTTTGAAATCTGCTGATATTCGTACATTGGGCGATTTGGCAAGACTTGAAGTAGCTGATATGATGAAATTCCGTAACTTTGGTAAGAAGTCTTTGACGGAATTGGAGCAATTAGTTGCTGATAAAGGCTTACATTTTGGCTTAGATGTAATTAAATATAAGTTAGACGAAGATTGAGTAATATAATGCTGAATGGTTAATGTTGAATGTTAAATTAGATTTTTTTTTAAATTTATCATTTAACATTAACCATTCAAAATTTTAATTCGTACCGCAGTAATCGAGTAAATTAATTAATAATCGTAATAGGTGGAAATGCTAAGACTGCGTTAGGCTTTTTTGACCGTTACTTACGAAAAAATAACAATGAGACACGGAAATAAAATCAATCATTTAGGGAGAACTCATTCTCACAGAGAGGCGATGTTGCAAAACATGGCGATTTCATTAATTCAGTACAAACGTATCGAAACTACTTTGGCGAAAGCAAAAGAATTGCGTAAATTCGTTGAGCCTTTGATTACGAAATCGAAAAATGATAGCACACACTCACGTAGAACGGTTTTTGCTCATTTGCAAGATAAAGAAGCAATGAAAACCTTGTTTGGTGAAATTGCTGAGAAAGTTGCTAATCGTAATGGTGGTTATACTCGTATCATCAAATTAGGAGCTCGTTTTGGCGATAACGCTGAATGTGCTTTGATTGAATTGGTTGATTATAACGAAGCATTATTGACTCCAACGGAAGAGAAATCTACTAAGACACGTCGTAGCCGTCGTGGTGGCAAGAAAGCTGAAGTTGCTGCTGAAACAGCTGAGGTTTCCACTGGGGCAGCTATTGTTGATGAATCATCGGCAGAGGTTGTTGAAGAGGTGGCCGTTGCTCCAGTAGTAGCGGCAGTTGATGCTGAGGTTATTGCTGAAGAAGTTGCTGCAGTTGAAGAACCAGCACAAGATGAAACGACCGAAGGAGAAGAAACTAAGGAAGCGTAATATCTAAAAGTATTTCGAATAACATAAAAGAGCCTCAGACGAAAGTTTGAGGCTCTTTTTGATTAGGCTAAATTTATCATATTTTTTACTCCATCTTCTTCAATTCTTTCAAAAGCATATCAATTTGCTCCATTGTATTGGATGGGAAGTTTGAAATTCTGATTTGAGTGTCTTTATTTGGACCATAACCGCTACCCACAATCATATTTTTTTCTTTGAGTTTTTCGATAATTTCCTTCGAAGATTTTGTGGTATTTGCAACAATTACTGTCTTCGAACGATGCTCTGCATTCTTGACAGCAACGCTGCATAAACTGCTGGTTTCTAAGTATTTATAGATTTTTTTTGCTTTCTCGTCAGTCTCTTTTCTGATGTTTTCGATGCCTGTTTTGTTCATATCTTCGGCAACTTTTCCAAGTAGATAAATGCCCAAAACGTTTGGTGTTGCAGGTGTTTCGTAAGTTTCATAGTTTTTCCAAAGTGTTGGCAAATTATTATGAGCCCCGATAGTCAATCCTTCATATTTAGAGAGCCTTTTTGCTTTTTCGAGGCATTTTTCGTTAGCAATCCAAACACCTAAGCCTGCGGGTAAACCAAAGGCTTTTTGCACTGAAAAGAAAGCAGTATCTATCAAATCTAAGTCTAATTCTGGAATCGGTGCCGACGAAACCATATCTACTGCCACCAATCGTTTTTGGTTGCTTCGTTTCAGTTTATGAATGTCCGCCTCTCGCATTTGTACCCCCGTACTTGTTTCGTTTTGTGTGGCACAAATCAATTCGGCATATTCTGGCACAATTATTTCGCCTGAGCTAAAACCTTCGCCAATCGGTTTTTCTTGTTTATGGGCATATTTTTGAGCTGAAACGGCATATTTGTAGAATTTTTCAGAAAACGAGCCATTGACCAAATGAAAACTTTCGTGTTCGACTAAGTTCAGAAGTATTCGCTCCCAAACCTCAGAAGCCGAGCCTGTAAAGAAAATTCCTGATGATTCGGGAATATTCATCAACACTCTAAGATTCTCGGCACAATGTTGATAAATCTTACGGAACTGCCCACTGCGGTGCGAAATAGAACCGATTTGCTCATCAATTGCTTGACGCATAAAATCTTCAAATTTGGGGTTTAATTCGGCAGGACCAGCGGTAAAATATATGTTTTTCATTACGATTTTGTTTCGGAGAACCCAAAAATAAAAAAAGTCAGCGAGAGTATTATCCTGCTGACTATAAATGCTTTAAAAAATATAATTCTTTCTTGATAATGTGATAGGGGTTAGGGCTTAGGATTTAGGAATTAGGTTTTTTTACAAATCCAGATACGTCCTAAATACTACGTCTTAAACCCTAATTTTCTGGCAAAAAAGTAAGGTAACTCAATTGTGTCTCGTCGAACATTTCTTGTGTAATGTCTTGCAATTCGGTTGATTCGATTTTCTTTATTTCAAAAAAAATATTTTCGAGTGTTTCTACTTTCCCAACATCCAAAATGCTTTTTGCCATCATTAGCATAAAATTTTGATTGCTTTCTTCTGCCATTGCCAACTGCCCCATCAATTGCTCTTTCATGGTATGAAGTTGGTATTTGCTTAATGGTTTTTCTTTCAAAAGCTGCATTTCCTTCAAAATCAAAGCATTGGCTTTTTCAAGATTTGACTTATCAGTGGCAAAATAAATTCCCAAATAACCTGTATCAGTTAATGGCGAGTAAGAAGCATCAATGCCATAAACTAAACCATATTTTTCACGCAAAGTCATATTCAAACGAGAGTTCATGCCCGGTCCTCCAAAAAGGTTGGTAAGCATAAAAAACGGCAAGCGTCGAGCATCGTGCATAGAGTATGAAGGGCGACCAATGGCACAATGTGCTTGTGTTATTTTCTTAGAAATCGTTTCTCTTTTTACTTCATAATTGCTTGGTGGTGTGCGTTTTACATCTGTTTTCTTTGCAGGAATATCCTTTAAATATTTTTCTGCAATACGAACAACTTTCTTGAAAGTAATGTTTCCAACAACCGCCAAAACGATTTTTTCGGTATCCATGTTTTCGGCAATAAATGCCTGTAATTGCTTTCTTGTGAAAGATTTTACGCTTTCTTGCGTACCCAAAATATTCGCTCCGAGTTGGTGATTGGCAAAAATAATTTCGTCGAAATCGTCTTGTAAAGCATCTTCGGGAGAATCTTGGTACATCGACATTTCCTCTAAAATCACACCTCGTTCTTTCTCAATTTGGTTTTCAGGAAAAACCGAATCGAAAGTAATATCGGCCAGCAATTCAACTGATTTCTCGAAGTGATTATCTAAAACCGAAGCATAAAAACATATCTTTTCTTTGGTCGTATAAGCATTTAATTCTCCGCCAACCGACTCTAATCTATTAATAATGTGGTAAGATTTACGCTTTTTCGTACCTTTGAACGCCATGTGTTCCCAAAAGTGAGCAAGTCCCACTTGATTTGGTTTTTCGTCACGGCTGCCCATGTCGAGCATAAGGCCACAATGTACAACTTGGGTATATGGTACTTGTCGGTGGGCAATTCGGATGCCGTTGGGCAATGTATGTATTTGGTATTCGGTCATAAATGTCAGCAATAAGCACTACGCTTTATGCAATAGGCTTTTAGAAATATTCAAAGCTTAAAGCATACAGCCTAAAGCGTACAGCTAAATAAGTTAATCTAATAATAATTGACAAATTTACGTAAATTATAGTTCAATGCGTATAGGTTTTGATGCAAAAAGGGCTTTTAATAATCATACTGGCTTAGGCAATTACAGTAGATTTATCATAGAATCGTTGCTGAAATATGCTACTGAGCAAGAATATTTGCTTTATACTCCTAAAAGCCCGCTAACCCCCAATGGGGGAATTTTTGAAAAAGCATTAATAAAGCTCCCCCATCGGGGGCGGGGGGGGCTGTGGCGTAGTTGGCTAATAAACAATGACTTAAAGCAAGATAATCTTGATATTTATCATGGATTGAGTAATGAAATTCCTTTTGGAATCAGAAAATCAGGCGTAAAATCTGTTGTTACGATTCATGATTTAATATTCTTGCGTTACCCCGAATTATACCCTTTTATTGACCGATATATTTATAATAAAAAGTTTCGTTACGCTTGCGAAAATGCCGATGCGATTGTGGCAGTAAGCCAACAAACGAAAGATGATATCATGGAGTTTTACAAAATTCCATCAGAACGCATTCGAGTGATTTATCAAGATTGTCAAGAGATATTTCACCCTTCGACTACGCTCAGGGTACAGGAAGAGATTTTAAAAAAGTATTCTATAAATAAACCCTACATTCTATGCATTTCGTCTTTTTCTGAACGAAAAAATCAAAAACGTTTGATTGAAGCTTTTCAGCAATTAGGCTTGAAAGACTATGAATTGATTTTAGTAGGAGGAAAATCGAAATATTCGGAAGAGATTGAGAAGGAATCTACTCAAGGAGTAAGGTTATTATTTGGTGTTCCCTCAACCGACTTACCTGCCTTGTATCAAGGTGCTGCATTGTTTGTTTATCCTTCGTTTTTTGAAGGTTTTGGCATTCCGATTGTAGAGGCATTGCATAGTGGAGTGCCTGTGGTAGCAGCAACTGGTTCATGCTTGGAAGAAGCAGGTGGCGATGGTGCTTTATATGCTAATCCTTTGGATGTCAATGATTTAGCTGATAAAATGAGGCAAGTTTTAACGAACCAAACGTTAAGAAATGACTTAATTTTGAAAGGTAAAGAGCATGTAAAACAATTTTCAGGTGAGCGAATTGCAGGGCAGTTAGTTGAGCTTTATCGGGAGTTGTAGGAAGGTTTGTAGTTGCCGTTTTAAAAACGGGTTGTGAGTTTTTGTTCTCAAATGCCATTTTTAAAACGGCATAGTAGATTATGGCTACTCATAAATTTCTTTTCTATCACCAACTGCAATCACTTGTACTAATAAAATACTATCGACGATTGAATAAATTACTCGATAATCGCCAATTCTGATGCGATAACCTGCTCTACCTTTCAGTTTTTTACAACCAGAAGGGCGTGGGTTTTCAGCAAGGTTAAGAATGTTTTCAATGATTTTAGTATAAAACTGTGTTGGGAGTTTCGCCAATTGCTTTTCAGCTTTACTACTGATACTTATTTTATAAGCCATTTGCAGTACGTAGTTTTTCTATATCTTTCAAAGCATCACCCAATGGTCTGTAAGTAAGATTCTCTTTTATTGCTTCATCATATAGTTTTTGGCAGTATTCATCATCTTCTTGTGCATTCGTTTGCTTTTTCACTTTCACGTAAGAAAACTCTTTTAAAATCTCCATAAAAATAGAGGCTTTGCTATCTTTTACTTCTAATAATAATTCCATTAGTGTTTTTGTTTTATGTATCAAAAATACAGCTTTTTTTTCTGCAATTCAAAAAGTCCAAGACAAGTTGAAAACCTTCTGTGCAAAACTCACTTCCTCAAAGCAATCTGCAAGCCTAAAAACACCAAAATCACTCCCGAAACTTTATTTTGTATCTTCCAAAAACGCTGGAAATTACTCAATTTTGCTACTACTTTACTGAAAAGCAACGCAACGAGAACATTGACCAACGTTCCTGAAAAATTGAACCAAAGTCCTAAAAACAATATTTGAGAAGTTACATTATCAGCTTGATTATCAATGAATTGTGGCAAAAAAGCCAAGAAAAAAAGCGAAACTTTTGGGTTGAGCATATTGGTTATTGCTCCTTGTCGCAAGATTTTGAGATTGGTGTTTTTATCGTTTTCATTCGGACTAAAAACCATAGTAGAAGGTTTTTCCATGATACTCTTTATGCCAATATAAATCAAATAAGCTGCTCCTGTATAGCGAATAATATTAAACAAAATCTCAGATTGCCGAATAATGACCGAAAGCCCCACCACCGAAGTAAAAATATGTAAAAAGCAACCCAAGCCAATGCCTAAGGCTGCAAAAATTCCTGCTCGTGTGCCAATCAAACTACGAGAGATAACAAAAATCATGTCGTTTCCTGGCGTGATATTGAGCATCAAAGCCGCCAAAGCGAAGAGTAAGAATTGTTGAAAATCGGGCATTTATAAAAATGATGAACGTTTTAATCGCTTTTGTAAAATTGCATTTTTTATTTTCAACAACAAAAAAAATGCGTAGAACTTGCTACGCATTTTTTTTGACTACTTGCTATCCATTAATTTCTTCTACCTTTTCCTTCAGAACGTCCGCCTCCATTATTTCCATCCGAAGAAGCATTTTCACTTCTACCCCCTCCCCCTCTACTCTGACGCTCTGCACTTGGCTGACTTGGAGCAGATTCTACGCTTCTGTTTGGTCTTTCAACTCTTGGGCTTGAGTCGCTACCTCTGCTTGTTCTGCCATTTGATTCTTGCGTTCTTGGACTTGGCGTATTTCGCTCGCTTCTGCTATTATCTACTCCACTTCCCCTACCATAATTGCCCGAAGGACTATTTGGAGTTACATCTGCATTTGGTCTATTTCTGCGAGTTTCGGTGCCAGAATTGCCATTTCCTTGCGAGTTTTTGCCATAATCGCTCGTTGAAGGTTGAGAACTGCGACTATCAGAGTTACCTCTCGAATTGCCATAAGTGCTGCCTTGCGAGTTACGATTATTGTCTGAGTTTCCTCTCGAATTGCCATAAGTGTTGCCATTTGAGTTACGGCTATTGTCTGAACTCCCTCTCGAATTGCCATTTGAGTTACGGTTATTATTGCCATTTCCTCTGCCATTATTATTACGGCTACCGTAGCTACGACTTCTTTCTTCATAATAATTACGCCCTACACGGTTATTGTTGTTTCTGTACCAACCAACATAATTTGGACGACACACATAACCCAATCTTATGCTACCAAAACCTCTTCTGTCGAATCTATAAAAATCATAGCCACCTTGATAAAACCATCTGTTGTAGCCACGATAATCATATCCCCAGTTATTAAAACCATAGAAAGTACGGTCAAAATCATACAATTCTAAGCCAAGTCGGCGGTTGAGATAAGCTATATCGTCCCAAACCTCTTGTTGCTCCCAATTGCTATAAACACCATCGGCTTGATAAGCATATTCTTTTTGCTCAAGGTCTTCCAATTGACGATATAATCGTCTTGATTCATTTTGCGTAATTTGTCCATTCTGAATTCCGTTGCTTATTCTTACTCGCACGTCCCAGTGCCAGTCAAATTCGTCATCATAATAATATCTGTCATCATTATTATTATTGCCATAGTTATCATTGCCATAACTATTACCATATTGTGCATTTACCGATGAAATAGTTGCTAAAACTAACATTGCGGCGACCATGAAATTTTTCATCTTATTTATTATTTTAAGTGATTTATAGTTTAGATGCAGAAATGTATCAAAAGGTTTGTTTTGGATTTGTTAATTGATTGTTAATGATTTGTAAACATCCGATTATAAGCTATTTATGTATTTTTTTTTTGAAAAATATTTTTGTAAAACAAGTTTCTAAATGTTCCGTTTACTACAATCATAATTTAGAAAATTGTGTTACAATAGATTTATCTATTTCATTTTTGCAAAGTTGTGAGAAGGAATGTAGATGGATTTCAATAAATTCGCAATATTTGATTCATTTTTGTAATTGATAACGAAACAGATTTTTTTCAGATACAATAAAACTAATAATAGATTGTGATAAAGACTATCAAAGGTGCGACGATTCGCAAGATATTAATTGCCAATCGTGGCGAAATTGCCCTACGAATCATGCGAACTGCCCGTGAAATGGGCATCAAAACTGTGGCAGTTTTTTCGGAAGCTGACCGTAATTTTCCCCACGTAAAATATGCCGACGAAGCTGTTTGCATTGGTCCTCCGCCCTCGAAAGAATCTTATTTATTAGGCGATAAAATCATTGAAGTTGCCAAAGAACTCGGTGCAGATGCTATTCATCCTGGTTATGGTTTTTTATCAGAAAATGCCAATTTTTCTCGAAAAGTGCAGGAAGCAGGCTTGATTTTCATTGGACCATCGCCCGAATCTATCGAAGTAATGGGCGATAAATTATCTTCCAAACACGCCGTAGCAAAATACGGAATTCCGATGGTTCCAGGCACACCCGATGCCATTACAGACAGAGTTGCAGCCAAACGAAAATCTGCCGAAATCGGCTATCCAGTTTTGATAAAAGCAAGTGCTGGTGGCGGCGGAAAAGGCATGAGAGTTGTAGAAAACGAAGAAGAATTTGACGAGCAAATGGACAGAGCCGTAGGCGAAGCAATTTCGTCATTTGGCAATGGAGCTTGTTTTATCGAAAAATATATTACCAAACCTAAGCACATCGAAATTCAAATTGTAGGCGACAAACATGGCAACGTCGTTCACTTTTTTGAGCGAGAATGTTCGATTCAAAGAAGGCACCAAAAAGTAGTAGAAGAAGCTCCTTCGGCAGTGCTAACGCCCGAAATTCGTGAAGCAATGGGGCAATGTGCTGTGATGGTTGCAAAAGCCTGCAATTATTATGGAGCAGGCACGGTCGAGTTTATTGTTGATGAAAATTTGGATTTTTATTTCTTGGAAATGAACACTCGTTTGCAAGTCGAACACCCTGTTACTGAGATGATTACGGGCGTAGATTTGGTAAAAGAGATGATTTTTGTTGCCGAAGGACGACCTTTGAGCATGAAACAAGAAGACTTGAAAATCAACGGACACGCCATTGAAGTGCGGGTTTGTGCCGAAGACCCGATGAATAATTTCTTACCTGATGTTGGCAAACTACAAACTTATGTGCGTCCGCAAGGAAATGGGGTGCGTGTAGATGACGGCATAGAAGAAGGCATGGAAATTCCGATTTATTACGACCCAATGATTGCCAAATTGATTGCCTACGGAAAAGACAGAAATGAAGCCATCGAAAAGATGCTTCGGGCAATTAATGAGTTTAAAATTACGGGCGTAGCAACTACGCTACCGTTCTGTAAATTTGCTTTGCAACATGAGGCATTTGTCAGCGGAAAATTTGATACACGCTTTGTAGGTTTATATTTCACGCCCGAAGTTTTGCAGCAAGAAACTGATAAAACCGAACTTGAAATTGCGGCAGTTTTGGCAAGTCAAATCTTGAAAAATAAGCAAGCTCCGCAAGCAATTGCAAGCGTTCAACAAAATAGCCAATGGCGGAGAAATAGGGTTTCGTTGAGAGGGTAAGAATATTTCTGCATTAAAATAATTGCAGAAATATTTTGCAATAAAAAAATGCAGAACTATATAATTTTAACTCTAAAAATTAGATAAACAATTAGCTATCAGTATATTAACAAAAAAACTATGCCCCCCAAATTCTTCCCAACCCAAGAAGACTTCAGACAATGGCTTGAAGAAAACCATGCTAAAGAAACTGAACTTTTGGTTGGTTTTTATAAAATTGAAACCAAAAAACCAAGCATGAGTTGGTCGCAATCTGTTGACCAAGCACTTTGTTTTGGCTGGATAGATGGCGTTAGAAGGACAATTGACAATGAAAGTTATAGCATCAGATTTACACCCCGACGAGCTACAAGTATTTGGAGTACGGTCAATATTAATAAAATTGCCGAACTCACGCAAAAAGGACTAATGCAAGCAGCAGGTTTGGCGGCTTTTGCAAAAAAACAAGAGCATAAATCGAATATTTATGCATATGAAAAAGCACCTATTTTGCTTGATGAAGTTTATGAAAAGCAATTCAAAGAAAATACTCAAGCATGGGATTTTTTTCAAAAACAAGCACCTTCCTACAAAAAAGTGATTATTCATTGGATAATGTCTGCCAAGCAAGAGGCAACAAAAATTAGTCGCTTAGAAAAACTAATTACTGAAAGTGAGGCTGGGAGGAGAGTTTAGATTTTTTAATTAACCATGTAAATTGCAATTTCAAATTTCATTTTACATGGTTAATCTTATTTTTTCAAAAAACTAAAACCCCATCTAAACCCCTGACTATCAGTGCATAAAAAATCACAAACTTTAGAATTTATTCAAAACAATCAATTATATTTGATTGAATTCTAAACTATTGAAGCTATGTCTAAACGCCTTTTACATCTGCTTGTTTTCTTGGTTTCGTGGCAAACTTTTGCCAACTCCATTCTTATTCCGATGGACGATGCCCAAACAAATCATCTGAAAGCCTACGGGATTGCCTACATTACTCTCAAAGCCGACACTGAAATCGACTGGCTTATCAACTATCGTGGCGGGAGTTTTTTGATAAATTATTCGGCAAATCTTCACAAAGAATGTTTGGTTCGTGGCGTTTCTTTTGAAATTATTTCAAATGCCGATGTACTTACATTGACTCGAGAAATTGCCAATCCTGATGTAAATATGGAGGTAATGAAACTCCACAAAGCTGCCCGAATCGCCGTTTATACGCCTTCAAAAGTAAGTCTTGCTTCTTTTGAAGATACTGATGCAGTTCTTTTGGTGCTAAAATATGCCGAAATCCCTTTCGAAATGGTCTATGACGAAGAAATCCTGAGAGGTGATTTGGCAAAATATGACTGGCTACATCTTCACCATGAAGATTTTACAGGGCAATTTGGCAAAAATATGCGTAGAATGAGTGCCAAAGATATCAAAGCCCAAGAAGATATTGCAGCAAGATTCAAGTACCCGAAAGTTTCAAAACTAAAATTAGACGTTGCCAAAACCATCAAGGCATTTTGCATGGGTGGGGGCTATCTATTTGCCATGTGTTCGGGAGCAGAAACTTTAGACATTGCACTTTCTGCCGAAAACACCGACATTGTAAGTAGCCGCTTTGATGGTGATGATATTGATGATAATGCTCAGGCGAAATTAGATTTTAGTAAAACCCTTGCTTTTCATGATTTTACTTTGTATCTGAATGAAGGAGACGGCTATGACAGAGGCTGGGGGGGCAGAGGTGGCGGAATGTCATTTTCCGACATCAATGTTTCGTCAGGAAGATTTGATGAAGAAAGCAATAGTTTTTTCGATTTGTTTAGTTTTTCAGCAAAATGGGACTTTATTCCTGCCATGCTTACCCAAAATCACGAACATTTGATTCGTGATTTTATGGGTCAAACTTCAGCTTTCAAAAAAAGTACGGTCAAACCAAATATCCTTGTCATGGGTGATAGCCCAGAATCTAACCGCTATATTTATGGAGAATTGGGTCTTGGACAATTCGTTTTTTATGGCGGACACGACCCCGAAGGGCGGCAAGGTTTTCACCGAACCCCTACCGATTTGAATCTTTTTCCGCACTCTCCAGGCTATCGCCTTATACTGAATAATGTACTTTTTCCATCAGCAAAAAAGAAGAAAAGAAAGACTTGAAAAAAATGAAGCGGGCGGCGTTCCGCAATGTATAATGACGAAAGTAGCAAGCGGCGTTCCGCAATGAAAAATTTAAAAAGATCATCAAGATATAGAATGTTTTATCTGCATTTTCAATTATATAATTAATTTTTCTTATCATTTACTAATAAATTTTCTACGTTTAATCTACTGAAAACATAGACTAACAGACTAAAAAATAAGATATATTAATGAAATATGTAGAAAAGCAATAAAATATCTATTAAATTTGTTATCCTATAAAATTTAATCAAAAGATAATATTGATTAACCGCTTCGTCGGCTATTTATTAGGAATATAAAACGTGTTAAAAAAATCACTAAGTAGATATAAACCTTTAATCACTATTATTTATGACTGCTGAAAAGCCCATGAATGAGTTTCCTGTCATGGATACAGGAGACGGCATTGTGTTGTTCCATCCAAATATTCCTGCTAAAGCTGCTTTGTATGTAACTGAAGTGCTAAATACTCGCTGGATTGGACAAGGACCAAGAGTTGATGAATTTGAAAATAACTTCGAAGCGAAATTCACTTCGCCCTGCAAAAGTTTGGCAGTTGGCTCAGGCACAGATGCCCTGCATTTGGCATATTTATTAGCTGATTTGAAAGAAGGTGATGAAGTAATTGCCCCTGTTTTTACTTGTACTGCAACCAATATCCCATTTTTGTACATGGGTGTAAAAATCGTTTTTGCTGATATTGATGCAAACCTCAATATTGATGTCGAACACGTAGCCAAGCTCATTACGCCCAAAACAAAAGCAATTGTTTGTGTACATTATGGCGGTTTGCCTTGCGACATGGACGAGCTTTGGGCTTTAGGCAAAAAACACAATATCGCTGTCATTGAAGACGCTGCACACGCTGTTGGAGCAAAATACAAAGGAGAATTTATTGGTAGTCAAAGTGATTTTTCAATGTTTTCGTTTCAAGCAATCAAGCACATCACAACTGGCGATGGTGGAATGTTGGTTGTTAAAGACAAATCTTTAGTTGAAAAAGCCAAGCGTTTGCGTTGGTTTGGCATTGACCGTAGTAGCAAACAAAAAGGTATTTGGGAAAATGACATAACAGAAGTTGGCTATAAATACCAAATGACTGACATTGCTGCAAGCATTGGACTGGCTGCAATGGAAGAGTTTGATGAACATTTGGCACATCGTCAAAAACTTTATCGCCTTTATTGTGAATTATTGAAAGATGTGAAAGGTATTCGTGTTATTGGGCAAGAATATACCGACCGTGAACACGCAGCTTGGCTACTTACGGCCGAAGTGGAATACCGAGAAGCCTTGATGAAACATCTTCGTGAGCATGGCATTGAGTCGGGACAAGTGCATTATCGAAATGATAGATATACGATTTTTGGCGGAAAAACACATGGGCAATTCCCCAAAATGGATGCCATCGAAGAGCGTTATTTGGTGCTACCACTTCATGCCAAAGTTACAGAAGAAGATGTACATTATATTGCCCACGTACTCAAAAAAGGTTGGTGAAAATAAATGTGGAGTGTAGAGTTAAGAGTGATTCAACTCTACACTTTACACTCTTAACTCTACACTCCAAAAATGGATTTTATTTATAAGCGAGTTTCGCTACCTTTTTCTCCTGTATTTTCTATTCTTATTCCTTCATGGAATAACCTTGCTTATCTGAAATGTGTTGTTGAAAGTATCAGAAAAAACAGCAAATTCCAGCATCAAATCATAGTACATATCAATGAAGGAAACGATGGCTCGGAGGAATGGGTTTTGAGCCAAAACGACATTTCTTATACAAAAAGCAGTCAAAATTCGGGCGTTTGCTATGGTTTTAATGCCGCTTCTCACTTGGCCCTTGCCGAATATTTGGTTTTTATTGATGATGATATGTATCTGTGTCCCGACTGGGATGTCTATTTATTTGAAGAAATAGAAAAACAGCAAGACGATAAATGGTGCATCAGCGGCACAATGATTGAGCCTTTCGATAAAGGAAATGCCTGTGTAATTGCCAATAAGGACTTCGGAACGCACCCATCAGAATTCGACGAAGTAAAATTCCTTGCCGAATATGCCACTTATCCAAAAGAAGATTGGAACGGCAGCCAATGGTACCCAATGGTGCTGCCAACTTTTGTTTATAGAGCTGTGGGAGGTTTGAGCATAGAGTTTTTTCCTGGAATGTACAGCGACCCTGATTTTATGATAAAACTATGGCACTATGGCACAAGATATTATAAAGGACTTGGCAAAAGTCGGGTTTATCATTTTGGAAGCCGAAGCACAGGACGAGTAAAACGCAATGACGGCAGAACAGAATTTATTTTGAAATGGGGACTCAGTAGCAATACTTTTTTCAAAAATTACTTGAAAATCGGCACAAAGTTTCTGGGAAAATTGCCTGACCCCGAAGAAAATTTCACGCTTAAATTCAAAAAGCAAATTGATAGATGGAAAGTGAAATTTAAGTCAAAACCTGTTGATATTTCCTGAGAATTATGTCAAAAATCAAAGAACAGATTAAACTTGTTCCACATTCAAAAGGCAATGCTTTGGAGTTTATCCATCGTTATCTTTCAGAAAATGATGTACGTGAAAAAGTCGTTTTTGAGATGTCGGCAGGGTCGGGATATGTGGCAAATCTTTGGCATGAGGCAGGTGCAAAAGTGAGTGCTTTTGACAAATATCCCGAAGTTTTCAAGAGCAAAAATTTGAACTGTTCACCCATTGATTTAGATAATAAGCTTCCCATAGAGTCTAATAAGGTAGATTATGTGCTTTTGATGGAAACTATTGAGCATATTCCAAATCAACAATTTCTTCTTGGAGAACTCTCTCGAATCTTAAAGCCCAATGGCATTTTAATCATCACAAAACCCAATAATAGCAGCCTCAGCGGACGCATGGCAAACCTCTGGACAGAGGCAGAGCGAAGCGATATGTTTTTGCCAAATGAAGCAAGTGTAATTGGCTACGACGACACACATATTTATAACGGACGAGTGTTTTTGTGCAATGCTCAACGGCTACGCACTTTAGCAGGTTTGGCTGGTTTGCATTTGGAGAAAGTTTATAAAAATCAGTTGAGTATTAGCTCATTGCTTTGGTATTTTTTCTTTGGTTTATTTCTGCATTTTCGTTCGTTTCGTACTTGTAAAAGATTGGTTAGAAAAACTTCAAATTTGCAAGAAAAAATAATTTTGCATGAGCAACACGCACTCAATACTAATCAAACGGTGCTTTTGCACAAGCATTTTTGTGGAGTTTTTAGGAAAGAACAAATGCCTTAACGTACTGATAGCCAAGAGCTTATTATTAATTTGTGTAGTTATAATAAAATTTTACTTGAATATCAGCCTTGTCTTTTTTTCTAATTTTTGTAATAAATCCAATTCCCATTCCGCCCTCTTTTTGCCCTTTGGTTACGATATTTATAGTTAAACTTTGATTGTCATTAACAACTATATATTGCTTAATGCCCACAGCATTACTGCATTTATTATTGAAACCAATCACCAATACATCTTGAGAAAAATCAATCTTCGGAAGAGGGGTTTTTAGGGTTTCACAAGTAAATAATTGTTGATATTTTTCTTCATCTTCAATAAAAGCATAAAATTCATACCCATTATTTGTACGATTTTTATCAATATAATAGGCAGTGCTTTTTAGATACAAACAATACATTTGGCTTTCAGTGAAAGTTGAATTAAACTGTGCATTATAATCATCAATCTTATCAGTTACGTTAGTAGTACTTGGTAAAATTGAGCCGTGATTTGAAGATTGACAACTCGAAATAATAAGAATAATGCAAATACAAAAGAGAAGTTTTTTCATAATCATTTGTGATTTTCAATATTAACGAAGAGAAGAAAACTACTATTTTGTTTTTATCAATTTATTATCTGCGTTGATAATTTTCTTATCAAGAGTTTCTGAATTTTAAGCAATATCAATAAAGCAAAAAAAACGACGACATTTCTTAAAATATCGTCGTTTTTCTACAAAAAAGAACAAAATCAATGCCTTTTTATCTCAAATTCTTCCACGTGCTTGTGCTTGAAAAATATGGCAAAAAGTATAGTGATTATTAGTGAATAGGCTGCAAATGCCAGCCAGATGTTATGCCAAATCTTAGTGCCGTCTGCCAAAGTAAAGTATTTTTGAATCACAAAACCGCTAATCAAACTTCCTGAAACAGCCCCAAAACCATTAACCATCATCATAAATAGACCTTGTGCCGATGAGCGAATTTGTGGTTTTGTGTTCGTTTCGATAAACAACGAACCTGAGATATTAAAGAAATCAAAAGCCATTCCATAGACAATACACGACAAGATAATCATCCAAAGACCATCGGCAGGGTTTCCAAGAGCAAAAAGCCCGAAGCGTAAAACCCATGCAGTCATACTGATAAGCATTACTTGTTTGATACCAAATCGCTTTAAGAAAAAAGGAATCGCCAAAATAAATAAGGTTTCGGAAATCTGCGAAATCGACATAATAATTGCAGGGAATTTTACGGCAATAGTGTCTTTGTAAGCATCAACGTTGGCAAAATCATGCAAAAAAGTATCGCCATAAGCATTTGTAAGCTGCAATGAAGCTCCCAAAAACATCGAAAAAATGAAAAATATGGCAATCTTAGCATCTTTAAAGAGCTTGAAGGCATCTAAACCAAGCAATTCTGCAAAACTTTTCTTCTCGGTTGTAGCTGCCAAAGGCGGGCATTTGGGCAAAGTAAGTGAGTAAATAGCCAACACAATAGCAGCAGCCGCAGCAATGTAAAACTGATTAGACGAGGTTTCATTATGCGTGAGACTAATCACCCAAAGAGCTACCACAAAACCCACTGTTCCCCATACTCTAATCGGCGGAAAATCTTTCACCAAGTCGCTTGTATTATTGTTTTTAAGAATTGTATAAGCGATTGAGTTCGACAAAGCCAATGTTGGCATATAGAAAATTACACAAAGCAAAATCGCCCAAAAGAAGTCATTCGGATTATCAACTTGCGGAATATAAATCAAAACTAATGCTCCTAAAAAGTGTAGAATGGCATACAATTTTTCGGCATTGATATATTTATCAGCAATGATGCCTGCGAGTGTTGGCATAAACAACGACGCAATGCCCATTGTAGAAAAAATAGCTCCAAATTCTGACCCTGACCACCCTTTATTCTGAAACCAGTATGCTCCAATAGTGATGAGCCAACACGCCCAAATGAAAAATTGGAGGAAATTCATTATAATTAACCTATATTTAATGCTCATATCAGAAGTTTGTCTTGTAGAAATGTCTAATGATTGTTGACATTTCAGTGTTTAGGGTTATCAATAAATTAAAGATATTCGTTTCAAGCAAAAATAGAAATTATTTTTGAATAATATTGACATAAGCATCTAATATTGAGCTTGCATTGCCTCTAAAACCTCCTGTGATAGGGTTTATCAGCTCGGCTTGCGAAGAAGAAGCCAATGTAACATATTTATTATCAGTAATTACGCCCGCCGTTGGGTCGAAACCACGCCAACCGCCACCGGGCAAATATACTTCTACCCAAGCGTGAAGCTCGTGGGCTTGCAGTTCACTTCCATAGCAATAACCACTCACAAATCGGGCAGCAATGCCCAACGATTTACAGGCGGCAATCATCAAAACTGCATAATCACGGCAAGTACCATCTTTACTCAAAAGGGTAGTTTCGGGAGAATTTGCCGCACCTTCGATGCGTTTTTCATAAATAAAATTTTCTCGGATAAATTTAGAAATTCTTATCAAAAAATCAGTCGTTTTCCAATTAGCCTCAGAGGCTATTTGGCGAGAAAACTGGTGAATAAGCGTCGTTACTCCCTCTTGTGTTAAATAAGGTTGTAGTAATGAAAGTTCTTTTTCGGGATATTTGAAAGGAAGTTTTTCGGCATCAAAAGGAAAATAAATGAAATGATAAGGGTTAAACTCTTTCGAAGTTGTTTCAAAACTCGCTTTTATACTCAATTCTTGACATTGAGTATTGAAGAAGGCAACAAACTGAGCGTTGCCTTCTACATCAATATTTTTAAACAAAAGATTCGGAACTGGCTGAATATCAAGCAGATAATGCCCAATTTCTTGGTTCGGCGAAGCCTTCGGTGTTAAATAAATCGTGTGCGGTGTCAGCGAAACAGGTTTTGAATAGGAATATCGCAATGTATGTTCAACACTTAAAATCATAATTATAGCATTTATAAATTGCGATTTACGAAGATTTATCGCATTTATAATGAATGTTTAAAGTAAATATAAGGCACAAAGGTTTATGCTTCAACTTATTCTTCAGATTTATTCTTCAAGCTCATCAACAAAGAATAAGCACCCTTCAATACAAAAGTTTGGTTATTCAGATTTTCAGTTTTGATGATTTCGGTGAAACCTTTTTCGGTATTACCAATTTGTACTTCAACCATTTCAAATTGTGTTGCTGTTTTCTTTACAAAAATATAGTATTTGTTTTCAAACCTAACAATGGCATCTTCGGGTAAAACATAAGATTTTGCATTCGTGATTGCAATTTCTGCATTCATATAAGTTCCTGGAATCAGGGCTTTGTCGTAAACTTCAAAATGGCAGTGAACGTCTGTATTTCGTTCGTCGTTCAAACTTTTTCCTATCAACAAAATCTCGCAAGGGTATTTTTTGTCGGGATAAGTATTTGTATAAGCTGTTACTTTCTGTCCGATGCTAAGTTTGTCTAAATCTTTCTCAAAAACCTTTAAAGCCAAATGAATATCGCTGGTATTGACCAATTCAAACATCACATCGGTAGGAGAAATATATTTGCCAATATTGACATTTACTTTGCTCACATAACCATTGATGGGCGAGTAAATATTGATGCTTTTCGAGATTATATTTTCATTCAATTTTTCGGGATTTATGCCTGCCAGTTTTAGTTTTTCGGACAAAGATTTTACTAAAATTCTTTGTAATTTCAAGTCCATTTCGGCTTGTTGGAAAACTTTATCGCTGCTTGCTTTACTTTGATTGAGTTCTTTTTGGCGTTGATATTCGTTTTCAAGAAAACTAATTTTCGATTGTGTCGTCAAAAAATCTTGCTGTAATTGAATATATTGTTGATCTTCGATTATGGCAATACTTTCGCCTTTACGCACAAACATTCCTGGAATCAAGTGAGAGTTTTTTAAATAACCTCCCAACGGGACACTCACCGAAATTAAGTTTTGTGGCGGAACATCGACTTTTCCAGTCACTTTCAAGATTGTAGAAAAAGACTTTTGTTCCAAAGTCCCAGTCGTAATACCTATGCTTTGCACTTGTTTTTCGGTCAAATTCGCAATCGAACTTTCAGCTACTGTTGAGTCAGTTGCTTCTTCAGTAGTTTTTTTACTGCCGCAAGATGTTATTAAAAAAAGTATTGAAAGTCCTAAAATGGTTTTAGAAAAAGTGCTTTTCAGATACCATAAATTCGTGATTATTTTAACTGAATTTTTCATTCTTCAAAGTATGTTTATTGTTGGACAAGATATTGTCGTGTGTCCAACTGACGTGATTAATAAATGGAGATTGTCTTACTGGACAACTCTGGACGTTACAAATACCACATTGTTTTGCTGGAATACAGCCATCAACGTGGATAAAAAACTCTACTTTATCATCAAAATGTTGTTTGAATAAAATCGTGAGCCTATCTAAAACTTCGTGGGCATCATTGACATTGATATAATATGGCACGGTCAGATGGCAGTCGATGTGATAGAAACCTGCATAGTCAATCACACGCATATTATGTACATCAATCCAATCGGTTTGGCGGTGTTCATTCAAAATACCAACGATTTGGTCAATAATTACATAATCTGCTTCGTCCATGATACCAGAAACTGATTTTCGGATGATTTTATAGCCTGTATAAATAATGATAAAGGCAAAAATGATGGCTGCCACACTATCAATCCAAGCATATCCAGTGAGCATGATTAGACCAACACCAACCAAAAGGCCAATAGAAGAATAAGTGTCTGATTGCAAATGCGAGCCACTGGCAACCAAAATTGGAGAGTTTTCTTCCTTCCCTTTTTTGATACAAAAATAGCCAACCAAATAATTGATAGCACCTGTAAGAGCAACCAAAGCCAAACCAAAGTCAAGCTGTTTTAGCTCGTGTGGGTGAAGGAAATTATTAATTCCTTCATAAATAATGACAAAGCCCGCAATCGTAATCAAAGTACCTTCAACGGCTGAGGAAAGAAATTCTACTTTTCCGTGTCCATAAGGATGTTCTTTGTCACGAGGTTTTGACGAAAGAATGATGCTATAAAGTCCGATAAACCCAGCTACAACATTGACACTACTTTCGAGGGCATCGGTCAAAATTGCCACCGAAGATGTCAACCACCAAGCAACGAGTTTGATAGCAAACAATGCCACAGAAACTGCCACTAATATTTGCTGCATCCGAATCGGATTTATTTTTTTTTCTGCCATGATATTTTTTGTAGGACAGGTTTTCAACCTGTCAATACGTTGTCTATGTTGACAGGTTGAAAACCTGTCCTACCTGAAAACTTAATAATTTACCAACGAATTTATTTGAATAATGCTTTCGTTGAGACTTTTTACGGCCTCAATATAATCGTTCCGAATGTTGGTTGCTTGGTTGGTAAGCGTTACCCATTCGAGGTAATTAATGCTGCCATTTATCAATTGCTGTTGGGCAGTGGTATTAATCAAAGTGGCGTTAGAAAGTGCCGTTTTTTCGTAATATTCTACCGTTTTACTAAATTTATTGTATTCGCCCAAAGCTACCGAATAAGCGTTATTGAGTTGTTGTAAAGCTACTGAATAATTATTTTCAACCACCAATTTGTTTACTTTTTCGCTATTGATTTTGGTTTTTTGAGCAGTTGCAAAAATCGGAATACCAACACCTACTTGCACCGACTGAAATCTGTGCCAACCATTATAAACTACATTATCCGCTCCCGTTCCTCTGATGCTACCATTGTTGTAAACGAAAGATAAGGTCGGTAAAAGTTTCTTTTTTTCTACCTCAATCATGGCATCGGCCACTTGTTGTTGTTGACTCAAAAATTGCATACTTGGATGCTCTTTCAGCATTTCGAGGTCTGTTTTTGTATTGAAAGTTAGTTTGTAATTACTGAAAGTCGGCAAATAATTATCCGCACTATTGAGCAAATATCGAAAACGTAATTTGGTGAGTTCGATGTCGACTTTGAGTTGTAGCAACTGCACATTGATTTGTCCGAGTTGATTTTCGGCAGTTACTTTCTCCAAAATATTGCTTTCGCCTTTGGCCAGACGAAGTTCGGCACGGGTCAAAAAAGTAGCATAAAGGCTATCAGCAAAGTGTAAAAGTTGGTGTTTTTGTTGCAAATATACCCAATGATAGAAAGTTTGCGTTACTTGTTTTTTGAGTTCATGCTCATTGATTGCTATATTCAGCGTGCTGCTTTTCCAAAGTTCGTTATAAAGTGTTTTATGACTTTCGTAAACTTTCGGAAAACTAAGACTTTGCCCGATGCTCAATCTTGAGTCGAGATAAATACTGTTTATTTGTCCAATTTCGGCAACAACGGTGCTTGACGGAATCATCTTGGCCGTATTTATCAAACTTTTCTGATATTCTGCTTTGAGTTTTTCGTTTTTTATGGAGAGATTATTTTTCAAAGCTATATCAAGAGCGGCTTCTAAACTTATTGGGGTTTGAGCGTTGACTAAGCCACCCAAAAGTATCAAAAGGCTCATAAATAGTCCGTATTTTATTGATATTTTCATTCTTCTGTTTATTTAATCCTAAAACTTATAATTATATCCGACCCTTATTACTTGGGTTTCGTAATAATCTTGGCTGGTGTAGCTAAACCCTTGTCCAAGAATTTCTTTTTTCGTAATCATCGTATTTAGTAAGTCGGTTGCATTGATAAAAAATTCACCTTTACCATTATTTATGGCACGTTTTAGACCAGCATCTAACGAAAAGCGACTCTTGATTTTTCCTTGCGGAATAATGTCAGGAGCTAAATATATTGCCGAAAATTGAAGGTCTGTTTTATGCGGTAAATGAAGTGTATTATTAAACTTTACACTTCCCGAAATAATCTCTTGTTTGGCCGCCGAGAATGTATTTTCGACTGGATATTTGTTTTTTACCGTAAAAGCATCAATCTGATTGTGATAAGCATTTAGGTTGAGGTTGAACGAATATCGCTTGGAAGGTTCTTGTGCCAGTACCATTTCTATGCCCGAATTATAGCTTTTATGAACGTTTTGGAAAATGGCATAAATCAAGGGACTATTATTGACGGTACTCGAAACTCGAGTAATTGTGCCATTAATGATGCGGTGATAAAGTGCTGAATATAAATAGCCTTTGCTCCAAGTAGTTTTGTAACCAAGCTCAACCGAATTAGTGAATTGTGGTTTGAGTGCAGGATTTCCTACCTTAATTATTTCGGCGTCGTCATATTTCGGAAAAATACGAATATCTACTTCATTCGGGCGGTCAACTCGGCGATTAAAAAAGAGCGAAACCTTGTTTCGGTCGTTGATTTTATAAGCCAATCTTACATTCGGAAAGGGCTGCGTGTAACTATAACCATCGCTTTTGTAAGTAGGATGATTCGGATTTACTTCATAGCGTAGCTTTACGTATTCGACTCGAAGTCCAACTTCTGCTTCTATTTTTTTACTCTCAAAAACATAGTTTTCGTACAAAGCAGGAATCGTTTCTCGGTAAGTAGCCTCGCCGCCCGCACTAACATCCAAAGGTGAATTTAGACCAGGGAAAAACTGCATATTAGTCGGAATTCCACGCTGGCGAAGTTTAAAACCACTTTCCAAACGTCCGTAGCGAAGCGGCTTAATATAATCAAAATTAAAATCAGCTACTTGCTCATCAGAGAGAAGTTTGAAAGCATCTTTACCTGAAAAAGTAGGCAAAATATTATCGAAAAAATACTTTTCATCTTCTCGGTGAAATGTGTAGTTAAAACCAATATTGAGTAAATGCCCCGCTTCCTTAAATTTATGCTGATAGGCAGCCGTTGCCATCACGGTAGTTTTGAGTTCATCTTCCAAAAACTGCCAAAGACGCAGCCTTTCCGATAAATTTTTATTGAAAAATGGCTCATCACCTCGGTCAATGATTTTTTCAATACCAAATAGCCCCGAAACCGTGAGGGTATTTTGTTCATCAAAATTCCAGTCGATGCCTGCTTTTGAAGTTACAAAATGGGTATTTCGATTCCGCTTAGTTTGCTGCTCAATGATGTTGCCATTGTCGTATAGGCGACTAACAAACTCATTTTTATTGAGGGTTTCGGTATAGAGATAATCGCCAAACAAAAACGCATTGATTTTGTTTTTTCGATAATTCAACGATAAACTTGGGTTTACTTTGGGCGTGCGTTTATACTGCGGTCTGATACTCGGTAAATTTGCACGACGCTCCCACAATGCTCCCAGTCCAGTACCTAAACCCAACTTGCCCGTAAAGCCTTCTTGTTTGGTTTTTTTATAAATAATATTGATGATACCCGCATTGCCGTTGGCATCGTATTTGGCCGATGGATTATTGATAATCTCAATTTTTTCGATTGCTGAAGCAGGAATATTATCTAAACCTGACTGATTTCCAAAGCCTGTCAAAGCCGTTTGTTTGCCATCAATCAATACTGCTACTTTATCGTTTCCTCGAAGTGCTATTTTTCCATCTTGTACCGTTACGCTGGGGAGATTTTGCATGACTTGCAGCACCGAACCGCCACTTTGGCTGATATTTTCGCTGACTGAGAAAGTCTTTTTATCTAATTTTTCGCCAACTTCATCTTGTTTTGCAACAATTTGTACTTCTTTCAATGCAGTTGAATTTTCGGCTAATTCGATTGTTTTGAGGTCTAAATAAGTATTCAGATTGCCCACAAAAAGACTTTGCTTAAATGTAGTGTATCCAACAAATGAAAATACCAAAACATAATTGCCCGATTTGATTCCTGAAAGCGTAAATCGCCCTTCTTCATTGCTTACCGTGCCTGTTACAAAAGTACTATCTTTTTCAGTTTTTACGACGATATTCACAAATGGCAAGCTTACTTTCGAGGTTTTATCTTTGATTACTCCCGATACCGAAACGCCCGATTGTGCCAATAAGCCGTGCTGCAAAAACAAGAAAATTCCGAACGCTATTAAAATTTTGTTTTTCATAGAATTGAGATTTTAGTCATTGTTTATTGGTTGAGAATTTTTCTCAAAAACCATATATAAAATCGGTAAAACAAAAAGCGTCAAGAAGGTAGCCACCAGTAAGCCGCCAATTACAACCGTTGCCAGTGGGCGTTGTACTTCTGCTCCTGCACCGTTGCTGAGAGCCATTGGCAAAAAGCCGAGTGATGCTACGAAAGCAGTCATTAAAACTGGGCGTAAACGTACTTTTGTGCCAAGTATGACTATCTTTTTTAGGTCGTCGAGACCATCGTGTTTAAGCCGATTAAATTCGGCAATCAAAACGATACCATTCAAAACTGCTACGCCAAATAAGGCAATAAAACCAACGCCTGCACTGATACTGAAAGGCAAGCCACGCATTGCCAAAAAGAAGATACCACCAATGGCAGACAAGGGAATTGCTGAATAAATAAGCAAGCCGTGTTTGATTGAATTGAAGGCAAAAAACAATAATAAAAATATCAAAATCAATGAAACTGGAACGGCAATCATCAATCGTTGTTTGGCAGCGTTTAAGTTTTCAAAAGCTCCGCCGTAGGTTACATAATAGCCTGTTGGGAATTTGATTTTTTTGTCAATTTTACCTTGTAATTCATTCACGATGGTTTGCACATCTCGACCTCTGACATTGAAACCTACCACAATTCTGCGTTTGGCATCTTCTCTTTGGATTTGATTTGGTCCATCTTTAATGGCAACATCCGCCAATTGCGATAAAGGAATTTGTGTGCCTTGTGGCGTAGGAATAAGCAGATTTTGAATATCTTGAACATCTTTTTTCTGTTCACCTGCCAACCTTACGACCAAATCAAAGCGTTTTTCACCTTCAAAAACCATTCCTGTACTTTGCCCAGCCAGAGCAGTATTTACAATTCGGTTAATGTCCGAAATCGTCAGATTATATTGAGCAATTATTTCACGTTTGTAGGCGATAATTACCTGTGGCATACCCGAAACGCTTTCTACATAAAGGTTTTTTGCACCTTCAACGGTGTTCACGATTTCACCTAAATGATGGGCATATTTCGTAAGTGTATCCAAATCTTCACCGAAAATCTTACAAACAACGTCTTGTCTTGCACCTGTCATTAACTCGTTGAAACGCATCTGAACAGGATATTGAAATCCAGCCGTAACACCAGGTACTTCCTCAATTGCTTTGCCCATTTTTTCAGCTAATTCATTAAAAGTTTTTGCCGAAGTCCATTCGCTTTTATCTTTCAAAATCACCATCATATCGCTGGCTTCCATTGGCATTGGGTCGGTGGGCACTTCCCCACTACCAATTTTTGTTACGACTTTTTCTACTTCGGGAAACCTTGTTTTCAGAATATGGGCAGTTTTTTGTGTGTTTTCTATCGTTGTTTTTAAGCTACTTCCTGTCAAAACCCTTGTGTCAACGGCAAAATCTCCTTCTTCGAGGGCTGGGATAAATTCACCTCCGAGCGTTGTCAGTACAAAAACAGCAATCACAAAAAGTCCGATTGTTGCTCCTAAAACTATTTTCGGAAAACCAATAACTTTCGTCAAAGCTTCTTGGTAAGCGTGTTCAACTTTCGCCATTAATCTATCCGAAATATTGGGTGTATGTTTGGTTTTTTTGCTCAAAAACACCGCACTCATCATCGGGATATAAGTAAGCGATAAAATAAATGCTCCTAACAAGGCAAAAGCCACCGTTTGAGCCATTGGCTTAAACATTTTGCCTTCGATGCCTTGCAAAGTGAAGATTGGTAAATAAACCACCAAGATAATGACTTGCCCAAAAACGGCACTATTCATCATTTTCCCTGCCGATTTATTAGTAATTTCGTCCATTTCGGCTTGTGAATATTTGGCATTACCAATGGCGTGTTTTCCTGCCAGCACGTGCATGACCGCCTCGACAATAATGACCGCCCCATCGACAATCAAACCAAAATCTAACGCTCCGAGGCTCATTAGGTTTCCGCTTACACCAAAAAGATTCATCATTATAATAGCAAAAAGCATTGCCAGTGGAATCACCGAAGCAACCAAGATTCCTGCACGGAAATTTCCGAGAAAAAGCACCAAAACAAAAATGACAATCAAAGCTCCTTCCAAAAGGTTTTTTTCAACTGTTCCGATGGCGTTATTAACCATTTTTGTTCGGTCGAGAAAAGGCTCAATGACTACGCCTTCGGGCAAGGTTTTCTGAATTTGAGCAACACGAGTTTTTATGTTTTTAATAACTTCGCTACTATTTGCACCTTTGAGCATCATCACGACCGCCCCCGAAACTTCGCCTTTATCATTAAATGTCATTGCTCCGTAGCGAGTGGCGTGACCGATTTTGATTTCGGCAACATCACGAATAAATAGGGGAGTACCACCACCGAGATTCTTGACAGCAATATTTTTGATGTCTTCGATTTTTCCAATCAAACCTTCACTTCTAATAAATAACGCCGTTGAGCCTTTTTCAATATAGGCTCCACCCGTATTTTGATTATTGCTTTCGAGAGCTTTGAAAACATCGCTTATCGTGATGCCGCTTGATTGAAGTTTACGAGGGTCAACTTCAATCGAATATTGTTTGAGTTTTCCACCAAAACTACTTACTTCGGCTACGCCTTTTACGCCCAAAAGTTGGCGGCGAACTATCCAATCTTGAATAGTTCGTAATTCGGTTGCATCATATTTTGATTCATAACCTTCTTTCGGACGAACGACGTATTGATAAATTTCGCCCAAACCCGTAGAAACTGGACCAAGTTCAGGAACGCCGATGCCCGCAGGAATTTGTGTTTGTATTTGTTGAAGGCGTTCGGTTACTTGTTGTCTTGCCCAATAAATATCAGTGGCATCATCAAAAACGATGGTTACGAGAGAAAGTCCGAAACGTGAAAAACTTCTGATTTCTTTTAATCCTGAAATATTATTATTTGCCTGTTCAATAGGAAATGTAACGAGTCGCTCGATGTCGGTTGCTCCAAATGAAGGTGCAATCGTAATGACTTGCACTTGATTATCAGTAATATCAGGTACAGCATCTATGGGCAATTTGGTAACTTCATAGCTACCATAGCCAATGAGGGCGATTGTACATAGCCCAACGATGAGTTTGTTTTTGATAGCAAACCCAATGATAGAATTTAGCATGATTTGTTAATTAATGTTCCATTTTCATAGCTTGTAAGGCACAAACTACTACAATTAATTTATAACAAGGCAATTAGAAATATGGGTATATTTCCAAATGGATAATCTTTATAAAAATTAGTCGCTTAGAATCTTGGAGGTTGCCAAATAGAAGAAAGATAAGCCGAGATAATATTGGCAGAAGAAGAAAAAAAGATGTTCTTCTTTTCGAAGACAACAGTTTTTAGCTGCGAAAATTGAATAGTAGGGAAAATATTTATCGGAAAAACAAATGAGTGGCACTGGTCATGCGATTTGAAAGGAAGTTTATTATCAGTTGCGGCATCGCCATCATCACCGTGGTCGATGGCGTAGTGATGATATAAAAAATCACCAAACGACATAGAAGGGTCTTGTTTTTGATGTTCAACGAAATGCGAAAACAGCAAAGGTATTTTGAGCAATTGACTGAATTCAGTTGCTGAAAGTAAGTAAATTACAATGAGATATTTTGCTATGAATGCCTTCACTATACAAATATAGTTTTTTTCGGTAAAATTTACGTGGTTGTAAATTATACTTCCAAAGATTTTACGAAAATAGGTTCCATCCAATCGGTTGGTAGTTTTTGAACAGAGGCATTCAGTAGAGCATTCCATTGATAAGAAATTTGTTCTAAATCTTGCTTTTCATAACGCTGCTCTACAATTTTGAAACTATCTTTTTCGCATAAAACCACATCAATCGGAAAATCCACATCATTTGCACTCACACGGGTAGAATCAAATGCCAAAAAACCTAATTTCAGCACTTCTTGCAAAGGAGTACTGTATTTTAAATTTCGGTAAAGAATCGGTTTTCCGTAGTTAGGTTGTCCAATAATGATAAACGGCGAACCTTCTGTTACTTCAATCCAATTACCTTCAGGGTAGAGCATATAGAGTTTAAGTTCATCATCGTTTTCGAGTTGCCCACCAATAATTGCCGAAAGATTGAAGTTCAAACCTGCCTCTTTCAGCGAGGCTTTGTCTTCCACAGCTACTCGTTTGACCATATCACCGAAAGCATTTACCGCTTTGTAAAGTTTGTCGAACTTAGTATCTTGTTCTTCCAAAACCTCTTTAAAATAGGTTATTGCCTTATCTCGTACCGAGCGTAGCCCCGAAGTCATGATAAACAACGAATGGTGCTTCGATTGATGAACAAATATTTTTTTGTTGGTCGAAACCTCGCTACCCGACGTAATACGTGTGTCGGCGATGGCAACAATTCCTTTGGCAACTTTTACTCCAAGACAGAAGGTCATTTCTTTTATAATTCTGAGTGCTGAGTTCTGAATTCTGAGTTTTGCTTACCGCTAATGTTGTGTCGCTAAATCTTTAAATTCAAACTCAAATAACATGGTAAATGATTTTGTGGAACAAAAGTAACAATAATTAAGAACTCAGAACTCAGAACTCAGAACTAAATTTTACGCTTCCACCGTTTTTAAATCAAAATAGGTATTGAAAATTGCTTTTGCGGCAATATTATTTTTTATTTGAAATTCATCTAAGTAGGGGTGAAGCCCTTTTTTGAAAATATCTGCTACTTCGGTAAACTCAATTTCGTGACGCAGACGAGTCATTTCTTTTTCGGCAAAATTTGAGTAGCCATCAGTCATTTTTATACCTGAAATTTCGTATAAAGACAATTCGACTTGACGAATACAATAAAAGATTGAGCGAGGAAAACTTTTATCCAAAACCAAAAACTCGACAATGTGTGAAGGATTTATAACTCGATGCTGCTGACGATACATATTAAAGGCACTAACCGATTTTAGCACGGAAGTCCAAATAAGTAGCTCTTGTGGTGAGCCAACTGCCTCATTATCAGGCAATAAAGTAAAATATCGAACATCCAAAAAGCGAGAAGTTTTGTCGGCACGTTCCAAAAAACGCCCCATTCTGCCAAAATGAAAACCTTCATTTCGGGTAACGGTCGAATCTATGATTCCGAAGAATAATTGACAACCATCTTTTATTTCATCAAAAAAAGTTTGGAGTTGCTCAACCTCCCAGTTTTTGGTTGATTGTGTTTCTGATACTTTCAGATAAAACATATTAAGATGCTCCCACATCTCTTTGGTGATGCTCTCACGAATCGTGCGGGCATTCTCACGAGCATAAGCAAGGCAGCTATAAATAGAATTCGGATTTCGTTTATCGAAAGTCATGTAATCAATTACTGTGTCTCGGTCGGCGTGGGTATGATGCTCAAAAAAACCATAATTATCTGCCGTAGCAATAAGTAAAGGCTCCCATTGTTCGGTCAAAATACCGGGGGCATCAAGCGTAAGGTTGAGGTTTACACTCACAAAACGGGCGTAGTTTTCGGCTCGCTCAATATAGCGATTTATCCAATAAATGGAATTGGCAACACGACTTAGCATAATTTTCTTTGGTTTTTATTGACGAAGACCAAAGATAATAAAGGAAATTGGAAAAACAAACGAAAGATTGAGCGTGCTAAGGCACAATTAGGAATTAAGAATTAAGAATGTAGAATATTGGTAACCAATAAATGTGGATAAAGTAAGAAAAAATCACTACTTGTAGGTATTTTTTGCTGGGGTTTTGTACTATAACTTTGCAAAAAAATAAAAAGTTTGAGATAAAAATTTGTTTTTGACAATTTTAGTTTTTAGTATAGCAACTCAATTCATGGAATAAGTTTTTTTGCTGTTGTTTAGACTATGAAACTAACTCGAAATGATGCCCCAGCTCTGCGAAATTCATTGTCTTCTATTTTTTCTTTCATAATCATACCTCATTGTTTATTTTATAAAAAGTTTATTATCAGTTGATTAAAAATGATAATTGGTAATTGTTAATTGATAATTGACTTATGATACGAGTTTTGATTGCCGACGACCACGTGATTGTTGCCGAAAGCCTGAGTATTTTGATTGATACGATGGACGGTATTGAGGTAGTTGGCACAGCTAATAACGGCTGGCAGGTACTCACTTTTTTGGAGACCAACGATGCCGATGTAGTACTAACAGACCTACACATGCCGCTAATGAATGGCATTGAAACAACGATAAGAGTACGTGAAAAATACCCAAATGTGCGTGTAATGCTCTTAACGATGTCGGAAGAACCAGCAGTAATAAAAGAGGCTTTGGTGGCAGGTGTAGATGGTTATATAATGAAGCGTGCCGAGCGAAAAGAACTCGAACGAGCCATAAGAACCGTAGCAAGTGGACAAAAGTTTTTTAGCGAAGCGGTTGTAATGCGACTGGCACAAATGCCTAACCAAAACACACCCAATGGCAAAGATAATATAGCTGAAAGTATATCGCTAACACCCCGTGAGATAGAAGTAATGCGACTGGTGATACAAGACCTAAGCAATAACGAAATAGCCGAAAGGATTTTCATTAGCTCAACAACGGTAGAAACGCATAGACGAAATTTGATGAAAAAGCTAAATGTCAATTCGGCTTTGGGGCTTATGCGGTGGGCTATGAAGAATGGGTTTTTGAAGTAGAATTTTAACCTTTTAAATATATTTAAGATTATGGCACTAATTGATGAGTACAAAGAATTTAGAAAAAAGACTTTATACATAGGCGGCGATGAAGAAGGTTTTATTGAATTGACTGGTAATATTGAAAAAACTGAACCGAAATGGTCTTTATTAGACAATTTAAGCAGTTTTAAAAATATTTCATTACCTGCGAATTCAAAATATCTTTGGTTGTATGAGGTAAAAAGAGAAGCGGATAGCGAATATACCGTTGGAGTTATTTTAAGATGGGATTTGAAATATAATATTAAAGATATTACAGTTTTTGATGATAAATTGACAATTAAGATAAGAAAAGGGTCTCATTTCTGGTATTATAATAGTAAAAGTAAAAAAACTGTTATTGGCTCAATTGCAGATTTCAAAACAATTGAAAACCCATTAGAAGGAAATTTAAGAAGTATAGATTCAACGTCTCCGTCACATCCAAAAACAAGTATAATTGCATATCCAAATCCCTTTGATTGATATTTTAGAATAGTTCAAACCATCGTTTTATTATTATGATTTTCTCAGGATATCAATTAGGCAAATATTTGCTTTTTCCTAAAACTCAAAAAATAGTTTTAGATAGAAAATTACTTGTCAAAAACGGTGGTTTGACAATCATTGAGAAAGGATTAGGTGAGACTAAAAATAATTTTACTCGTAATACTATTTTTATTTTGGAAGGAGATTTCATTGATAATAAAAATGAATCAGAAGTAAATGAAAGGACAGGGAGTGAAAAGGATGAAAAAATCTTATTTTCAAGAAAAAAAATATTTGTTAAACAACCAAGAATTTTTGAATCAAATTATCTTATTTCGTTTCAAAATGAAATAAAAATCAATGAAATTTTGGTTAGAGGCAGGTGTGATTCTGCCATTCCAAAGTTGATTGCAGTTGATGATATTTTTAAATTACAATACTTTGAATTTATTGAATTTGGGTCTCTAAGCGATTTAATTGAAATACCAGATGCTCTTGTTGCCTCATTTTTAAAAGAATTAGCCCCGATTCTATCTAAATATCATTGTTTAAAAAAGGATAAATTAACTACAACCTTTCCGAACACCTTTTCATTTAGCAGACCTCTTTTTTTTGCACTCAACGAAAAATCTTTTTGCGATTTACTTGATAATTCCTCTATTGCAGACCACAAATTGTTAAATCAAAAAATAAAAGAATCAAATGTATTTTCGACTATTGAAAAAATTATCTGGAATGAAGAATGTTTAATTCATTTCGACCTTAAATTTGATAATATCTTATTTGACGAATCTGATAAAGTTATAATAACTGATTGGGAATTAGCTGATATTGGAGATAATAATTGGGATTTAGCTACTATACTTTTTGAGTTACTTAATTTTAATCCAAAGGCAACCATTGACGAAACAATTGGTAATTGTTTAAAGATTTTCAATTCACTTTTGTCCAATTATAATAATCAATTTGAGGCAAATAAAATTATCCAATTTTGTGGAATACAATTTTTGCAAAATTATTATTATGGTTTATTTCCGAAACTTAACCTGGATAGTAATAAAACAAGTGAATGGCTTGATAAGGCTATTGAATTGATAAAAAAACCTCAAAGGTTTTCTACTTTACTTTCACCAAGCACTTTTTTTTGTTCTAATTCTGGTACATTTTCTGCTCCAGCAATAAATACTATAAAATTATATCAAACATTTAGAACGTTTCATAATCGACTTGAAAATGACTTAGATGATTTAAAGAAGAAAATCTTAAGTGTACTTTCAACACCTAATGCTCCAGTCCCAACTCAAATTGCCTTAAAAGATATTATTTACAGATGGTTTTTTGGAGAATTTGACATAAGTATGTCTGAAAAAAAGAGAATTGAATTAAACAAAACCATACTTGCAAGCATTCCGTCTGTTGATAAAATGGAGCGATGGGTTAGTTTATGGTGGAAAGTAGAAGTAAAAACCAAAAATGGGAATGTAGTAATTAGACGTTCAAGTGAAAGAAGAATTGAAAATTCAGGTCATTACATTACAATTAGTGATTCCAACTCAAGTGTAGTAAAGATAAATAATCAGAATGATATATATGTAAATTTAAACTTTTTTAAGTTTTCGGTACTTCCGAATACCGCTGTTGATACGAGCCTTGATTTTTGGATATTAGGGAAAAATAAGATGCCGCAAGACTTACCTAATTGGATTCGATTTTATTTTCACTTGAAGGATAATGTAGCTGGTATTTATTTATTCCTCGAAGAAATAACGAAAAGACTTAATGATAGAAGTATCCCATTTGAAATAAAATTAAGAAATAAATTATGTAGATATTTTAGAAGTGATGCTGCAATATTGTTTATTCATAGAGATAATTATACTGCTTGTATTGATACAATATCAATTGTTTATAATATTTTAAAAAGAGAAGATTTAATTAGGGAAAATACTCCAAAGTTTACTAAGAAATTTATAAAATCAAATACAAAAGGACTTAGTTTTGGAGAAAATCCAATTGATTCAAATGAGAGTTTCGGTAATTATAGAGCAGGCTTGATAGCAGATGTACTTTTACAAAATGGCAATTGGAAGGACCAAAATAACTGGACTGAAATAATTAAAAAATATTTATTTGAAAAGGGGTTTAATCTACACGAAATGTATAGAAATCCAACATCATCAATCACAGAATTCAAATATAGACATGATTTACTTGAAGAAAAACTCATTAATCCACCCTTTATTGGGTTAAATATCAACATAAATATAGAATTATTGCCAAGTCAAAGATTTTTAAAAGCCGCACAATATATTGCATTTACTATTTGCCGAGAAGCAATTTGGTTTGGTGATAAATGTAATTGGATTAGTTTTCAAAAAGAAAATAAGATAAATAAATTCGTGGCATTAAATGAAAACGAAAAAATCGGAATAGGTTTATTTTTATCGGCAATAGCTATGATTTGCCCTTATGAAAATATTTATCGAGAAACCTCATTGGGAATTTTAAATAATATTGAATTAAGTGGAAGTGACGATATAAAACACTCATATTCTAATAAGCAAGTTTATGAGTTTTTTCTAAGTCGGTTTCAGTATAATAATCCTGTTCCACCAACTATATCAAATTCGGATAATGCAATAGAAAATATTTATTTCATTTTTTTAAATACTTGGGATAATACAACTTCAAAAGACCCGATAAAAAATCTTGCGAATAATTTTAAAAAACTATTAGGTGACAGCATAATTGAGAAAAATATAGAAATGAATCTGCCCTTTCCAAATGCGTATGCAAATAACTGGGATGACCCAATAGGTTCAGAATTTTGTCCAACTTTCAGTCATGGCTTAGCTGGGATTGGTTACTTTTTCTTAGATTTATCGGAGGATTACATAAATGAAGTGAAAAATGTTTATAAACCTTTAGACTATATTTTGAATAAGAATAAAAATACTTAAACCTTTAGGATGGTTTTCTTGGTATGAAATAGTTCCATTTAATATCTTTAATCGATTATTTATATTTTTCATACCATTCCCATTATTAAGATTATTAAAACCTAAGCCTTTCCCATTATCTTTTATTACTAATTCAAAATTACTTTCTTTTTCGTTTGTGGCAATCTCCGCCATTGTTGCTTGGGAGTGCCTTAAAGTATTATTTAAAAGTTCAAGACAAATTCCATAAAGTTCAAATTCAACTTTTTTATCTAAAATTCGTTTTTCAGTATTAAAAGCTGTTTTAATTTCAATTTTGTTACTAAGATTAATGTCATAGACTAATTTTTTTAAAGCCCCATAAAATCCCTCATTTTCCAATTCTATTGGCAAAAGATTATGAGATAAAAGTCGAATATTATTGTAAGCATCACTCATTGTCGTTACAACACCATCAAATATGCTCTTCTCTTTATCATTCATATTTTCACGATTTATAGCTTGAATCCTAAATTTCATTCCTGAAATCATGCTTCCTAAATTATCATGTAATTCCATTGCTACACGTTGTCTTTCAATAGTTTGTCCTTTCATCATTGCTTCCTTTATTTCATTGAAAGCATTTTCTAAGTCAATTGTTCTTTTCTTTACCTTTATTTCAAGATTTTGGTTCAAATTTAAAAGTTCATCTTTAACAAGTTCAATTTCCCTTTTTTGATTATTGATTTCAATATTCTTTTTATTTAATATAAAATTATTTCTAAAAATAATAAACAAAAAAACAATTAAAACTGATAAACCAACAATTAACCAATTACTTCTAAGATTTTGTTCTTTAATTTCTATCAAGTTTTTTTTGTTTTCAAAACTATACTTCAACCCTTCAATACTTTTACTTCTAATTTCCGCTTCATTTCTAAATTTTAGTTTATTAAGTTTTTCAAATATATCTAAGGCCTCTTTTAGTTTCCCATTAGTTTTATAAGATAAATATAGTGATTCTAATATATATAAATTTTCAAAAATTGTTGTATTTTCACCAAGTTCTACTGCTTGAATAGCTAATGCTAAGGCTTCTTTGTCTTTATGCAAATAAAGTAATGCTTTTGCTTTTTCACTCATTGTGAAGGCTTTATTTATATTGGGTCTATTTCTAAGATAAGATATTGATTTGTCATAATTGATAATTGCGTCATTTAGATATCCCCCATCTCGCAATGATGACCCAAGATTTGAATGTAACCATGAGAGAGCAGAAGAGTCCTTCAAAAAACTTCCTTTTGGTATCGCCTGTTTATAATAACGAATTGCCGTTTCAAAATCTTTCAAACGGGCATAGCATAATCCGATATTATTTAAAGTTAATAAACCTGCTCTAATTGAGCTTGGTTCATTTGAATGATTGTAAATTTGCAATGCACTTTTATAATTTTCAATGGCTTTTTTGTCTTCTTCCATTTCAAAATAACAAGCACCTAAAAACCTATAACTATATGCTCTAATAAAATTATCTTTTAACTTAGTACTTAATAATAACCCCTCGTTTAAGTCCTCAATTGATTGAAAATAGAATCCATTACGTAGATATATCCATCCTCGTAGATTTACAGATTCTGCAATTCCTTTTTTCCAGTTTAATTTTTTTGTTATGGTTACTGCACTGTCAATATATTCAATACTCCCTTTGTTTAAATCTGAAATTTCCCCCATCTCACAAAGCACCCTCACCCTCGTAGTATCCCCAGCAAAAGAAGCACCTTCCTTTGGCAATTTAGCCAATACTTTTTTTAGGCTATCAAGTTTGGCATTTGATTGAGAAAATGAGTAGAACGAATACAGCATTAATATAAGGTAGCAAGTGATTTTTTTCATAACGAGTGATTTGGGTCGGTGAATTTAGTCAATTTCTTAGAATAATACAAAAAACTACTGTCCAGACAGTAGATAATATCATGGCAAGTCAGTATATGACGGTAGTTTTTGGTGTCGCAACTTTGTATCGTTGATGCGATGTGCCTAAAACAACGATTGCTTATGAAACCCAAAGTCAAACTTTTCCTTGCTGATAGTTATTTTCTCTTCGTCGAGGGTTTGTCTATGATGCTTGCTTCTTCCGACGACTTTGCCGTCGTCGGTATGGCTCGCAATGCTCAGGAAACTTTGCATGAACTTCAAAAAACTACTTGTGATGTGCTGCTCATAGATGCCAATTTTTTCTTTCAAGGCAATACCAAATTCGTACAGCAATTAGACGAAATCCATGCAGGAAAAACCTTAGTGTTGCATGATGCTATGTCGGTCAATTGCCTAAAAAAAATCGAAAACAAAGTAGATGGCTTTGTGTCAAAATCGGCTTCTCGCTACCAACTTTTCGACAGCATTCTAAGCATTTTTAGTGGCGAAAAATCAAAGCAAACCAAGAACCAGTCTTTTTCTTATATCAATACTACTTTTCAGCAAGAATTAGTCAGCCGCTACGCACTCACACCTCGTGAATTAGAAGTTATTCGACTCATAGCCCTCGAATTTCTTTCGTCAGAAATAGCCACAAAACTCTGTGTTAGTGAATTTACTGTTGATACTTATCGCAAAAATATCACAAAAAAACTCAACGCTCGAAATGTAGCAAGCATCGTCAATTTTGCTCATCGGTGGCAGTTGGTTTAATTGTAACCCATTGATAATAAAGTTGTTATAAAATATTTTTAAGCCAAAAAACCTTATGAACCGCCTCCAAACTCCCGAAAACAATGAGATAAATTATCTCGAAGCTGACATCAATTATACCATTTTTCATCTGAATGATGGAAAGAAAATTGTATCGTCATTTACCCTCAAAAAATACGAAGGAGATTTTCGCCATGCAGGGTTTCTGCGAGTACATAAGTCTTTTTTGTTGAATCCTCAATACATTTTGCATTGTGAGCAAATTGGTAAAAAAGCTACGGTGGAGCTTTCAAATGGCAGAAAAGTACAGGTTTCGAGAAGGAAGATTGGACTTATTAAAGAATTTCTTGATGCTAATGTTTGAGTGGTTGATTGTTTAAAATCCCCATGAATTTATGCTTCAATCAATGTGATGAGCGAATCATAAAGTTTGAATTTTTCATCGGCAGAAATGATGGATAGGTTTTCGGATAATGCAGTGGCTAATATTAACTTATCAAAGGGGGTCTTTGTGGAAATCAAAATAAGGCACAGCATCGTAAGCTAAAATATGAGCGTGTGAAATAGGTAAAAACTTACAATTATCTTGATTAGCAACCTCAATAATATCACTTATAGACGCAATTAATTCAGGTAGTTTATTGATTTTTTGTTTAATAGCAATTTCATACAAACTAACATCGCTAACCAGAATTTGATTGCTTTTGTCGGTCAGTATGGTACGAATGTTTGCTTTCAATT
Source organism: Emticicia sp. (assembly GCA_031378345.1). Taxonomy (GTDB): domain Bacteria; phylum Bacteroidota; class Bacteroidia; order Cytophagales; family Spirosomataceae; genus Emticicia. The sequence continues at coordinate 128,380 of JANNDY010000006.1, read as the reverse complement.
GCTTATTATTCAACTGAAACCAAATCAAAATTTGAGTATCAATTAGGTATTTCATTTATATATCGTCAAATAAATCATCAATAGGGTCATTAAAATTATCTGGAATAGACATGGTTTTGCCTTCCAAATGAGCTAAACGTAATAGCCCCCCCGGAACTCTTTTCTGAGATGTAGCTTTTGGTCTTTCATTATTCAGAAAAGTAATCAAAACCTCTGATTTTTCAAGATTTGGGACAGGTTCGAGGAAAGTCAGTACCCCATTTTCATAAATACCTTTAATTGCCGTGTACATAGTTTCTATTATTTTCTTACAAATCTAAACAAAAAGTAAAAATAAAAATTCATTTTTTTCAAAACCTCAAATCAATCGTGGCGACGTTACGCTCTAAAACAATGAAAAAATCAATTATTCTCTCTGTTGTTGCCTTTGCAACTTTGTGCCTTTGTTTCTCTGTAAACGCCCAAACAGTTCGCCGTGTAAACAAAACCCCTGGCCTAAACGACCCAGTAATTTATGCCTCAGTGCAAGCCGCCCACGATGCCTCCGCCGCTGGTGATATAATTTATGTTGAGCCTACTGATGTAGCAAGTGGAAATTATAATCCCATCTCTCCCGCCACTGGTAATACTATAATTAATAGACCAGTAACAATCATCGGTACTGGCTACGATTTAGCTTTAACACCGAATACTTCTTTTGATAAAAGAGAGGTTTCGTTATCTACCTTGACTTTTGAAAATGGTAGTGCGGGAAGTTTAGTGATGGGTATGACTATTAGTAGTGTCACGATTGCAGATATAAATATTACAGTTACTCGTTGTAATATAAGTAGTATTTCATTGACACAGGCTTCTGTTTTAATAGGAGGTGTTTATTCAAATGGTAATAATGCTACTATTACAAATTGCAGGATAACAAGTTCAATTGGCTCAAATGTTGGCACTAATGGTGGTCAAGCAACCAATTGTATTTTTACTAATAATATAATACGTAACTATGGTATAACTAACTTTTCTGGGGCAGTAATTAATTATAATACATTTTATGTTGCCAGTGGCTCAATCTTAAATAATGTTGATGGAAGCACTTTCACAAATAATATAATTGATGCAAGAGACCAATCTGTTGGCTATTTAGTATTAGCTGCAAATTCAAATGGCACAACAGTATCTAACAATCTTTGTACAAACGTAGCTGGCTTACCAACAGGCGGAGGCAATGTCAATAGTTCAAATCCTGCCTTAATTTTCACAGTAGGCAATCCTTGGACAGCAAGCCCTTATAACGATTCTAACTTACAATTGGCTACGAGTTCTCCTGCCAAAACTGTTGGTGCAGGTGGTACGCCTATTGGATCTTTTGCTGGTAATAACCCTTATGTGCTTTCGGGCGTGCCAAATGTGCCTGTCATTACCTCTTTCTCCAACACAGGAGCAGGTACAACGGCTACTCCACTAAGTGTAACAATAAGTGTTAGGTCGGCTAATTAATTTGAATGATTGATGAGCGAATGAATGAAAGTAACCTCACCTAAATCCTCTCCACATGAGAGGACTTTAAGCTCCCTTCTCCTGTGGAGAAGGGCTGGGGATGAGGTTAAAAAAAAACATTTCCATTCTCCCTCATAACTTTAGTTTTTTACTTAAAACAATCATTCCAATGAAAAAATCCTATATCAGTTGGGTAGGAATGGCTCTGCTTTGGCTTTGTGTCATTGGCAAGCTCTCCGCCCAAACTATCACCAATGTCGAGTATTTCATAGATGCCGACCCAGGTGTAAACAACGGAACTCCCATAACGATTACGGCAGGGACGGCGGTTACGCAAACCTTCCCCGTTTCGTTATCGTCTTTGACACTTAGCAATGGCATTCACCGCCTAAGTGTGCGTGCCAAAGATAGCAACGGCAAGTGGTCGTGGGTGGCAAATACCTTATTTGTGAAAGAAAAAATCACAAATACTGCGACGCCCATAGACATAACCAAGATTGAATATTTCTTCAATCTCGATCCAGGTGTTGACAATGGTGTTGATGTGCCTTTTACCGCCGCCACTTCGCTAACAAACCTTGCGTTTACTACGCCTTTGCCATCCTTGCCAATTGGGTTTCATTACCTAAGTGTGCGTGTAAAAGATGCCCGCAATGGTTGGACACGCTGTATCAGTCGCCCATTTCTGAAAGAGGAAATTCCTGCCAATATTCCTTTACCGAATATTACCAATATGGAATATTTCTTAGACGAAGACCCAGGCGTTGGGAATGGTTCGGCTCTTACCTTTACCGCAGGAACAACTGTCAATAATTTGGCATTTACGATTCCTTTGCCGACCAATGTTTCGCCCGGTATTCATAGCTTTTCGGTCAGAGCCAAAAACGCCAACAATAAATGGAGTTTGGTAACTAATCGCTCGTTTTTGAAGGAGAATATTCAATCGTCAGTGCCACTTTCGGCAATCAATCGCTTAGAATATTTCTTTGATACCGATCCAGGCTTGGGCAATGGCACGGCAGTAAATTTTACGGCTGGTACTTCGGTCAATGAATTGTCGTTCAATATTCCATTGTCAAATGGACTTTCAAATGGCATTCATAATGTTACGGTAAGGGCAAGAGATAGCAACGGAAAATGGAGTACGGCAGTAGTTCGACCATTTTACAAGGAAAATACCGCTGTTTCGGCAACTTTGCCTAATATTACTCGCTTGGAGTATTTTATAGATACAGACCCAGGTTTTGGTAGCGGAACTGCCGTAACGATTACGCCAAATGCCACATTGTCAAATATTGCTTTCACAGCAGCATTGACAGGACTTCAAAATGGCAAACATTTTTTGGAAATCAGAGCCAAAGATGCCAATAACAAATGGAGTACAGTTGGCGTAAGAGAATTTGTAGTTTGTACAAGTCCTTTTATAGCAGCAATTTCGCCAGCAACAGAGCAGAATACTTGCTCAGGAACGCCAGTAAATCTAAGCGTTCCGACAGGTTATAGCTATCAATGGCAACTCAACGGAGCAAACATTTATAATGCCAGTGCTAATACTTATTCTGCCACCCAAACTGGCGATTATACAGTAGTTGTTGCACAAAATGGCTGTCAGTTTACCACAAATCCTGTGAAAGTGAATGTTACAACAGTGCCAAGTCCGCCAACTATAACCACTCCAAATCAAACAATTTGTAGTGGACAAAAAGTTACCTTGGTATCAAGCAATTGTAGCGGAACTGTAACTTGGAGCAATGGCAGCACAGGCGGTGGAATCATTGTTGCCCCAACAACAAGTACGACTTATACGGCAACTTGTACCGTCAAAAATTGTACAAGTGCTAACAGTAGCACATCAAGTGTGATAACTGTCAATGCAGCCTTAGCAGCACCAACTATTACAGGTCCAGCTTCGGCAGTTTGCCAAAGTTCGAGCGTTTCGCTCACGGCAAGTGGTTGTGCAGGAGTGGTAACATGGAATACTGGAAAAACAGGGAATACATTGAGTTTTGTTGCAACTGCCGCAGGAACATATTCTGCCATTTGTGCGTCTGGTGGTTGTGTGAGTATTTCGAGTAATCCGTTTGCAGTTAGTGTTACAATTTCAACGGGAAATGCAATGGCTTTGACAGCTTCAAGTTTGAAAATTTGTATTGGTCAATCGGTATCACTTACCGCAACAGGGTGTGCAGGTAGTATTTTGTGGAGCAATAGCAGTGCGACATCAGTTATCAGTATTTCGCCAGCTGTAACTGGCACATACTCAGCTACTTGTACCGATAATGGTTGCACTGGAAATAGTGTCAATACGCTGCAAATTAAAGTTGTGCCAATTCCATCAGCACCAACAATTTATGGACAAAGTCAGACCATTTGTAAGGGAACAAGCATTAGTTTGAGTGCGTATTTTTGTACTGGCGGTGTAATCAATTGGAGCAATGGTTTTGTTGGACAAACCCAAAGTGTCGCACCAATTGCTACGACTACTTACACAGCCACTTGCACAAAAGATGGTTGCCCAAGTGCAAATAGCAATGGCATCACACTGACAGTTTCCGAATGTCAGAACCCTGCGGTAAATATTACTAAAATTGAATATTTCATAGACAATGACCCAGGCTTTGGAAGTGGAATAGATGTGCCTGTTACTGCCGCTTCGGTTATCAATAATTTTAGTTTTAGTGTGCCTTTACAAGCATCATTTGTGAATGGTTTTCACAATCTTTCCATTCGAGCAAAAGATGCCAACAACAAATGGGCTTGGACAATCGTAAGACCATTCTGGAAAGAATCTTTGCCAAGTACAGTGGTTTTGCCCAATATTGTCAAACTCGAATACTTCATTGACAATGACCCAAGCTATGATGCGGGAACTGATATTCCGATTACGGCAGGAACATCAATTAGTAATTTGAATGTAACTATGCCTTTAGATAATTCCTTAGTAACGGGTTGGCATAAACTCACTTTAAGAGCAAAAGATGCCAATGGAGCTTGGGGAATTGTGGTGGTGCGACCATTCTACAAAGATGTTTTGCCAGCAAATGCCAGTTTAGCTAATATTACTGCCTTAGAATATTTTATTGATACCGACCCAGGCTATGATTTAGGGACGGCAATTCCGATAACAGCAAATCCAACGATCAGTAATATTCCGTTGGTCATAAATATGTCTGGTTTGACAACTGGTAGCCATTTCTTGGAAATTCGAGCAAAAGATACTGATGGAAAATGGAGTACCGTTGGGGTGAAAAAGTTTGAATATGGCACAAATATAGTAACTATTGGCACTGTTGCCACCGAGTTATGCAGTCAAACAAGTTTGAGCATGCCATACACACTCGAAGGAACTTTCAATGTTGGAAATACTGTAAAAGTGCAGTTGCTTGATGCCAATAATAACTTGGTCAATAGCAATTTAGGTACTCAAACATCTACTACAAGTGGCACTTTGACAGTTCCGCTTCCGAATGTTAGTGTAAATACGATTTACAAATTTAGAATGGTAACTTCCGACCCTGTTTTGACAAGTGACGTTGTTCAGTTTACATTGAAACCTACAACACTGCCTTCGATTACTTCTAATGGTGCAACAACTTTCTGTTCGGGAGGTAGTGTTTCTTTGACAGTAAGTAACTGTACTGGTACAGTTGTTTGGTCGAATGGCATAACTAATAATATGATACTTGTATCAACCTCTGGTACATATTCTGCCACTTGCAACTTGGCAAATAGTTGTAGCCTTCCAACGAGCAACTCAGTTGTTGTAACGGTCAATGGAGGAGGAGCATCAGCACCAAGTGTTTCGGGAAATACTACATTATGTGGAACAAGTAGCACTACTTCATTAACCGCATCAGGTTGTAGTGGAGGAACTTATCGTTGGTATCTGAATGCGACAACTACTTCGGTTCAATCTACGGCAAATCCTTATACTACGCCTGTATTAGGTTCAACGAGTACGTTTTATGTTGCCTGTGTAATTAGTAGTTGTGAAAGTACACGAACGCCAATAACGGTTAATGTTACACCTTCGCCTTTAGCTCCGACAATTTCGCCGACAAATCCTGCAGCAATTTGCGTTGGTCAAAGTGTATCGCTTACTGCGAATGGCTGTGTGGGCTTAGTAACTTGGTCGAATGGTGCAACGGGTAGTGTTATTTCTGCTTCTCCAAGCGTAACTACCTCATATACAGCTAATTGTACAGCCAACAATTGTGTTGGAGCAAATAGTACGCCTGTTGGAGTTACCATAACAAATAACTGCAATTACACAATTACTATTACCCCATCAAGGGCTTTTGTATGTCCAAATACGACAATTACACTTGCTGCATCAGGTTGTCCTAATACCGTAACTTGGACAGGTGGCGTAACAGGTAGCATCATTAGTATAACACCAACAGTAACAGGAACTTATATAGCAACCTGTGCTGCTGGTGGAAGTAGTAATATAGTTGTAACGGTTGGAGCAATTTCAGCAACATTAACGAGTGCGGATAATGTTTCAACAGGAACAGCTAAGTTTGAAGTAACAGAAACAGTTACTTCAAATAGCCAAATTGGTGCAATAGCAATCAATCCAAAACCCAATGTATTATACCAAGCTGGAAAATCAATACTTTTGCAACCTGGTTTTAGTACGGTTGATGGAAGTATATTTAATGCAAAGATATTGGGCTGTAATTAAGACTTAGATTGGCAACATTCTACAAAAAGCATCCAGAGTTTTTCTTGGTGCTTTTTGTGTATATTTAAAGATATAATTACGAATCTTCAAATGAGCAATCAACGAGAAGAAAAGCGATTAGAGTTCAAACAAATCTTTTATGTTTTTGTCTAAATCTAACAAAAATACAACCAAAACAAGTTTAAGCTACTTTAGAAATATTGTTTTTTATATTTTTCGCATTTAGAATTGTTCAATAAATCATTTTTATTGATTAATAAGTCACTAAAATACTATTTTTTATTATTAAATAGAAACTCGAATTTTGTGCTTAGAAAGATTTGAGACAGGAGATACGAGATGTGAGACGGAATATGTCAGATTCTCGAATCTCAAATCTAGTATCTCAAAACTCGTATCTCGAATCTCAAAAAAATGGTAGCAACAACAACAGATAAAGCCGTTCATTTTATCAATAATGGTTGGCTCGATATAGGAGCATTACAAAAAATTGCCCAACACAAACATGATTTGGTTCTGTCGGAAGAAGCAAGTCTGAAAATTAATGCTTGTCGCAACTATCTTGACGAGAAATTAGCCAATTCTGAACAGCTTTTTTATGGCATCAATACTGGTTTTGGCTTCTTGCAAAATGTGGCGATTGATAAAAATCAAATCACGCAATTACAATATAATTTGCTACAATCGCACGCTTGCGGTATGGGCGACGAAGTGCCGCACGAGATAGTAAAATGGATGCTTTTCTTGAAAATCCAGTCGCTCGCTTACGGGCATTCGGGTGTGCAAGAGCAGACCGTTCAGCGATTAATAGATTTTTATAATTACGATATTACGCCTGTTATTTATGCACAAGGGTCGCTCGGAGCTTCGGGCGACCTCTCTCCGCTTTCGCATTTGGCTTTGCCGCTTATTGGTTTGGGCGAAGTTTATTTCAAAGGCAAAAAACAAGCATCAAAAGAGGTTTTAGAGCAGTTTGGTTGGCAGCCAATTGAACTACAAAGTAAAGAAGGAATTGCCTTGATAAATGGCACGCAATTCATGGCGGCTTATGGCATTTATGGCTTACTGAAAGCTCAAAAACAACTCAAATTAGCTGACCTAATTTCAGCTATTTCGATTGATGCTTTTGATGCTTCATTGCAGCCTTTTCATCCAAAAATTCACTCAATACGCCCACATCAAGGGCAAGTAAAAACAGCTGAAATCATTTGTAACTGTTTGATTAACAGCCAAATAAGTCATCAAACAAAAACTCAAGTTCAAGACCCATACTCATTTCGTTGTATTCCGCAAGTGCATGGAGCAAGCAAAGATTCGATTGATTTTATAAGCCAAACTTTCTTGCAAGAAATCAATTCGGTAACGGATAATCCAAATATTTTCCCTGACGATGATTTAATTCTTTCGGGAGGGAATTTTCATGGGCAACCTTTGGCAATTGCCTTTGATTTGATGTGTATGGCAATGGCCGAAATTGGCAGTATTTCGGAGCGAAGAACTTATCAATTATTGTCGGGACAACGAGGTTTGCCTTTGTTTTTGGTCAAAAATTCGGGGCTTAACTCTGGTTTAATGATTCCACAATACACTGCCGCCGGAATTGTTAGCGAAAACAAACAACTCTGCACGCCAGCTTGCATTGACTCAATTGTTTCGTCAAACGGACAAGAAGACCACGTAAGTATGGGTGCAAATGCCGCCACCAAATGCTTACGAGTGTTGAATAATATTGAGCGGATTTTAGCGATAGAATTACTGACCGCTACACAAGCATTGGCTTTCAGAAGACCACTAAAAAGCTCAATAATTGTAGAGCAGATTTACGAAGATTTTCGCAAAAAAGTACCTTTCAATGATGCCGACCGTGTGCTGCATAATGATATGAAAGCAGCGGTTGAGTTTTTGAATAAAATGAATGATAATGAGATAAAATAATTATGAAAACCATAGAAAATACCTACGATTTCGCAAAATATAAAACCCCAATGGGCAACAAACTCACCTGCAAAGGTTGGGTGCAAGAAGCGGCATTAAGAATGCTTTTGAACAACCTCGACCCAGAAGTTGCCGAACGACCCGAAGACCTCATCGTTTATGGCGGACGTGGCAAAGCAGCTCGAAATATCGAATCATTAGACTTGATAATCAAGGCTTTAAAGGTTTTGGAAGACGATGAAACACTACTCATTCAGTCGGGAAAACCTGTGGGTATTTTACCTACTCACAAAGATGCTCCGAGGGTTTTGATTTCAAATTCGCAGCTTGTACCGAAGTGGGCAACGTGGGAACATTTCAGCGAATTGGAGAAAAAAGGCTTGATGATGTACGGTCAAATGACGGCCGGCTCATGGATTTACATTGGCTCGCAAGGAATTGTGCAAGGGACTTACGAAACCTTCTCGGCAATAGGCAAAAAACATTTTAATAATACCCTAAAAAATACCCTTTCAATAACCGCAGGTTTGGGCGGAATGGGTGGAGCTCAGCCATTGGCTGTTACAATGAATGACGGCGTATGTTTGGTAGCCGAAGTGGAAGAGTGGAGAATTCAGAAACGAATTGAAACTCGCTATTTGGATATATATTTTACCGATATTGATGAAGCAATTGACCGAGCAATTGAGGCAAAAATCAACGAAGAAGCCTTGTCTATTGGCATAAAATGCAATGTCATTCATTTACTACAAAGATGTATTGAGCGAAACATCACGCCCGATATACTGACCGACCAAACGTCAGCCCACGACCCAATCATTGGGTATTTTCCGCACGAAATTTCGATAGAACAAGCCAATATTTTGCGTGAAACAAACCCCGAACAATACCTCGAAATGGCAAATCGCTCGATGGTGTTGCACGTAGAATTAATGCTCGAATTGCAGCAAAAAGGGGCAATTACCTTCGATTATGGTAATAATTTGCGTGGAAGAGCCTACGAACAAGGTTTAAAAAATGCGTTCGATTTTCCTGGTTTTGTACCTGCATATATTCGTCCACTTTTCTGTGAAGGCAAAGGCCCTTTTCGTTGGGCGGCACTTTCGGGCGACCCCGAAGATATTAAAGTAACCGATGATTTAATTCTTTCGTTATTTCCCGAAAACGAATCTTTGAAACGTTGGATGACGATGGCACAAGAACGCATTGCTTTTCAAGGACTTCCTGCAAGAATCTGTTGGCTCGGGCAAGGCGAAAGAGAAAAAGCAGGTTTAGCATTCAATGAATTGGTGCGAAACGGCAAAGTAAAAGCTCCTTTGGTTATCGGTCGGGACCATTTGGATACTGGTTCGGTGGCATCGCCCAACCGAGAAACCGAAGCCATGCTCGACGGCTCAGATGCTGTTGCCGATTGGCCGGTTTTGAATGCTTTGATAAATACAGCGGGTGGAGCAAGCTGGGTTTCGTTGCATCATGGCGGTGGTGTGGGCATGGGTTATTCGATTCATGCAGGAATGGTAATCGTGGCAGATGGCACCGAAGATGCGGCAAAAAGATTGAAAAGAGTTTTGCACAACGACCCAGCAATGGGCGTTATTCGTCATGCCGATGCAGGTTATGATATTGCAAAAGATGTGGCTCGTAAACATCGCATTAGAAGAGTTTTGAATTCTGAGTTCTGAGTTTCGGTACTGTTTTAAGTACTCAAAAAATAATTTACTCCAATAATTTTAACTCAGAACTCTTAACTCAGAATTCAGAACTCAATAACATGCTCATCATCAATATAAAACAATTAATCGGAGTTCGAGAGAACGCTCATCTTCTACGAGGAACAGAAATGGCTATTTTGCCCTTTCTGGAAAATGCTTTTTTAAGAATTGAAGGCGAAAAAATTGCTTATTATGGCTTGATGCAGGATTTAGATTTGAGCAAGGAAACCGATAAAATTTTTGATAGCAAAGGTGCTTTTGTGATGCCAACTTGGTGCGATTCGCACACGCATATTGTGTATGCAGGAAGTCGAGAAAATGAATTTATTGATAAAATAAAAGGTGTGAGTTATGCCGAAATTGCTCGAAAAGGTGGTGGAATTTTGAATTCTGCCAAGCGAATTGCCGAAACTTCGGAAGACGAACTTTTTGAACAAGCATGGTATCGTTTGGAAGCTGTAAAGCAAATGGGTACAGGAGCAATTGAAATAAAAAGTGGCTACGGATTAAGCATCGAAGGTGAACTAAAAATGTTGCGAGTAATAGAAAAGCTTAAAAATAGCTCAAATTTGCTCATAAAATCAACTTTTTTGGCTGCACATACTTATCCCGAAGTTTTTAAGAATAATCATCAAGGCTATATCCGACAAATAATTGATGAAATGTTGCCTGCCGTAGCAGCCGAAAAATTGGCTGATTATATAGATATTTTTTGTGAAGAAGGTTTCTTTTCTGTAGCCGAAACTGAGCAGATTTTAGAAGCTGGTTACAAATTCGGACTAAAATCAAAAATTCATGCAAATCAATTAAATCGTTCGGGTGGCGTGCAAGTGGGTGTAAAACATAAAGCCATTTCGGTTGACCACTTGGAGACAATGGGCGAAGAAGAAATTGCCTGTTTGAGCAACTCAAATACCATCGGAACACTCTTGCCATCGGCAGCTTTTTTTCTACGAATGCAATATCCGCCAGCTCGACAAATGCTTGATGCAAATATTGCTCTTGCCTTGGCAAGCGATTATAATCCAGGGTCATCGCCCAGCGGGAATATGCCCTTTTTGGTTGCGTTGAGTTGTATTCAAATGAAAATGTTGCCCGAAGAAGCCATCAATGCAGCTACATTAAATGGAGCTTTTGCAATGGAAGTTTCTCAGCAAGTTGGAAGCATTACGAAAGGAAAATTAGCAAATTTAATTTTCACAAAACCAATGCCTTCGTTGGCTTATTTGCCTTATTCTTTTGGAGAAAATTTGATTGACAAAGTAATGATTAGAGGGAAATTTCAATAAAAATGCCAAACCTAAAAACATACCAACAACACGATTTAAGCCAAATCATAAAAACTCGTTCAGGAGAATCGAAATTAGGCGAAAAAATCAATCTTAATTGGCAAGCCGACAAGGTAAAATTTGTACTTCTCGGCATTGCCGAAGATATTGGTGTGCAGGTCAATCAAGGGATCGGTGGCACGAATACTGCTTGGGAAAGTTTCTTGGCTACTTTTCTGAATATTCAAAGTACAAACCTACTTTTTGGCTCTGAAATTGGCATTTATGGCTGTCTTTCTTTTGATGATTTGAATGAAAGTATTTCCTCAAAAAGTATTGAAGTTATTGATAATAAAGTAGTTAAGGCAATTTTTGAGATAGTAAATTTAGAAAAAATACCAATCGTAATTGGCGGTGGACATAACAATGCTTATCCAATAATAAAAGGTATTTCTCAGTCAAAAAAGCAAGCTATTAATGCCATAAATTTAGACGCTCATTCTGATTTTAGAGTACAAGAAGGCCGACACAGTGGTAATGGTTTTCGGTATGCTTTTGATGAAGGATTTTTGCAAAAATATGCTATTGTTGGCTTGCATGAAAACTATAATTCACAAGCAATTATTGATGAAGTTTCGCAGAATTCTGCCATTCAGTTTTCGTTTTGGGAAGATATTTTTTTGAGAGAAAAACTCACTTTCAAAGAAGCCATTCAACAAGCCATTGATTTTACCAAAAATACCTCGACGGGCATCGAACTCGACCTTGATTGTATAGAAAACACACTTTCAAGTGCCATGACCCCCTGCGGAATTTCGACAACCCAAGCTCGTCAATATATTTACCAAACTGCTACTTTGGTTGATGCCGCTTACCTGCATATTTGCGAAGGTGCCGTTGAGTTGTCAACTGGTCAAGCTGATTTCAGCACAGGCAAACTGATTAGTTATTTGGTTAGTGATTTTATGAAGGCTTTTCTCTCAAAAATCGCCACGGAGGCACGAATTAACACAGACTAAAAACCCCGAAAGGATAGAATTATGCGATTTATAATTCCATCCCTTCGGGATTCAAAATTTATCGTTTTCTATATTTTTCGCTATAATAATGTCATCCTTTCAGGATTTAAGCTATTAATCGCATACTTTTTATTACTTTCCAACTCTACGCTCCAACTCGGCACGTTTCAAAGTAATCAAATGACCGATTGGTTTTCCTGCACGATAGGTAATCACACGGAGTGTAATTGGGCCATCGGGCAATTCGATTGGCTGTGAATATTTCGACGAAAACTTATCGGGCATCGAATCATCAGTTGAATAAAAAATATCTATATCCGATATTTCACTGCCCAATTCGAGCATTAATTTGCCATTTTTATAGCTTGGCGTAATAATCGCATCGTAAACTGCTTTCGAGAAACCCAATTCGGCAACTTCGGCACGGTCGAAATGAGCCTCCATGCGTTTGCTGAAATTATTCCAGTTTTTAGCAGATTTTTGCGACCAAAAAACTTCCGATAATGCCCAAGCTCGTGGGTAAGTCATGTACTCGGCATGGCGTAAAGTTGGAGTCTGCTCACTCCAAAGATTACCTTGTCCACCCAAAATATATTTGGCATCAACACCGTCAGGCACAGGTTCGTAGCTATAAGATTTGCTTACTCTAAGTCCTGCATAAATTGGTGGGTCAATGCTATTATCGCCTTGGTTATAGTCTAAATATGCAAAAGTTGTGGGAGTCATCACTACATCATGTCCCAAGTGTGCAGCTTCAATGCCACCTTTTACACCTCTCCAACTCATAACGGTTGCATTTGGCGAAATCCCACCTTCCAAAATCTCGTCCCACCCGATGAGTTTTTTGCCTTTTGCCGCCAAAATTTTCTCCAAACGATTCATGAAATACCCTTGTAAATCTTCTACATGACGAATGCCCAGTTTCTTCATTAAAGCCTGACAACCAGCATCGGCTGCCCAAAAACCCTTGTAACATTCATCGCCACCGACATGGATATATTGATTTGGAAAAAGTGCCGCAACTTCAGTCATCACCTTATCCAAAAACTCATACACTTTTTCGTCAGAAGGATTCAAAGCATTTTCATAACGCATTTTGAAAGTACCGTTTCCGTACCAATCAGCAATATTTGCCCCTGGATTTACGAAAGTATTTGGGTCTTTTTTGGTGCTTAACTCAGGATATGCCGCAATTGCCGCCATACTATGCCCAGGCACGTCAATTTCGGGTACAATCGTTACGTTGCGTTCTTGGGCATATTTCACCACTTCTTTGATGTCTTCTTGCGTATAAAAACCTCCCACAGTAGATTTCTCGCCTACTTTTGCAGGTTCACGGTCGCCAAAATGCCCCGCTCTTGGGACACGCCATGCTCCAACTTCGGTGAGTTTTGGCAAAGATTTTATCTCAATTCTCCAACCTTCATCGTCGGTCAAATGCCAGTGAAATGTATTGTATTTCAAGCGGGCAATGTCATCAATGTATTTTTTCACTTCTGCTTTTGTGAAGAAATTTCGACTTACATCAAGCATAATTCCTCTCCAACCAAAGCGTGGATAATCCGTAATTTTTACGGCAGGAATTGTCCAATTTGCCTTCGTAGCTGCTTTACTTTCAATCTCTTTCGGCAGTAATTGTATCAAAGTTTGCATTCCATAAAACAAACCTGCCATTTGATTTGCTGAAATAATAACGCCTTTGGTAGTTGACTCAAAAGTATAGCCTTCTTTTCCTAACTGAGCATTTGGCGTATCATTCAAATTGAGTTGAATCATGCCAGTTTGACCTTCTTGGGCTTTTAAAGCCAAGCTTGTCGGCACGTTCAATTTCTGCACCAACATTTCGGCTACGCTACTTGCATCGGCTTTGTTATAGCTGATGGTTGTTTTAGCTGTCAAAGCGAAATTTCCTGCGTTTTGAACAACCTCAACGGGTTGCGGAATGAGATTTAAGGGCGTATTTTGGGCATTTAGATTGAGAAAGGCAAAACTAAGCACCGAAAAAAGAACTTTTTTCATAGAGTTTATTGTAGCGTTTTGTTGATAAATGGGTTGAATTGAAGTACAATATTAAGTTCATTTCAATTATTAAAAAATTTTATTTTGCAATTTTCATTCTCTTCGATATTCCTTCTGATAAATCAAAGGCGATTTCCCGACAATTGCCTTAAACTGCCGATTGAAATTTGAGATAGTATTATAACCACTTTCGTAGGCAATTTGAGTAACATTGAACGTACCTTCGTGCAGCAATTTACAGGCATGACCGATGCGAATTTCGGCAATAAAATCAAAGAAAGATTTATTGGTTCGGCTCTTGAAATACCGACAAAACGCTGCATCACTCATGCTTACCAATGATGCCAATTCGCTCAAACGAACTTCTTCTTTGAAATGTTTCATTACATAATCATGCACTTTTTGCATCCTTTCAGTTTCTGAAATTTTGTACATATTTACATAACCTAAACTTGTAATAAACTCATAATCAGTCGATTGTGAAAGTTCATGTAGCATTGAAAGTAATTTCAAAACTCGTTCAAAGCCTTCCAATTTACTCAATGCTAATAAAACTTTTCTGATATTATCACGCATTTCGCCCACAATATCCATTCCTCGTTGACCATTCTGCAAAAGTTGTTTGAGGCGGTACATTTCTGATTTTTCAAAGAAATGAGTTCCCAAAAAATCTTCTGTAAAATAGACCACAATTCCGTGTGTTTGAAGCTCAGAATTTTGCTCAAAATAGGCTTTATCGTTCCGCCAAAGATGCGGTATATTTGGACCTAAAAAGACAGTATCGCCCGCTTCAAAGTGCTGAATATCATCACCGATGAAACGAGTTCCGCTTCCTTCAAAAACCGTAAATAGCTGATAATGAGGATGAAAGTGCCAACTCGAATCGAAATGAGATTGACGAAGTTCCTGCACTTCAAAGGAATAAACCTGACTTTCGAGTGTTTTTTTTAATAGTTTCATAACCTCCAACCGAATCGTCGGGCCGTCCCTAAAGGGGAGTTTCTATTTCTCTGATAATTATTGTTTTCTTAATAAACTCTTTTTTTGCAAAAATATCGAATTAAATTCACTTATATATCAAAATACAGTCAAAATTAGTAAAACAAAGCATATTTAATATAATTTTATGGTGATAAATTTGTACTATTGTTTTCAACTAAAAGCTCCTTATTAAAAAAGCTCCCCTTTAGGGGCGGGGGGGTGTTGGGGTGTATATATGACCTACGGAATGAATCTCCTTTTATGGGGAACGGAAATTAACGAAGACCTTTTTCCAGTTTTGGAGCAAATCAAGTCCATTGGTTTTGATGGTGTGGAGATTCCCATCTTCGACACCAATCCAGAAAAATGGTATGCTTGGAGGCAAAAATTAGACGAATTGGGTCTGAAACGCATCGCTGTAACAATAAATGGGGCAGATTTTAACCAAATCAGTCCTGATGCTGACATGCGAAAAGCAACTTTGGAGCGAAACAAATTGGCCATTGACTGTGCCATGATTTTGGGTTCGGATTTGCTCACGGGGCCTTTTCACTCAGCTTTGGGCGTGTTTACAGGCGTGCCACCAACGAAAGAAGAATTGCTTTGGGCAAAAGAAAATCTTTGGGATTTGGCCGAATATGCCGACAGCATGGGCATCACACTCGGACTCGAATATTTGAATCGCTTTGAGAGTTATTTGGTTTCGTCGTCAGACGAACTTTTGGCCTTGGTAGAAGACATCAATCATCCTGCTTGCAAGATAATGTTTGATACTTTCCATGCCAATATCGAAGAAAAATCAATGACCGAAGCTATTAAAAAATTGGCTAAACACATCGTTCATGTCCAGCTTTCGGAAAACGACCGCAGTACGCTTGGCAAAGGAAGAATTGATTTTGAAGAAATCATAAAAGCCTTACAGTCAATTAATTATGATGGAATGTTGAGCATCGAAGCATTCAGCATGAAACTTCCTGCGGCAAATATTTGGCGAAAAATGTTTGATTCGGAAGAACAATTAATGAAAGATAGTCTATCGTTTTTAAAATCTCACCTATAAATAATATGTCAAAACAAATAAACATAGCCATCGTTGGACTTGGCTTCGGAGCAGAATTTATTCCAATTTATCAGCTTCACCCAAACGCAAATATGTACGCCATTTGCCAAAGAAACGTTGAAAAACTCAATGCCATTGGTGATACTTTTGGCATCGAAGTTCGTTATTCTGACTATGACGAATTATTGAAAGACCCAAACATTGATGCGGTACATATCAATTCGCCAATTCCGAACCATGCCGAGCAAACTTTAAAGGCACTTTATGCAGGAAAACACGTAGCATGTACTGTTCCTATGGCCACTTCGGTGGAAGATTGCAAAGCCATCGTAAACGCTTGCCGAGAAACTGGCAAGAAATACATGATGATGGAAACGGTCGTTTATGCCCGTGAGTTTTTGTTTGTAAAAGAATTGTACGAAAAAGGCGAACTCGGAAAAATACAATTCTTAAAGGCATCACACCAACAAGATATGGAAGGCTGGCCTGACTATTGGCCAGGTTTACCACCGATGCACTACGCTACGCATTGCGTTGGACCAGTAGCTGGTTTATTAAGATTAGAAGCAGAATATGTTTCATGTTTTGGCTCAGGAACAATTAGTGAAGATTTGATAAAAATACATAATTCACCTTTTGCAGTAGAATCAGCTCATATTAAATTCAAAAATAGCGATTTAAGTGCTTACGTTTATCGTTCGTTGTTTGATGTAGCACGTCAATATCGTGAAAGTTTTGAGGTTTACGGCTCGAAAAAATCTTTCGAGTGGGCATTGATTGAAAATGAACCAAACGTGATTCATACAGCCAAGAAACCTGAACACGAGATTCCAGAAAAAGTACAAACGCCTGACTACGCTCACTTGCTACCAAAAGAGATTCAATCGTTCACTGGAAAAGGCGTTTATGACTCTGACGAAAATACACATTTGAGTTTTGCACAAGGTGGAGGACATGGTGGCTCGCACCCACATTTGGCTCATGAATTTATTTCGGCACTCATCGAAGACCGTGACCCATTTCCAAATGCAGTACAATCTGCCAATTGGACATCGGTTGGAATTTTGGCACACGAATCGGCTATGAGAGGTGGAGAGATTATTTATTTGCCTGAGTTTTGATTTACAATTTTTTGGTAAGTCTTTCGAAAACTGTAAATGTTTGATAGTCAAGATGTTAGCAATTATTTCATGAAACTATTTACAAAAATATTATATACAAATCTAAAAAAATGAATAAAATACTCGGAAAAATTGCTTTCATTACTGCTTTGTCAAGTAGTATTTGTTTCGCTCAAACTCCCTCGGTTGTTGAGGATTTCAAACCATCTTCCTTGAATCAGCCTGGTCAGGAATATCCTATGGTAAATTCTCAGGGTTATGCTCGTTTCAAAATTGTTGCACCCGCCGCAGATAGCGTGAGGGTGAGTTTGGGTCTTGGCGGCAAAGGAGGCACTAAACTTTCAAAAGCAGCCGACGGCTCATGGATGGCTACTACCGAAGGTCCGATGGACGAAGGTTTTCACTATTATAATGTAAAGATTGATGGTGGAAAATTCAATGACCCCAGTACATTGAATTACTTTGGCTCTACTCGTTGGGAAAGCGGTATTGAAATACCTGCCCATGACCAAGATTTTTACGCCCTAAAAAATGTGCCTCATGGTCATGTGCAGCAGGTACTTTTCCCTTCGCCAAGTACCAATACCTCACGTAGAGCATTTGTATATACCCCGCCAGGATATGAAAAAAGCTCAAAAACAAAGTACCCTGTTCTTTACCTTCAACATGGTTGGGGCGAAGACGAAACCGCTTGGAGTAACCAAGGGCATGCCAATTTAATTATGGACAACATGATTGCCGAAGGTAAGATAGAACCTTTCATCATCGTAATGACCTATGGAATGACGAATGAAGTGAAATGGGGCAAAATGAAGGACTTTAAAATCGAACCTTTCCAGACGGTTTTGGTTGACGAACTCATTCCTTATGTTGATGCCAATTTCCGTACAATTGCCAAGCAATCACATCGTGCTATGGCAGGGCTGAGTATGGGCGGCATGGAAACGCATAGCATTACGCTCAATAAACCAGATATTTTTTCATACTATGCTTTATTAAGTGGTGGTATTTACACACCAGAGGAAATTAAAGACAAATCAAAAGTTAAACTCATTTTTCTTAGTTGTGGCAGCAAAGAGAAACCCGAACGTGTTGAAAATGCTGTTGCTACTTTAAAAGGAGGAGGATTTAATGCCGTATC
Organism: Emticicia sp.; assembly: GCA_031378345.1. GTDB lineage: Bacteria > Bacteroidota > Bacteroidia > Cytophagales > Spirosomataceae > Emticicia. Next base: position 109,946 of record JANNDY010000006.1, on the reverse strand, counting down.
TTATGTTTCTGATAAAACAGGACACGAATTCCTTACTTGGCGTAGAAGTTTGCACGAATTGGCACCGTTGCTTTTTAAAAAATAATCAATTAGACTATTAAACCTTTCAATTCAAAAAATGAAAAAATCATTTTCAATATTTGTATTTCTTTTTGTGTGTAACCTCAAAAGTTAGGCTGAATCTTAAATTCAGTCTGTGTGAATGGCTTTCTTAGAAAGCCACTTTAGTATGATATTTAGTTTCGTAAAAAATAAGTGATGTGCCTTTCTAAGAAAGGCTGACACACAGACTAAAAGACAAGCGTGTCCTGCTAAGTTTTAGCCTAACTTATCGCACATTTCGCCTGACGGGGACATAAAAATCACAAACCTAATTTTATTTTTTATTTAATTTAAAGAAAAATGGACTACAATAATTTTATTTTCGTTGGGGATTTGATTGAAACAGATGCGAGCTTGCCATTGCATCTATTTGACGATTATTATTTCAACAAAGCGTCGGAGATACAAATTCAAAAAATCAAACGAATTATTGGAAATTATACTGGACTTGCGTTTAAAGAAAATAAATATGAACGTTCATATATGCCAAATGAAAGTGGGGGGTATAGAAGCAGTCCATTGAGCGAAGAAAATTGGAACTATTTTGTAATTGAACATTCACATCATATTAAAGATTTAAAAATATTTAAAACCTTTGCTCTATCTTCACTTGATTTAACAATTCTATTTGAAACTTATGAAAATGGAACATTTAATGGGGGTGAGTTTATGTTTGACTTAACAGTCATTAATTATTTCTACGATGAACGTACCAAATTTCCAAAAGCAAAGGTTTTAAATTTAGAATCTATTGCAGAGCTAAAACATTTGAATTCTCTATTAACTATTTTTAATAAAGAGAAATATTCATTTATTAATAAGGCTCTTTCTGACTTTATGATAATAAAAGATATTTCAGTACGCTCTCCATTCCGAATATTAAGCTTATTTTCAATTTTAGAATTATTATTAACCTCACAAAAATCAAAAGTATCAAATGATAGTTCACTTACAAATCAATTAAAAAAGAAAATTAACCTTCTAAATAATCAATTTCGTGATAAAGTTTTGATAAACAAACATTTTAAGTGTCCTGATAGCGTAACCTTAGAAATAATAGTTGAAAAGCTGTACCAGTATAGAAGCGACATTGCCCATGGTAATATTTCTGATTTTGAAAAAGAATTACAAATTTTTAAAAATCAAGAACAAATTATTTTACCTTTTCTTACTGAATTACTAAGACGAATATTGATAATATCTCTCGAACAACCACAATTATTAGCGGACTTAAAAGAATGTTAAAGTTATAAAACAAGAATTCAAAAAACCAAAATAAACAATGAAAAAAGCCCTCGTTCTCCTAACCTTTTTCCTTTACCAAATTGCCCAAGCCCAAACAGGCAGGCGTTTAGAAATCCTATTTCTCGGTGATAATGGGCATCATAAACCCATTGAGCGAGTTCCGACAATCATGGCGGCTTTAGGCAATAAAGGCATCAATTTTACTTATACCGATAAATTAGAAGACATTAACGCCCAAAATTTATCGAAATACGATGCCTTGATGATTTTTGCTAACTGGGACGATATCACGCCCGCAGCCGAAAAGGCTTTGCTCGATTATGTAGCTTCAGGAAAAGGTATTTTACCGATTCACTGTGCTTCTTACTGTTTTCGCAATTCACCTGAGTATGTAAAAATGGTTGGTGGACAGTTTTGGCGACATCGTATGGACACCATTCAGGTCAATACCGTGCAGCCAAATCATATTATCATGAAGGATTTAGGCACAATAAAGGCTTTTGACGAAACCTATTTACACAGCCAATTACAAGCTGATAATAATGTTTTGCAGACTCGTGAAATAAAAGCCGACCAAACAAAAGACCGTCCAGAAGCAAAAACTGAGCCTTATACTTGGACTCGTAGCTACGGAAAAGGTCGAGTTTTTTACACAGCTTACGGACACGATGATAGAACTTGGAGCAACGAAAACTTCCAGAAATTGCTTGAAAATGGCATTATTTGGGCAGTAAATGACGAAGCACGTGCGGCTCATGCGGCATTGAATCCAAAACCGTTTGAATATAAAGGAGCAAAATTGCCCAATTACGAAAAACGCCCAGGTGAGCAGTTGCAACAATTGGCACTTTCGCCCGAAGAGTCGATGAAGCACATTCAAGTTCCTGCCGATTTTACCTTAGATTTGTTCGCCGCCGAACCAAATGTGATGCACCCTATCGCAATGGATTGGGACGAAAAAGGGCGTTTGTATATTTTGATTACGAAAGATTATCCAAATGAGAGAAAAGAGTCAGGCGGAAGCGATTATATTTTAATTTGTGAAGATACTAATAATGATGGCAAAGCCGATAAATTCACTCGCTTTGCCGATGGTTTGAGTATTCCGACAGGAATGGTTTTTGCCAATGGCGGTTTGATTGTTTCGCAAGCTCCGCACATGATTTTCTTGAAAGATACCAATGGCGATGACAAAGCTGACGAAAAGAAAATTTTGTTTACAGGCTTCGGCACAGGCGATACGCACGCTGGACCTTCAAATCTACATTATGGTTTTGATAACTGGATTTGGGGTTGCGTAGGTTACTCTGGTTTTAAAGGAAAATTGGCAGAAGGCGATTCGCTGAAATTTGGTCAAGCTTTTTTCAGATTTAAACCTGATGGTTCGAAAATGGAATGGACAACCAGCACCTCAAATAATACTTGGGGAATGTCGTTCAACGAAACCGGCGATGTTTTTGGCTCAACTGCCAACAATGCCCATGGCTGGTACATGGCAATTCCGAACCGTAATTTCTTGAATCCATCTTTCAATACTGATAACGGAAGTAGAAATATGGATACGCACAAAGACATGAAACCAATTACTGAAAAAGTACGTCAAGTTGATGTTTTTGGTGGATTTACTGCCGCTTCGGGGCATAATTTTTACACGGCACGAGCTTTCCCGAAAAAATATTGGAACAAAATTGCCTTCGTTTGTGAACCAACTGGACACATTGTTCACCAAAACGATATTGTGAAAAAAGGCACCGACTACGAAGATTCAGAAGGATTCAATTTATTGGCAGGAGCTGATGAATGGGTTTCGCCAGTATTTGCTCAAACAGGTCCCGATGGGGCAGTTTGGATTGCCGATTGGTACAGTTATATTATTCAGCATAATCCTAAACCTGCGGGCTTCCAAATGGGTGTAGGAAATGCTTACGAAACTGATTTAAGAGATTATACACACGGTCGCATTTACCGAGTTGGTTATAAGCAATCGCCTAATTATCAACCAATTAGCCTTAGTAAATTTCATCCAGATCAATTATTAAAAGCACTAAAAAACAATAATATGTTTTGGCGAATGAATGCCCAAAGACTATTGGTTGAGCGTGGAAATAAGGACGTAGTTCCGCAATTAATCGAAATGCTGAAAGACCAATCTTTGGATGAAACAGGCATTAATCCGACTGTTATTCATGCACTTCGCACGCTCGAAGGTTTGGGTGCAATCAATGAAAATTTGCCAGCAATTACCGCTTGTTTAAAGCACGCTTGTGCAGGTGTTCGTAAAAACACAGTACAGATTTTACCTCGAAATGCAGCTTCGGTTGATATTTTATTAAGTAATAATACCTTGAATGACAGCGAACCATTGGTGGTTTTAAACACAATTTTGGCTTTATCAGAAATGCCTTTGACCGCTGCTTCTGAAACTGCGATTTTGAATAAATTAGAAACCTCAACGGATATTTATGACCGTTGGTTGCCCGATGCTTTCTCAGTAGCATTGACAAGCCATAACCGTCAATTATTGAAAACTCAGCTTCAAAATGCAAGCAAAAAAGCAGCAAATACGCCAAAAATGTCAAACGAATTGCCAGCCATGAACCACGACCATAGCAAAATGATGGCTGAAAAGGCTTCTGCTCCGACTGCTGTAAATGGTACAATGCCTGACTTGGTAATTACCAAAATAAGAACAGAGCCAGCAACTCCTGCGGTACGAGATAATGTTTCGATTTTTATTGAGGTTACAAATCAAGGCAAAGCCATTCCACTCGGAACAGTTATTCCTTTGGATATACGTTTTGAAGGCATGAATCGCAAGATAGATATTGTGAGCCGTACTCATGAAGACGGCATGAAAGCAGGTGAAACCATTACGATTTCAAAGTCAACGAATGGTCCTTGGACTGGAGATATTCGTTTTGGCTCTGATGTGGCAGGTACTTATACAATTGCGGTTGCTGTTGATAAAAGCAATGCCATCAAAGAAAGTAATGAGTTGAATAATTCACTCACGCAAAAACTGACTTTTGATGCTCCCAAATCAATGGCTAATTATGCAATCGAAAAGGCTGTTCGTAGTTATTCATCCATTGCTTCTGCCGATTCGGTGATTACGCTTTTGAAACAAGCCCAATCGCTTGATGTGGCAGGTGCAAATGCCTTAATCAAAGGTGCGGTTGATGGTTGGAATCCAAGAAAAAAAGCTACGTTAAGTGCTGCAGATAAGGCTTTTATGGCAAGCCTTAGTTCGATGGCTTCGTTAGACAGCAAAGCAAGATTGAATCGTTTGATGCAAGCTTGGGAAGGTAGTTTACCAGATAATAATACCCAAGTGATTGTCATAAAATCAATACCTGAAGCCATGAAATATGACAAAAAAGAGTTTACGGTTAAGGCAGGCAAAAACGTAGAAATTAGGTTTGAAAATCCAGATGCAATGCAGCACAATTTGGTAATTGGCAAGCAAAAAAGCCTTGAAATCATCGGAAATGCTGCAAATAAGATGATTACGCAAAAAGATGCCGTTGAGAAAAACTATGTGCCAGCCATTCCGCAAGTATTGTTTTCAACGCCATTGCTCAACACCAATGATGTTTATAGACTTCGATTTACTGCCCCAACTCAAGAGGGAGATTATCCATTCGTGTGTACATTCCCAGGTCACTGGAGTATTATGAATGGCGTGATGCACGTAGTGAAGTAACACAATTTTCCAAATTGTGCTTTTGGGCAATTTAGAAAATTGCCCTACATTATATCATTGTATTCAGATTTTATGTATGTCCATTTCCAATCTGACATTTGCTTGCAAAGCCCTGCTTTCACAGGGTTTTGCAGCATTTAAAACATAATACGGCGAAGTTCTTCATCATTTCGTACAAACCTATCATAACTTTCATGTTGCCAAAATGTTCCTTCAACGCCCAATAGTTGATTACATTTCGAGGCGGAATAGAGCTTAATGGAGTGCATTATTTGTTCAAGATAAACAGGCTTCCCTACAATTTCATCTTCATCAAAAAGCCTAAAAACAGTATGTACATGATTTGACATTATACAATAGCTGTACAATTCGAGTCGCTTACTATCCCAATAATGTAGCGTATCTGCAACAATTTTAGCCAAAGTATCAGATTTTAGATAATGATTACCACCCGTGTAATTGTCCAAAAATTTATCTCTTTTAGCAAAATCTAATTTACCAAGTTTCTCTAAATCTGAATCTTTGTCTTTGGAATGCAATAAAATAGCCGTTTTTTGTTCATCATATTCTGCTTTCCATTGGTCTAAAACTTCTCTCGGAATACTCCCCGCCAGATTATAGGTTACAAAAAAAGTCCCACCAAGTGGTTGAATATGAAGTAAGTTTCGCTTATGAAAAGACGTTTTCATATTGATTTCATAACACAATTTTCTAAATTATACTTTTTATTGTACATTTTCACTATTCATAATTTGGAAAATTGTGTTACTTCAATGCCTTCAAAACCTCATCAATTGCTTTATCTAATTGGGGGTCTTTGTCTTCGAGGCGGTCTTTGAAAGTCTGTTTTACATAAATATTAGGTTTTACGCCTTCTCTTTCAATGTTTTCTCCGCCCAAAGTGTAGCAGCCCCAAGAAGGCAGCCTGTAAAACGAGCCATCAACCAATCCTTTTCCCGATGTAAAAATTATCCATCTGTAAGTTTCTGTACCTACGATTTTGCCTAACTGTAATTGCTTAAAACCCACGGCGGTCATTTCTGCATCACTCAAAGATTGCTCGTTAATCATCAAAACCAAAGGCTTGGCTGCAGGAGCAAAATTTGGTTGAATGGTGAATTGTCCTTCACGGTATTTCCATTTGAGGTAAGGCTTTTGTGCCAAAAAGTTAAGCACCAAATCGTGTACGTTTCCGCCAGTATTATAACGTAAATCGAAAATCAAACCTTCACGATTATAGGCTTCGGAGGTCATATCAATCAAAAATTTCTCCAATTCCTCCGTACCCATATTTCTCATGTTGGCATACGCAATGCGTTTTTTGCCTTGTTTGTCCACATAATTTTGATTCCACTGAATCCACTCGTCGTACAAATTACTTACCAACGAACCCGAACTTTGTGGATGAAGTTTTACATTAAACGAAGTGTCTTTTCTCATAAAAGTCAGTTCAATTTCTTCGTCCATTGAAGGTTTTTGAAAATAAAAATCACGATTTTGATTCTTATCTACACTTCCTCCATCGATTTTTGTCAAAACATCACCAGTTTCGATGTTTTTTCCTGTTTTGTCGGCTGCCGATTTCTTGACAATATAATGTACCTGATAAGGGTTTTCATCCTCAAACATAATGCCTGTTGCCATCGTAGCGGTCTTGAAAAATATCGTTTCCTCCGAACCATTACTCGTAAATCCAGTGTGAGAAGCATTGAGTTCGCCCAACATATCATTTTGCATCAAGCGAAAATCGGCACGAGCATTGATGTAAGGCAAAAACGCTTCGTACTTCTTTTTTATAGCAACCCAATTTACACTATTGAAGGTTTCGTTATAAAAATTTTCTTCAACATTTGCCCAAGTTTCATAAAACATTTGATTAAATTCGTCAGCCATATTCTTCCGAAAAGTAAAGCTAATATCTATTTTTTCAGCCTTGTTTGTTTCTAAATTTAGCTTACAAATCGTGCCATTGACTAAAGCATAATACTTGCCATCGGCTTGCACAATGTTGGCACTTGGCGAGTCCGCCCCTTCTATTTTTTCGGTTTTGTTTGCTGTAAAAGGCTCAATGATAGTTTTGTAAAGATTATTTTTACCATCTAAATGGTCTGATGGATAAATCACAAAAGTTTTGGTGTCTTTTTGAATCACAATCGGCGAATCTGCCGCTCCGTTACTTGGACTAATTGCTTCCATTCGCTCCATCAAACCTTCGGTATCAATCATAATTGGTTCCATTTTCTTTGGTTTTGCCGAATCAGCTTTGGCTTTATCGTCGTTTTTTTTCTCAACAACTTTAAACAAGTCATTAAATTTATCGGACTTAAACGGTGCTTCAATTTTTGACAAAGGCAGTCTATAAATTCGCTCTTTTTCAAGTCCAAAAGGGTAAAAAGGTTTCGTGCGATTTGATGCAAAATAAAGATATTTCCCGTCAGGCGACCAATAAGGGTTTTCTTCTGTGATGCCCGTATTTGTCAAATTTATAGTTTCGTTTTTAGCCAAATGATGTAAAAAAATCTCACTTTCAAAATTTCGATGTGCTGCAAAAACAACATATTCGTCATTGGGCGAAAAATATGGTTTTGAGTTCTGAAAAGCCCAAATTTCTTCTTTTGCGATAGTTTTTACAGCAAAAGTCTTCAAATCAATCGTTTTTACCTCACTTCGTCCACTCAAATATACGCCCATTGTACGGTCTTTATTGAGCGACATCTCTCTATTATTTTGGAGTTCGTTGGTCAGTTGTTTTTCTGCACTCTTGCCATCTGCCGCAATCGAAAACCAGTTTTGATAGCCATTGACGGTCTGATTGAAAATTAAAGTTTTGTTATCTGCCAACCATTTTATTTCTAAAACCCTACCATCAGTCCGAGTATTAAGTTGCTTCACAAATTTTCCTTCTAAATCTGATACAAAAAGCTGACCACGTGAGCTGAATGTTATTTTTTTTCCATCAGGTGCTACGTCAAATTCAACGATATTGCCTTTGACATTAAAATCTTGAGCTTTTGGCAAAGTAAAATTTCGGTTCATTGTGAGCTGCAAAAGTTGCGTTTTTTTGCTCGAAACATCATATAAAAACAACTGATAATCTTTCTCGAAGATCACTTTCTCTCCATTGGCACTCACTTGTGGGCGTTTGATTGACTCCTTGAAATTCGTTAGCATTGTTTTTTTACTTCCTTCAAAAGTATAGAGATTATACTCTCCGTTGGCTTCGTCGGAAACAAAAAATACTTTACCCGCACGAGTAATAGTTGCCCAAAAATCTTTGCCATTATAGTCAGTATAGCGTTTGTAGGTTTTTGTTTTCAAGTTATACGACTGAATATCAGGGTTAAATTCACCCTTGTAACCTTTACGATAAGCCTGATTATCACTTTCCCAAGTATCATTAAAAAACAATTCGCCCGAACTCGGATGCTCAGCTACGTTATGAATTCGGTTGAAAAAGTGCTTAAAAACTCGCTTCGGAGTGCCACCGTTGATGTCGATTTCATAAGTCGTCCCGCCATTATAAGCACTCGAAGTGAGATAAATACTTTGTGAATCCCATGACCATGACTCTACCAAATCGGCAGCATCATGGTAGGTCAACTGGCGAATCGAACCACCTTCTAAGGGCATCAAATAAACGTCAGCATTGCCATATTGCGAACCCGAAAATGCTACCCATTTGCCATCAGGTGAAATACGTGGACGAGTTTCAGTACCCGTCATGGCTGTTAGGCGAGTTGCTATTTTTGTTGCCAAATCGGCCTTCCAAACATCACCTTCGTAGCAAAAAACTGCTGTTTTGGCATCGGGACTAATACTTGGGTAAGATGCAAAATAAATATCATTGGATTGTGCTTTTGCACCGAAAAGCATAAAAAGTAAAAGAATTGAAAGTAAATTAGCTTTTTTCATAGAAAAATAGTGTTTGTTGGTTTTTTTTGAAAGTTAAGAAAAAAGCGTTTCACTCAAAAATAGAATCTACTTTTTGCTAATAATTAAAATCAAAATATTTATCTTTCAATTTATTTCCTTTCGATTTCAAATTTAGAAAATTAAAATCGCCCTATATTTTATTTTACGAAGTTTAATCAATTCCGAAAACTATTTAATTATCTCCTATGTACAAGCAAATACTTATCTTTGGACTTTTAGTAGCATCCATTTTTTTCCCGAATTTTAGAAATATTAAAGTTGCTCCTCGCCAAGCTGATGTAATCATTTATGGAGGCACTGCATCCGCAGTAATGGCAGCTGTACAAGTCAGAAAAATGGGCAAAACTGTCATTATTGTTTCCCCAGACAAGCATTTAGGAGGTCTGTCATCAGGGGGCTTAGGTTTTACTGATACGGGCAATAAGTCTGTAATTGGTGGGCTTTCGAAAGAATTTTATCAGCGATTATTCACCCATTATGATGAAGAAAAAGCTTGGATTTGGCAGAAAAAATCAGAATTTGGCAACAAAGGTCAAAGCACAGTAGCTTTAGATGGAGCCACAAAAAGTATGTGGATATTTGAGCCTCACGTGGCAGAAAATATATTTGAACAATATATAAGCGAAAATAAAATTACAGTTTATAGAAACGAATGGCTCGACAGATCTACAAACGGAACTTTAAAAAAATCGGGTACTATCATTTCTTTCAAAACGCTATCAGGCAACATTTACCAAGGCAAAATGTTTATTGATGCCACCTATGAGGGCGACCTTATGGCTGCCGCTGGTGTTGGCTATCATGTTGGCAGAGAAGCAAACAGTGTTTATGGCGAAAATTGGAATGGCGTACAATCTAAGGTTTTTCAGCATGGTCATTATTTTGAGAGTAAAGTAAGTCCTTATAAAATAGAAGGAGACCCAAATAGCGGGCTTTTGCCTGAAATTTCAGAGGAGCCAGTAGCCGAAAAAGGCTCTGGAGATAAAAAATTGCAAGCATATTGTTTCAGAATGTGCTTGAGCAATCACCCCGACAACCGAATTCCTTTTGCTAAACCAGCTGGCTACGACCCCGCTCGTTACGAACTACTGGCAAGAGTTTATGCTTCTGGTTGGCGTAGAACGTTTGTTAAATACGATTTAATACCTAACAGAAAAACCGACACAAATAATCATGGCCCTTTCAGCACCGACTATATTGGCAAAAATTATGATTATCCTGAAGCCAGCTACGCACGCAGACAAGAAATTATAAAAGACCACGAATTTTACCAAAAAGGGCTAATGTATTATTTGCAAAATGATTCCAAAATACCTGCCGAAGTACAAGTTGAAATGAAAAAATGGGGTTTGGCAAAAGATGAATTTAAAGACAATGGCGGTTGGCCACATCAATTATACATACGGGAGGCACGTCGCATGGTTGGAGAATTTGTGATGACCGAAGCAGATGCATTAGGTAAAACTATTGTGCCAAAACCAATAGGTATGGGCTCGTATTCTTTAGACTCACATAATGCTCAGCGTTATGTTACGATTGAAGGGGATGTGCAAAATGAAGGAGACATCGGAGTACATCCTGACAAACCATATTCAATTGCCTATGGGGCTATTTTACCTAAAGAAGCAGAATGTAAAAATCTCTTGGTATCTGTTTGCGTGTCAAGCTCGCATATTGCTTATGGTTCAATTCGGATGGAACCCGTTTTTATGATTTTGGGGCAATCGGCGGCAACAGCGGCGGTTTTAGCTATCGAAAACAAGGTTTCTCCACAACAATTGCCTTATGCAAAACTACAAGCAACTTTACTGAAAGATAAGCAACGATTGGAATTAAACTAACTAAAATCTTTTTTTCAGATATAATGGTTCTTCTGATATTTCTACGAAAAAATAGTCGTAAAAGTATAGGAAGAACCATTATATTTGGAAAGAATTTAAGAAAAAGAAGGAAAATTTATGATACAATTCAACAAAACATTAGTAACAGACGACGAACTGCCTTGGGAAACAGTTGACCCCAAAATCAAACGTAAAATCATGTCTTATAACGACGATTTGATGTTGGTAAAAGTGGCTTTTGAGCAAGGAGGCGTTGGTGCAACACACAAGCATCCACACTTACAAATCAGCTATATTGCCAGCGGTATTTTTGACGTTACAATTTTGGGTGAAACCAAAACCTTGAAAGAAGGTGATGTATATTTCGTGCCGTCCGATGCTCTTCACGGAGCAGTTTGCCTCGAAGATGGCGTGCTAATCGATGTTTTTAATCCAATGCGTGAAGATTTTGTAACCCCCAACCGCAGCAGCGGACTGTCCCTAAAGGGGAGCTTAAAAATACTATGAAAAGAACTATTTTATTCCTCGCTTTTTGCCTTATTGAGCAATTTACTTTCGGACAATATAATCCCGAAAAACCAGACCTTTGTCAAGGTAAATTTTATACCGAAGAAGATGCAAAAAACCTTCATGCTGATTTTGCGAAGCGATATTCGGACAAAAAAAGTTGGGAAAAACACGCTAAGGAAATCCGTCAAGGAATACTGGATGGTGCTGAATTGAGCAATTTTACCTTCAAAAAGCCTACAAATATTGTTATTCATAGCAAAAAAGACTTGAATGGCTATTCAGTAGAAAATGTGTCTTTTCAGAGCATCGAAGGCATTTATGTAACAGGAAACCTCTATCGTCCACTTGGAATAAGCGGGTTGCCGCCCAGCGGAAAAACGGCAGGTATTCTTTGTCCACACGGACACGGAACAGACCCACGATTTGCGGCATATACTCAACAACGCTGTGCCACTCTTGCCCGCATGGGAGCAGTAGTTTTTGCTTATGATATGATTGGCGTGGGAGATTCTAAACAAAGTGACCATAAGATTGCAAAGGCTTTAAAACTCCAAATCATCAATGGCAAAGCAGCACTTGATTTTTTGTTTGATTTACCCAATATCGACAAAAATCGCATCGGTATGACTGGCGAATCTGGTGGAGGCACACAAACATTTATTCAGTCCGCCATCGACGACCGCATCAAGGTTTCTGTACCTGTGGTGATGGTTTCAGGGTACTTTTTTGGCGGTTGTACCTGCGAAAGTGGAATGCCGATTCATAAACGCCCAACGCACCAAACGACCAATGTAGAAATTGCGGCAACTTTTGCCCCAAAACCAATGATATTAATTTCAGATGGTGGCGATTGGACGGTAAATACACCAACGATGGAATATCCGTATATCAAAAATGTTTACTCTTTTTATGGGGCTGAAAGTAATGTAGAAAATGTTCATCTCGCCAACGAAAAGCACGATTATGGCATTTCAAAACGCTTGGCGGCTTATCCATTTTTGGCAAAATATCTAAAGTTAGACCTCCAAAAAGTTATGGTTAATGGCAAAATTGATGAAAGCAAAAACAAAGTTTTAACACAAGCCGAACTGCAAGTTTTTGATGAAAATCACCCTCGCCCAAGCAATGCCGTGCAAGGAAATGAGGCCGTGATGGCTTTAATGGAAAAGAAATAGAACTAACATTTGAAATTTGAGGATTTTAAACAAATATTTACCACAGCCAAATCCTCTCCCAATTCAGCTAATTTTTCTTTGAGTTCTTTATTCAGAATCACTTTTATTTCAAACATAATCGAATCATCATTTGAATTGCCATGCAGCTACGCTACGTAGTTGGTTTTATTGAGTTTTTGTTATAGATTTGGTGATAAATAAACGTTCTTATGCAAACATATTCAGTAGAAATATTAAACCCTAAGGCTATCAAATTATTGAAAGATTTGGTGGATTTGCAGTTGATTTCTTTGAAAAAAGAAAAGAAAATAGAGAAAAAAAGAACAGAACTGCAAGAATTGCTATTAAAAGGTCCGATATGGACTGATGAAGAATATGAAGAATATTTAAGAAATCGAGAATCAATCAATAAAACAGGTGCAAGATGATTTTATTAGATACTTCTGTGCTGATTGATTATTTCCGAAAAGGTAATAAACAAAACTCTCTTTTCTTCCAATTAGCACAGATTCCAAGCGAATTTGCTATTTCGTCTATTACAAAATATGAAATTGAGGTTGGTGCAAAACCCCAAGACATGGCTTTTTGGATGGGTTTGTATCAAAATATTTCAGTCATTTCGTTTGATGAAGATATTGCAAGTGAAACGGTCGAAATTAATAAAGAACTGAAGAAGAAAAGCCAATTAATTGAGTTTGCTGATATGGCAATTGCAGCTACTGCCAGAATACATGACTTTGAATTAGCAACACTCAATACCAAACATTTCAACAGAATTGATAATCTTAGATTGATTAATCCATCATAAACTATGCAACACTTAAAAGGCTTCGGGCTGGAAAATTTTAGAGTTTTTAGAGACTATACTTGGTTTGATTTTGCTCCGATAACATTTGAATAGTAGCAAGAAAAGTTTGATTACAACCATCTGATATATAAACGAATAAAAGTACAAAATATGGCAAAACTTGAATCTTTACCAGAAATATTTAATCAAAAACTTTTCAGAATTCCTGATTATCAAAGAGGTTATTCTTGGGAAGTAAAACATTTAGAAGCTCTATGGCAGGATATTGAAAACTTAACTGATAAGCTACATTATACAGGTACAATAACAGTAGAACTAATTTCTGATGAAGAAGTCAAGCATAAATTGAAGGATGACAGTTGGCTTATAGATGATGAAGGATTTAAACCTTTTTATGTAGTAGATGGTCAGCAAAGGCTTACAACATTTATTATTCTTATCTCTGTGATTGCAGAAAAGCTGAAAGATGATGAAGAGTTTTTTAGAAAAACCTCTGACAAATTTTTATACACCCAAAACCACAAAAAAAGTCTCAAAAGCTATCTTTTTGGTTACGAGGTTGATAATCCAAGTTATGAATTTTTCAAAACTCAAATATTGGGACAAGAAAGTTCTAAAGCAACAGAACATTTGACAGTTTACACATCAAATCTAAAAAAGGCAAAACAGTTTTTTGAGAATAAACTTAAAGGATTTGATATTGAGGATTTGGAAAAAATCTATAAAAAGATTACCCAAAAATTTAAATTCGACTTTAATGTCATTGACCAAGATTTAGATATTTTTTTGGTCTTTGAAACAATGAATAATAGAGGTAAACATCTATCAAATTTAGAAATCCTTAAAAATAGACTTATTTACCTTTCTACTCTCTTACCCAATTATGGACAAAAAGAAAAAGATAAACTTAGGTCTGAAATAAACGATACTTGGAAAACTTTATATGAATATTTAGGAAAGGATAGTAAGCGACCTCTCAATGATGATGAGTTTCTAAGAATTCATTGGATTATGTATTGTGGGTATAGTAAAGAAGCAGAATTTTATCGAAAGCAAATCTTAGAAGATGTATTTACTGTAAAAAAACTAATAGATAAAGAACTCACATATGCTGATATAAGAACTTATGTTGATAGCCTAAGAATAAGTGTCAAGGCATGGTATAATATTAAAAACCCTCTTCATGCCGTAGAAAATAGTATGATTTTTTTAGAAGCAGACATCGCTAAATGGCTTGAAAAACTTCATAGGTTAGGTTTTACGATGTTTGAACCACTTATGCTTGCTGTATTTACGAGCGAGCCAAGTAATATTTATATTTTAGATTTTGTCAAACAAGTAGAAAAATATATTTTCGTTAGGCACACTTTTTCAAGATTTCCAAGAAACTCTTCTCATCAGTTTCCATATCCACAAGCGAATATGTTATACATAGAAAAGGACAAAGGGCGTATTTGGGCAATAATTAATGAAAAGATAAAGATTGAAGGTCGGCGTTCTAATCGTTTTACCGATGATATTTTAAATTATATAGACCATTATTATAGTTGGGATGGGCTTAAATATTTTTTGCATGAGTATGAGGAACATCTACAAAAACAACATAAACGAGATGAATCGAAAGTGAATTGGGAACTCAGTAAAGACCAATCTACTGAACATATTTTACCTCAAAATCCTTTAAAAGGTTCTGAATGGTGGAGCGTATTAAATAAAATCAAGAATGAAGATAATAGGCATAAACTTAAACATAGTTTAGGAAACCTAATGCTGGTTTCTAAAAGTATAAATTCTGAATTGTCAAATAAATCTTTTGAATTAAAGAAAAAAGATGGAAATATTGGATATTTTACTGGCTCTTATAGCGAAATTGAGGTATCACAATATGAGCATTGGGACGATAAATCAATATTAGATAGAGGACTAAAAATGTTAGCTTTTTTAGAATACAGATGGAATATATATCTCGGAACACCGAAAGAAAAAAAAGAAATTTTATTACTTGATTTTGTAAAGTAAATACAAATTGGGTTTTCGTAAAACTGTCTTCTTTAAATAACCAAACTCTAATTCAATGCCCCTCCAACCCACCGTAATAAAGCAAATCTTCCAAAAAATAAGCAATCTTCGTATAGGGGTTGTTGGTGATTTTGCCGTTGATTTTTATTACGGAATTAATCAACAAACACAAGAGTTTTCGGTAGAAACTGGCAAAGAAGTTTTTTGGGGAAACAAACCAAAAACTTCTTTGGGTGCAGCAGGAAATGTAGTGCAAAATTTGGCAGCTTTAGGTGTAGAAAATATCCAAGTTTTTGGTTGTGTAGGCGACGATATTTTTGGTCGAGAAATGAAGCATTTGTTTCAAAATTTGAAGGTAGATTTTCAACATTTAAAAACAATTCCTGATAATTGGGATACTTGTACTTATACCAAGCCAATGTCAGAAAATGTGGAGGAGAATCGCTTAGACTTTGGTCCAAATAATGACCTTTCAGTAGAAGATTTTTCGACACTACTTACTGATTTGAAAAACACCCTTTCGCAACTTAATGTGCTGATTATCAATCAACAATTTCCAAATCCTTTGCTTACACCAAAGCGAATTGAACAACTTAATGGCATCATTTCGGAGTTTCCAAACTGCCTTTGTGTTGCCGATTTACGCACTTATGGGAAGTACATAAAAAATGCAATTTTAAAAGTAAATACGACAGAATTAGCTCGACTTTTAGGTATCGAAAATATAGACGAATCAGACGAAAATGATTGTATCAAATATGGTAAAATTTTACAGAATCAAATAAAAAATTCGTTAATAATTACAAGGGGGGAACATGGGATTTTACATATAAATTCAAATGAAAATCTTAATGTAAAAGCATTGAAATTAACAACAAAACTCGATACCGTAGGTGCAGGAGATACCGTTGTAGCAGCATTTTCGGCAAGTCGAGGAACTGGGGCAAGCATAAAAGAATCGCTCGAAATTGCCAATTTAGCCGCCGCTGTAACGGTTCAGAAATTAAACCAAACAGGCACGGCTAATTTACAGGAAATTTTAGATTTAATAAATGAAATATAGAACGCTGATTAAGCTGATTTTTATGATAAAATATGATTTCATAATACAGAGCTTACATCATAAAAAATCATAATAAACATAAAAATCTGTACTGTCTGCCACAGAAGTTCTATCATTAATACATATTCAACCTCAATTAAAAACTATTCAACCCATGAACCCTTCCCATGCACAAGAGCTGCGAGACGAAATTGTCTCTTACCTCAATAATGGTCTTCTTCCTTTCTGGATTTCCCGAACAATTGACACAAAATACGGAGGTTTTCTCACACATTTCGATGAATTTGGCAATGATTCGGGCGAAGATGAAAAATCTTTGATTGCTCAATCTCGTTCGGTTTTCACTTATTCTTCTGCTCATCGTGCTGGTTATGGTGGTGGAAAATTGGCCGAAATGGCTCGTCATGGCGTTGATTTCATGATTGATAAAATGTGGGACGAAGAACACGGTGGTTTTTATTGGATGATGAATCGCAAAGGTGAAGTAATAATTGACGAAAAAATAGTTTACGGACATAGTTTTGCCATTTATTCTTTGAGTGAATATACCCTCGCCACTGGCGACCCACGTGGACGTGAATATGCCGAAAAAGTATTCGATTTACTACAAAAACACGCCGTTGATACTCATTTTGGCGGATATTGGGAAATGTTTTTTCGAAATTGGGACTTGAAAGGTTCGGGTTCTGCTGGTGGCGACCGCAAAACGCTCGATGCTCACATGCACTTAATGGAGGCATTTACGACACTTTATGAATGCACAGGTCAGCAAGTGCATCGCCGCAAATTATTGGAATCAATTGAGTTATTGACCAATAAAATCATGCACCCGCAATATGGCACAGGAATTCCACAGTTTTGGGCCGATTGGACGGTTGCTCCACAAATAAAATTCGACATCGTTTGGGGTTGGGACAGATTCAGCGAGGATGGACAAAAAGCATCTGTCGAAGACAATACAAGTTATGGACACAATGCCGAGTTTGCATGGCTACTCATGCACGCCCTTGATATTTTGAATTTACCTTATGATGTCCACCACGAGCAAATCAAAAAATCATTTAGCCATTCGGTTGATAATGGCATTGATTGGGAATTTGGGGGCGTTTTTGTTGAAGGTTCGCACGAAGGGGAAGTTTATGACCGAGAAAAAGAGTTTTGGCAGCAAGCCGAAATGCTTATCGGAATGTTGGATGCTTACCATTATTTGAAAGATGAAAAATATTGGAATGCTTATGTAAATGTACATCGTTTTGTTTTTGATAAAATGATAAATCATAAATTGGGAGAATGGTGGCCTCTTATGACTCGCCAAGGCGAACCAATTTGGCGACACATGAGTCATTCTTGGAAAATAAATTACCACGATGTGCGTGCAATGGTTCAGTCGGTGGTGAGACTGAATAAGTTAATAAAAAGATGATAACTGCATGAAGGTAAAACCAAACAATTTTATTAATTTTCCAGAGTTAATTCAACAGCAAACATTTTTGCTTGTTTTACCTTAATATTCAACCAAAAACTATAAAGAAACAATGAATAAAAAACCCTCACGCCGCTCGGCGATAAAAAATATGCTGGGAACTGCGGCTATTATTTCAGCCCCAATGACATTTAGTGACGTATTTGCAGCTAATGAAAAAGTGCTTGGTGCAGAGCTAAATGGCAAAATCAATCATTCGGCTTGCCGTTGGTGTTATGCCAAAATTCCATTGGAAGAACTTTGCCAAGCTGCCGTAACGATGGGACTAAAATCCATTGAACTACAAGGACCAGACGAATGGCCAATTTTGAAAAAATATGGTTTGACTTGTGCCATGCCTTGGGGGGCAGGAAAAGGCATCAACGATGGTTTTAATGAACTAAAACTACATGACGAACTCGTAGCAAGTTATGAAGCGATTTTTCCAAAATTACAGGCAGCAGGGCTCGATAAAGTGATTTGTTTTTCGGGAAATCGCAAAGGAATGTCCGACGAACAAGGTCTTGAAAACTGTGCTATCGGACTAAAAAGATTGATGCCTTCTGCTGAAAAATATGGCATAACAATGACTATGGAGCTACTCAATAGCAAGGTAAATCACAAGGATTATATGTGCGATTTGACCAAATGGGGCGTAGCATTGTGTGATAAAGTTGGGTCAGATAGATTTAAGTTGCTTTATGACATTTACCACATGCAAATCATGGAAGGCGACGTAATTGCAACGATTAGAAAATATAATAAATACTTCTCGCATTATCATACAGGTGGCGTTCCAGGGCGTAACGAAATTGATGATACGCAAGAGCTAAACTACCCAGCCATCATGCGTGCAATCGTTGAAACTGGTTATAAAGGTTTTGTTGGTCAAGAATTTATACCAAAACGCCCTGACGCAATCGCTTCATTGAAACAAGGTGTAACGATTTGTGATATTGCGTAGAAAATTTTCAGTTTGCAGTCTTCAGTGGGCAGTTTTACTGTGAACTGAAGACTGCCGACTTTTTTACACCTTCATAAACTTGATTTTCAAGGTTTTCTCAATTTTTGTAAGCATTTGTAAATCATCTTTGGTTACAAAACTTATCGAAATTCCACGTTTTCCTGCACGAGCCGTACGCCCGCTTCGGTGGGTATAATATTCAATTTGGTCGGGCAGTTGATAATGCACTACATAAGCCAAACCTTCAATGTCAATTCCTCTTGCCGAAATATCGGTTGCCACTAAAACCTGCACTTTTTTGTTCTTAAAAGCACGCATTACTTTCTCTCTATCTCGTTGTTCCAAATCACCATGAATGGCATCAGCAGCAATATTTTTTGCAATTAATTTTCTTGCAACTACCTGAGCATCAGCCTTTGTTCTGCAAAAAACAATTCCTCGTCCCGCTCCTTGTGATTGCAAAAACTGCACTACGAAATCAAACTTTTGATTCATTTCGCAGATAAAAAACTGGTGTTCGATCAAGCCATTCACCACTTCCGTTTTACTGACTTGAATAGTATGCAAATCGGGCGACATATATTTCAGGATAAGCGACCTTAATCCATCAGGAAGCGTTGCCGAGAAAAGCCAAGTGTTGCTATTTTTATGCACTTTCTCCAAAATAGTGTCAATATCATCTTTAAAACCCATGCTCAACATTTCGTCGGCTTCATCAAGTACGATGGTTTTTACATGACTTAAATCTATCGCTCCTTTTTGAATCAAATCTATCAAACGCCCAGGCGTTGCAACCACTATTTGCGTTGGACGTTGGAGGTTTTTTATCTGAATTTCTATCCATTCGCCACCAAAAACGGCTTCTACAAAAACTTTTTCGGTGTGTTTGGTCATTTTGAATAATTGCTTGGCAATTTGCTGGCAAAGTTCACGTGTAGGCGACAAAATTAATGCTTGAACATTCGTATCGTTTGCTTTGATTTTCTGTAATAAAGGTATGCCGAAAGCGATGGTTTTTCCTGTACCTGTTTGTGCTTGACCAATAAAATCTGAGGTGTTTTTAAGCAAAAAAGGAATTGCTTTTTCCTGAATTTCGGTCGGATTCGTAATTTTCATTTCGGTCAAAGCCGTAATTAAATTTTCTGAAACGCCGAGTTGTTTGAATGTTTCCAAAACTATTATTGTATTATTTGAAATACAAAGGTACGGAATAATATGCAATGATGTGTTTTTAAGCAAAATGTTGGCTTTTTGCCTCGTAAATACTAAATTTACCATGCCTTCGACTTCTATCAACCAAAATCATATTATGAAACCTTTTTTTCTATTCTTTTTCTGCATAAATATCGCTTTCTCTCAGACCTTAAAAATCAGCCAACTGCCTGTTTATCAGGAAGTTAGTGAAAAAGATGATTGGTTAGTTTCCAAAAAAAACTTTGTGGCAAATATTTATCAAACTAATAGTGGAAAAGACATTGTTTTGTCGAATGGTTTGTTGAAAAGGCAAATACATATCTCTCCTAATGCGGCAACAGTTGACTTCAAAAATCTCAAAACTAACGAACAGTTTGTACGCTCGATTAGACCAGAAGCTCGCATTTCTTTAGATGGAAAAACGTATAATATTGGTGGTTTATATGGACAAAAAGAACACGCTTATTTATTGACAGAATGGATTGACAAATTGCAAGCAAAAGACAATGATTTTCAATATAAATTCTTCAAAATCAATGCCTTAACTCCACACGTAAACTTCAAAAGCAATAATTGGGCATCGAATACTCAACATCCAAAAGGTAAAGAATTAGAGTTGATTTTTGAATCGAATTTGCCCGAATTAAAAGAAATTTTGGTTTCGATTCATTATGAAGTTTTTGATAATATTCCGACTATTTGCAAATGGGTCAGTGTTGAAAATAAAAGTGATAAAACGCTGAAAATCAACCAATTAGTGAATGAAATATTGGCAACGCCCGAAGAAGAATCTGCCGTAGTGGGAAGTCCCGAACAAATGAAAAAACCGCAACGAATTTATATCGAAAACAACTATGCTTTCAATAATGCGATGCGTTATGAGTTATCCGACCAAGCCACGCATTGGAAAGTTGATTCAAGCTATACTTCACAGGTCAATTATAATTATCAAACCCCTTGTGTATTGGAAGTTTATCCAAGTTTTGGCATCGGTTTTGAGTTATTACCGAAACAATCTTACAAGTCGATTCGTAGTTATGAATTACTTTTAGATTCTTACGACCGTGAGCGAAACGGACTGGCTCGCCGCCGAATGTACGCCGTGCTATTTCCTTACACAACTCAAAATCCAATTTTCATGCACCTCGTTAGTACCGACCCTGTGAAGGTAAAAACGACAATTGACCAATGTGCAGAAACTGGCTACGAAATGGTGATTCTGAGTTTTGGAAGTGGACTAAATATGGAAGATGCGAGTGCAACAAATATTCAAAAATTCAAAGATTTGGCCGATTATGCTCATGGTAAAGGAATAAAGCTGGGCGGATATTCGCTTTTTAGTAGCCGCCGAATTGATGACGAAAACGATGTGATTGACCCAAAAACTGGTCTGCCTGATAAAGGAGCTTTCTTTGGAAATGCACCTTGTTTGGCGAGTCAATGGGGCATCAATTATTTGAATAGTCTAAAGAAATTTATATCAGAAACAGGCTTCGATTTACTCGAACATGATGGCCCCTATCCTGGCGATGTTTGTGCTTCGACCAAACACCCAGGACATAAAGGTTTAGAAGACTCGCAGTGGGTACAGATGGAAATGCAGAAAGGTTTTTATCGCAGGCTTAATGAGCGTGGTGTTTATATCAATGCTCCTGATTGGTATTTTTTAGACGGTTCACACAAGATTGCATTAGGTTATCGAGAAGTCAATTTTTCGCTTTCTCGTGAGCAACAAAAAATCTTGAATCGACAAAATATTTTTGATGGTACTTGGGAAAAAACGCCTTCAATGAGTTGGGGGTTTGTGCCATTGACCAAGTATCAAGGTGGCGGAGCAGAGGCAGTTTTAGAGCCTTTGAGCGAGCATTTGAAAGATTATGAACAGCTAATGGTGCAATATTATGGTGCGGGTGTGCAAGCCTGTTATCGTGGTCCACGCCTCTACGACACCGAAGAAACCAAGCAAACCGTTAAGAAAACAATTGATTGGTATAAAAAATACCGTCAAATTCTGAACTCCGACATTATTCACCTTCGCCGCCCTGATGGCCGAGATTGGGACGGAATCATGCATGTCAATCCAAATCTAAAAGAAAAAGGTTTCGTGATTTTGTATAATCCTTTGAAAGAAACAATTACTCGAAAAATCAGTTTACCACTTTACTATACTGGACTTTCTGACAAAGTTTTGGTGCGTGAAAAAGAAGGAAAAAACAAAACTTATACGCTGAATAGAAACTATGAAGCTACAATTGATATTGAAATTCCTGCCGAAGGCTTTACTTGGTTGGTTTTGGAATAGATTTCTTGCAAAAATCTTGTTACAAAGAGGCATTTTCAAAATATAATTTATCTATTCACCAAACTTAATTATGAGGAAATAACTACACTTATCTTCATATCACTCCTGTTGGTCAATGCCGTAATTAAATTCTCCAAAACGCCGAGTTGTTTGAATGTTTCCAAAATTAATTTTGTATTATTTGAAATACAAAGGCACGAATAATAAGCGATTTCGGGAAATAGTTGATAATAAGGGAGTTAAGAACTCTTTTGTATGAAAAATTTGTTTAATTTCTGGAGTCGTAAATCCTTTCAGAATTTCTTTTGATATTTCAATTTGAAGTAATTACATTTGTTTAAATATCAATGTAAAAATATGCAAAATTTATCGCCAAATCATCATTGGCTTTCTACTGACATTGCCATAGAAATTATTGGTAAAATGATTGCCGAGCAATTTAGTAGTTTGGACACGCTAATTCAAGCCTATGAAAATACAGGTTTCGAAGAAGAATTGCTTACTGAACCAAACTACCAAGCATATAAATCTAAGATTAAATCTTTTAATCAAGAAATTAAACAGCTTCATGAAGGGCAAAATGTCCAAATTATTCTTGCAAAAGTAGATAAAGAGTATGCTCCTTACATAAAAACAAAATATGGTGAATCACAATATGCGTACTAAAAATGACAAGTGACCAATTTCCAGTTTTATCCTTTCTACGAGCCAAAGATTTACTTTTTGAAATTAAATTTGAAGGAATTAAACCTTCTACCGATAACAAACCACTCGGAATAATACTTGGCGGTCAGCCTGCTTCTGGCAAAACTAAGTTAATACAACAAATTCAAACCGAAATATATCCAACGAAAGATTTTATTATTATCAACGGAGATGAATTTAGAGCTTATCACCCTCAATATATTGACATAATTCGAGAATATGGTAAAGACTCACCTGATAAAACACAGTTTTTTGCAAATCGACTCGTTTCGGCAATCAAAGATGAGTGTTTGGAAAGGAGATACAATTTTATTTTGGAAAGCACATTTAGGAATATTAAAACAATTAAAGAAACCAGCGAAGAGTTTAAAAAAAACGACTACAATAGCGAAACTCATGCACTTGCAATTCCTTATAAAGATAGTTTGCTTGGAATTTTTGAACGATACGAAGGAGAAATGGATAAGACAGGTTTTGGACGTTTTTCCTCTTTGGACGTTCACAATGAAGCCTTTGATAAACTTCCAGAAAACCTAAATATTGTAGCAAAAGAGGCTCTTTTTGACAAAATATTTGTCTATTCTCGAAATGAAAATGGAAATTACAAAGCGGCGTTAGAAATAG
Organism: Emticicia sp.; assembly: GCA_031378345.1. Classification (GTDB taxonomy): domain Bacteria; phylum Bacteroidota; class Bacteroidia; order Cytophagales; family Spirosomataceae; genus Emticicia. The sequence continues at coordinate 86,296 of JANNDY010000006.1, read as the reverse complement.
CTACAAATCTCGAAAAAGAAGAAACATTCGACTTAAATAATGAGTTTAAACGTTTAAGAAAGTCATCTAAAAATAAGTCTTTTTACTACGAAAAGTTTGTAGAAATTCTTGAATTAGCTTCAAAAAGAGGAGAAAGTGATACAAACTATTTGAGTGATATAATGCGTATTATTGAAAAATATAAACCATAACCAAAAAACAAATGAAAAAGACCATCATTCTACTTTGCTTACTTTCGCTACTTTATGTAGATATTAAAGCCCAAAAACTAAGAGGAACTGACAAAAGCCCTATGGATATGGCATATTATCCTGACAATTTTGCCCATGACCGTAAATTTGCTCCAAAACTCATTGGCGATATGCCCGCTATTGTGCGTGTAACTTACAGTCGCCCTGCCAAAAAAGAGCGTGAGGTTTTCGGAACTAAAATTGTGCCTTATGGCGAAGTTTGGCGTTTAGGTGCAAATGAATCGGCTGAGATTAAGTTTTACCAAGATGTAACGATTCAAGGAAAAAAAGTAAAGGCTGGCACTTACTCGCTTTTTGTAATTCCGACCGCTACTGAATGGACAATTATTCTGAACAAAGATTTAGATTTTTGGGGGGCTTATAGCTACAACAAAGACAATGATATTTTGCGTGTAAATGTTCCTGTAAAAAAGACCGACGAAGTAATAGAAAATTTTTCAATTCAATGCGTAAAAGGCAGCAACGACAAAGAAACTACCATGAAAATGGCTTGGGATACAACTTTGGTTGAAGTACCGATTGGGTTTTAAAAAAAATGGAAAAATACTTAAAAATCATTCAAGGAGCTTATTCTGGCTATTTCAATTATCTCATCAATGAAATACTCAATCCGAGTTGGCACAATTATTTTTATTGGTTGGTGGGAGCATCATTGGCTATTTGGTTGCTCGAAATCAAGTTCCCTTGGCGAAAAAATCAGCCATTGATTCGCGAGCATTTTGGACTTGATGCGTTTTATCTATTCTGGAATTATTTCCTTTTTTCGCTTATTGCCTACAACGCACTTTCGATGGTTGCAGTGCAGGCATTCAACGATTTTCTTGGCCTTTTTGGTATTACAAATCTCGTAGCAATCAATATCAGTAACTTACCTTTTTGGTCAAAAATTCTCATTATTTTCGTCCTGAGAGATTTCATGCAATGGGCAATTCACCGACTTTTACATAATGTTGGTTGGATGTGGGAATTTCATAAAGTACACCACAGCACCGAAGAAATGGGTTTTGCTGCCCTCCTACGCTACCATTGGATGGAAAATATTATTTATCGTAGCTTAGAATATATTCCGTTGGCGATGATTGGCGTTGGTTTAACTGATTTTTTCATCGTACATATTTTAACTTTAGTAACTGGACAACTCGGACATGCCAACCTGAAAATAAATCTTGGACCACTTAAATATTTGCTCAATGGGCCACAAATGCACTTGTTACATCATTCCAAGTATTTGCCAGCTTCGCATCCTTATGGTTTCAATTATGGTATTACACTAAGTATTTGGGATTTTCTTTTTAAAACTAATTACTGGCCAGCAGATGATGCAAATCTACCTGTTGGGTTGCCTGACGATGAGCATTTTCCAGAAGATTTTGTGGGACAGAATATTAGACCATTTCAACGAATATTTGGCAAAAAACAATAAACACAAAAAAGTTGTTGTATTTTTAGAGAAAAATTCAACCTCTCTAACTCTTCTTCTTATATGAAACAATTATTTGTTCGTTCAAGCTATATTCTTGCAAGTCTTGCAGGAATGGTTGGCTTATTTGCTTATAATAACATTGCTGAACCACCAAATAAAAAAGTCAATATTGCCGAAGAAATTAAACTCCCAGCAGGTTTTTCGGCTACAATTCTTGGTAGTGATTTGGGTGCAACTCGCCATATTACGGTTTCAAAAAATGGTGATATTTATGCCAAATTATCAAAACTAAAAGATGGCAAGGGCATTCTGCTCATGCGAGATACAAACAAAGATGGCGTGATTGACGAAACCAAGTATTTTGGAAATTATCCAGGCACAGGTGTTACGATTAAGAATGGATTTTTATATACTTCCTCGAATTCAGGTATTTTTCGTTATAAATTGAATGAAAAAGAAGAAATTATTGATACCGAAAATCCCGAAAAAATCGTTGATGGTTTGGTTGATAAAGGGCGAGATAATGCCAAACCTTTTGTGATTGATAATGCTAATAATATATATATAACAGTTGGCTCTTACAACGACCCTTGCCGAGAAAAAGGCACAGGAAATGGAATTATGCCATGTTCAATTTTAGATTCAGCAGGAGGCATTTGGAAATTCAATGCCGAAAAAATGAATCAAACTTTTGCGGATGGTTTGCGTTTTGCTACAGGTTTGAAAAATGCCGTAGGAACTGCGTGGAATTCAAAAACCAATACGCTTTTTGCAATGGCTCATGGTCGTGGACAATTCCATGATTTTTATCCGCAATATTATACGCCTAAACAAAGTGCCGAATTACCTGCCGAAACCATGTACGAACTGCACCAAGGCGATGATGCTGGCTGGCCTTATATTTATTATGACCAATTTCAGAAAAAGAAAATTGTAGCTCCCGAATATGGTGGCGACGGCAAGAAAACTGGCGGTGAAAAAACCATTAATCCGATTGTGGCATTTCCTGCACATTTAGGACCAAATGACTTGCTTTTTTATACTGGAAAGATGTTTCCTGCCAAATACCGTAATGGAGCTTTCATCGCTTTTCATGGTCAATCACAAGAACTTCATAAAGGATATTTGGTCGCTTTTGTTCCTTTCGTGAACAATAAACCTTCGGGCAAGTGGGAGATTTTTGCTGATAATTTTGCAGGAATTGACCTCGTAAAACCTACTGGTCCAGTGCAACATCGCCCATGTGGATTGGCTCAAGGGCCCGACGGTGCTTTGTACGTAAGCGATGATTTGGGCGGAACAGTTTATCGAATTGCCTATAAGAAGTAGAAAAATGATTCAGCGATTAAAAAGCAATAAATTTCTACAAATTTTTGCCATTTATACACGTTATTTAATTGGTATTTCCTTTGTTTTTGCGAGTATCGTCAAAATCAAAGGCGAAAGGTTTTATACAGCAATTGATGACGTCAAAAACTCGCCTTTTCATTCTGCTGGTCATTTGTTTGAAACGCTTTATCAGTCGGGTATTTATTGGAAATTCCTTGGTTTTGCACAAATATTTGCAGCTTTTTTGTTAATGACACAGCGATTTTCGAGGTTTGGTGCGGTTATTTTTTTTCCAATAATACTAAATATTTTTTTTATAACAGCCTCGTATGTAGATTTTAGTGGAACAATTTATATTACTTCTTTGATGCTTTTGGCTAATATTTTTCTATTGATTTGGGACTTTGATTATGTAAAAGTAGTTTTAGGGATTTCCAAAAATCGAATTGAAGAAAAAAGTATCTTTGAAAAAATAAAAATCTGGGAATGGTGTGGACTAATTCTTTTTGTTTTTACAGCCGTTTGGAGAAATTATGTTGTCTCATTGGTCAATCTAATTATTTGGGTAGGAGTTTCGTTACTCATAGGTTTGATTTGTTTAATTTGGGGACTTAAAGGAAGTAAAAAAGGTCTAAACAACACTGTTTAGACCTTTTTTTAATAATTTATGCTCCCTTTTCCAGTTAGGCTTATCTTGCCGAAACGATTTCAATATCGAAAACCAAAGGCGAATTTCCTGGAATATCACCACCTGCACCACGTGAGCCATAGCCTAACGACGAAGGAAAAATAATTGTACCTTTTTCGCCTACTTTTAGTTTGGCAATGCCTTCATCGAAACCGCCCACTACTTGGCCAACGCCCAGTATAAAACTAAAAGTACCTTCATCAAATTGCACATCTGATAAAAGTCGGCCTGCGTATTTTACCGTTACGTTTTGTCTTGCTGTTAAGGTCGCACCCGCTTCATTTGCCTGATTAAGAATAAAACGTAAACCCGAAGAAGTTTTTTCGGTAATAGCCAAGTTTTTACTATTAACATAACTTTCTATTTGCTCATCTTCTGTACCCGAAAAGCCATCTTTGCCGTATGTTGCCATTATTATTAAAATTATAGTTGAAAAAAATCTTACAATCCTTGTATTACTTTGCCGAAACAACTTCTATATCAAAAATCAAAGGTGAATTAGCAGGAATTGAACCTGTTGCCTGTGAGCCATAACCCAAAGCTGAAGGGAAAATAATGGTTGCTTTTTCGCCAACTTTCATTTTGGCAATGCCCTCGTCGAAACCTTTTACTACTCGACCTGCGGCTAATACAAAACTAAAATTTCCCGAATCAAAAGATTTTCCTGAAAGAAATTTTCCAGCATAATTGACATTAATTGTCTGACCTGCTTTCAAAACTGCACCAGCGGCATTTGGCATTGTAACAATATATCTTAAACCCGAAGTGGTTTTTTCGGTAATTGTAATGCTTTTGCTTGCGATATAGCTGTTTATCTGCTCATCTTCTGTACCAGAAAACTCGTCTTTTTGGCACGCAGACAATATTGTTGAGATTATTATAACGAAAAAGAAATTAGATTTAAACATACGCATAAGTATTGAGTCAGAATTATTTTGAAATTAATGCTCAAAATTATACAAAAAGTTTGATTGAATGGTTGAATGATTAGAGTTTTGTGAAAAAAGCTCCTTTTTTGTGGAGTTTGTAGAGATTTTCGGCAGTGAGGCTTTTGGCTCATTGTTTTTTTGTTTGATGAGATATAGAAATTAAAATTTATGAAAATATGTTCTATATTTGTAAAGAATAAAATATGCTAAACCATGAAAGGCTTAACAAACCCAAAAACTTCAAGTAAAACAACAAAAAGCATCAGAAAACCTGAAGGCACACCAAAAGTGATTTTCGGAGGTGGAAGAAATTTGGGTTATATCTCTGACACGCTTTTTGATGAAGATTTGAAGCGATGAAAAACTATTTGCTGGATACTCACATTTTTCTTAATGCATATATGAAGCCCGAGAAAATTGGTAGAGAAATGACAAAAATTCTTGAGAATGAAAAAAATATCAAGTATTTGAGTGCTATTTCTTTGGTCGAAATTGCTCAACTGCTGGAGTCAAAGCCAAAAGAATTGAATATCAAGATTCCATTATCAACTTTTATAGAGCAAGCCCTCAATGATTTACAAGTAAGGGTTTTGGCTATTACTCCCGAACACGCCCAAAGATTCTACGAAATTCAACTCATAAAAGACCACAAAGACCAGTTTGACCGCACAATAATTGCCCAAGCTGCAAGCACTGGTTTTATTGTTTTGTCTGATGATTCAAAGTTTCCTTTTTATCCGATTGATGTGATTTCGAATAATCGGTGAATTGATTGTCGTTTTTTAAAATTTAAATAACATATTTTAGGATTCTTAAATATTATGCATATTTAAAATATAGCCACGAATTACTATGAAAATATTAGCTGTTGAAATTCAAAACTATCGAAATCTATCGGGACAAAAAGTAGTATTTCACAATGATTGTAACTTTATTGTTGGAGAAAATAATCTTGGGAAGTCAAATTTACTAAACTTTATAAACGTTATATTCACCCAAAGAGGATTTAACGTTGATGATTTTAAAGATTTAGCATTACCAATTAGTGGAACAATAACGTTACAATTAGCAGATGTAGAAAAAGGTATTTTTTCTGATTTATTCGATGCTGATGACCCAAATAAAATAAATATTCTCTTAGAACAACTAAATCCCGTTGAAAATTTAGAATTTAAACATGAAGAATCTCTTACATTTATACAGCCTTCACTGATAAGATGTCTAAATTATGTTCATTACGATTCACTGAGAAATCCAATTTCAGAAATCAATTTTGATAAGGGTAAAGGCGTTGGTAAATTTTTAACACGACTTGTTAAAAATTATGTATCTGCACAAAGTGATGTTGCTTTACCCAAAAAAAATTATGTAAATGAGAATGAAATAAACTTATTGGTAGGTAATGTAAATGACACAATTGGAAAATTAAAAGCGTTTAATGATTTTGGGATAAAGGCAGGAATTGAAAGCGACCTTGAATCTTTACTACCTAAAATGGTTTCTCTTGTTGATACAAATGGAGATTCTTTAACAAGGTCTGGCTATGGTGTACAATTCTTAATTTTAGTTACACTATCTATTCTTGATAAAATTCAAACAATTATTGAACAAAAATGGCGACAAAATGCTATTTTTGAAGGAGAAGAAGATGTAAATGGCAATATCAAATCAATAAAATATATTTCTTTAGTATTGGGTTTAGATGAACCAGAAATTCATTTACACCCATATATGCAACGTTCATTAATCAAATATCTAAACAGAGTAATCTCAAACCAAAATCAAGATTTCAATGATTTACTCAAATCTCTTTTTGGAATTGATAAATTTATTGGACAGATAATTATAGTTACTCATTCTCCCAATATTGTATTAAATGATTATAAGCAGATTATCAGGCTTTATAAGCACTTGGGAACTGTTACTATAAAATCTGGAAATTTATTAATGTTATCTCCACAAGAAGAGAATCACCTAAATATCTTATTCCCTGCAATAAAAGAGGCGTTTTTCAGTAGAAGTACCTTATTAGTCGAAGGAGAAACTGAATTTACGGCTTTTCCAAAAATTGCATTAAAATGCGAAGTTGATTTTGATGATTTAGGTATTGCATTGATTAAAGTTGGAGGAGATGCTATTTCTATAGTTATGGACATAATATGTCAATTTGGAATTTACTGTGTAGGGGTACAAGATTATGATAGAGGCAAAAAAGCAGATAAAAACCAAAACCCTAATCTATTTTTTACAAAAAAAATCAATTTTGAAGATGAACTTGTTGACTTAATTTCACAAAATAGAGAAAGTATTCTAAGAGATATTTTTTTAACTGTTGAAATTAGATATGGTGTAGATACAATAGTTCAAGCTGGTTCTATGAAAGATATTAATAAGAAGTTTGAATTAGGTTTAAGCAATATAGGAGATAGTAAATTATCGGAATTATTCCAAACCTACCCTATTAGTACCGAGGAGTTTAATTTATTAAAATGCTACTATCTTGCATGGTTTTCAAGTAAAAAAGGATATATCGTCGGCAAAATTATTGGTGAAATATTACCTTGTGAATGCGTTCCCGAAGTATATGTAAATTGCATACAAAAAGTAAAAGAGCTTTCAGTTCTAAAATAATGAAAAATTTAATAGGAGAATTGCTTTCAAAAAAACACGAAGGGGATGAAAAGCAATTAGAAGTAATTTTTACTGATGAGCCTCGAATTTTAGTCAATGCACCTGCTGGCTATGGTAAAACGCATACAATGGTCAGTAAAATTGCCTATATGATTGCTACAAACCAAATTCCTAACCCAAAGAAATTATTAGCTTTAACATTTAGTCTTAATGCTGCATACAAGATTAAAAAAGATGTAATTGCTCAAGTGCCAGTCATATTAAAGGCTACTGGTAATGATTCAGTTACTACTGACAGAATAAAAGTTACTAATTATCATGGTTTGTGTAGGCATATCCTTAAACTGTATGGCTATAAAATTGACAAAAGGCTTTCTGAAATAGAATTTTTAGAAAATTTCGATGATAGTAAAAATGAAAATATAGTCGTTCACTTTCCAAATATTTCACAGGAAAATATCAACGTACTGACAGATTTTAATGCTTTCGTTAAAGAAAAAAAAGGATTAAAAATAAAAGAACAAATTGATAATTATAATAAAGTGATTGTTAGTGAAATTATATCAAATGGAAAATTACCATACAATGCAATTATTACACTTACAATAAAACTACTAACAGATTTTAAAAATATTCAGTCTTTTTATCAAGAGCTATACTGTGTCCTATTGGTAGATGAGTTTCAAGATACAAATATTTTGAGTTATTGGGTTTTAACACTTTTGATAGGAGACAAAACTAAACTTATTTTTCTTGGAGATGAATTACAGAGAATTTATGGGTTCATTGGAGCTTACGATAAACTATTTACTAATGCAACAAATAGATTAAAATTAAAAGAAATTAAACTTACCCAAAACTATAGATTCAGAAATAACCCTGATATGCTTTTATTAGACCAAAATATCCGGAAAAATGCAGAAACTATAGAAAATCAAACCATACAAGAGAATGCCAATATTAACTTTTCTCTTTGTGATAATCAAGAGGAAGAGGCTAAAAATATTATTTCAACAGTCTCTGTAATACAATCTAAATTCACATTATCGAAAATAGCAATACTTGTAAAAAGTGGAAAAAATAAAAATACGCTTAAAATAATCGAAATATTCCAACAGAATAATATCTCATTCTTTTTTGGATTGTTTACAGATGAAGATGCTGAATATACATCTTTCACACACACTTGCTCTTCAATTTTTACAAAACTTTTAATAGATAGTTCTCTTATTACCAAAAAATTTACTAAAAAATTAATGCAGGAGGTCAATAAGACCTATTCAAATGAAATTGGGGTAAATTCTATTATTGATGCTTCTATAATCCTTCTTGAGATTTTTTGCGATAAGTTATTTATAGACTACGCATCAGCTACTAATGAGGAAAAAATAAGTCTGATACGTGAAACGTTTGAAAACAACAATTTGAGGCAATATATTGAATTTGTCAATTCAAATATAATTTTTTCAACAATACATGGAGCAAAAGGTTTAGAATGGGATTTTGTAATTATGCCTGATTTAGAACAGAATATATTACCATTTTACTATTCAAATTGCCGTACTTGTAACTCAAATAGTGATTGTATCGTAAGTAATTCATCAGAAATAAATGAAATTAATTTTTTGGAAGATTTGAGCGTTTTTTATGTAGGAGTTACAAGAGCCAGAAATAATATTTACTTCACAGCAAGTAAAACCCAAATTAGTAATAATGGAAATTTAACGAATATAAATGTAAGTTGTTTTTTGAAATTAAAAGGGATTATGTTAAAATCATAGCCAAGTTTCTTTTACATCAAATTGCGGTTTTCACCCCAACCCCCCAATCTGATACCACGTACTTTTGCCAAAACCATTCTTGTTTAAATAGTTTTTGGCTACTAATGACTCTAAGTGTTTTTTAATAGTATTTCTGTTGGCTTGTGACAAAATCAGTATTTCTGCAATGCTTATTCTATTCAAATGCAAAAACATACCCACAAAATTACCCACAAATACCCAAATCATATTTTAGAAGCATTTTAGGTTTAGGCAAAAATATCCTATAAATTAGCCAAAAATTAAACCTTACATTCAATTCCATGAAAAATAGCTTATTTTTTCTATTCATTTGCCTAATAAATCTCAATTTATTCGCCCAAAAGCATCATAAAGGCAAACCTTGGGAGGGAGCAAGTCAGACAATTCCTGGGAAATTGGAATGTGAAAAATATGATTTAGGGGGCGAGGGCATTGCCTACCACGATAAAGATAGCCTCAATAATGGCAGCGGAAAACTCAACCCAAACGATGGTACTTACTTGAATACTTTTCGAATAAATGAAGGTGTAGATATTTCATACACAAAAGCCAAAGACATTGATAATAACCCCTATAATTTAGTTGAGCCTTTGATGCAGCAATTTTATGTAGGTTGGACAGAAAAAGGGGAATGGATTAAATATTCGATTGAAGTAAAAGCAGATAGTGAGTACGATGGAGTTTTGATGTACACAGCCAATGCTGATGCAAAAATGGCAATTGATATTGACGAAAAACCTTGGCTTGAACCAGTTTTAATCAAATCAACTTTCAATGAAAAAGACCCTGTCGCTTGGCGACAATGGCATCATTGGAATAAACAAATAATTTTCAAGTCGCTGAAACTGAGCAAAGGAAAGCATATCTTAACGCTCAAAACCGTAGAAAAAGGCAATATGAATTATGATTTTATTGAATTTAAAAATGTGAAATAATATGAAAACAACTCTTTTATTGATGCTATTTGTGGTTTTTTCTTGGCAATCACACGCTCAAAGCGATATCGAAATCTCGAAAGATATTACGTATGCAGAAGTCGATGGCAAAAAACTCCAACTTGATATTTACAAACCAAAAGCTCAAAAAGAACCTTATTTGATTGTTTGGGTTCATGGTGGTGCTTGGAACACTGGAAGCAAGGAAAATCCGCCTTTGGGTTTATTGCCCTTTGGTTATGCTTTGGCAAGTGTAGATTTTCGAGCGAGTACCGAAAAACCGTTCCCTGCCGATGTGCATGATATTAAAGCTGCCATTCGTTTTTTGAGAGCCAATGCCAGCAAATATGGTTATAAGTCTGATAAAATAATTATTTGGGGAAGTTCATCAGGTGGACATTTGGCGGCTTTGGTTGCCACAACCAACAATAATACTGCCTTAGAGGGCAATCTGGGGAGTTTTCTGAATATTTCCTCGTCGGTGCAAGGCTGCATTGATTTTTATGGGCCAACAAATTTTCTGACTATTCTTACGCAATCTACGCCGCATGGCTTGAATGTTCGTTTGCCAGCTTTGGCAATTTTACTCGGAAAACCTTTAGACCAAGTTACGGAATTGGCAAAATTGGCGAGTCCAGTTTACCAAGTTGATGCCACCGACCCACCACTTTTTATTGTTCATGGTGAACAAGATATTCAAGTGCCTATCAATCAATCTATCGAGTTGATGAGTGCTTATAAAAGCAAAAACTTGAAAGTGCAAATTGAATTTATTCCCGAAGCAGGACATTCAAGTCCAGCTTATGCTAAAAAAGAATTAATGGAGAAAATTGATAGGTTTTTGAAGGAAGTTGGGTTTTAACCTCGGCTACGCTCGGTTACCTCAGCCTTGTCTTATGGAAAGCTTTTATAAATATCTTTTCTATGGTCGAATGTTACAAAATACAATGTTTGCTCACTTTCTTCCCACTTAACTCCAATGCGATAATTACCAACTCGAATTCTAAAATACGAAGTATAACCTTTGAGTTTTTTTAGATTTGAAATTTCTGAAAGTTCCTTAGTTTTTTCTGCATCAGCAATGACCTCAAAAATACTTTATTTCAAGTCGGTATCTTTGAGTTTTTGTAGTTCTTTCAAAAAACTATTTTTAAAAGCAACTTTCATATTTTACCTAAAGCCTTCAAAATTTCTTCTTTTGAAACCGTATTTGTCTCCATTCCTGCTTCAATTTTTGAAGCAAGCAGATGGTCTTCCCATTGTTGCGTTGAAATTTTTTGAGTTTTTATTCCTAATTTATTAGCCAAAGTGAGCAATAGTTTTACATTTTGGCTTGATTGGCTCTCTAAAAGTAAAGCGGTCATAATAGTTTTATTTTTTAGCAAATATAAAAAAAAGTTTACAATTTTACCCTCACCACGCTTGTATATTGCCCTTTGATGATAATTTCGTTGCCATCAACTACTAATTTTACAACTTTATTTGCGGCATTATGTCCCCAATAGGCAGTATAAAGTATGTCTTTAGAATCGTCATCACGTTTTTTCATTACTAAGGGAAACCCTTTTATATATGCTTCCGTAGGCAACTTATTATCTCCTGTAACTGTGCGTCCATCAGGTAAAAGTACGTCAGGGTATTCGACAGGCGTATTGGCTTCAAGTATATCTTTGTTCATGCTCATTGCCCACACACCCGCCATAAGCCAATCAACATTTTTTTGAGATTGAAAAGCGTGGCTTGAATGATTTTCGCCATATTTAAAATCTTTCATAGTACCACTATCCAAATACATTGCTTTGCTTCCCCAGAGGTCAATATTATCAAGTTTTACATTTGGGTCGCTCCACAAATCAATGCCGTCGAGCCACATACTCCACACGCCCCAACTTTGCATCAAATCGGGCGGCACAACTGGTTTTATTTGTACTCTAAATACCTCCCCACTCGAGGTTTTATGATTTTGTTCACCCAATTGCCAGTTCATAATTTCTACATCGTGCCAAATATTTGCCAAAACTTTTTTGGTAGGTTCTATTTTTTTAGAAACCAATCCTTCGGTCATTAAGTGGTAAATGGTGCTTACATTTCGTATGTCATTGCAGTAGTTTCCGACCAACGAAATAGTAACGGCATCTCTCACATTGTTCCAAACAGGGGATGTTCCCATCGTTGGAAATGCTTGATTATATGCCTCGTAGCCACTTCCAGACCATTTAAGTACTTTTGTCAAGCCTTGTGTGTCTTTATTCCCTTCAAACATTGCTCTGCTCATACCACGTGGATTTAAGCTCCAAATGGCAAACTCACCTTCTGCTTTTTTGGTTTTTAATTCTTGCAAAGCAAAGCCAATTTTATAAAGGCTTTTACTACTATTCCAAACACCGACTGGCTCAAAATTTAAGCTCAGATAACCAGTTTTGATGTTTGGTCCAATAACATGTGAAAAATTATTTCTCAGAATATTGGCATCAACTCCATCAAGCCATTTATTTATCACGCCCTGTGGCACAGAATAGGCTTGTGGACAGCCCGCATTAAGTAGCCAAGTATCGTAATCCATCACAGCTTTTTTTGAATAATCTTTTGCATTGTGTACAAAACTAACGCCTCTTTTTGTAGCTTTTTCGCCATCAACATCTGTTCCCGATGAATAAGAAAATTTTACTATTTTGCCTTTTGGAAGAGAAAACTCTGGAAAAGTATCATAAAAATCTGCCAAAATACTTTCGCTCACTTGCTGCCCAGGATTCCAGAAATAAACCGCTTTGTCCACAGTATCAGTTACCATTCTTTTTCCGGGAACTGTAATATATTGTTGTATCCAATTATCGCCTATCCAAAACTTTGCTTTTTCGGTATAAACTTCAATCACACTTAGGTCGAAACCTGCCATTGGCGACACATCTAAATCTCGTAAAGCTGCCGTATTTGACTTTTCTCCAAGCCCAATATAATATCCTTTTTCATACAATTTATTGGCATTAAAAGACCTGTCCCATTGCACTTCGCTCAATTTTCCGTTGTCAATTCTGAGTTTAGAAACAACTTCTTTTATCGACCCATCGGCTTTCAAATAACTATATCCTGCATCAATTTTTGGGAAGCCTGAAAACTTCAAATCAACGCCATTTCCTCTTCTTTTTGTCAAAATTGGCTTTTCAGAAGGTAAAGGAGAGGGTTTTTCTTGAGGCAAAGGAGAAGGTTTTGGCACAACTACAACCTCAGTAGCTTTTTCACCACAAACCACCATAGGAGTACCATCAGAGGCATTTTTGGTAATGCAACCTCTCGGAATTACAAAACTTTTCGGCATTTCTAAGCCACCATTTTCTGTGTTTTCAGCAAAATATTTGACGAAATTTTTATAATCACTCACTACGTCGGTTCTTGAAAGCATATTTGCTCCTCTAACCACAAAACTGTCCATTTCTCCCTGAATCACAAACATATTATTTCCTGAAATCCAAGCTCTTAGTGGTTGATTTGTAGCTGTCCATTGTCCAATAATTTGCCCGTGTCGAGGACGCAAGATTAATTTTTTGAATTGCCCAAAAGTATTCGATAACAGGAGAGAAAGGAATAAGAGAGCAAGTGTTTTTTTCATTGAAATCAATTTTTAATCAATAACGTAGCAAATTCTTCAAAATTGGATATATTTTTGTTCTAATAAAAATAAAAAACATTTAGCATGAAAAAAACCTTATTAATTTTATTACTAATTATTACAAACATCGCACAAGCACAAACGATTTTGGAAGACCAATTTCATTTTAATTATTTAGCACTAAATCCAGCTTTTGCAGGAGCGAGAGAAACATTTAGCTTAAATGCTATGCTTGGAAATCAGTTTGCTGGCTCGCTCAGACCACAACAAATTTACCAACTTTTTTCGACTGATGGAGCAATTCAGAATGGTGCGGGAGGAATTGCTTTGCAAGCATTTAATAGTAATATTACAGGACTTAATAATTCGGGAATGAAAATAGCTTATGCTTATCGCAAAAGATTTGGGGAATTATTTACCGTAGGTGTTGGAGCTGATGTTGGATTTATTTATCAACCAACGCTTTTGGCAGGTTTGGGCTTGAAACAAATGTACCCGTATGCAGGTTTAGGTGGACTTTTGACTGCCGAAAAGTTCTTTTTGAGTGTTTCCAAACCTGTAGCTTTTATGAATAGCGAAGGACTTTATAATAGCAAAAAACCTTTCTATACTATGCTTGGAGCATCTTTTGGCGAATATGATGGCACAATGTTCAATCTCAGTGCTTTGATCGAAACAAATAAAAGTGTTGGAAATAATTTTTATTTGACTGGCAAGGCGTGGTTCAATTCTAAATTTGGCTTAGGTGTTTCTTATCGCTCGCAAGAAATAAGTGGAGGGCGTACAAACAAAGTTGTGCCAATGATAGAGTATCAAATGTCGGAGTCTATTCGTTTGGGACTTTCTTATGACCCAAAACCTGCCACATATCAGACTTCGGGTACACAAGGAACTTTCAAACAAAATGGCATTTTTCAATTATATGTTCGTTATGAAGGTAGGCAAGATGATAGAAGTACCAATCGTTTGAAGTTTTATTGATGTAAGTGTCTGACTATAAGTATTTTATAAAATTATAAACAAAAAAAAGACCAGATTGATTTGGCCTTTTTTTTGTTTATTTAATCAATATTATTGCTCTAATGACTTTCCAATTTCATTAATTTGAGCATCAAAAATTTCATCATTATTAACGCCTTTTGGGTTTTCACCATATTGGTTTTCACCTGGCTGACCATCTTCAAAAATTAGCCAAAGAAAATAAAGAGGAATAAGTTGATACCAGCCGTTTCTTTGTATATCATGACATCTTTTTGCACCTTGCCCCCATAAAAACCATAATATCGGAATATAAAAAATAAATAAAAATGAACTTTCACTGCCTGCGGATAATTCGAGAAGATTCAAGAAAAAAAACAAAACAGCATAAATAAGAAATGAAATTCCATACTCGGTTCTACGAATACGACCTTCAAATGAAAACGGTGCTTTGAACATACTTGGTTTGAGTTTAGGTAAATAGAAAAAGTTAAATCATCTGTTTTCTTTTAATCTGAATATACTTATTAATTGCCTGAATACTCAATAAATGTGGCTGCGTGATAAGTCCCTGAATTCCAGACTTTACTAATTCTTTGAGTATCAACTGGTTTTGGCTCAGAAAATGTTTGCCGATAGTTTTTGAATAAATCTCTTGAATATCTTTGGCTGGTTCGTTGGTAAACTTAACAATTTCTGAATTTTCAAAAAAAATAACCAGCACCAAATGATATTGTGCAATGGCTTTGAGGTATTGCAAATTGCGTTTGAGGCTATTAATTGAATCAAAATTTGTGAAAATTATCAACAAACTTCGCTGACGAATCTTTATTCTAACAAATTTATAAAGCTTCTCAAAATCAGATTCCAGAAAATCGGTTTCTAAGTTATAGAGCCTATCATTTACTATGCCAAATTGCTTATATTCACTTTTTGCAGGTAAAAAGGTACATTTTTTCGACGAAAAAGTGAGTAATCCTGCCTTGTCTTTTGCATCTAAAATTGCTTTGGTGAGTGCCACAGAGCCATTTATAGCATAATCAAGCAAAGTTTGTTGCTCAAAAGGCATTTTCATGGCTCTGCCCATGTCGAGAACCATATAAATATCTTGGCTTCGCTCTTCTTGGTACTGATTTAGCATTTGCCGCCCTTGTTTGGCACTCGCTTTCCAGTTGATGTGGCGGTAATTATCGCCACTTACATAATCTTTTATTTGCTCAATTTCCAAACTTTGTCCAATCTTTCGAACATTTACATTTGTTATATCCGAATAATTATTGACCAAAGCCTTTATCGGTAGCTTCTTAAATTGCTCAAACGAAGGATAACAACTAATGCTTTCAGCTTGCTCAAAAGTGAATTTTCGTGCAACAAAACCTATTTGCGAAACCTGACAAAGCACGTAAGTATTTCCCCAAGAATAAACGCCTCTTTGTGTTGGACGGACTTCATACTGCGTGATTTGGTGTGCCAATCTTTTGAGATTTGCCTCAATTTTCCATGTTCGGAGTTGTAATAAATCTGGTAAATCTTCATAAATTGTCAAAGACAGATTCATTATTGAGAAATTTCTTAGCTGTAATTCAACTGTATTTTGGTCGCCGTTGCTCAATTTATTAGGCAAAATTCTTTCACAATCAATCAATTCTGACTTGCTATAAAGTAGAATCGTTTCGACCAAAACTGCCAAAATTGCAAGAAATAGCAACATTTGCCCCAAAATAAAGCTAAAATCGAGAACAAGCCCAATACAAAATAGTAAAATACATAAACCCAAGGCAACGAATGCTTTTGGTGTCAGATAAAATGTTTTAAAGAAATTCATCTTTGGCTGATTGTTGTTGTCATATAAAACAAGTCCGAAGGACTTCAACTTGGATAGTCCCGAGTGAAACTCGGGGTAATTTGGTAACAATTATCTAAAACTCCGAATGGGGTTTAACAAAATTTAAGCAACTGACTCAACGGTTCAACCCTTTCAGGGTTGTGCTCTCTCTCTTTTCTTTTACCCCGAGTTGCACTCGGGGCTATTCGAGTTAAAGCCCTTTGGGCTTACATAATACTAAGCTAATTTGCCAAAACACTATCAACTTCATCTTGGAATCTCAACTTTTGAGAAAATATTATCTAAAACTTCGTCAGCACTGATGCCCTCCATTTCGGCATCGGGTGTCAGAATAATTCGGTGGCGGAGCGTTGGTTTGGCAATGTTTTTTACATCATCAGGCGTTACAAAATCTCGTCCCGACAATGCTGCTTTTGCTTTCGACGCCAACATCAAGGCAATCGAAGCACGAGGTGAAGCACCCAATTCGAGCATTTTATAATTGCGAGTGGCTTGAATCAAAAGTGCAATATATCTCAAAATATTTTCGTCAATAATTACCTGACGAACTAATAGGCGAAGTTCTTTCAGAATTTTGACATCAAGTACAGGTTTGATGGTCTTCATTACTTCGTGGTGGCTTTCATAATTGAAGCGTTGCAACATCGAAATTTCTTCATCAATTGTTGGATAGTCAACTTTTATTTTGAACAAAAAACGGTCGAGTTGAGCTTCGGGAAGTCGGTAAGTGCCTTCTTGTTCGATAGGGTTTTGAGTTGCCAAAACAATGAACGGATTTTCCATCGGATAGGTGTTTCCATCAATCGTTATTTGGCGTTCTTCCATCAACTCAAACAAAGCGGCTTGGGTTTTGGCAGGAGAGCGATTTATTTCGTCAATCAAAACAATATTGCCAAAAACTGGACCGGGTTTGTACTCAAAATCTAAGGTTTTTGGATTAAAAATTGACGTGCCAAGCACATCAGAAGGCATCAAATCGGGCGTAAACTGAATTCTTTTGAATGAAAGATTCAGAATTTTGCCCAAAAGTTTTGCCATCATTGTTTTGGCAACTCCTGGCACGCCTTCTATTAATACGTGTCCATCGCTTAGTAAGCCAATCAAAATGAGGTCAATGACTTCATCTTGCCCAAAAACTATCTGATTTAGTTCGTTTTTAATGTCAGCAACAGCATTTGTAATTGCTTGAAGGTTAATTCTATTTTCAAAGATTTGTTCTTGGTTTTCCATGTGTTATTTTTAAATATTTTTGATTGAAAAAGTGAGGTTTGGTTTTATGTATACATCATCTTACACAAAATAACGCTGAAAGCGTTGAACTTGAATAGCCCCGAATGAAATTCGGGGGGGATAAAATGAGGTAGGCAGTTCCAACCCCGAAGTGGGTTGAACATCGGCGGTTCAACCCACTTCGGGGTTGGAACTTATTCTCCTATTTCTTACCCCGAATTTCATTCGGGGCTATTCAAGTTAAAGCCCTTTGGGCTGAGATGCGTAATGTCAGTAACTACTTGATTATAAACAAGTTATGCTTTTTTTAGTCTTGAAATTTGCAAAAAAACAAAACTTTCAATTCGCCACGCACTGCGTGACCAATTAGAAAAAACAATAAACTCAACCTTGATAAAACGAATTTATTTTTTGGTATAAATTAATTAAAACTTGTTTTTTGATTTCTTCTTCAGATTTTACAAAACTAATTTCTTCAAAAATCTCTTGCACAAGTTTCAAACTTCGCCCTGTTTTTTGACTAATTTTTTGTAATTCATTTTCCTGAAAATCCTTGTGGTGAATATGAAAATTGCTTAATAAATAATCAAAAAACTGTGTTATAACCTTGTCTGCAATAGATTTATGGTTTTGTTGCTCCCAATAAAGTCCACTTACAACATTGATATATGCCTCACTATTGTTTTTGAGAGAAGCATAAATCGGCACTTCCTTTTGAATTCTTCTATAATAAATCAAAGTAAAAAGCAAAATGCCTGCAATGAAAGTATAAAACGCCCAAAGTAGGGGGGGATGCTCAAAAATTACTTTCAAAACGGCACTTTTTCCTGCCTTTTTTCTCTCATCATTAGTATCAAATCTGACGGTTCGGTAATAATCGTCCCAAATGACAAAGCTATCTGAAAGGTTGATTTTTTGTGCGATTTTATTAAAAAAAGTATAGTTGTTTTTATTCAAAAGAAAATAATTACTCAGCAAAATTGGGTTATTGCACAGAAAAATTCGCCCTTCTCCGCAGGTGATTTCGAGCATCATAATTTGGTTTTTTTCATCAACAATAAGTGTATCAATTTGAGTAACGGCATCGTTGCTTTTCAAATAAATCGAATCAAGCACCGCCACTTGTGGTTTATGCCCTGGAAAACTAAATCGGCTTGTGCTATCATCTTCTTTCCAGTTGATGTGCCATTTCATTTCGTTCATATAAGGCGGAAAACCAATGTCAACTTCATCGCTTTTGGTCGAATAATACAAGGAATCTATCAACTCAGTTGAAAGCCCAAAAGAACAAATAAATGCCGTATTGCCATTGCTGGCATAGTTTTTTAGTTGGTGAATGTCTTCGCTTGTTGGGTAAAATTGCGGCGAAACTACCATGTAAATGCTCGCTCCTTCAAATCCTAAAAGCCCTGAATTTTCGATAGAAACTTTTTTTTCTTCAAAACCACTTGCATTTTTTTTGATTTCGTCATAAAAAAACTTGGTGTCATAAGGTTTGTAAGAAGTTGAACTGACGGTAAATGTTTTATCAAAAACTTTGTTTGTTTTGGATTTTTGGCTTAGTCCGTAAAAGAGAAAAATAAGCATCATTACGACCAAAATTCCTGCAATTATCTTTAATTTTTTGCTCATGATTTTTGATTAATGAATGCTTTAAAAGTATTTTCGATGCTAAAAAACGAGGTTTCCGAAACATTAAAATTTCCAAACCAAAGATATTCGTAATAATTGGTGCATTGCATAAAATGCGAAAGCCTTTCTTTTGGGAAAATTGACTTTTTGCTTAATTCTTTGGTATAATCTTGGTTGGTTTTATCAATGTTAAACGTTATCAGATTAGCTTCGTGAAGGGTTTTTACTACCCACAAGTAATAATATCGAGTTGCCAATCTATAATTTTCTTCTTTGATACATTTTTCAATTTGACTACCAAAATCGACAGTTTCAAGGTCTTTTATGTTAATTGTTTCTGTAATTTCTTTACTTATTGCCGTAACTTTAGTGTTGGTTTTGAACTTGAAATCTTTCAAATTATTGAAAATTACGTAAATGGCAAACAGCACGGCAGCACCCAAAATACCCCAAACTATTATTTTAAAAAATACCCCAATAGATTCAAAAATCTTAGGGTCAAACTTTGATTCAGTTGGTGTTTTTGGTTTAGGATTTTCTTTCTTTTTTTCAGTAAGTGGTTTGTCGGCATACCAATATTTTTCTTCGCTTCGCTTCAATGAATCAACTTCTGTTTTGGCAATTGGCGTTTCGTTTTTTGCAAAAGTTGGTGTAAATGAGATGATGGAAATTGTAATTAAAATGTTAAAGGATAATTTTAAAAATAAAGTATTAAATAACCTCGCCCTGCCCTCTCCACAGGAGAGGGCTCTTAAATATTGGTAGCCCTTTCTTAAGGGGAAGTTTCTTAAATATTGGTAGCCCTCTCTTGTGGAGAGGGTTGGGCGACCGACGTTTCGGTGAGGTTTACTCTTATTTCCCAATAATACTTTCAAGATATTTTGCATAAGGATAATTTTCAGCCTGTTTTTTTGAATAAATAAAAAAGTACCAAATCACAACCAACCAACTTGCAATAAATACAATTGAAAGGAAAATCATTACCAAAATATTGCTACTTTGAAAACCGCCTTTGCCCAAATACGTTACGTAACTTTCGATAATGGCAGCAATAATGGTAAATGGAATTGTGCCGATATAAATTTTTACACTTTCAGTCAAACCCTTATAAAATGCCTGTTTGCGAGTGAGTGTTCCCGGAAAAAGAAAGCTCAAACCTAAAATCAGTCCAGCCATACATTCCAAAACCAAGCCCATCAGCTCAAAAGTACCATGCAACATAATGACAAAAACGGCATCTGTACCCAAATTATTCATGATAAATAATGACAAAAAAGCACCGACCATGATGCCATTGGAGAATGTAAAATAAAAAGTGCCGATGCCCAGCAACATCCCCGAAATGAAGACCAATAAACCTACGCCAAGATTATTGGAAAAGATTCTCAAAAACATATTGAGGGGAGATTGCGACGAATAAACACCAAAAGGCTCGCCTTTTTTGATGTTTTCTTCGGTCATTTTTACGTAATCTGCCCCCAAAATCGCTTCGATGAAATTTGGGTCAAGTGTTGAACAAATATAGCCCAAAATACAAAAAACAAGGAAAAACGTAGTAGAAAGCCACAATATTTTTGAATTATGACCAAGAACCGAAGGGAAATCTCTCACCCAAAACTGGTAAAATGGATTTTTGCCTTGCTTTTGCTGAAGAAAGATTTTTTTATAAACTCTCGAAGAAAGAGAATTGACATATTGGTTGATTTTGCTATGAGGATAATGCGTTTGGGCATAAGAGAGGTCATTCATTAAATCAATGAAATCGGAAGAAATTTCATCGGGGTCGGTTTTATAATCGCCTTCTATTTCCTTCCATCGCTTTATATTTTTGTCAATAAAAGTGCTTTCACGCATACATCTTGGTCGGTGGAAAAACTAAATAAAAAAAAACAATTCTGAAAATTATCATTTTTAAAATAAAAAAAATACATTTATCAAAAATTAATTTTTAGAATGAAAGCAATTACCATCCCCACATACTTAAATATTGATTTAAAATTTGAATTAATAAGCTTTGGTAGTCGGATTGGGGCGTTTTTTATAGATTGGATAATCAAATGGGTTTATTTTTGGATTATATCAACGTCATTCGATGTAGGATTTTTTAGCGAAACAGGCTCTTTGCTCTTTTCGTTTATCATTTATAGCCCATTTATTTTTTATTCTTTTTTGTTTGAATGGCTCAACAAAGGTCAAACGCCCGGCAAAGCTTTGCTCAAATGTAGGGTCGTGGGCATCGAAGGCAACTATCCATCTGTTTATCAATGTGCTACTCGGTGGCTTTTTTTGGCGGCAGATATTTGGCTAATTTATATCTTTATTTTTGTAAATCCTGCTGTTGCTTTTTTGGCTATTTTTAGTCCATTGATTGGTGGAATAATCATTATTTTGTCTGAAAAACACCAACGTTTAGGCGATATGGCTGCCCATACCATCATTATTAGCACAAAACAAAAAGAAACTTATATTGAAGATACGATTTATGCGTATGCAGAAAAAAAGCAAGGTTACGAACCAAAATACCCCGAAATTATGCGATTGTCGGACAAAGATATTACCTTGATAAAATCAATTTTTGAGAGAGGAAGCGAGTCTTTAAATCCAGAAATTGCTAATAGACTTGCCAAACACATTAAAAAAATATTGAAGATAGAAAGTACCGACGACAATTATACTTTCTTGAAACAGCTACTCAATGACTATAATTACTTTGCAATTAATGATATAAAATAAATTAGGCTTCGCCCAAAGCGAAGCCTAATTTTATTCAACGTATCCCAGTATCAATATCAACAATCAAACTTGTAACTTTATCTTTCTCTATTTTCACGGTTTTGGGAAAGCCCTTTTTTGTGAAAATATTTGATGGATTAATATTTAATTCATAATCGCCAACTGCAATATTATTGCCTTTAAATGCACCATTTGTGCCATTATAAGAGAGTTTTTGCTCTAAAATTACTGCTTTTGTATTCGGATTTGAAATAACAAAACTATACGCCTCATAAATTGCGGCAAATTCGGCAGCAGTTTTATTACAAGGCTCAACAGGGCAAAGTGGACCAATCGTTACTTTAATATCTAACGAACCAGTTGCGGGAGCAACAGTTTCGCCCGCACAAGCTATCAAAAATATAATTGATAAGCCTATAAATGCTATGATTTTATAAATTTTCATTTGAATAAGATTTTGTTTATATATCAATGATACTAATTTTGGTAAAAAGGTTGGAACGACCTATTTATTTTTCAATAACTACACCCTTCTATTTTGGCTTCAAAAACCGCACCAGTATCTGTGCTTATACTTGTGGAGGGTGTCGAGCTTAGCAAAATTGATTTTCCTGCTTTGTAAGTTTTATTTCCACCAATGACAATTGTGCCACTTGTTGTAATATTATCTTTTGCCTCAAAAGGAGCAGGTGTTACAGAATTTATTGCCAAATCTTGCTGAATGACAGTTATAGAAATGACATTTGATGCCACCGAAACACAATTAGCTGAGGTGCAAATGGAAGAATAAACTGTATTTTCGGTAGGGGTTACATTTATAGAACTTCCAGTAGCTCCATTCGACCAAGTTATTGTGCCTCCTACACAGCCCGATGCTGTCAAAGTTGCACCTAATCCTGAGCAAATAACAGATTTATTAGTAGCTGCCAACGGAGCAGATGGGAGAGGATTTACAGTAATTGCCAATGTGCGTGCTGTACCTGCCCCACAAGCATTATTTGCCAAAACACTGAGTGTTCCAGCCGTTGCGGTTGAAGTATAATTGATGCTTACAGTATTTGTTGTGCTGGCAAAAGTAGCTCCCGTTCCCAAATATGACCAAGTGTAGCTTGTTGCACCAGCCACAGTAGGAACAGTATAAGTTACGCCACTTTGCCCCTGACACACAGTGGCGGTTGATGCTGTAAATGCACTTGGTTGAACAGGAAGCGGATTTACAATAATAGCCAAAGTGCGTGCTACACCTGCTCCACAAGCATTATTCGCCAAAACACTGAGTGTTCCAGCCGTTGCGGTTGAAGTATAATTGATGCTTACCGTATTTGTTGAACTCGCAAAAGTAGCACCAGTACCCGAATATGACCAAGTGTAGCTTGTTGCTCCAGCCACCACAGGAACTGTATATGTTACGCCACTTTGCCCCTGACACACAGTGGCAGTTGATGCTGTAAATGCACTTGGTTGAACAGGAAGCGGGTTTACAATAATAGCCAAAGTACGTGCTACTCCTGCTCCACAAGCATTATTTGCCAAAACACTGAGTGTTCCAGCCGTTGCGGTTGAAGTATAATTGATGCTTACAGTATTTGTTGTGCTGGCAAAAGTAGCACCAGTACCCGAATATGACCAAGTGTAGCTTGTTGCACCAGCCACAGTAGGAACAGTATAAGTTACACCACTTTGTCCTTGACAAACTGTTGCCGACGATGCCGTAAATGCACTTGGTTGCACAGGAAGTGGATTTACAGTAATTGCTAAAGTTCTTGCTACGCTATTTCCACAAGCATTATTTGCTACAACACTGAGTGTTCCAGCAGTGGCAGTCGAAGTATAATTGACACTAACACTATTTGTTGTACTCGAAAATGTAGCCCCTGTGCCTGAGAATGTCCAAATATAACCTGACGAATTTGCCACAGCAGGCACAGTATAAGTTACGCCACTTTGTCCCTGACAAACTGTAGCTGTTGATGCCGAAAATGCACTTGGTTGGTTGGGCGTGAAACAAAGTTTTGCCCATTGAGTTGCCCAACGGTCAAAGCCTCCGCTGGTGGGGGCTGCATATTCTTGTAAAGTCCAAAAATCTAAATCATTTGTAGGGTCAATTGTTGTGGCTGTATAATCTCCCCAGCGGTTATCAGTGCCCGAGAAAGTTTTGAAATAAGATGCTTCTCCTGCTTTAAATACAATGTTATCTCTCATCGTACTTGTTGCATCAGTGGCATAACGCATGGCATAATTGGCACTGGCAAATTGACTTCCCGAAAACCTCGAAAAACCTACCATCACATCACTATTGACATTGACAGCTATACTCGGAAAAGCAAAGAAATTTGTACCTGTAGCATCATCAATCCTTCCAACTTGAGTTACACAACCTGTATTACTTACCGATAATGGATTTATTTGCCACCATTGTACCGAGCTTCGAGTAGGCGAGGCTGTGGGCAAAAATATAGAGTGAGTTACCCATAATGAGCTATTTCTGTAAATAACCATCTGCACACGGCTATCATTGGTAGATATTTTATTTGCTGAACCCGACTGAGGTGCATTGGCAGCACCTGAATTGTCTGAATATGTTGACCCTGTCGGATATAAATTTGTAAAAGCCATTGCGGGTGATGCAGGAGGAACGCCTGTAATCTGTAACATTCTCAATGTACCAACTGAAGGATTCCATTCTTCAAGCACATATATTTTGTCTAAAGTATTGTCATAAGTAATAGCAGGAACAAGTGTAAAAGCTGTTGATGGAGTTGCTGTAAAAGTATATGCTGCTGGAGTTGGTGCGTTTGCATACAAATCACTTTTTTTGAGGACATAAGTTTTTGTTCCATTATAGCTTCCTGCACCATTTGGGAACATATTACCACTTATGGCAATCCAATCTTTGTTAAAACCAATACTTGGGTAATCAAACCAGTAGGTGTTTGTTGCATCTACATCATAGGCAAATTGGTACCAAGTGCCAGTAGGGTCATTTGTAGCCGAAACAGCTACCAGAAGTGTAGAAGTTGCTAATTCCGCATTGGCACAAGCAGTAAAAATCCAACGGCTATTATATGGGTCGTACAAAATTTTGGGGTCAAAAACATTGTATCCTCCAACAAAAAAATTATCAAGATTTACCAAGCTACCAATCAATGTGCCTGTTTTATTCCTAATGGCAACTTGTGTATTGAGGGTCGTCATTACGTGATTTGGACCGACAGCACCATTGACATCTGGCGGAATACTTGTATTATTGTCAGTAAGGGCTTGAAAAGTAAGCGTAGGACTTGGCGAAGCAACTTGAACAGCCTGTGGTTTTGCTGATGTAATTTCTTCTTCTTTTGGTATTACATACCCATCTGGCATAGGAAATGCTATTTGAGGCTTTGGGTGTTTGAAGTTTTTAGGTTTCCAAGCATGTTGAGGGGGCAATAATCCTGCTGCTTCTTGACTTGCAATTTCCAAAAAAACCATTGTTGTTACGCCACCATCTTTTGGTTTTACTTCTTCTCGAATAAAATCTTGAGCAAATAAATACTGTGAAAAGAGCATAGAAAGCCCTATTAATAGAAGTTTTTTCATAGTAATTGTTTTTTTTGGAGTATAATAGAATTCAAATTTATGAAATAACCAATACAAATTTGCCAATTTCAAAATTATTTATCAAACGGTATTTAACTTTCTAAAAGCCGATTTCATACCTTTTTCAATGATCTCGTATTTCTCAATTTCTTTACTTATGTAGATAAAAGCGATACTTTTTGTGCCTTCAAGAAGATTTTTGTTTAAACGATATGCTTCTTTCATTCGTCGGCGAATAAGATTTCTATCCACAGCATGCTTAAATTGTCGCTTTGGCACAGAGAATAAAACTTGTGTTTTTTGTAGAATTTTTGTTGAAGAATTTTCGGAAGATTCAGCTTCAATAATTGGCTGAAAAACTACTCGCAAAGGAAAAGCAAAAACACCTCCGTTGGCAGAATTTTTCCTGTCAAAAAGGCTATCAATTACCTTCACTGAGCAAAGACGCTCGTCTTTTTTAAATGTTTTTTTCATCAAACTCCCCTCTCCTTTTTCGGAGAGAGGGTAGGGGGACGGTCCGCCGCAGCGGTGAGGTACAAAAAAAGCCACCAAAAAGGCGGCTCAAATATCTCAAAAGCAATTAACAAATTATCACTTATGCTTCATTTCGCTCGAAACAGTCAAATGCTTTCTGCCTCTTGCACGACGTGCTGATAATATTCTTCTGCCGTTTGCAGTTTCCATACGCTCACGGAATCCGTGTTTGTTACGACGCTTTCTATTTGATGGTTGGAATGTCCTTTTCATTATATTTTTGTTATTTTTGTTCTTTGAATCTTAAATGTTTGGAGTTCTTCGTTAAAATACATTGCTATATTTTAGTTTGGGACTGCAAAAGTACATAAATATTTTAAAAAGACAAAATCCTTACAAAAAAACTTGCATGAATTACAAAATATTTTCCAAAAACAAAGCCTCACACTTTATAGATGTGGAATGTGAAATAACAGACATCAATCAAGAGTACCTCGAATTGCAATTACCAGCTTGGCGACCGGGGCGATATGAACTTCAAAATTTTGCTAAAAATATTCAATCTTTTGAGGTTTTTGATGAAAAAAACAAGCAACTTGAAGTAAGAAAAATCACCAAAGACCGTTGGAAAGTAAGCATAAACGGAGCAAGCATAATCACGGTAAAATACAATTATTATGCCAACGTAATCAATGCAGGAAGTAGCTTTGTTGATGAAAAAGTGCTTTATGTAAATCCTGTAAATTTATGTATTTATGCCGAAGGAAGAATTGATGAATCTTGCAAAATTGAATTGCAAATAGCTGATAATGAACTCATTGCAGGTTTAAATATTTTACAAGAAAACAAAAATGTCATTCATTTTTATGATTTTTATCATTTAGCTGATTCGCCTTTTATCATTAGCAAAAATCTAAAACATGATTTTTACACTATTGGAAAAGTTAAATTTAATCTTTGGTTTGAAGGTATTTTGATGCGTGAAAATTTTGAAAGTATAAAAGCTGATTTCAAGAAATTTTCACAAGAACAAATTAATCTTTTTGGCGAATTTCCCGAAACCGAATATCATTTTATTACTTGGATTTTACCTACCCCATATTACCACGGAGTTGAGCATCGAAATTCGACAATGCAGGTTTTAGGACCTGATAGTCAAGATTTTGAAGAACTGTATATCGACTTACTCGGTTTGGCTTCGCATGAACTTTTTCATACTTGGAATATCTGCAAAATCCGCCCTGTGGAGCTTCTGCCCTACGATTTTACCAAAGAAAATTATTTTCAAACTTGCTTTGTGGCAGAGGGTTTGACCACTTATTATGGCGATTTGATGCTTTATCGTTCTGGGGTTTTCGACAAAAATCAATATTTGAAAGAGTTGGAGGCATGTTACAAACGCCATTTTGATAATGCCGACCGAGCTTCGCAATCGTTGGTAGAATCTTCGTGGGATTTGTGGCTTGATGGCTATTCGCAAAGTATTCCCGACCGAAAAGTTTCGGTTTATCACAAAGGGGCAATTGCAGCACAAATTTTGGATTTGCATATTCAACACAAATCAAACAAAACTCGCTCGCTCGATAATGTGCTGCAATTGCTTTGGCAACGCTTCGGAAAATCAGAAAATGGTACGCCATTAATTGGTTATTCGCTCGAAGATTATAAAGCTATTTGTGAAGAAGTTGCCGAAGAGAACTTGGATTGGTATTTTGAAAAATGTATTTTCGGCAAAATTTCACTTCTCGAAATGCTCAATGAATATTTACAACTCATTGATTTACAAGTAGTTAGAAGTGAAAATGGCTTGGTGAGGTTAATAGAGTTCTGAATTCTGAGTTCTGAATTCAGAGCGGTCAGCCGTTGCAATTCTGAATTTTCAGAACAAATTTTTCTTACTTTTGTGGTAAACCAACTCAGAATTCAGAACTCTAAACTCAGAACTCAAAAAAATGTACTCTTTCGACTATAATTACAGAATTCGTTATGCTGATGTGGACCAAATGGGCTTCATGTACTACGGAAATTATGCCCGACTTTATGAAATTGGTCGAGTAGAAGCCTTGCGTTCCTTGGGTTTACGGTATCGAGATTTGGAAGAAACTGGCGTGATAATGCCTGTCTATGAAAACCGTTCTCGTTACATTATTCCTGCAAAATATGACGATTTAGTTACGATTCGAGTAATTATCAAAGAAATTCCTCGTGCCAGAATTGTTTTTAATTACGAAATTTACAGCGAAGAAAAAACCTTACTTCATACTGGCGAAACGACTTTGGTTTTCTTGAAAACAGCCAATAATCGCATCACAGCTTGCCCCAAAGAGATTCTGGAAAGGCTTTTGCCTTATTTTTGAGAGCTTTTAGCTCCGATAAATCTATTACTATCAAATTTTTGCCATTTTTGTTTACTTTTTATAATGTTTGTGAATGGCTGAAATTGAGCTACATTGACGCAATACCATATCTGCGTTCATAATCTGGTTCAAAATAATGTGGTGGCACGAAGAAGAAAGGAGATTCTACGGCTATAACATTTTCAGGTTTTTGATTTGGTTGAAAACACTGCTCAAAATAGTTTTTTATACGAATAGAGTCCTGCATATCTTTACCTTGTGTATAAATTATACATTCTTTTTTTAGGTTTGAATAAAAGGATTTATCAACCATTCTATTAAAAGAAGGAAACGAATAGCCAATAACAACCAAAATATCAGTTTTTTGAGCAATATATGATAAATTGTCTAAATCAACCTTATTTTCCCATGAGAATCTAAAAGTAGTTATTTCATCCTTATTGTTTATCAATTCATTATAAATCACAAATAATAGATTAAATAATTCTTCTGTGTCTGTTATACCCATTCTTGATTTGTAGTCAAAATGGTGGAGTTGGTCAAGTAAGGCACTTCCATTCAATTTTATAAATCTACTACTCATTGCACTATAAAAGGAATTAATTTTAGCATCTTGTAAGCCTTCTTCTCTATTATAGTCTAATACTCTGCTATATTCAAATTGAAAATCATAATTCCAAGTAATGAAGTTAAAACAATGTGGAATAATGGTATTAAATACATTATTCTTTTGTGCGGAATTTATCGAACGAAATAAATTTTCATACCTACCATCTAAAAAATTCATTCCCAAAAAATCAGTGGATATTTTTTTTGCAAAATGGAAATAATGGAATGCTATTGTCAAGAATATTTTATATTCTGAATACTCTTTTACTTTTCCATTATCAAATAGTCTTTTAGCAAATGTGTCTATACTTGGAGTAGGTTCAACACTGCCTTTCCATTTATCTAAAAATGAATTGAATTTATTAAAGCTTTCATCATCATAACGAAATGCCCCAATTAATTTTGGAAAGTTAGTACGTTCTATATTTGTACGGACAAACCAACATAAATCTTTAAGTGATTCATTAATTCCACTCACCATCGGAATTGCATTGGCACTTGCCCCAGCACCTAAGTAATAGGTTATTTTCTTGTCATAGTTATATTCTGTTGCCATGTTATGTGAAAATATATTTTTGCTTTAATTATCTCAATACCCCCTAACCAATTCGATTGCTCCAAAAACCCCAGCACTATCGCCCAATTTTGGCTTCAAAAATAGTGTTTCTACTTTGCGGCTATTAAAAATCCAATTTTTGAGTTCTTCTGGACCTTCGGTATAAATCAAATCAATGTTGCCCACTCCGCCACCAATTACAATGGCATCGGGGTCAAGCACATTGACGATATAAGAAATCGCTTTACCAAATGACTTTATCAAATGTCGAAGTGTAGCAGTTGCGTGAGGGTCAGTTCCTGCCTTATGATTGTCATAAATTTCCTTCATTGTGAGGTCATTTCCACTTAGTTTTTTATAATATTTTTGCAAATTTGGCCCTGAAAAAACAGTTTCGTTGCAACCTTTTTTGCCACAATAACAATCTTCTCCGTCATCGTCCGACACATTATGCCCCCATTCGCCACCGATGCCGTGCCTACCATTTATCACCTGACCATTCACAACAACGCCTCCACCAACACCTGTGCCAAGTATTACGCCAAAAACTACTTTTGCATTGGGCAAAACATCCTTCACAATTCCCATCGTGGCTTCTGCCAAAGCAAAACAATTGGCATCATTTGCAATTTCGATAGGCACACCAAGGACTTGCTCAATATCAGCTTTCATCGGCTGACCATTCATGCAAGTTGTATTGCAGTTTTTCATGGTTTGGGTAGTAGGGTCTAATGCCCCAGGCGTGCTAAAACCAACAGCTTTTGGCGAAATTTGGGTTTCATCTTTCAACATATCAATCAACTTGGCAATCTGACTGATGATATGATTATAGCCTTTATCTGCTTCGGTCGGCACTCTTTTTCTGACCAAAATTTCATTATTTTCGGCATTCATTACTACGCCTTCTATTTTTGTTCCGCCTAAATCTACGCCCCAAAGTGTTTTCATTTAATGTATAATGTTTGATGGAAAATGTATAATTTCTTCTTTAATACACAATTTTAAAATATGCTCTGTGCCACTCTGTGCCTTTGCCTCTTTGTTCCTATTTGCTATTAACGACTCATTAACAAATACCAAAGCAACGACTTACAAACTTATGGCATCTTATTCTCAAAGACAACAATTTTTATCAAAAACATAAACAACCTACAAATCATGAAACGCTCATTCGCACTTATTTTCACAATCCTTTTGGGAGTATTTGGATTGACTTCTTGCAATACTTACGAAGTTATTGACGGCAGCGGCATTGTCCAAACTGAATATCGTCGTACTTCTTATTTCAATCGTTTGGAGCTATATTTTCCTGCCGAAGTCATTATTCGTCAAGGTGTTGCAAAAGATATTGAGATTGTTGCCGAAAGTAATCTTATCAATTTAGTCATTAGCCGAGTAAGCGGAAATACCTTGATTTTGGACGATAACGGCAGACTTCGTGGCATCAATAATGTCAAAATTTATATCCAAGTACCTGATATTAATGCCATTTTTGTTTCGGGAAGTGGACGAGTGATTAGCGATAATAAAATTTATTCTAAAAATGTGAGTCTTCGTTTATCGGGCAGTGGTTTGATAGATTTGGCTCTTGATGTGAATAATAATTTGGAAGCCGATTTGAGTGGCTCAGGTTTGATTTTCTTAGAAGGAGATACCTACAAGGGCATTTATGATATTTCGGGAAGCGGAAAAATCGAGAGCTTTGATATGCACACCGATATTTCGGACATAGCAATTACTGGCTCGGGGCGTTGCGAAACTACGGCTTTCAATAACCTCGATGTCAATATTTCGGGCAGTGGAAGTGTTTGGTATAGAGGAAACCCTCGCATCAGCAAATACATTTCTGGCTCAGGAAAGATTTTTAATGCAAATTGATTTTATTTGAGAAAAGCTATAAGGTTTGAGACTCGCAAACCTTATAGCTTTTTAAGGATTTATCTCTCCAAATGATTCCAACCTTGAGCCTTTATTTCGGCTGTTCCGCCACTTGTCAAAGCTAAGGTAACATCCTTATTAGCAGTCATATAACCAATTGGTAAAACATCTGAAAGGTTTTTTATTTTCTCAAAATCAGCTTGTTTTACCGTAAATAATAGTTGATAATCTTCGCCACCATTTAAGGCTGCCGTGATTGGACTAATATTAAACTCGGTAGCGGTGAGCATCGTTTGGTCTTCTATAGGTAATTTTTCTTCAAAAACCATCGCACCCACGCCCGACTGCGTACATAAGTGCATCAATTCTGAAGCCAAACCATCTGAAATGTCAATCATTGATGTTGGCACTACACCAAGCTCGTTGAGTTCATGAATAATGTCAGTTCGTGCTTCTGGTTTTAGTAATTTTCCTACCAAAAACTCCTTTTCTTGCAGTTCTGGCTGCATTTCTGGGTTTGCCAAATAAACCTGTTTTTCTCTTTCCAAGATTTGCAAACCAAAATATGCCGCACCCAAATCGCCTGTAACGCACAAAATATCATTGGCTTTTGCTCCATTTCGGTAAGCAACTTTATCTTTTTCAACAAAACCTGTTGCCGTTACCGAAATAACAAAACCAGAGCGAGAAGCCGTTGTGTCGCCACCAACCAAATCAACTTTATAGTCTTCACAGGCAAATTTTACACCTTCATAAAATTCGTCAATGGCTTCTACCGAGATTCGGTTACTGAGTGCAATACTTACAGTTATTTGCTTCGCAATGCCATTCATTGCTGCAATATCCGAGACATTTACAGCAACTGCTTTATATCCCAAATGTCGTAGTGGTGTATAAGAAAGGTCGAAATGAATGCCTTCGAGCAACATATCTGTCGAAATAAGCATAAATTTATCACCAACATCAATCACGGCAGCATCGTCGCCAATGCCTTTGATTGTTTCGTGATTTTGGTTTGTAAATTTTGAATTGATTCGGTCAATTAAGCCAAATTCGCCAAGTGTATTGAGTTCTGTTCTTTCCATGATGCAAAATAAACCATGATTTTTACTAAAAACTAAATTATTTGAAAAATTCCCCCTTTCAAGGGGGAAACCTGACTGACGAAGTCGTCGGTGGGGGATGTTTTGGCATGGAAACAAAAAAAGGCAAGCCTTTCAGCTCACCTTTCTTAAAAAAAATTTTCAAGCAAAATTATGGATTTACCAAAGCATAATTGTTGATAGTTCCACCAGTTTTTTGGCTGGCTGTTGTGCGAGTAATATCTAAGGCAGTATCTGTTACCGAATTTATAGTAAAAGTAATTGTGCCACCAGTACCCGTAGGAACAGGGCTTAAGTTTTTCAAAACGAGTTGGGTATCACCAATCAACTCATATTGACCAGTGAATGTATTGCCATCGTAGTCTTTTAATGTAACTGAGGGGGCAATAAGCAAATTAAGTACAAAACTCGAATACCCAGCTTTTAAGTTAGATGCTGCACCTTTGGTATAAACAACTGTACTTCCTTCTTTAACTATTTGGGCAGTCCAAGTTTTCTTGATTTTTTCTGATACAGGAACAACTGTTTTTTTGCAAGCTATGGCAAAAAGTCCAATAGATACAAAGAGAATGGCAATTTTTTTCATACGAATATTTTTGATTAATAGCTGGAATTTACAATTTTGAATTTGAAAGAATATTGTCATTAGACAGAATTTCAGCAAATATGGTTTAAATATAAAAGAAAAAAAAATCTTCTTTAAAAGTAATGACGTTTTTTTTTGTAAAAACGTTGTAATGCCTTCATGAAAACGATTTTTGATTCAAAATTGTTGTTAAAGTTATACAAAACTTTACGACCTTTGTTGAAATATAAAAACTTTGAAAGAATTTACTAAAAGCCAACTCGCTCTCCGAAACGGACAAGACAAAGACGAAATTTGGGTCGCATATAAAGGTATTATTTATGACGTAACTCAGTCGAGGTTGTGGCGAAATGGAAAGCATTATGAACATTGGGCAGGGCAAGATTTGACTGAAGAAATTGATGATGCTCCGCATAATGAAAATGTTTTTGAGAAATTTAAGGTTGTTGGAATGTTGGTAAAATAAAAAAAATATATGAAACTTATCGAATCACTCATACTTTTTTCAAGTCTTGCTATGCTCATCATGTTTGTGGACCAAGCATTATATAAGCATGTTTCCATCAAAGACAGTTATTTCTTTTTGATGTTTTCGGTGGCGGGATTTTTCTATTATACCTACCGCCGTGGCATGAGAATAATGAATGAAAAGAAAGAAGAAGAGGCGAAAAAAGAAGTAAAATCTAAGAAAATCGAAGATAGAATCAAAAGGAAATAAGTAAAATTGGCAACCAAAAAACCATTTCGCCAAGCCAACGATAGCGTTCATTTCGAGAAAGTTTTTTCTGAAAAACAAAAATCAAGACTGAACAAATTGACATAAGCGTTTCTACGAAAAAAACTTTTTTTGTAAAAAATGAAGCATCGAAATAGTTACTTAAAGTAATGAAAATACAAATGCCAAATATTAAATAAGTACAATATTTATTCCCTAATATCCCTGCCAAATTTCTTGTTTCTGGCTGTGCTTGTGCTTCATAGAAAGAAAAAATCAAAATACTTTGATGCACCAATAGAAAGAAATTGGATCCCGACAAGTACTCTAAAAATCCTAAATTTTGTTTTGAACTAAATGCACTTCCAATAACCGAAAGGCTATAAATAAATGCTGTAAAAATTTCTTTAAAATATTGATAGTCAATATTTTGTGAATGATTTTTCAAAAAATAAAAATAAATTAGAATCAAAAAAAACAAACCAATACCGAAGTAAATAACATTTTTTTGCAAAAAGAAAACTAAGATAAATGCAACGCAAAGAAGCATTACAATTGTTATTTGAAGATAATATTGGTGCTTAAAATGAAACTGATGTCGAGCGTCTTGTGGTTCAGATTTAAGATTATCAAGCAGACGGTCTAATATATAAATAATCCAAGTACAGATACCAAGAATTATCAAAGAAGCAATATCAGATTTTGTATTTCCGTCAGGCATTTTCCAAAACATCCAACTACTCACTACTGCCCCCACAACCACATCAAGACTTAGATAGTGGAGGGTTTTAAGCAAGGTTTTTATTTGAATAAATTTCATGCCTCATAATTGAATAACATCTCCAAGTGTAATTTTTCCTTTCTCAACAACCAATAAATTTTGTCCAAATAAAATTTTATTGCCAACTTTTCGATATTGATTCAAAGTTCGAAGAGGCTCTTTGCCTTTTTCGGCAGTTTCAGGATTTATGGTTGTCATAACACATCGTCCACAAGGTTTTACACCAACAAGTTTGGCTGTGCCGACATTAAAATATATCCAGTCGTCTTCTTCATGAGGTTTTCCGCCAGAAAAAACTAAATTTGTACGAAAACGTTTCATCGAAACAGGTTCTTCCAAACGCTCATTCAAATTGTCCAAACTTGCCTGACCAATTATCAAAATCGGGTAACCGTCAGCAAAGCTCGTATGCTCATTTTTTGTGATAGAATATTTAGCATCAGTCAGCCGAATTGACTCATTAGGCTGATAAAACAAGCGACAATTCATGCCCAAAACCAATGAAAACCAAGCATCAACTTCATCACTTACTCTGATGGCATTTACCACATCGTCCCAAATCGTAATCATTTGGTTATCAGTTGTTTGTGGCAAAAAAGGTACGGTCAACGGAGCAACTCTTTTGAGGCGATGCCATACCCTCAAACCATCATTTTCTATCTTTATATCAATCAAAGCCATGCCTTCATTTTCTCTTTGGGTGATAAAATGATTATCAGCATCGGCAAGCACCCATCGGCGGTCATATTGCAAGCCACGGTCTTCTACAATTGCTTCTTGAAGTGAAATTCCACCCAAAGATTTTATCGGATAAATATTAATTTCGGTGATGATTAAAGGCATATTTTATAGCATTTTATAGAAATACAACAATTCTATTAAAAAAACGTTTGACTTATTAGTTAAAACTCATAAATTGGTGAAAATTTTACACATTTTCGTAAGATTTTTATTTCTAAATATTACGTAGAATAATTTTATCCCTATCCCGAATCTCGAATCTAAAAAAGATGAAAAAAATACTTCATATTATTGCTTTTCTTGTTCTTTCAAAGGCTACTTTCGGGCAAATGCAACTCTACAAACGGGGGCTTGCAAGCTTCGACAAAGGGCAGT
Organism: Emticicia sp.; assembly: GCA_031378345.1. Taxonomy (GTDB): domain Bacteria; phylum Bacteroidota; class Bacteroidia; order Cytophagales; family Spirosomataceae; genus Emticicia. The sequence goes on along the minus strand of JANNDY010000006.1, from coordinate 50,531 downwards.
ACGATTTGGCAATTAAAGATTTGTCAAAGGTAACAACTATTGCCGAAAGTGAAAAAGCAAATCTTAACCATAAAATTGCCGAATCTTATCGTTTGTCCAATCGCTGGGTGGAGGCTGTGCCATTTTATGAAAAGGCTTTTGAGGCGAAATTAGCTTCGCCCGAAGCACATTTTCACTATGCTTTTGCTCTGAAAGCTGCTGGAAATTATGGCATGGCTTTGAAGGAATTAGAACAATTTATTGACGCAAAAAGTACGGTTAAGGCATACAATGAAAAGGCTTATCGTGAGGTAAATACGCTCAAAACCATAGAAGAAATAAAGAAAAAGCAAAACACTGTTGAGTTCAAAAACCTTTCGCAAGTAAATACAAAAGGCTCAGAATTTGCCCCAATGGTGCGTGGCGATGAACTCATTTTTACGGCTTCTCGTAAAAGTAAAACCTACTCAAATGGCTTGCCTTATGTGGGACTTTACAAAGTGAAAATTGATAAAACAATTGCCGAAATGAGTAAAATTGAGAAGTTTAGCGATGCGATTTTTGATGATGAACGCAACGAAGGAACGCCAACTTTCTCGCCTGATGGCAAAACAATGATTTATGCCAGAGGAAATACAGGCAAACGTAAAGACCTTTCACCTGATATGGATTTGTACCTTGCTCGCTACGTTGATGGCAGCGGTTGGACAGAGCCTCGCTACGTAAGTGCCTCAGACTCAGCAAGTTGGGACGGGAGTCCAGCCTTTTCTCGTGATGCAAAGACCATTTATTTTGCTTCAAATCGTCCTGGTGGTTTGGGCGGACTTGACCTCTATCGAGTAAATATGGACGCTTCGGGTCGTTTCGGAAATCCAGTAAATTTAGGAAAAGAAATAAACACGGCAGGTGATGAAATGTTTCCTTATGTGTCGGAAGATGGGAAACTTTATTTCGCCTCTGACGGGCATCCAGGATTGGGGAAATTAGACCTTTTCTTGGCGATACGTGCTGGCGGGAAAGTTACCGTCGAAAATATGGGGTCGCCTTATAATTCAAATATGGATGATTTTGGCTTAGTAATGAGCAAACGTGGCGATGTTTTCTTTTCGTCGAATAGGGGAGGAGGCACTGGTGATGATGATATTTATTATTATGAAGCTCCAAGACAGCCTGTTACGGATAAAGACGATTCTACAAAAATTGCCCTCTTGATTCCACAACCTATAAATCCCGATGGCCCAGAAAAAGAATTGGCTATAAAAACAGTTAATTACTTTTTGGCAGGAACAATTTTCACCAAAAACAATGCTAATGCAAGCGTAGCACTTGATTCGTCAAGAATCAAAATTTTAGATGCTGAAAACCAACAATTAGTAATTGAACTTACTACTGGAAAGGACGGAAAATTTGGACCGATTCAGGTAAAAGAAGATGGTGGATATATCATTTTGGCAGATAAGAAGAACTTTTTGGCAAAACGAGAAGACTTTTCTATGTCGGGAAGGGCGATTCCCCAGTCATTATTGAAGAAACCCGTAACCGATACAACTTTCTATACTTCACTAAATCTTGAGCAAGTTTTCATTGGAAAAACCTTCCGAGTTGATAATATTTATTATGATTTAGACAAGTGGGACATTCGCCCAGATGCGGCATTGGAGTTGGATAAATTGGTGCAAACTTTAAACGATAATCCAAGCATCAAAATCGAATTAGGCTCGCATACCGATGCTCGTGCTACCGAAGTTTATAACTTTAGATTGTCGCAAAAACGTGCCGAATCTGCCATTAATTATATTGTTACAAAAGGGATTGTCCGTGAAAGATTATCTGCAAAAGGCTATGGAGAAAGCGAATTGATAGTAAAAAATGCCAAAACAGAAGACGAGCATCAAATCAATCGCCGAACTGAGTTTAAGGTGGTGGAGATTCAGTAAAACCAAAACACCATTTTAAGCGTTTATTATAATGAGCGTGTCATGCTTCAAAGTATGCCACGCTTTTTCTTAACATAATATTCAAAACTATGAAAAAAACATTTTTTTTAAGCTTAATATTAAGCATTTTCATTACAGTGCTTTCTTGTAGCACAACTACAAAACCCGCCGAAAAAATTGTTGACAAAACAGTTTACGGTACTTTAGAAAAAGCCTATTTTGCCTCAGGTTGTTTTTGGTGCGTAGAGGCAGTTTTTGAAAGCCTCAAAGGTGTAAAAGAAGCAGTTTCGGGGTATAGTGGTGGGCATACCAAAAATCCAACGTATGAAGATGTAAATACCGAAACGACGGGTCATGCCGAGTCGGTAGAAGTGCATTATGACCCAAAAATCATTTCTTACGCTACACTTTTGAAGGTTTATTTTGGCTCGCAAGACCCTACGCAAGTAAAAGGTCAAGGTCCAGATAGGGGAGATTCTTATCGTTCGATTATTTTTTATCAGAATGAAACTGAAAAAACATTTGCCGAAAACTATAAAAAGGAGTTAAACGCTTCGGGTAAATACAAAAAGTCAATTGCTGCCGAAATCGTGCCTTTTCAAGTTTTTTGGAAAGCAGAAAGCTATCACCAAGACTACGAAAGAAACCATCCTGAAAATCCTTATGTGCAGAATGTTTCAATTCCTCGACTTGAAAGAATGAAAGCCCAGTTTCCTGAGTTATTGAAAAAATAAGTAAAATACGAATATAGCCGTTCATTCTATTATTTTTTAGAATGAACGGCTTTTTTTTTGACCTTTTTGTGCAAAAAAACTTTCAAAAAGTTTTGAAAATACGAAAACTTCCATTTACATTTGTAAATCATTGAGAAAAAGAACCCAAAAAAATCATGAAGCAATTAAGTGTTGCCATTATCGGCGTACTTTTTAGTTTTGCCTATGCACATGGGCAAACGTCGCCTGCCTCACTCCCTGTATCGGTGCTTTCCATAGGAGGTGATATGCCGAAGAAACTTTTCACGCCAAATGATCAAATTATTATAAAATACTACGGAATCAATCGGAAAGAGGTAAAAAATATTCAAGAAGCTGCCTTTTATCGAGAATTTAAGCAAGTTGCTGAGAAGCTATTTCAAGTTTGCGAATATAGAATGGACAAAAAACCTTCGATGGAATTATACGTTACAAATACTGCTTATGATGTAAAAAATGGTCCTTTTCGCTTATATTACCCTAATGGCATGGTGATTGATAACGAAGGAATGTATAAAAATGATGTACAAGATGGCAAATGGTATTATTATCACCCAAATGGGCAAGTTAGTGGTAAAGAAATTTATGAAGATGGGCTTTTGGTAGATGCTGAATATTTTAATGAAGATGGAAGTAAGCTGAAAGATATTACACAGGCTGTTCGTGAAAAACCAAGTTTTCCAGGAGGAGTAAAAGAGATGGATAAGTTTGTTCAGCGAGTAATAGAATTGCCCGATGAAGTTGTGAAAAATAAGATTACAGGAAAAATGGCAATGGGTTTTTATGTTGAACCTGATGGAAAACTCACAAATCCTAAAATCGAACTATCGCTCAACAGAGCCTTAGACGAAGCCGCTTTTAAGGTTTTGGACCAAATGCCAAAGTGGGTTCCTGCAAAATTGCATAATCGCTTCACAAGAGCCAAATATACCATGCCTATTACGATTACTTTAAGAGCAAAATAGGTAGCAAAAAAGTAAAATAGATGATTGTTGATTATTAAAAGCCAAAAAGCACTTGAAAATTAAAGTGTTTTTTTGGCATGATATTTGAAAAGTTATTAAACGGATACAATTGTATTCCTAAATTCTTTTCAAAAAAGAATTTACGTGCTGAATTATAAACCCAAAAAGAATTACAAAAATGAAAAAAGTCTTGACATCTGCCATGCTTTTGAGTTGTGGGCTATCTGTATTTGCCCAAACATCAACTGCCGAAAACTCGCCGATTTATGCAAAAGCCTCTGAAACGATAAGTTCACAAATAGACTTGACTTCTGCTGATGTATCAAAAAAGTATTTTAATGCCAATCGTGATGAACTAAAATCGCTTGATGGAGCTAAGTTTATTCAGATTACTAAGAAAAACATAAAGGGTTTTTGGGATGTTACTGAATTCTATGCCGATGGATTTCTTCGTATGGAAGGCTCTTATGCTGATGCAAAATTGGAAGTTAGAACAGGAAAATTTAAGTTTTTTCGCCCTACTGGAACAATTGATTATGAAGGAACTTATGAAGAAAATATTCCGAATGGAGAGTGGAAATTCTACTTCCCAAACGGACAGTTGAGTAGCACTGAGATTTATGAAAATGGAAATAGAGTAAAAGAAGACTATTTGAATGAAGATGGTAGTGTTTTAGTAAATAAAAGTATGGGTGAGCGTCTTTTGCCTTCTTTTAATGGTGGACAAATATTAATGTCAGAGTATTTGAAAAAGAATCTTCATTATCCTACTGAAGCTGTAACGAATAAAATTGCAGGAAAAGTTGTTGTAAGTTTTTGGGTTTTAGAAGATGGAACTGTAGTTTCGCCAAAAATTGAAGAATCGCTTGGTGCAAATTTTGATAATGAAGTAATCAAAATGGTGAATGAAATGCCAAAATGGGTAGCAGCAAAGCATCATAACCGACCAGCGAAACAAATGTATATTTTGCCGGTAACATTTAGTTATAATTAATATTGAATGCTAAGTTATGGATAGTAAATAGCTGATAATCAATATGTTATAAAAATAAAAAAAATCCTATAGTTTTCTGAACTATGGGATTTTTTTATGAATTAAATCTTCTTATTTTTTCTGAAATTCGCCCGTAGCACGAATGGCTATTTCGTCGCCAACCATTACAGTCGCCAATTTTCCACCAATGCCAAAATCACTTCTTTTGATAGTTGTCGTAGCTTTTATACCCAATTGAGGAATTTTGTTTTGAGGATTTGGGTGTGCCGTTGGACCATTCATGGTTACATCTAAAGTAACAGATTTTGTAACGCCTTTGAGTGTCAAATTACCTACCATCTTGTATTTATTGCCTGCTATTTTCGTCAAAGAAGTGCTTTTAAATGTTAGCGTAGGAAATTTCTCAACATTAAACATATCTTCACTTTTGAGGTGATTATCACGCATTTCGAGGTCAGTATTAAGACTTGCCGACTCAATCGTAATTTCAAAAACTGCATCCGATAAATCGTCTTTTGTGGTAGTAATTTTTCCATCAAACTTCTTGAAATAACCATCTACTTCTGAAATACCATGATGTTCAGCTATGAAAGTAAATTTTGAATGACCTTTGTCAATTGCCCATTGAGCGAAAGAGGTAAAAGAGGCTACAATAAATGATAATACTAAGGCTGTTTTTTTCATGTATTTAATTTAAAAAGAGGTTATTGAATGATTTTATAGAGTTACTGTACTTATTTTAATTGTATTTCTTTTGTTAGCTTGCTTTACTTCATAAGCAACAAGTAGTTGATTATCAACATTCAGAGCAACAGAATTTGTACCGTTTGATGAACCATCAAGCCAAATCTTTTCTGAAACTTTATTGTCGTTGATTTTTCGGTAAGCAATTTTTGAAACATTATCGCTTGTGTTTTGCTCCCACAACATTACAGCAGATTTCGGTGAATCAACCAAAAAAGGGTTTTTTGCCGAAGCATCAGCTAAAACCAATAACTTTTTGCCTTCACGAGTAGCCAATCGCACACCTGATTCTTTTTCAGCACCCGAAAACCAAGCTACCAAAGCCGACTTTCCATAAATGCTCGAAACTGCTCCGCTATGAGGGCAACCATTGATTTTCCATCCATCGTTATATACAATTTCAGGCTTTGAAAACGTATCCGAATTATCGGTCGAAATCATTCTTGCCATATCTCTGATGTCGTCATTGTTATCACGATAAATAACATTTAATGCACCATTGGCGTCAATTAGCATATTTATTGGGCAACAATCACAAACCACAGGGTCAATAATTCTTTCAGGCAAAAAAGTGCCATTTTTTGTAGTTACGAGGCGTAAATTTCTTTCCTCATGTTTGGTACTATTTTCTACATCTTTCAAGTAGGCAATGGCAACTTCATCATTAGCCATCACAACGGCATCAAAAAAACCTCGTACAATGCCTTGTTTTGGGTCGGAGTCAACCATTGCAGGAGATGTCCAAGTAGAGCCGCCATCTTTCGATATGCAATAAACGATGTTTGATGAACGTCCGCTACCTTCTCCACGATTTGAGAAAACGGCAACCAAACTACCGTCTTTTTTAGCAAGCACTTTTGCACGCATCATGCGGCTATTATTAATGCCCGTTCCCGAATAGATTGTTTTCTTTTCTCCGAAAGTTTTTCCTTTGTCTTTTGAAAACGCCAAACAAAATGAAGACATTCCTTGTGCATCTTTTTCTGTCCACGAAAGCATCACTTCACCTTTGGGTGTTTGGGCAAGCAAAGGCATTGTATAAGCCTTTGTTGTGTCGTCAGGATTTCCGTTCATTGAATTTGTTTCTTCTGTGATTGAATGACAAATCGTAATATTAGCAATCGAAGTGCTTTTTTCTACTTTATTTGCATTAAAAAATGCCCAGAGACTAACCAAAAATAAGTGAAATGTGATAATTAACTTTGTCATAGTAATAGTGTTTAAAAAATAGGTTTGTTTAATTATTTGGCATCTCTTGGTGGTCCTTCTCTTCTTTTCATTTTTAAGCTATCGGCAGGGTACTGAGCTTTCAATGAATCCATTTGAGTTTTTGCCCAATTAATGATAAGTGTTCGTTGCTCTTCGGTAAGATTTGCTTCTTTATGAAGCCCCAAATAAGTATATGAAGGCAAAGGCATTTCCTTTTTCTCAACTTGTTCGGCAAGTTCTTCTAACTTATGATTCTGAACAGCAATTGGCATTTTAGTAAAAGTCGAGAAATTAAAATGACGTTTACCATCTACTACATGGTGGTCGAGAAACCATGCCACAGGTTGGATGTTTGAGTACCAAGGATAAGCAGTTTTGTTGCTGTGGCAATCGTTGCAAGCAACTTCCATAATCTTTTTTACATTATCAGGAACAGGATATTTTGTAGAAATATCGTTGGTACGGTCGTCAGAAAGGTTTTTTTCTGTGTGAAAAAATTGGATAAGAACTAAAATAACTACTAAGCCAAGAAGGATTTTCTTTAACATTGTTTTATTTTTTAAAGTTAAATAGGTTTAAGTGATTGAATTTGGACTTTACAAATTTATGTATTGAAAAAATATATCAAGCTACAATTCTACCCTTCAAATTGTTAATTCGACAATTAGGCATTTTTCACCGATACTTCATTTATCTTGTAGATAATGTTGTATTTTCTTGAAAAAAAAACTATTTTGAGCCTTCTATCTCCAAATGACCGAAGAATCTATGTCGGCAATAGTAGTTTTTCCTGTTAATGCCATTGCAAGTTCAAGTTCATTTTTCAATATTTCTAAAACTTTTGTTATGCCTTCTGCACCTCCACAAGCCAGTCCAAAGCAAATTGGTTTTCCTACCAAAACGGCATTCGCACCTAACGCAATAGCTTTTAAAACATCCGTTCCTCGCCTTATTCCCCCATCCATCAAAATCGGTATTTGTTTATTTACTTTTTCAGCAATTCGAGGGAGAACTTCAATTGTAGCAGGAACTGTATCTAAATTTCGACCACTATGATTTGATACAATGATACCCGACGCCCCTATTTGAACTGCTTTTTCGGCATCATCAGGATTTAGAATTCCTTTCAATAAAATAGGGATTTTGGTAAAAGATTGTATCCATTCAATGTCTTTCCAAGTTAATGGCTTTTTTTGAATTAAAGGACCAAGACTATAAGGAAGAATCAGATGATTTGGTAATTGAAAATTTACTCTTTGTTCTCGGTTTCTCATGCCTGCAACTGGCGTATCTACCGTGACGCAAAGTGCTTCACAGCCAAGTGATTCGGCTTTTTGAATAAAATCCTTCGTAAAATCTCGGTCATCTCTCACATAAACTTGAAACCAAAGTGGCTGTGTAGCTACTTTCGCAATTTCTTCGAGTGGAGTGGTTGTATAGGAGCTTATAATGTATGTTGTTGAGGCAGCACCAGCCCCTCGTGCGGTGGCAATTTCGCCTTCGGGGTGCATGATTTTGTGAAAAGCCGTAGGAGCAATAAGTATGGGGTGCGATAGCTGTTTTCCAAATAAAGTAATCGTTGTATCAAGTTTGGTTACATCAACAAGTACTGTTGTGTTAAGTTTTATGGCATCTAATGCTTGCCTGTTCCAGCGAACAGTAAATTCGTCGGCAGCCCCGCTTGCTACATACTCATAAGCCATTTTGGTCATTTTCGACTCAGCTACTTTTTCAAAATCAAATAGGTTTACTATGTTTGATAAATCTATGACGTTGCTCATTTATGCTTGATGTTTTACATAAAAAATCATTTTGGTATAAAAGAAGCATATTTTACAGCCGCTTCCAAAATTTGCTTACACATAATTTCAGCATCGAAAGGCTGCCCAATTCTATAAACCTGAAAGAATTCGGTAATAGATTTTAGATGAGGAATATGTGAATTGAATACTTTCAAAACAATTTTATCTGAGATTAGTATTTTTTAGACAATAATACTAACAAAAAACATTTGTCTATACAAGTTTCATTAAAAATGATTTTATTTGTATTATAAATTCAATCCTGACAAAATGCAAAGACGAACGGCAATACAAAACATTGCTCTGACGATTGGTGGTACAATATTATTACCTTCGTGGGCAAACGCTTGGAACAAGCAATCTTTCCAAAATTCTTCTTTTAATATTTCTCCTTTGCAAGAAAACATCTTGGCTGAAATAGTCGAAACCATCATTCCAAAAACAGACACGCCTGGGGCAAAAGAACTCAATATTCATCAGTTTACTACAAAAATGGTAGCTGATTGCTACGACAAAAAATCGCAAGAAACCTTTGTAAAAGGCTTCGATTTGATTGACGCAGCAGCCAAAAAAAACTTTTCAAAACCTTTTGTAGAATGTGATGCCAAGCAAAAATTAGCTATTTTAAACAAGATGTCTAATTCGGAAAATAGCGATGAAAAAGGCTTTGTTCGTCTAATCAAAAACCTTACTATTCTAGGCTATTTAAACTCAGAATACGTAATGACAAACCTACGAATTTACGAATTTGCCCCAGCTCGTTTTCACGGTTGTGTGCCAGTGAAAAAATAATAAAACCCCACCCCAGCCCCTCTCCAAAATGGAGGGGAGTTAAGATGGTTGTTTTTTTAAAGTCCCTCCTTTTTGAGGAGGGATTTAGGGTGGGGTTAAATACTAAAATCATTCAACATTAAATAAAAATGTCATACCTAAATATAGATTCTGTAAAAGCACAAACCTTCGATGCCATCGTGATTGGCTCAGGAATTAGTGGTGGATGGGCAGCTAAAGAGCTGACAGGCAAGGGTTTACGTACGCTGGTGCTTGAGCGTGGACGTGAAGTAAAGCACGTGGTTGATTACCCAACGACCATGAAAATGCCTTGGGAATTTGAGCATCGTGGACAAATAACAAAAGAAGTGCGTGATGCCAATCCTGTGGTGAGCAAATGTTATGCTTTTTATGAAGCAACCGAGCAGTTTTTTGTGAAAGATGCCGAGCATCCTTATGTGCAAGAAAAGCCTTTTGATTGGATTCGTGGCTACCAAACAGGTGGAAAATCTTTGCTTTGGGCAAGACAAACCCAGCGTTGGAGCGAGCATGATTTTGAAGGACCAGCACGTGATGGTTTTGCCGTAGATTGGCCTATTCGCTATGCCGATATTGCTCCTTGGTATAGTTATGTAGAGAAATTTGCAGGAATCACAGGCAATAAAGATGGTTTGGCAGCATTGCCTGACGGTGAGTTTTTAAAGCCTCACGATTTGAATTGCGTTGAAAAATATTTTAGTGAGCAAACTGCTAAAAATTATAAAGACCGCCATATTATTATTGGACGTGCGGCACATTTGACCGAACCAAAGAAAATTCATGCCGACCAAGGCAGAGCCGCTTGCCAAAATCGTACGATTTGTGAGCGTGGTTGCCCATATGGTGGTTATTTTAGTAGTAATTCTTCGACTTTACCTTGGGCAGCCAAAACTGGTAAAATGACACTTCGCCCACATTCGGTGGTGCATTCTATTATTTTTGATGAAAAGAAGAACGGGGCCGCCAACGGCAAAGCTACAGGCGTAAGAGTCATTGATGCTAATACCAAAGAGATGACTGAGTTTTATGCAAAAATCATTTTTGTAAATGCCGCAGCACTCAATTCTAACTTACTTTTGTTGAATTCGACCTCAAATCGTTTCCCGAATGGACTTGGAAATGACAGCGGTTTGCTCGGAAAATATTTTGCTTTTCATAATTATCGTGCCACAATTAATGCCGATTATGAAGGGTTTTTGGACAGTACCACCGACGGTCGCCGTCCAAATTCAGCATATATTCCTCGTTTTCGTAACCTTTTCAAGCAAGAAACTGACTTTTTGCGTGGTTATGCTTCTGGATTTTCGGCAGGACGTTATCAGCGTGAAGATAGAAGTGGTATGGGTGAAGATTTGAAAAAAAGTTTGCTAAATCCTTCTTATGATAATGTCTGGAATGTAAACTCGCACATGATGGGCGAAACGATTCCGAAGGAAAGTAATTTTGTGGCTTTAGACAAAACGTTGGTTGATGCGTGGGGAATTCCGCAATTGAAAATCTCGGTTGATTATGATGAAAATGACAGAAAAATGACCCAAGATTTCTTTGAGCAACTCACAGAAATGTACACAAAGGCAGGTTTCAAAAATATCAGAACCAACGACTCAAATCGCACGCCAGGCTTAGATATTCATGAAATGGGCGGTGCAAGAATGGGAAAAGACCCAAAAACTTCGCTTTTAAATAAATGGAATGCTCTGCATCATTGCAAAAATGTGTTTGTAACCGATGGTGCGAGTATGACGTCAACTTCTACCCAAAATCCTTCATTGACTTATATGGCTATGACAGCTCGTGCAGCAGATTATGCGGTGAAAGAAATGAAAAAAGGAAATTTATAGTAGAACAACTGCGTCGGCAGTCCGATTTCCAAATTGTTCCTAACAAATAGAACAATTTAGAAATCGGGTCGCCGAAGCGATTGTTTTACAGAAATCCGTCATTTTCTAAAAGAGTTGACGGATTTTTAAATTTATATTATTTTCAATAAATTCTGAATATTCTATAAAATATATTTTAGCTTTTCAATAATTTCATGCCTAATTTTGGTCTTTTAAATATTTGACCAAAGAAAATGCAAAAACTCCTTTTTATAGACCGTGACGGTACAATCATAGACGAACCAAAAACAGACTTTCAAATTGATTCGCTCGAAAAATTAGAATTCCTTCCAAGAGCTATTTCAAATCTTCGTAAAATTGCTGAAGATACTGATTATCAATTAGTTATGGTTACAAATCAAGATGGTTTGGGAACTGAATCTTTTCCCGAAGATACCTTTTGGACTGCCCATAACAAGATGTTGAAAACCTTAGAAAATGAAAATATTTACTTTTCGGCAGTGCATATCGACCGTAGTTTTCCGCATGAAAACCTACCAACTCGTAAACCCGCTACGGGTTTATTGACTGAATATTTTGATGCAGAAAAATTTGACTTGGCAAATTCTTATGTCATTGGCGATAGAGCTACCGATGTTCAGTTGGCCGTAAATTTAGGTGCAAAGGCAATTTTTATTACTGATGGTCTGACAAATAACTTGGAAGAAGGCTTAACCCCACCTCAAAAGGAAGCAACAAAACTAATAAGTAACGATTGGGACGAAATCTATGAGTTTTTGAAACTTCCAGAAAGAACAGCTTTTATTGAGCGAAATACCAAAGAAACAAAAATTAAAATCGAACTAAATCTTGACGGAACTGGCAAATCAGAAATTCATACGGGACTTGGATTTTATGACCACATGCTCGACCAAGTAGCGAAACATTCGGGTTCGGATTTGAAGATTTCAGTAGAAGGTGATTTACATATTGACGAGCATCATACCATAGAAGATACTGCTTTGGCACTCGGTGAGGCATATTTGAAGGCTTTAGGCGACAAAAAAGGCACTAATCGCTACGGATTTTTATTGCCAATGGACGAAGCTCTCGCACAAGTAGCCATAGATTTTTCGGGAAGACCGTGGTTAGTTTGGGACGCAAATTTCAAGCGTGAAAAAATTGGAGAAATGCCCACCGAAATGTTCTATCATTTCTTCAAATCATTTTCGGATACCTCAAAATGTAACCTAAATATCAAGTGTGAAGGCGACAACGAGCATCATAAAATAGAGGCAATTTTCAAAGCATTTGCCAAATCTATCAAAATGGCAGTTAAGCGAAATCTGAACGAAATGAACTCTTTGCCAAGTACAAAGGGGGTTTTGTAGAATTTAGAATACATATTTTTGTTTTTCAAAGGTCGTTACATCATCAGAGGAGCGACCTTTGTTTTTATGGTAAAAACTTATCTGGGTTCAATATCAAAGACATTTTAATGCGTTTTGTCATTGGTTTTCCAAAACATTAGCAATAATTTGTCTATCTTTATCTCCATTTACCAACAAAAATGGAACGCCGCCTGCATGAAAACCCTAAGCCTTACCCTCTTTCTCATATTTATTTGTAGCTTCGGCTTTTCACAAAACACTGTAACAGATAGCTTAAAGAAAGAATTATCTTTTGAAAAGACAGATACCAATCGTGTGCTTAAGATGGCTCATTTATCTTTTGAGTTTGATGCGACAAATCAAGATTCTTCTCTTTATTATGCTTATAAAGCTTTGGACTTGGCAAGGAAAATTCATTTCAGCCGAGGAGAAGCAAGGGTTTTGGAAAGGTTGGGAGAGTTTTATTGGATTTCGGGAGATTATCCTAAATCGTTAGATTTTGCGTTTAAAGGGTTAAAAATTGCTAAGGATAACCACTTTTTACCTGAGATGCGAACGTGCTTAAATTGTATAGGTCTCGTATATGTTGAACTTAAAGATTATGAAAACGCCATTAATTACTGTCAGCAGGCATTGGTATTAAATTCAGAAATTAATAATGATGATTGGGAAAGGATTATTCAAATTAATATCGCAAGAAGCTATCGCAACGCTCATATTTTAGATTCTGCATCAATTTATTTTAAGAGAGTCGAGATTCAAGAGAATAAATTACCCGAAACTTTTTTATCAAAAGTTTTTTATACAGAAATGGGTAGTTTTCAATTTGATTTAGGGAACCACCATAAAGCAATTGAATACCTTCACAGAAGTATATCTATAAATAAAAAAGTAAGCGACCACCGTTTACTGGCTTTGGCTTATACTGAATTGGCTGGGTTTTTCAAAAAAATGAATCAAGCAGATTCTTGTATTTATTATGCTAAAAATGCCATAGTTGAAGCAGAATCAATTGGTGCTAAGAAAAGTATTTTAGATGCTGCTAACCTATTGACAGAGCTTTACGATACAAAAAACCTTAAAGAAGCACTTTATTATAATAAATTAGTTAAGTCTATAAATGAAGAACTTTACGGTGCTTCAAAAGTGTTGGGCTTACAGAAAATCATCGCAGAAGAGCAAATTCGGCAGCGTGAAATTGAAACTAAAAGAATTGCCAAAGAAAATCTATTGAAGCAATATGCTTTTTTAACAGGATTAGCAATTCTACTTTTAATCGCTTTCATTCTGTACCGCAACAACCGCCAAAAGCAAAAAGCCAATCAAGTTTTAGAAAAAACTCTCTCAACCCTCAAATCTACCCAAGCTCAACTCATCCAATCCGAAAAACTCGCCTCCCTCGGCGAACTCACCGCAGGCATTGCACATGAGATTCAAAACCCGTTGAATTTTGTTAATAATTTTGCTGAAATGAGTGTGAGTTTGGCAAACGAGCTGAAAGAAGAAGTAGAAAAGCCAGAAATGGATATAGAGCTTATCATTGATTTGGCAAATGATTTAAGCGAAAACCAAGAAAAAATAAACCATCATGGCAAGCGAGCAAGTAGCATCGTTTCAGGAATGTTGCAACATTCACAAGCAAGTTCGGGCAAAAAAGAACTGACAGATATTAACAAGCTTGCTGATGAATCTTTGCGACTAAGTTATCATGGTTTGAGGGCAAAAGACAAAACTTTTAACTCAGACTTTGAGCTAATCGCCGACCCAAATCTGTCCAAAATCAATGTAATTCCGCAAGATATTGGCAGGGTTTTGATAAATTTGGTTAATAATGCGTTTTATGCCGTGGCAAACCACGCCCACGTAGAGACAGGGCATGCCCTGTCTCTACCAACGCAATCACAATACCACCCAACCGTAATAATTTCAACAGAACAAATTGATAATCAAGTAGTTATCGCAATAAAAGACAATGGAATTGGAATGTCGGAAGCCACCAAAGCCAAAATCTTCCAACCATTTTTCACCACAAAACCAACTGGACAAGGTACTGGTTTGGGGCTTTCATTGGCGTATGATATTATTACAAAAGGGCATGGCGGCACTATCGAATGTGAAAGTGTAGAAGGTGAAGGAACAACTTTTGTAGTGAAATTGCCGATTGTGTAAATTAATTTGACTTTGTCAGAAAACAATAATCAGAAAACAAAAGAGCTTCTATTGTCCAAAATACGAAGCAAAAACACTTTGTCTTTCTCAACTTGTTAAAGTAGCGAGTATTTTTTTGTTACAAGAATTCGTCGAATGGATTTTAAGTTTTGTGATTCAATACCTATGAAAGGAAGGGTTGATAACAAATCAAGTTTTTTATAAAATATTTGTACAAAATCAATGCCTTTTTTCTGGGTTTTGGTTATTTGAAATATGCTCAATTATTTCATCAAAATCAGACTCGGCAGTATTTGACCAAACTATCTGATATTCCATTTTTGAGCAATTTTTTTGCGTACAACATCGTCTAGCATAGTTTCACCATTACTAACTTGTAATTGTGATTTTTTTGTTTTTTCTAATTCATAATTACTTAATCCATCTAAAATATCACCTTTGATGTGCAAAAGCCCAGCAATACTATCATACAATTCTCTTAAATATTGTTTGTTTTCCATCGGCTGCCTTTCTACTTCATCTATTAATTGATGAAATGCAGGTATTATTTCAGCATCTGTGAGCATATTTCCGAGGATTATTTTTGTATATAAAATATTTATACAAAGTTAATTTTTTTCAAGACATCGGCAAAAATTTCCTATCTTTATTTCAAAAACCTCAGTTATTCATAATTTTACCTATCCTTCATCAAAAACCTAACTCATAATGAGAAAAATTACGCTAATATTCCTATTTGCTTCGTTGGCAGTTTCAGCCCAAGTTGTCAATAATAATCGTGCTTCCACTGGCACAGCTCGCTTGACTGCTTTTCAACAACATAATGCCCTCACGAGTGTTTCTGCCTACAAAAACAACTCTTGGCGACTCGTTGGTCCTGATAATATTAGCGGTCGTTGCACCGATGTTTGGGGAATCGAAGGCGATAAAAATATTATTTACGGAGCATTTGCCACAGGCGGTTTGTGGAAAACCGAAGATGCGGGCGAAAACTGGCAGCCGATTTTTGACAAAGAAGGTACGCAATCAATTGGCACGATGGCGATTGCCAAATCCAACAAAAATATCTTGTATGTAGGTACAGGCGAAGCAAATATTTTTCGAGCTTCGTTGCCAGGTTTGGGGGTTTATAAGTCAATTGATGCAGGAAAAACTTGGAAAAATATTGGTTTAGAAAATACAAGTACTATTTCTCGAATTGTGATTCATCCAACAAATCCAAAGATCGTTTATGTAGCTGCAAGTGGCAATGAGTGGAGCTATAATGCCGACAGAGGAGTTTATAAAACCATTGACGGAGGCAAAACTTGGGAGAAAGTTTTGTATAAAGATGAGAAAACTGGCTGTATAGATTTATTGATTGACCCCTCCGAACCCAACACGCTTTATGCTTCGATGTGGAACAGAATCAGGAAGCGTTGGAGCGACCCAATTCCCGAAGAGGGCGATTTGATTTATAAATCAACTGACGGGGGAAAAACTTGGAAGGAACTAAAAAATGGCTTGCCTGATACAAAATTTACAGGCAGAATTGGCTTGGCAATGTGTGCCTCAAAACCAAATGTGCTTTATGCCTATGTGGACAACCACACGCCAAAAAGACAAGGAAATGAAGGCGAATTAGATTCGTATGGTCGCCCAAAAGAATTGGTGATTTTGGGGGCAGAAGTCTATAAAAGTAGCGATAAAGGCGAAAATTGGACGAAAATGAGCGAAAATGACAAAATGATGGAAACTTTTGGTGGAACTTATGGCTGGGTTTTTAGTCAAATTCGCTGCGACCCGAGAGACGAAAATAAGATTTTTATTATGGGGCTGGCGACAGCCGAATCGCTTGATGGAGGCAAAACTTGGAAGAAAATTCAAGGAGGGAAAGTCAGAATTCATGGCGATAATCATGCAATTTGGATTGACCCATCTGACTCAAATTATATCATTAATGGAAATGATGGTGGCGTTATTCGCACGCTTGATGGTGGCAAAACTTGGAAGAACTTCTTTGATAAAATTCCGACTACACAGTTTTATAATGTAACTTATGATGTCGCAAAACCTTATAATATATATGGTTCGGTGCAAGATGAAGGTTCGTTTAGTGGCAGTATTTTGTGGAAACCTTTCCAAAAAAACGACTCAACTTTAGGTAAGTGGGACTACACGCCGGGTGGAGAAGGTAGCATTATAGCCAACGACCCTACGAATGCAAATATCACCTATTCGAGTACGTTTTATGGCAGGTTGCAACGCTCCGATTTGAGTTTGCCCGAAAAAGAAAGAAACAAAAGTATTTTTCCTAAAAAAGCTGCCGACTCAGATCCGCACCGTGGCGAATGGTTAGCTTTTACGATGCTTTCGCCACATAATTCCAAGACAATTTATCATGGTTTTCAGTATGTTTTCAAGTCGGTAGATATGGGGGAGACTTGGCAAAAAATCAGCCCAGATTTGACTTATAATAACAAAGAAAAAATGGGTAAATTGCCCTATGCAATTGCTCACCAAGCAATTACGGCAATGGCAGAATCGCCACAGAAACAAGGTGTAATTTATGCAGGAACTGACGATGGACGAGTTCATTTGACGCTGGATGATGGTAAAAGTTGGACAGAAATTACAGGAAATTTGCCAAAAAACACGCACGTTTCTCGCCTCGAAACTTCCAAGTTTGCCGAAGGAGCTATTTATTTGACACTCAATGACCGCCGAGAAGACAACATTACGCCGTACATTTATAAATCTACTGATTTTGGTAAAAATTGGGTAAATATTGCCAATAACCTACCAAAATCGCCTGTAAATGTCATTCGGGAAGATATTTTAAACAAAAATTTACTTTTTTGCGGAACAGATTTGGGTGTGTATTTGAGCAAAAATGGTGGTAAAACTTGGGCATCTTTGCAAGGAAATTTGCCAGCGAGTGTATCTGTGCAAGATTTGTTTGTACATCCAAATAATAACTTAGTCATTGCCACCTATGGGCGTGGCGTATATGTGATGGAAGATGTTTCGAGCTTTCGGTAATGGGTTGTAGGAGAATATTTTAAAGGGTTTATGAAACCAAAATCCCCATCTAAATACATTAGATGGGGATTTTAAATGAAGCTATTTCTTATCAACCGTCAAAGCAAAATAAATATAAGCAAATTGATATTTTTGTTTAGAAATTACCAAAAACTGATGCCATGACTTTTATTTTTGAACTCAGTCATGGCATCAATATTTGTTACTTCTCCACAACCGCAAGGTGCTGTGAAGCCACAAAAAACCATTTGCCATTTTTTCTTTGCCAAGTATAAGTTGCTGCAAAATTATCGTTATGTGGAGCTTTGTCTTTTTCAACACCATGCTCTGTAATGTGTCTGCCAGTTACAACTGCCAAGTTGCCCGATTGAAAAACAACAGGGTCTTTCATCTCTGTGTTTAAGATATTTTCTTTGTTCCAAGCGGTTACATCATTCTTACTCAAATATTTTCCATTGGCAAGCGGATACCTAAAATCATCAGACAAACGATTTGCAAAAAATGCTTTTGAATCATTTTTGTATTCATTTAAAATTCCTTTCCAAGTTTCGGTTGTGAAAGCTGGTTCTTTGAAATCAGTATGCTGTGCCGAAGCCAGTACCCATTTGCCATTTTGTTGAGAAAAAGTATAAGTAAAAATGCCTGTATAAATGTATGATGTGCCATCTTTGAACTTGTAGCCTTCTATTGTTTTTCCAGTAGCAATGCCAGTGGTACCCGATTGCCAAACTTTCAAGTTCTCAACTTTTTTGTCAATAGAAGGGATAGAATTGCTGTATGTATCTATTGCTTGTTGATAGTTATAAGATTTGCCATTTCCATCTGTGAAAACAAATTTTGTATCACATTCATTTTTTACAAAACCTGCCGGGTCTTTGCCCCAACGAGTTATCATTCCATTAAACGTTGCTTCATCGAAAGTGCTTGGAGCAATATTATTTTGCTGCGAACCCACAAACAACCATTTGTCATTTCGTCGTTGCCAAGTGTAGGTAACAGCAATAGTAGTTGTTCTTTGGTTTCCATCTTTATCTGCACGAACAGTTTGATGTATGCCACTCGTAGTTGCTAAATCACCAGATTGAGAAATAACAAGTTGCTGTATTTCGGTCGAAACAATATTTTGTTTATCGCCTTTAAGAACGAACTCTTTATTTTGAATTTTTCCATCAACAGGAAAACCTCTAAAATCATCAGACAAACGATTGATAAAAAAGGCTTTTGAATCTTTTTTGTATTCATCTAAAATCTCTTTCATCGTTTCGGCTGTAAAGGTTTTTTGTGCAAAACCTACAAAGCCAAAAGTTAAAAATGCGAGGGTAATAATGTATTTTTTCATTGGGTTGCGTATGGTGCTTCAACACGCCGTCGCCACGTTTGTTTGGTTAAAATTTGTATCAAATGTTATTATAAATTCTGTTAGTATTGTTGAAACTTTATTTAACGGTATTGTTTTTTATTTATCGGTAGTTCAAATAAAACTTAACTGTTCTTTCAATCTCAAAAGTTTTCTTCTCGAAACCGTAACTTGCTGATTATCAGTCATTTGTATTGTATTTGTGCCTTCCAAAAAATGATACACACATCTGAGATTGACCAAATACGATTTGTGGGTAAGAAAGAAATCGAATGGTATAAAGCGAGATTCGAGCGATTTTAAAGTAGTGGCTACTATTGATTTTGTTCCATCTGCAAAAAAAAATACTATAATTTATGTCTGCTTGTAGCATCACGACTTCATCGGGATTGACCTTTTGCCGCCCTCCGATTTGTATGTTATGGGTTTCCATTGGCTTTGTGTTTTTGGGTAAATAAATTCTCTTTTACCATACAAAGTTTCACTATCTTTTTTTCTTAAAAACCCGCCAATTATGGTGGTTTTTTGGGAGGTTATAAACATAAAAAAACCACCTCTTTTGGAGATGGTTTTTTGTATAAGTGATTGATTATCAGCTATTATTCAAAATATTTTAAGCCAGAAGACATCGGCAAAGAACATGGGTGAATGGCAAAAATTTCGATCCTTTGATTATCCAAAATATGGTACATTAGGCGATATTCTTTGATGATTAGTTCTCGAAAATCATCTCTATTCAACTCTATAATCACTCTTCCTCTTCTTGGAAAAGATGAAAGAGAATTGCCTTTTTCGATTATCATTGTTGAAAATGAATTGGCATAAGTAGAGGAAAAAGTAGCTAAATAAGATTCAATTTTCAAAATATCTTCAAATGCTTGATTTGACCAAATTACCTTGTAATTCTCCATTTTTCTAAATTTTCCTTTAATTCCTCGGTTGTCATGTACTCACCGTTTTCTATTTGTTTCATTCCTTTATTTATCTTTTCAATGACAATCAATTTATCAAATAAATCATCTAATGAAAACTCGCTTGGCAATGCCCTGACTGTTTCGATTACTCTTTCTTGTGTTAGCATATTCGTTGATTTTTTAACAAATATAATTGTTTTGAAATACAAAATGGATATAAATACCTGTTTTTATGGATAAGTTTCTTTCATACCAACCGCCCTTCAATAGCTCTTGCAACAGCTTCTGGGGCAGAGTTTATGTGTAGTTTTTCATAGATATTTCTTACGTGCCAATGGATAGTATGATAACTCAAACAGCAAGTATCGGCTATCATTTTATAGCTTTGCCCTTTGACCATACAGCCCAAAATCTCTTTTTCACGCTCTGTCAAATCTACATAAGTTGGCTGGGCTTTTATAAACTGGTGCTTAAACATATTCAGTGCCTTCAATGCAATCGTGGGCGACATACACGCCCCACCTTCGTTTACATCAAAAATGGCTTTTATCAGTTCGTCGGGGTTTGGGTTTTTGAGTACATAGCCCGAAGCTCCTCCACAAATTGCCGAAAAAACTCGATGGTCGTCTTCAAAAACCGTTTGTATCAGCATCTTCGTTTCGGGGTAAACAGCTTTAATGCGTTGCATCGCCTCAATGCCCGAAATACCGGGCATCTGAATATCCATCAGCACCACATTGGGCTTGTGTTTGCGTACTTTGGCTACGGCATCATTGGCATAGTTGTATGCTCCCGAAAAGAAAATGCCTTCGGTATTAGCCAAATACAGCGACAAACTCTGCCGATAGCCTTTATTGTCTTCAAACAAAACTACACTTATCATAATCATTTTTTCAGCAAATTAATGGTGCAATACTGCAACAAAATAAGCCTATATTTATTTGTTAAACACCCGCCAATATTGGTGGTTTTAACCCCACCCAACCCTCCCCGAAAATGGGGAGGGCTATGCTATATCTCAGGAATCAAGACTTCAATTGTTGTTCCTTTTCCAATTTCCGAATTAAGCGAAATACTCAAAAAGCCTTCATTGGCTCGTTTTTGATAGTTCTTTAGTCCATTTCCTTCAAAATTGGCTTTCGTGTCAAAACCTGCCCCATTGTCGGTGATGCTAAGTTTTATCTCATTGTTTTTTCTTTCTATGCCTACATTTACCTCCGCTGCTTGGGCATGTTTGACAATATTATTGATAGCTTCTTTGAATATCAAATAAACATTTCGGCGTTGTTCCATGCTCATTTTCAAGGCTTTATTTTCTTCAATTTTATTCTCAAAATTCAATAAAATCCCTTCTGCCGTAAGCACCTGATAAGCAACCGCCCGCATTTTTTCAAAAAGCAAATCAACCGAATCATTGTCGGGATTTATTGCCCAAACTGTATCACGAATAGTATTTATGGTTTCCTCCGAATTGGTCTTGATTTTGTCTAATAAAGACATGATTTCAAGGTTTTTTTTATCTGTTTTCTTTTCAACTAACCTCGAAAAAATCGCAATACTATTAAGTGTCGAACCAACTTCGTCGTGTAAGTCGGTTGCAATGCGATTTCGGATAGCCTGAACTTTTACTTTTTGACGTAAATTATACAACAAAAAGAAGTAAATAGCTACTGATATGAGCAAGACCACATAAAAAATAATGGCAGGTATAAACCATATTTCTTCCATCAATTCTTTTTTAATTGCTATTTTTTGACTGAAAGCTTCAATAGTTTTTCCATTGGCAAAAGCCTTTACATTGAGCAGATAATCTCCCCCAATTAGCCTTGTGTAGCGAGCTTCTGGAAATTGTGTAGTTATCCATTTAGTATCAAAACCATCTAATTTATAAGCAAAAGAGTCAATTTTTACTTGGTTTTTTGTAAAGAAAAACCTAATATCATCTTCATTTGCCGAAAACTGAACGGTGTGTTTTGTAATAAATGGTTTGTTTGCTCCGTTGGCAGTTATTTTGTCCAAAGGAGGCATTATGAGCAAGATTTGAAACAAAAATAGTATCACAATATTGTTTCTTTTTTAGGGTCGGTGAAAGAAATGTATAGTTTCTTTGCTATATACGCAAGGTTTTGTTTGAGAATTTATTTAACGGTAAAAATTTGACAAAAAAAATGAAGCACCTCTATACGAAGCACTCCGTTTTTTTTTAAATTTATTCCACGAATGCGGCTAAAATCGAAGTTCTACTTTTTTGCCGTAATTTCTGACGAAGGCACATTAAAAAGATTTTGTTGGGCAAAAACTGGGCAATAAAATAGCAACCAACTCGAAAAGATATAAAAATATGATTGACCTTAGTAAAAGGTCAATCACAAAATTACCTTTTATTTTTTACCAAACTGTTGCAATCTTTGATAGATTGTTTTTAACAAAGCCAAAATCTATGGAAGACTATTGTGAATAGTTTTATTTTAATGTTTTTGTTTTGCTGGGGCTTTTTTAGAACCTCAAACATTATTTCCAGCCACCACCCAAAGCTTTGTAAATATTTACTTCGGCATTGAGTTGTTTTTTCTTAATCTCCATTAATTCCATTTTAGCTTCCAGAGCCTCTCTTTGTGTGAACAAAACCTCTGTATAATCGGCTCGTGCTGATTTGAAAAGACTATTAGAGATTTCGATAGAGTTATTCAAAATCTCTACCTGATTTGATTTTGTTACATAACTTTCAGCATAATTTTTATTACCCGATAGTTGATTCATTACTTCCAAATGTGCATTCAATACTACTTGCTCATATTTATATACTGCCTGAATTTGCCTTTCATTGGCATTATAATAATTTGCCTTAATAGAATTTTTGTTGATTAAGGGAGCAACCAAATCGCCCAAAAGATTAATGGCGATAGATTTAGGATTTATTAAATAAATAGGGTTAAATGCCTGAAAACCAATGCCAGCACGAAGTGTGATGTTAGGATAAAAACTGGCTCTTGCCACAGCAATATCCAATTTTGCGGCCTCTAATTCTTGTTCCGTTTGACGAATATCGGGGCGATTGCTCAATAATTGCGAAGGAATTCCTGCAGAAATCTTCAAAAATTGAATATTATTGAGATTGGTCGAATTTCGCTTGATAGTTTGCGGGTATCTTGCCACCAAGAAATTGATTCGGTTTTCGGTTACTATGATTTGCTGCTGAATCTCATATTTAAGATTTTCAGTATTCAACACCTGTGCCATAAATCGATTGACTGCCAACTGATTTACTCGTGCGGCTTCTTTTTGCACTTTTACCATTTCGAGGGCATCTTTCTGAAGAGCAATATTTTGCTGTACAGTTTCAAGCTGATTATCCAAGACTACCAATTCATAATAAGAGTTGGCTATCTCGGCAATGAGGTTTGTAACCACAAAATTTCTACCTTCTATTCCAGACAAATATCGTTTAGCAGCAGCGTCTTTGGCATTATGAAGTTTTTTCCAAACGTCTATTTCCCATGAAAAGTTGGCCATAGCCATCTGGTCACCCAAAAAATGAGGCACTTTGTCAGTTCTGGTCTTTAAATCTTCCTCCCCAAGTCCGTTCAGCGTATATCGTCCCGATTTTTCGCCACCCAAACCTGCCGATAAAAAACCAAATGGCTGATACTCTCCCTGTCTCGCCATGATTTCGTTTCTACTAATTTCGATTTCACGAAGCATCATATTCAACTCTTGGTTGTTTTTAAGTGCTTCATCAATTAGGTCGGTGAGATTACTATCACTAAAATAATTTCTCCAAAGAATATTTTCGGCCTTTGTAGAATCTCCATTGAGTTGGTATTTGTCGGGCAATGAGTTAGTAACTGTTTTTATTGGTAAATTTTCTACCTTACAGCTACCCAACCCAATCATTAGAACCAAAAAGAGACTATATTTATTTATTATTTTATTCTTCATTTTTCTTCAATAATTTTGAAATTAACTTTCTAAGTTTACTTGTTTCAATTAATTCATTATCTACTAATTGTTCACTCAACGGTACTACGGCTTCATCTTTGACCAGTTTTTTTCCATCAATCAAGGTGCCAAAAACGTAATATAGCCCTGGCACAATTAAAACCCCGAAAATTGTTCCGAACAACATCCCGCCCATAGCAGATGAGCCGATGGTTTTATTACCCACAGCACCTGCACCATGAGCCCTGACGAGCGGTATCAAGCCTGCAATAAATGCAAAAGATGTCATAAGAATAGGTCTGAAACGTTGCTTTGCACCCTCAATGGCAGCTTCGAGGACTGTCAAGCCTTCGTTGCGTTTTTGTACGGCAAATTCTACAATCAAAACAGCATTTTTACCCAAAAGACCCGTAAGCATAATCAAACCAATTTGGGCAAATACATCATTACTCAACCCCATTCCTTTTAACATTAAAAATGAGCCAAATATACCCGGTGGTAAAGATAGAATAACAGCCAAAGGCAATATAAAGCTTTCGTATTGTGCTGCTAAAACCAAATAAACAAAAAACAGTACCACAATGAAAATGATGATTGCTTCATTTCCCCGACGAGCTTCATCAAACGATAGCCCTTCCCAAGCTATGTCGTAGCCTTTGGGCAAGGTAGCCTCGGCTACTTCACGAATCGCCTTAATGGCATCGCCCGAAGTATAGCCTGGTGCAGGTACTCCGTTGGTAAGAGCTGATGTATATAAATTATATCTTTCTATCTCATTGGGGCCTTGTGTTTTTGTGATGGTCATAAAAGCTGAGTAGGGTACCATTTCACCTTTGTCATTTTTTACGAACATATTCAAAATATCGGCAGGGTCTTTTCTGAAAGCTGGGTCGGACTGAGTATAAACCTTGTAATAATTATTGAAGCGTACAAAGCCCTGCTCGTAGGTACTACCAATCATAATATTTAGGTTTTCCATGGCTGCACCCACCGAAACACCTTTTTGCATCGCCAGTAAATTATTTACTTTTATTTCGTATTGAGGATAATTTGCTGAAAAGAAGGTAAACAAGCCAGTCAATTCTTTTCGTTTTTTCAAAGCCGCCAGAAAATCTTTGTTTACTACATCTAATCTTTGGTAGTCCACATCACTGCTTTTATCCAATAATCGAACGGCAAAACCCGATGAAGCACCATAACCTGGTACAGCTGGTGGCTCAAAATATTCGATAACAGCTCCTAAATTCTGTGTCCTTTTTTCTAATTCTTCCATAATTTCTTTCACAGATTCATGTCTTTCTGACCAATCTTTGAGATTTATTAAGCAAGTACCTGCATTTGAGCCACGTCCTTCGGTCAGAATTTCGTAACCTGCCATGGCAGTTACAGATTTCACCCCAGGTGTTTCTTTGGCTATTTTTTGTAATTCGAGAGAGATTGCATTTGTACGTTCGAGCGTAGTTCCAGGAGACGTTTGAATAATAGCATAAATTTGTCCTTGGTCTTCACCAGGTATGAACCCACCAGGCAGAATAGTATTCATTCCTACGATACCTATTGCAAAAATTATTAATACGCCAAAGGTTATCACTTTTCGATTGACAATTATCGTTAGTAACTTAGTGTATTTACCCAATAGCCATTCAAAGTTTTTATTGAACCAATCAATAAACCGATTGATAGGTGTCTTTTTTCTGGGCTGTCCATGTGTATTTTTCAAAATCATGGCACATAATACAGGTGTAAGTGTAAGGGCTACTATACCAGAAAGCACAATAGCAGAAGCCATAGTAATAGCGAATTGCCTGTAAAGTACGCCCACCGGCCCCGTCATAAACGCTACTGGCACAAACACGGCTGTCATCACCAAGGTAATGGCAATGATCGCCCCCGAGATTTCGCCTAATACTTTCTTTACTGCTTGAAATGGCGACAAATGCTCCTCTTCCATTTTTACGTGAACTGCCTCCACTACTACAATGGCATCATCTACAACAACCCCAATAGCCAATACTAAAGCAAATAGCGTTATAAGGTTAATGCTGACGCCAAAAAGTTGCATGAAAAAAAATGCTCCAATGAGTGAAACTGGCACTGCCAAAACAGGAATAAGGGTAGAACGTAAATCGCCAAGGAATAGAAATACCACCAAAGAAACCAATAAAAATGCCTCCAAAAGTGTATGCAAAACTTGGTCGATGGAGGCATTTACGAAACTTGAAACGTCATAATTAATTTCGTAATCAACCCCTGGTGGAAAATTCTTTTTGAGTTCTTCTAATTTTGTTTTAACCTCCGCAATAATTTTATTGGAATTACTTCCCGGATTTTGTTTTAAAACTAATGAGGCAGCAGCGTAGCCATCTTTGTTTGAATAAATATCTACAAATTCACTACCAACTTCTACCTTGGCAACATCTTTCAATTTCAGAATTTCACCTTCAGCATTAGCTCTAATGATGATTTCATTGTACTGCTCAGGCTTATTAAACCAACCTTGATAGGTGAAAACATATTCAAGCGATTGGGCTGTTTTACCAGAACTTAAACCCACACGCCCTGGACGAGCCAACACACTTTGCTCATCAATAGCTTTGAGTACTTCTTCGGCAGAAATATTATAAGCTCTCATTCTATCAGGATTTAGCCAAACTCGAATAGCAAATGCTCTACTACCAATAATCTCTGAACGTCCAACACCACTAATACGCTGTATTTCAGGAACGACGAGGTTATCGGCATAATTGAACAAAAACTTTTGGTCATAATCTTTATTTGTACTAAAAAAATTGACGTACATAAGCATACTTGGCTGTACAGGTGTGATAATTACCCCTTCTCGCTGAACCAAAATCGGTAAATTTGCCCAAACTTGGTCCACACGGGTTTTTACACGAGCAGCAGCAATGGTTGGGTCGGTACCAGGTTCGAACACAATCTGTATCTCAGCTTCGCTGGCACTTGTCGCATCCGACATCATGTATTGCATGCCCGGAACACCATTGATGGCACGCTCCATGATAGTTAGCGTGGACTTTACTAACACATCGGCATTTGAACCTGGAAACTCAATGAAAATACTAACCCTCGGTGGGGCTATTTCAGGAAATTGTGAGATAGGAAGATTGAACATTGCCAATATCCCCAAAAAGACGATTGCCAGCGTCAAGGCAATAGCCAAGACTGGTCTTTGTATGAATTTGCTAAACATTATTTATGTATTTTGTCAAAACCTTATAGATACGAACTATCGCACCGTTCAAAAGATATAAGGCTTTCAATGAGATTAAAAATTACTCTGCATGAAGGTTCTTTAACTCTTCAATAACCGCTCTATAAGGCCTAAATTTAGTTTTGATATGGTCGCCGTTTTTAACTTTTCTTAGACCTTCCACTAAAATTTTATCATTTGGAGACAAGCCACTCGTAACAGTATAAATATGTGGCATTTCAATTCCAACAGTTATTTGTCTGGTTTGGACAGTGCCTTTTGCATCTATAACAAATACAAATTTTTTGTCCAAAATATCAAAAGTAGCTTCTTGTGGAATCAAAAGGGCGTTTTTAACATACGAAGGCAACAAAATTGTTCCTGTTTCCCCATGTCGCAAAATACCTTCTGGATTTGGAAATGTAGCACGGAAAGCAATGTTTCCTGTTTCATTATTAAAATCTGCCTCAATGGTTTCAAAAAGACCGTCATACTTAAAAATCTCATTGTTTGCCATAAGCAATTTTACTTTTTGAGGGCCTTCTTTTTTGATTCGTACGGCATAGTCCAAATATTCAGCTTCAGGAACATTAAAATAAACCCAAAGTTTACTGTTGTCGGAGATAGTGGTGAGTAACTCTCCCTCATCTACCAAACTGCCCAATCGCATATGAAATTTATCCATAATGCCACTAAAAGGAGCATTGATACTTGTTAACCCGAGATGGGTATTTGACAATTTTAAGTCAGCTTTTTCACGGTCAAGTTTTGCTTTTGCCAATGCCAGTTCTTGTGGTGAGACAATATTTTTGTCAGAAAGTATTTTGGTGTTTTGATACTCAATTTCAGCGTATTCTACATTCGCCTTCGACTTTTCCGCCTCGGCCTGATAAATCAGAGGCATAATCTGAAACATGGCTTGACCTTGCTTGACATGCTGACCCTCATCAACAAATGTTTTTGTCAGATAACCCCTTTCCAAAGAGCGTAATTCGATATGGTTGCTGGCTCGGATTTGGCAGACGTATTCCTTGTTAATAGAAGTATCCACTTTTATTGGACTACTTACTATGAACTCAGATTCCTCATGTTCTGTGTGCTCAGCATGGTTACAACCTGCTATATAAAATGCAGCGATTGCTAAAAAAATGATTGAATATTTCATGAATATTTTTTTAAAAATGAGACTATAAGCATACTAATTGGAAAAAAAATCAAACTAAATTATGCCTTAAAAAACCTTTACTAAAGACAGATTTTTACTTTGATTACTTTGTTCAGCACATTTTCTTTGATACGTCCATTGCGATACAATTCCCTATAATCATCAACAGGGAAAGTTACTTCAAATCCAAAAATGGCAGATGCTTTGAAAATGGCATCATAAAATTTCATTTCTTGGAAAGCGTGTAAAGTATTGTGATGAATAAAGTCTTTGAGGGGCGTTTGAGTAGGCAAATAGTGCTTCACATCATGTATAACTTTATGCTCATCAAAACCATTTGATTTGAGTGCTTTCATAAAAGTCTATTAAAATGTACAGGGATATTGGCAAAATAAAAACTAAAGCATTTTGTTAAAAAGGCTATCAAAACCAACAAAATGTTCAAAAAAGGACAAGAAATTTTGAATTCGAGAAACGAATCAAATAAGGAAGGTTTGATACAACTTATAAAGTTGTTGGGAAGAATAAGCTGGTGAGGAATTTTCTCGATTAATATTTTTGCTTTCTTTCAGAATTAAAGCAAAAAAATCTTGAATAGAAAAACTTGATTTATCAGAAACATTATGAGTCGAATCATCTTCTGATTCTTCGGTTTCGGTCAATTCTTGGTCAAGAAGAACTGTATGATGCGAGTCTTGGTATTCTTTTACAGTAGTAGTTTTGCCCAAAAACATAGTCTTCTCATCACCTATTGGAAAGGCAACGAGCTTTAAACTAATGAATATCAAGACAAAAAATGCTTTCATAAATCTTACTGAATTCCAAAAAAAGGGGGTATTTTTAGATTAACGTACAAATCTATCATTTTTAGTTAAAAACAAGTTCAAAACTAGATTGAAATTTGATTAAAACAGCATTATTTCGTGATAAGTGCAATTTATTATTAGAATCAGTACAATTATTTCTATGCTCTGCTAATTGTTTTCAATTAATTAATTGATTTTCAAGCTAATTTTCAAAAGAAGATAACTATTTTTGTTCATTCAAAACATTTTATCGACAATATGAAACACCTGACCTACCTATTTTTATTAGTAACACTACCTCTTTTTGCTCAAAAAAAGAAAGACATAGTTTATGCCGACAAACCAAAATTAGTTTTGGGAATCATGGTTGACCAAATGCGTTATGATTATCTTTATCGCTACTATGGTAAGTACAGCGAAGGTGGTTTCAAAAGATTGATGAATCAAGGCTTTAATTGCAAAAACAATCATTATCATTATGCCATCACCACCACAGGTCCGGGACACGCCGCTGTTTATAGTGGTTCAGTTCCTGCTATCAATGGCATTATTGGCAACGAATGGTACGACCCTTTGGCAAATCGCTCGGTTTATGTTGCCGAAGACACAACAGTACGTGCAGTTGGAACAGATGTAACAGCAGTAGAAGGTAAGCGTTCGCCCGAAAATATGCACACCACAACTATCACCGACCAACTGAAATTGGCTACTTCGTTTCGCTCCAAAGTAATAGGTTTGGCAGCAAAAGATAGAGGCGGAATATTTCCTGCGGGACATTCGGCCGATGCTGCCTACTGGTTTGATGCAAAATCTGGCAATTGGATAACCAGTACCTATTATATGGAAGAACTTCCGCTATGGATGAAAAATTTTAATGACCAAAAATTACCCGAAAAATATAAGACTCAAAAATGGGAAACTCTCCTGCCAATTGAGCAATATACCGAAAGCGAAGAAGACAAGCAAGAATACGAAAATGTGCTTGTGGGTGAGAAAGAGCCTGTTTTTCCACACACCATTATTAATAATAGTGCAATTTTGGCATCACCTTTTGGCAATACAATGACCAAAGAAATAGCTTTGGCAACTTTGAAAAATGAAAACATGGGGCAAGGAAAAGAAACCGATTTTTTGTGTTTGAGTTTTTCAACGCCTGACTATGTGGGTCATGCCACAGGCACACATTCTATCGAAATCGAAGATATTTACCTTCGCCTCGACCGTGATATTGAAGAAATTTTGAACTATTTGGATACTACTTTGGGCAAAAACAATTACTTGGTTTTCCTTACTGCCGACCATGGTGTGGTAGATATTCCTGCGTTTTTGAAAAAACATGATATTCCTGCTGGCGTGAGTGAAGGAGCAAAAGAATTTAATTATTTGAATGGGCAAATTGCCGAAAAATTTGGCGAAGGAAAATGGATAAAAGCAACTGATAATGCTCAACTTTATCTTGACCATGAACTAATGGCAAAGAAAAAAGTAAGTTTCAATCAAATTTATGATTTAGTAAAAGATAGACTTTTGACACTTGGTTCGCCAGTATATCAAGTTGTCAATTTGCATGATTTTAGTACAGCCGTAATTCCTGCTTATTATAAAGGTCTTATCGAAAATGTTTATAATCCAAAACGTAGTGGCGATATTTTAGTGATTTTAGAGCCTTCTTGGATTTATGGTTTGACAAAAAAAGGCACAACTCATGGTACAATGTGGCAATACGACCGCCACGTTCCGTTGCTTTGGTATGGCTGGAAAATTCCGCAAGGCGAAACCGTCGAGCAAACTTATATCTCAGATATTGCAGCAACGTTGGCTGCTTTATTGAATATTTTAGAGCCAAGTGGCTGCGTAGGAAAGCCGATTAAGGAGGTTTTTGTGAAGTAAAATATAGCATTTCTTAAATTCAATAACAATGGAAAAAACATATTTGGCATTCGATGAACTAAAAAAACTCTATCCAGATGAATGGGTGCTTTTAGGAAACCCTGAAATGAAAAACACCTCAGTTTTGGGTGGAATTGTGCTGTATCACAGCAAAGACAAAAAAGAAGTTTGTTATATCGGAAGAGATAAAACGGCAGACTTTTCAACCGTTACAATTGCTTTTGCAGGTGATATTAAACAACATCGTAAAATTGGAATACTAAGAAGATTATGAAGATTTTCGCCTTCGACCTTCCGACAGATGAAGATGTAATAATTGTAAACGCTTCAATTGTAGGAAAATTTAAACTTCGCCTTGCTCTTGACACTGCAGCAACTCATACAACTATTGATAGCAATGTGCTATATTTTTCGGGCTATGAATTAAAAAACAGCAAAGGAGAACAAGAAATAGAAACTTCAAATGGAATAATTGTTGTTGAAACTTATAATCTTGAACGATTTGAGAGTTTAGGAATTACTAAAACTAACTTTGAAGTTCAAGTGTATGATTTTTTGGCTCATGGCATCACTTCTGACTATGATGGTGTAATTGGACTGAATTTTTTGAGAGAACATAAGTTCTGCATAGACATGATAAAGGGAGAGATAAGTATCAATATTTGATTTTTGTGAAGTAGAAAATGATACTAATTAAAGGCATACCGTTCAAAAAAATACAAGGAATTACGCTTTTTCCGTTCATCATTGTACGCCCCAAAAAGCCGAATAAGATTTTGCTCAACCACGAGAAAATTCATATTCGGCAACAACTGGAGTTGCTTGTTATTCCTTTTTATATTTGGTATTTGTCAGAATGGCTCTACCATTACCTCAAGTGCGGACATGGCTGGACTGCTTACCGAATGATAAGTTTCGAGCAAGAAGCCTACGACAACGAAGAAGATTTTGAATATTTGAAAAACAGGAAACTCTGGGGATTCTTGAAATATAAATAGTTGATAATCAATTGATTATGATTTTATGAAAGCCTCCTCAAATCGTTACATGTCCCCAGCTTTTTCCAGTTTTTATGCGGTAAATCCCCATTTCTGATAAGCCAAATTGCTTTGCAAGTAGCCCTTGTTTGGTTTTTCCCTCAGCAATTTTTCTTTTGATGAGTTTTACCCTCTCAACCGTCAATTTTGGACCTTTGGTTCTTGGCTTAAATGAAGGGTGTGCTTGAATATGTGCCCAAGCATCATCCATCGTTCCCCATTTCAAGTTCGACACCTGATTATTCAGATTGTCATGGTCTATGTGCAGCACTTTCACGTGGTCTTCATCAGGTTGAGGTATAAAATTCTCAGCAACGAGATAGTGAACTGAAAAAGTCTGATTTTCATCATAAGTTTTACCATTTTCATCTTTCAGATACCTTTTGAGCGAAATTCTTGCCCCAGTTTTTGCTGGTGATATACCTAATTTCAAGATAAAGCCATCTACATTTATATTTGTAGCAAAGGAAGCAACTCTGCCCATGTTCGACACCATGAATCGTCTTTTTTGTCCTTCAGGAAAAAACTCTTTCCAGATTTCGTTGGGATATGCCTTAAATCTTATAGTTGCTCTTATTGGCGGTGATACTTTCTTTTTGGTCTTAATTTCTTCCATTTTTCGTAGTAAATTTAATATTCATCATCAATGAATAAAAATCACTTTTTAATTATCAGCAAAAATTGCCTGTTTTTCAGTTATCAATAAACATTTGTTAATTACAAATAGTAATACGCTATCAGAGTAAGCTCAGAACTTATTCAAATACTTTCTTAAATTCTGAAAGTAATCCTGACCAAGAATTATCTTCTTTGGCTTTTAAAATGACCTTTACTTTCGGAAATTCTTCTTTCACGTCTTTTGCCAAAACATCGCTTGCCAATTTTGCCAAATCCATTCCTCCAAATGTTCCTGATGACATCATTAAAAGATTAGATTGATACCAATTTTGACTCATCAAAAAATCGCTAAGTTGCTGACTATCAGTAAATACCAAGATATTTTCATCACCAAAAGCTGCTTTAATTTCTTCTGGAGAAATCATAGCCAAACGCTTCATTTCGAGTGTGTGTGGCGAATAAAAAACAATTGCCAAATCTGCATCATCCATTTTATGCTCATATTGGGGCAAGAAATCTTTGTTCAAACTACTAAAAGTATGTAACTCATAACAGGCAATCAATCGGCGATTTGGATAAAGCGATTTGGTGGCATTGGTCGTTGCTTCGAGCTTTGATGGGGCATGAGCAAAGTCTTTATAAACCAATGTATTTGCATTTTCGCCCAATTTTTCTAAGCGTTTTGATGCTCCTGAAAACTGTTGAATAGCCTCATAAAACTCTTCGTCAGTAATGCCCAAACGGTCGAGAACGAGCTTTGCCCCGTTCAGGTTTTTCATGTTATGCTCGCCAAAAATCTCCAAAGGCACTTCGCCATCTTTGGTTAACAAAATACATTTTCCATTTTCGACCTTGTAAGGATGTGCTTTATAAGGATATTTGGCAACATCGGCACGGTCTTTTTCACCAATAACTTTTACAATATCGTCGGTTTCGTCATATATAATGCTTCCTGCTTTTGGTAAACCGTCGGTCAATTCTTCAAAAGTTTGCACATAACTTTCAAAGGTTGGGAAGATATTAAAATGGTCCCATGCCACGCCACTCAACAAGCAAATATGGGGGTGATAAAACAAAAATTTTGATTTCAAATGAATCTTCGACTCAGGATATTCATCGCCTTCGATGATGATAACGGGCGAGTCGTCGTTGAGTTCAACCATTATATCAAAACCTTCGATTTGAGCTCCAACCAAATAATCGAATTTTCGGTTATAATACTTCAAAACGTGCAAAATGATGCTCGTGATGCTGGTTTTGCCATGACTTCCTGCAATAACCACTCGTTGTTTGTTAAGGCTTTGTTCGTAAATATATTCTGGAAAAGAATAGATTTTGATGCCTAATGCTTGTGCTTTTGCCAGTTCTGGATTATCAACAAAGGCGTGCATTCCCAAAATAACAGCGTCTAAATCTGCCGTAATTTTTTCGGGAAACCAGCCAAGTTCGGCAGGCAAAATGCCAACCGCAGCTAAACGACTTTTCGATGGGTCGTTGATTTCATCGTCCGAACCCGTTACTTGATAACCCTTTTTGTGTAAGGCAAGGGCAAGATTGTGCATCACAGCACCACCAACAGCTATAAAATGTATTTTTTTGCTCATTATTGAATTCATAGTATAACTTCGGAGAAGTTTAACGTTTGTAGTAAAAAGATTATACTGGTTAAACCGACTTCGGAGAAGTCGCACACTTCATTAATCAAACCACTCAAATAATTGTTTTTTACCAATCTCTATTTCAAAATCTTTACAGAATTTCAAAAATTCTTCTCGAAAAGTCTTTTTTTATGGTGTTCCTTTTGATTCAAGATGTATTTACATACGGCATCTATTTGTGAACGACTATGTGTGAAAACCCCGTAGCCGTTTTGCCAGTCAAAATTAGTTGAAAGTTTTTCTGTATTTATAAAACTATTTGATGCTTTTTTAATTTCACAAACCAAATCAGAAACAGATTCGACAGGTTTTAAACCTATAAAAATATGAATATGGTCGGGCATTCCACCAATCGCCAACATTTTATGTTTTCTTGTTTGCACAATTCCAGTAATATATTTATTCAAACGTTCCTCCCAAATATGTTTTATTAAAGCATTTCTATTTTTAGGAGAAAAGACTAAATGAATATACATTTGTGAAAATACATCTGCCATATATTGAAACATATAGTTTTTTTGATTTAGAATATTGTAGTTAACTGTGCGACTTCTCCGAAGTCTAAAATTTACATAATCTATGATTTACTACAAACGTTAAACTTCTCCGAAGTTATTAGGTTGAAATATCAGTTTTATTTAACAAGATACACAAAAATTTCATTGCAAAGTTCTTAATTTAATATGACATTTGCACATATTTTTCAATTTTCCATTTCAAGGAAATATTTATGCTACACAAAGGTTTTACTATGAAACGATATATAGATTTAATTGAACAAACATTTGAGTTTCCAACTCGTGAATTTGGTGTTGATGAAAGCCACACTTTACTTTTTAATAACGTCCGCTTAACAGATATTATTAATCAATATGGTACGCCTTTGAAAATTAGCTATTTGCCAAAAATAGCCGAACATATTGATAATGCCAAATTATTGTTCAGAAATGCCATGAAAAGGTATAATTATAAAGGAAATTATACTTATTGCTACTGTACAAAATCATCTCATTTTAAGTTTGTGATTGACACCGCTTTGAAAAGCAATGTGCATCTCGAAACTTCGTCGGCGTTTGATATTAATATTATCAGGGCTTTGTACGAAGAAGGACAAATAAACAAAAATACTTATATTATTTCAAATGGTTATAAGCGTCCAAAATACTTGGAAGATATTTCGGCTTTACACAACGACGGCTTCGTAAATTGTATTCCAATATTAGATAATCTGAAAGAAATTGATTATTATCTCGAGAACTCGAAGGCAGAAAGTGTAAGTGTAGGCATCAGAATTGCGACTGACGAAGAACCCAATTTTGCTTTTTACACTTCACGTTTAGGCGTTCGTTATAATGATATTAATAGTTTGTATTTGGAAAAAATCAAGCCAAATCCACGCTTTAAGCTCAAAATGTTGCACTTTTTTATCAATGCAGGTATCAAAGATAATGCTTACTATTGGTCGGAACTTACTCGTTTTATGTTCAAATATTGCGAGATGAAAAAGATTTGTCCTGAACTCGATTCGATTGATATTGGCGGAGGTTTGCCGATTCAAACTTCGTTGGTCTTCAACTATGATTATCAAGCAATGATTGACGAAATTATTGAAAATATTCAATGGATTTGTAACAAAAACAACGTGCCTGTGCCACATATTTTTACTGAATTTGGCAGCTATACCGTTGGCGAAAGTGGGGCGGTGATTTATAAAGTTATTGACAAAAAACAACAAAATGACCGTGAGTTGTGGTACATGATTGATGGCTCGTTTATTACACAATTGCCTGATTCGTGGGGAATTGGTCAGAAATATATCATGATGCCTGTCAATAATTGGGACAGTCCTTACGAAAAAGTAAATTTGGGTGGCTTGACTTGCGATTCGGCAGATTTTTATAATACCGAAGCTCATTCGGAAGATTTATACCTGCCAGTTTTTGATATTGACAACGAAGACCAATACATCGGATTTTTCCATACAGGGGCTTATCAGGAGTCGTTGGGCGGTTATGGCGGTATTCAACATTGCTTGATTCCTGCCCCACAGCACGTTTTGGTAAATTTAGACGAAGAAGGAAATATAACCACCGAACTATTTTCGGCAGAACAAGACAGTGATTCAATGTTGAAAATTTTAGGTTATAAGGCTGAAAATAAAACTGAACCACAAAAATTAGCGACTAATGGCGTTGCTAAAAAAAGTAAAAAAGTAGTGGAAGAAGAGTTAGTTTAAAATAAATTTTGCGATATTTACGTTTATTTATAAATATAGAGAGAACCAAAAAATATACAATAAAATGAAGTCTAAACTACTGATCATCAGTCTTTTAATGATTATTGGAATGGTATCGTGCAAACGTCAGCAATGTCCAGCCTATGGAAAAGTTGCTCCCAAAAATGCTATGGAGAAGAAAAATTGTTGAGTTGGCAACTATCTGTTTGAAATATTATACTTCTAATAAGTATAAGTAACATTTATGCCTTTAACAGACATATAATTTTGCCAAGGAGAAGAAATACTCGTTCCTGCAACATCTGTAACTATTACTGTAAAATAATAGTAAGTACCAGCGACCACAGTTTCATTTAGCACAGCACTTGAAATACTTGAAATATCAGTTGCATTGGCATTAATCGTATTTTGAAATAATGATGCAATAAAATTATTGACACCTGCTGTTGTGAATGATTTTAGTAGTTCCATTCTAAAATTACTCGTAGGACTTGTGTCAGTATAATAGAAATTTACCCCTGTGATAATTGCTCCAACAGGTAATATTATTGGAGCTACCAATCGGTCGGTGGCACCAAATGACATGTGGCAATCACCATATGCATCCCAAGCTGCAAATGTGCCAGCCGTTGTAATATTCATTCTTTGAAAAGACATTGGCGAAACCACTACACTTCGAGCTTGTGTAGCATCTGTTATTGTGCCATTGGCATCTGCATAGACATTTCTTACGCCTACACCAGCCAAATTTGACGAACGAATATTACCTACTACATGTAGCTTTTCTAAGGGAATAGTAACGCCAATACCTACATTTCCATCATTTGCAATAACCATTCTATCTGAAATTGTAGTAGAATTATTAGGCGTGGTAGAGAATACAATTTGAGTTCCGTTATTTGTACTGTTCCAGTCCTGATTTGCTCTCAAACCGATCGTCGCTCGGTCACTCGTAAACCCAGTTCCATTATATCCCTGCCCTGTTATATATAATAAATTCAAACCATTTGTTACTGTTACAGGTGCTGACGATGTACCATTTGCACGTCTTCCAGAAAGTACAGGTAAGCCACCATATTTAGTAATGACGATATTATCGCCTGATGGTGTAAGCGTTACACTTTGCCCAAACGATAAAGCAGAAATCAATAATAATATTGAAAGAGGAACACCGACCAATAGAATATTTTTTTTCATGGGAATAAAAATTTAGGTTATGAAAAAATTAGATTTTGTTTTTGAAATGAAAATTATTGAGAATAAGATTGAAAGTTTTTCAGGTTTATGTGAAACTTTATTCGAGTTAGTGTTTTTGAAAATTAACTTATTCTTCATATGTTATAAGAATTTTAACAGGCATTCCCATTACAAATGAGCTTTCAGCAGTTGAACCGACCCCAATTTGTATATTGTTACCATCAACATTTACTGTGAAATACCTATCTCTTGTATTCGGAATAAATTGATAAATTCCGTTAGTTACAACAGCTTGAATACTCAAAATTTTGCTTGCATCAGCAATTCCATGTGCTGTTGGTAGATAAGAATTTGCTGTATTAGGAGTAGTGCCAGTTAATTTCTTTATTTTTATTTTAGGAACAGTTGCATCCGTTCCTCCTAACTGTGTAAAACCGCCTAAAACAATATTGCCGGCGGTAGTAACAAGTGCATTGCCAGAAATAGACGAAAAACTACCGCCAGTACCAGAAGTAGAGCTGGCTAAAATCCCACTTCCAGTTTCTGATAAAAATTTGCCACCATGACCCGAAAATGAATTTCCTCTAACCCCATTTGAATTACCCGTAAATACACCGCCATTTAGAAAAGTTGAAGTTCCCTCAACTCCGTTTCCAGTAGAAGATGCAAAACTTCCCCCCACGCTACTGTTTGATATACCAGTAACTCCCGTCCCACTATCTGACTCTCCAAATACCCCAGCATAACCGCTACCTGTAGATTTTCCTTTTACTCCATAATAGCCGTTAGATTCTCCATAAACACCATAAGAATTAGGATTTTGCCCATATCCATACACACCTGCGGCAGTACCTACAATTAAACTGGCTGAATTAGGCACAATACCCTTCACCCCTGAAGGAATTATTCCAAAATTGGTGTTTGTTCCATTAAAAATGCCAGTTATGGCATTTACATTTGAAAATGATGAGTTAGCAGTATTAGTAATACTAAATAAATCGCCTGTAATATTTTGTGTTTGAGCATAGGGCAAAACAAATCCGCCTGCATTTGTATTTGTCCAACCAGTGCCATTGAAATACCAATTTGATTGGGTGGCAATATTATAAACTTCCATTCCTTGCGTAGGCGAAGAAATAGCAGTTGTGATAGCCGTTAGATTGGAATATCGTGGAAATCTTACACTTTTTGAATCAATTTCAGTAG
Source organism: Emticicia sp. (assembly GCA_031378345.1). Taxonomy (GTDB): domain Bacteria; phylum Bacteroidota; class Bacteroidia; order Cytophagales; family Spirosomataceae; genus Emticicia. The sequence continues at coordinate 11,704 of JANNDY010000006.1, read as the reverse complement.
CTTGTTGGGCAAATGAAACGAACGAAATCAGTATAAAAAATGCAATTATTTTGTTTTTTTTCATTATTTTCAAATTTACATTACAATCACCGAATTAATTTTGCCATTTGTTATTGTCAATACATCATTAGTATCAATATTTAAGATAGTGCCGTTAAACTCACCAACCGCCTTGGCAGGATTTAAAATGCCATTTGCTCTGACAAATTCCGAGATTTTGCAATTAGAAAGCAATAATGTCAGTATAACACAAAATTGTAAGCAAACGAATGATTTTTTCATAGGATTTGATATTTTGTTTTTTGATGAAGTTTTATTGTTAAAAAACAACACAACAAAAGTCAGTAACACAATTTCGGAAATCAATAACCATTTTGGGTATTTTTTTGTATTTTTGAAAACCAAATTTGCATTTGACCCAACAGCAATGAATTCAACAAGTGAAAATAATTCTCAAACGCCAATTTTTCATGACGATTTTGCTTTATTGTGGAATGAAATGAGCAAACAAACCTTCGATGAAGCAATCAATACGAAGTATCTCGAACTCTCAAAATTGCTTGGACAATATGCTTCGCTCAACAATCAATTTATTTCCGTCTTCAATACTAAAACTCAAAGAGTGCTTTACCTGAGTGATAATTACTTAGATGTGATGGGCTATGGCTGTACCGAAGAAGAGTATAAGCGTTGGTCAACAGTTTATTGGATGCGAGATTTACCTTTGGCTCAGAGTTGGTTTTTTATGCAAATGACTTTGTTTTTCAAAAATATAGTTCAACCCAAACTCAAAAAAGCGGGTGAAAACAAGGCTTTAAGTTGGTATATGCACAATTTTTTGCTAAAACCACCAAATTCTTTCTTGCATCATATTAGCCTAACAGGAAGCGGTTTGGAGCTAATGCCCGACGGAAGTATGCTCATTATGTTGTTGATAATCAAAGATGTAGGAAGCCTAATTAAAGAAAATGGCTCGTGGTGGGCAGAGTTTCATATCAATGGTGAAGAAAAATATTCCTTTCATCAAAATGACAAAAAGTTTCATAAGGGCAGTATCTTGACCAACCGAGAGTACGAGATTTTGAATTTGATAAAAGAAGGGAAAGATTCAAAAGCAATAGCAGAACAGCTATTTTTAAGTACACATACAGTAGACAAACACCGCAAAAATATGCTCGAAAACACAGGTGCAAAAGACATTTCAACCTTGATTCAAATTTGTCAGATGGGCAAAATTATTTACTAAACGGCAGGAAAAATGTGGTATTTCATTTAAAAAAAACTTCAAAAAACCTCAAAAAACTAACCGTTAAGGGTAGTTTTTTGAGGTTTTCGCAATAAACTGTGAGGCTTCCAAAAGACTGCCGAATTGCAAGTCGGCTAAATCGGTTTTTTCTTTGCCGCCTGTAATGTGAATTGTTTTTACGCCAGCTTTCTTTCCTGCTTTCACATCTCGTTCGGCATCGCCAATCATAAATGATTGCGTAGAATCAATTTGGTATTTTGCCATTGCTTTTTCGAGCATCAGCGAATCGGGCTTTCGGAGAAGCGAATCTGAAGTGAATTTTGGGTGATGTTTGGCAAAATAAAGGTCGTCAATGATGCCCCCACACTTGTTTTGCAAGATATTGTGGAAATCTCGAACAAGATTTTCGGAATATAAACCTTTGGAAATTCCAGCTTGATTTGTAACTACAATGAGCAAATAGCCTGCTTTTTTGAGCAAAGCAAGTCCTTCTACAACACCTTCTTTTATCACAAAATCTTCTTCACGACTTACATAGTCGTTTTGTTCGTGGTTAAGCACTCCGTCTCGGTCAAGAAAAACACATTTTTTCATTTTCAGCAAATATTTTGGTACAAAGAAAAGAAAAAATATAATTAAAATTAGATAATCACATAAAAATATTTTCTTCACTCAATATTTTTTCTGAAAAATTGAAGATAAAAAGCGATATTTGAAGTAAATTTCATCAAATCTAAAAAACCTAACCTTATGCAAAAAATAGTAGATTATTTTGCCACAATTCCGTCATCACATCGAAGTATTATTTTGATTGGAGGAATTGCTTTTTTTTGGATGGTAGAATACGCCGTTCCATTATTCAATTTCAAATACAATAAAATTAGGCATGCAGGAATCAATATTTTCTTTACGATTACATCAATCATTATCAATTTTGTATTGGCGATTATCTTGCTAAAATCTGCTGAATGGGCAACCAATAATCATTTTGGTATTTTACAATGGTTACCCGAAATGCCACTTTGGGCTTTTACAATAGTGGGCTTATTGCTTTTAGACTTGATAGGAGCATGGTTTGTACATTGGACAGAACATCGTGTAAAATGGATGTGGCGTTTTCATTTGGTGCATCATTCCGATACAAATGTTGATACGACCTCGGCCAATCGCCATCATCCAGGCGAAAGTATTTTTCGTTTTATTTTTACCACAATGGGTATCGTAATTGCTGGTGCTCCGATGTGGATGGTGTTTATGTATCAGGCAATTTCTGTGTTACTTTCGCAATTCAATCATGCCAATATTGTTATTCCAAAATGGCTTGATAATGCAATGTCTTGGGTGCTTGTTTCGCCTGATATGCACAAAGTTCATCACCATTATGTTTTGCCTTATACAGATTCAAACTATGGAAATATTTTTTCGATTTGGGACAGAATTTTCGGAACATTTATGACCCTCGACCGAGATAAAATCATTTATGGCATTGATACGCACATGAAACCCGAAGAAAATGCCCGATTGGGAAGTTTACTAAAAATTCCTTTTGAAACTTATCGAAAGCCAGTTGGGGAGTAAATACAATTTTGAAGCGGAACGCCGCCCGTTTTCAATGATAGAATGATGGAATAAAAATATTCACTCATTCAAAACGGGCGGCGTTCCGCTTCAATATTAATTCACATCCACTCCCAAGCACTCTGATAAGCCTCAATTTCCTGCGAAAAAGTAATAAAATCGGCATAAAAAGGCGAACTTGCCAGTGTGGCACTATCGCCAATGACAACTAATTTCTTTCTGGCACGAGTCATGGATACATTCATTCGGCGAATGTCTGACAAGAAACCAATTGCTCCTTCGGCATTACTTCTGGTAAGACTTATATAAACAATATCTCGTTCTTGTCCTTGAAAACTATCAATCGTATTTACTGAAATTTTGCTCAGATATTCTTGCAAATCGGGTGAATGTTCGAGTTGTTCTTTCAGTATATTTATTTGTTGTTTATAAGGCGAAATAATGGCAATGCTCGGAAAGTTTTCTACCGAAAAATGAGTTTTTAATTCATTCGTAAATAAACTTAAATGCTTGAATAAAAACCTTGCTTCTTCGGGATTTATCGAACTTGTACCATCGAGTTTTTCATCAAAACTACAGCCAGCCGTATCAATAAAAAGTAAAGGAGAATCGCTCTCAAAAAGTAAATGCTTGGCTACTGAATGATGAGCTTTTAGCTTGTTTTCATAGAAAATCTTAGACGAATGTGCCATAATTTGCTCATTCATGCGGTATTGTTCTTCTAAAAGCGTAACCGCTTCAGGGTGAAGTGCCACGCATTTTTCGAGTAAAGTTGTACTTAAACCACTTTTTGCTGCTTCATTTGACTTAATCGTTGGGGCTAATTGGCAATGGTCGCCTGCTAAAATGACTTTCTCAGCCTTCAAAATCGGAATCCAACAGGCAGGTTCTAAGGCTTGTCCAGCTTCATCAATTACAACGGTTTTGAATTTTACATTTCGAACCGTATAATGATTTGAACCTACTAAAGTTGCCGTAATTACTTGAGCTTTTGCCACCAAATCATCAATGATATATTGCTCAGTATTGCCTACTTCTTTCATTATTTTGTGGGCTTCTTCAAACAATAATTTTCGTTGGTCACGCTCCGATTTTCCAAAACTTTTCTTGTATTTATGAGCCATATTTTTGTACTCATTGGCTTGTTTTTTGAGAATTTTGGCATTTTTTATCATCGGATGTTCCGACATTTTTGCGTCCAAAGTCAGCGACATTAATCGCTCAGTAACCCTTGCAGGATTGCCTACTCGAAGTACATTTAAACCTTCTTCTGAAAGCTTTTCTGACAATAAATCAACGGCAGTATTGCTCGGTGCAACGACTAATATTTTTTGATTATCTTGCTTGATTAATGCCTTTATTGCTTGAACCAAAGTGGTGGTTTTTCCAGTACCTGGAGGGCCATGAATAATAGCTAACTCATTGGCTGTCAGTATTTTATCTACTGCCAAAAGCTGTGATTCGTTGAGTTTTGGAATGAATATTTTTGGCAAATTTTCATGAAAAGTCGGAGCTTTTTCACCAGTCAAAATCCTGACTAAATTTCCTTCCGGTTTATCAGAAATCTCATTGGCAGATTTTAGTGCCACTTGCATTTCGTCATAAGAATTATCATCAAAAAGTACGTCAATGCCTAACTTGCCATCACGGGCAAAATCGGGTAGTTCGTCGGTGCGGAGAGTGATTTTTAGTCGGTTGCCATTTTGATGCGAAATTGTGCCTTCTACTCGGTCGGTTTTTGGGTCGTGATTGCCAAAAAATACAGCTGGCATTCCTGTACGTAACTGATGCGAAATATCTTGATGCGTAGTGCGTTCGACCTCCACAGTGAGGTAATCGCCACGACTCATTTCTGAGCCTCTTATGGCAATCGGATACCACGTCAAACCATTGGCTCGACGCTCGGCAACAGAAGATTGTTCGGTGAGTTTTCGATACTGAGTGTGGTCTTCTTCACGCTCAGTTTTGAGCAAATCAAGTAGTTTTTTGAAATAATCCATGCACAAAGGTACAGATTACATACTCAAAATATGCACCATACGTAGCAAATCGTCGTGAATTGGTTTTGGTTTTTTGATGGTATCAATGAAAGGTGTATAAACCATTTCATTGTTTACTACTCCTGCCATTACGTTTTTATAACCTTTTATTAAACCTTCAACAGCCCCCAAACCTAATCGGCTTGCCAAAATGCGGTCGTAGGCAGTAGGTGAACCTCCACGCTGAATATGCCCGAGAGTTGTTACACGAATATCTAAATTATCGCCTCCTTGACTTTTTATTTTTTCAGCAATATCTGAAGCATGACCTTCTTCGTCGCCCTCAGCTACAACTACAATCGAGGAAGATTTTGAGCGACTCCAACCATCTCTTAGCGTGCTAACTACTTTTTTGAGAGGCGTATGTGTTTCAGGAACCATTACTATTTCAGCACCACCACCAATGCCCGACTGAATGGCAATATAGCCCGAATCACGCCCCATTACTTCAATAAAAAATACGCGGTCGTGCGAGTCGGCAGTATCTCTAATTTTGTCAATGGCTTCTAAGGCGGTATTTACTGCAGTGTCAAATCCAATGGTATAATCTGTGCCATAAAGGTCGTTGTCAATTGTTCCTGGGCAGCCAACTGTTGGAATTTCGTATTCATTAAAGAAAACTTCTGCTCCAGTAAAAGTACCATTTCCACCAATAGCTACTAATCCTTCGATGCCTGCATTCATTAGGTTTTCGTAGGCTTTTTTTCTGCCTTCGGGGGTCATAAACTCCTTGCTTCTCGCCGATTTTAGCATCGTGCCTCCTCGTTGAACTATATTACTAACCGATTGTGAAGTCATCGGGAAAATATCTCCTGTAATCATTCCATTATATCCACGTCTAATTCCATAGACCTCCAACCCATGATAAATTGCTCCTCTAACTGCTGCTCTGATGCACGCGTTCATGCCAGGGGCATCTCCACCAGATGTAAAAACTGCTATTCTTTTCATTTCTAATATGTACTTAATTTGGCTTAGTATTTCGTCAAGTATTCTTTGTTGAAGAAAACCTCAGAGCCACAAAAGTAATTAGTTTTCTTTATTTCTCCCAAACTTTCATAACTAATATTGTTTTGTCAAAAGGCATTTTATCAAAATTTTATTCTAAAATATGATTATTTCTATAAATTTTTGGATAATATTATTTGGAATGAAAGTAGATTATTCTAAAATATCATTTTTGCCAAGAAAGTTGTTTGTGTAAATTTTCTGTTGCAAAATACACCAAAAACATCCACCTCCGATGGCTACGCCCGTCAGGCACACCCTTCAAAGCGTGAATTTATTAAATTGCAAAGTATAATTTATGCTAACAAAAAATTTACAAATATTCATTCTTCAAAAGAATTATTCCCCTTCTTGTTCCTTTATCCTTCCATCCCAAACCCAAATCATTTTTTAAAGCCCTGATTATCAAAGCCTTAGAAACAATCACCTAAGTAATAATTTTTTGGCATACTATTTGAGCCTAAATTTTTACAAACAGTGGGAATTTCCCACTTAACCCAAAAGTGTAAGTTAGCTTACTAAAAACTTTTACGAAATGTCAGGAATAATTTTACCTTTAAAGAATCTCCTTCTTAGAGTTGGAGCATCCATGTTACTGCTTTTAGTTGCCATTACATCAATTGCACAAAATGCAGGCTCAGAAAATGTTGGTATTGGAACTACAAAGCCAGATGTTTCTGCAATATTGGATTTGACTTCCAATTCAAAAGGTCTTCTCATTCCTCGAATGACTTTGGCTCAACGAGGAAACATTAAATCTCCAGCAAATGGCTTGATGGTTTATCAAACCGATTTTTTTGCAGGCTTTTATTTCTTTGATGGTGCTACTTGGAAAGGTCTTTATGCTCGAAGTGCCGATGGTGCTGTAATTACATCTACCACTACCACATCCAATGAAAATAGTTGGAATACCACTGGAAACAGTGGGCTAAACTCCGATGTGAATTTTATTGGAACATTAGATACAACCTCCCTGACTTTCAAAGTAAATAATTATCGTTCTGGTTTTATTGATTATCGTTTTGGTAATACTTATTTAGGTTATCGGGCGGGTTATCGTAGCCACGGCTTCAACTCTGTTGCGATTGGTGCTTATGCTCTTCATGAAGCAAATTTAGGTCTAAATAATATTGCGATTGGTTATCAATCATTGCCAAGTAGCAAAACTGGTAGCGATAACATAGCCCTTGGCTCGAATGCTTTATATAATAATATCACAGGTTCGGAAAATATCGCCATTGGTACGCAAGCTGGTTTGAGGTCGCTTGGTGATGGTAATGTTTTTATTGGGCATAAAGCTGGACTTAATGAAATAGGAGATAACAAACTTTATATTGATAATAATTTCTCTGCTTTTCCACTTATTTATGGCAATTTTGAAACAGCAAAAGTTGGTATAAATACAAAAACACCTACAAGTGCGTTTTCGATAGACAGCAAAGTTGCTAATGTGAGTGGATTGGAATTCAAGCAATTGACTAATAAATCGCCCGCAGGCAGACCTACACAAAAAGTTTTGACAGTTGATGACAATGGACGAGTAATATTGGTTCGAGATTCAATTGGATATGGTTCGGGAACTCCCCCTACGGTTGTACCAAGTTATTGGGCATTAAAAGGTAGTTCGATTGAAAACAGCAATGCTGGCGATGTTATTTTAAGCAATCTTCGTTTCAAAAATTTAAGACCTATTTCTCCTCTGGTAAAATCAAATTTAAAAGTATTGACAGTTGATGATAATGGACTTATTGTATTGACAAAAGACTCGGTAGGAGCAACGCCTCCGAGCTATTGGTATCCCAACGGAAATAATTTGTCAAATAGCAATAATGGAAAATTGGTGCTTAATGGACAGATTCAATTCAACGACCTTACATCAAACAATAAAGCATTTAATGCTTATGGAAAGGTGCTTTCGGTAGATAATTCTGGAAATTTGATATTGGTTCGAGATTCGGTTGGAACTTCGGGCGGAACAGTACCAGTGAGCTTCAATTCTTCTTGGACAATTAATGGAAGTAATATTACTAACAATAATGTAGGTACGGTTTTCATCAATAATGATTTGAATTTAACGAAACTTAATAGCAATAATGCAACGACGGTTTCTGCTCAAAAATTCTTGACAGTTGATGCCGACGGAAAAGTAATTTTAGCAAATAGCCCTGTTAGCACAGGAGTTGCTCCATCAAGTTGGTCATTAAATAACAATGATTTGAGTAATTCAAATGCTGGAGATGTATATATCAATCATTCACTTTGGTTGAAGAACGACTTCCGAATTGAGGCTGGACGTTTGGAGTTGAACAGCGGCGTAGATAACCGAAGCGGTTTGCAACTTTATCGCTTAAAATCATCTTCCCCTGCTGCAAAATCTACTGGAAAAGTGCTTACGGTTAACGAATTTGGAGATGTGATTTTGGTAAACGATTCGGTGTCTGCACCAATAAATCCAATTCCTGTAAGTACCTCTACATGGTCAATTACTGGAAATGATATTTCAAATAACAATACTGGTAAAGTATTGATAACCAATGGTTTAACTGCTAAGAATGGTTTTATTGTTGAATCAGGAAATCTTGTTTTGAATCAAATAAAATTAACTAATACTGCTGCAAAATCTTCTGGAAAAGTGCTTTCGGTAGATGACAATGGCAATGTAATTTTGGTGAAAGATTCGGTATCTGCACCTACAAATACAATTCCGGTGAGTACATCTTCATGGGCAATTACAGGGAATGATATTGCAAACAATAATACTGGAAAAGTTTCGATAAATGCTTTGCATTTACCTCAAATCACGAGTGCAACAGCAACTGCGGTAAATGCCCAAAAATTCTTGACAGTTGATGCTTCAGGAAATGTGATTTTGGCAAATGCTCCTTCATCTACTGTTACGCCAATTCCAACATCAACATCTTGGACTGTAACTGGAAATGATGTTACAAATGCAAATTCAGGAAAAGTATTTATCAATAATGGCTTGTCTGCTAAAAACGGACTTATTATTGAATCGGGAAATATTGTTTTGAGCCAACTAAAATCAACTGTTCCTGCTGGAAAACCTTATGGAAAAGTATTGACAGTTGATGAGAATGGTAAGCTGATTTTGGTTAGAGATTCGGTAGCAACAGGTGGCGGAACTACTCCAATTGCTACTCCTTCACCTTGGAGTGCTACTGGAAATGCCATAACTAATAGTAATATTGGTGGGGTATTGATAAACAACGGACTGACTTTGGTACAAATCACGAGTGCAACAGCTACTGCTGTAAATGCTCAAAAATTCTTAACAGTTGATGCTTCAGGAAATGTAATTTTAGCAAATACTGTTACTCCAATAATCCCACCTGCTTCAACTTCACCTTGGTCTGTTACAGGTAATGATGTAACAAATGCAAATACAGGGAAAGTGTTGATTAGCAATGGACTTGCATTACCTCAAATCACCAGTGCGACTACTACAGCAGTAAATGCTCAAAAATTCTTAACAGTTGATGCCTCAGGAAATGTGATTTTAGCTAATACTTTAATCTCACCTGCAGTAACTTCACCTTGGTCTGTTACAGGTAATGATGTAACAAATGCAAATTCAGGAAAAGTATTTACCAATAATGGTTTGACAGCTAAAAATGGTCTTGTTGTTGAATCAGGAAATTTTGTTTTGAACCAATTGAAATTAACTTCTATTGCCTCAAAATCATCTGGAAAAGTGCTTTCGGTTGATGATAATGGCAACGTGATTTTGGTAAAAGATTCTGTTGGAACTGTAACTGGAGGAACACCAACTCCCACAGTGCCGTCGCCTTGGGCTTTAACAGGAAATAATATTGCCAACAGCAATGCTGGTTCTGTTTATGTCAATAATAATTTTGTATTATCAAAATTGAGTAGCAATAATACGCCTACCATTACGAGCCAAAAAGTGCTTTCGGTAGATGCTGATGGCAATGTAATTTTAGTAAATACTCCTTCGGCAGTTGCACCAGTGGCATCACCCGAACTTTGGAAAGCCAATGCAACGGGTGGCATTGTTAATAACAGCACAAGTGGAATAATAGTAAATAGTGGAGTAGATGCCAAAAGTGGCTTCCAATTTGCAAAACTAAATGCTTTTTCACCTTTGGGAGGACGTAGCTATGGAAAAGTGCTTTCGGTTGATGAAGCTGGAAATATCATTTTGATAGATGACGCCGTAGGTGGCGGAGGTTGGAATAATATTGATGGCAGACTTCATAATAGCAATAATGATGGAAAAGTAGTCATTGGTACAGGTATGAATTCGTTTCCAGATGGTTTTCAACTTTTTGTAAGAGGTGGAATCTTGACCGAAAGAGTAAGGGTTGCTTTGGCAAATTCTGACCGTTGGGCTGACTATGTTTTCAAGAAAGATTATAAGTTAATGCCTTTACATGAGGTGGAGAAATTCATTAATCATCACCAACATTTACCAAATGTGCCTTCTGCCGAAGAAATGGCTAAAAACGGCATGGATGTAATGGAAACAAGTGCCAAATTGATGGAAAAATTGGAAGAGCTAACACTCTACATGATTGAAGCCAACAAGAAGATTGAGGCATTAGAAACCAAAGTAAAAAGCCTTGAAAAAGAGCAGAAATAAGAGAATTCGCAATATGTATCCGCTTGGAAAGTTTTATGAAAATGACCAATAACGGCACAGAAATTGCAACTATTTTAGTATAATTAAGCAATATCAATAGTTTTTTAATATATTGATTTTTATGGGTTAGGGTTTATTTTTAAACGCCACGGCACTTGATTGCTGTGGCGTTTTTGTTTTTTTATAGGCTACAAAAAAGCTCATTTCATTTAGCGGAATGAGCTTTTTTGATTAAATTTGATGCTCCCTCAGAGTCTCCTGTAAGGGACTCTGAGGCATTGGTCTATACTTTTTGTTGGATTTTTTAGTTCTATGCTATTCATTTCTTTCTTGAATTTGCCAAGCCCAAAGCCCCAGAGTCCCGTGAAAAACGGAGACTCTGAGGGAACGGAATGTTGATAATGCCGATGAGATTATAAAAAAAATGAACCCTTCTTTAAAAAGCGAAATAGGACTATCTAATATAGCAACAAGTTTCACAGAGGGGCAACTAAATTTGATAGTAAATAAAATAATAATATTAGAATGACAAAATTTGCAGTTACCCAAAAACTATACTATGGAATATATAGTTTTGCCTTACTAACTAATAAATGTTATTTGTTGGTAGAAAATAATAATAATGTAGTTAATAAATTAATCGAAGTTGATAGTGATACGATTATATATGAAACTGAAAGGTTATTTAGTATTTATTTTAGTAGTAATAATCTTTGGTGTATCGAAGCAAATCAAAGTATTTTGATTGATGCTCTTGAAAATAAAGTTGTTGAAAGATATAAAAATCTATTTTATATTAATTGTTTTTTCATTTCTGATAATATTGTATTGATGATGAAAAAACAAGAAAATGACTATACTTTTTGCTTATTCGATTTCAAAACGAAAGAAATATTATGGGAAATTGAATATTTTTCTACGATTTTTTTAAATTCTTCAAATCAAATATTTTTCGTAGATTTTGGAGAAAGCTTAGAAAAGAAGGATATTCTTTGCTTTAATTTTTTTTCAAATGAGAAGAAATGGCAATTTGATATTTCATCAATAGGGAAATACCTCCCATTCTTACAGGCTACGGTGTACCCACATCTTTGTAAAGGATTGACCAACCCTCAAACATATTGTTGAAACGGTCAAGTCCTTTGTAAAGAGTGATAACTCCAGCGGGTCTTTGGGAGGGAATACCACCCCAGCCACCTAATCTGGCAATTA
>JANNDY010000133.1:0-35139 GCA_031378345.1 Emticicia sp. | reverse complement strand
TCGCAAGGTGGGGCAACTGGCACAAGTTTGACACTTTCAACAGTTGGAACTTACTCAATTTCGGCAAATTGTTCTGTCAATAGTTGCACGTCTGATGCAAGTTCGGCAGTTTCTCTTGAAATAAAAGCAAAACCAGCTGCTCCTACAATCACAGCTCCTGAAAGTTTAGTTATTTGTTTTCCTTCAACTTTAAACCTTACGGCAAGCGGCTGTGCAGGAATAATTACTTGGTCGCAAGGTGGGGCAACTGGCACAAGTTTGACACTTTCAACAGTTGGAACTTACTCAATTTCGGCAACTTGTTCTGTCAATAGTTGCACGTCTGATGCAAGTTCGGCAGTTTCTCTTGAAATAAAAGCAAAACCAAATGCCCAAGTAAGTAATACTGGACCTTTCACTGTTGGTCAAACAATTCAGCTAAATGCGACTGGCGGCTCTTTATATTTTTGGACTGGTCCTGATAGTTTCGTGAGCAATATTGCTAATCCAACAATAGCAAATGCTTTGTCTGTCAATGCTGGCGTATATATGGTTACTGCCACCGCTTTGAATGCTTGTTCAGCAACTGCCACAACTAATGTAATTGTCAATGGAATCGACCCTTGTAACCTAAGTCGAATCGTTGATTACCTTTATGTTAAAGCTGGAAATCCGTACCAACCATTATTTCCTCTGTCGAACGGAATGATCATTCAGCAAATTCCTGAACAAGTGTCTATTTTAGTTACGCCTGTGTGTCCATCTGTTACGATTGAAAGTTTTGAGATGAATATGCAAGGACCTGAATTAAATTGGAATATCATCCAAAATATTGCTCCTCATTCTCTTTTCGATAATTTTGGATTAAATATAAATGGTAGAAACTTTATTCCTGGCAAATATATACTCACCGTTACAGGCTATGCCCAAGACAATAAAGGTGGTGGAATTGTCTATGGTCCAGCTATAACAACATTTACTGTCGTTGGCAATTTGGCAACGGTATCCGCCCCTACCCTTTCAACAACCAGCCTTTGTGCAGGAAGCAATGTTGATATAAGTTTCACTACTTCTGGGAGTTTCAATAGCGGAAATCAATTCCAAGTTCAACTTTCAAATGCCGTTGGAAGTTTTGAAAATCCTGTGATTATTGGTACTACGAATGTTGCAGGAAGTGTCAATTGCTTGATTCCTCAAAACACCATAGAAAGTTCAAAATATTTGATACGAGTTATTTCTTCTAATCAAATAACGATAGGTAATCCAACGATGAGTTTTATAACAATCAATCCTTTGTATGGAAATATTACACAAACAATTGATGCATCAACAACTATAAGAAAAGCAGTACGAACAATTACAGCAGCAAATAGGATCATTTCTCCTGCCAAAGTAACGTATCAAGCAGGAAATGCCATCATGCTAAATGCAGGATTTTCAGCTGGAAATGGAAGTATGTTTAAGGCTGAGATTAAAGGATGTAATAATTGATTTTTATCAAAAGTGTTTATAAAAAAACATAAACACTTTTGATTGACGCTTAGAATACCTTTGCATGAATATTCACAATATTGAATCAATTCGTGAAAATTTAACATACATTGTTCAAACTAACATTACAAAATAGATTCTTGTAATGTTAGTTTATTTCTTAGTGTATTTCGCTGTGGACGATTTCCCATCAGTTCCGATAAACGTATAGGTATAATTTCCAGCCATATCCCAATTATAATTGATATATCCTTTCAAATTATTCAATGTGTATTCCAAAGAATATGCATTTGTACCCGTTGTTTTGAAATTTGTAATCGAAGCACCTTTCAAAGGCTCTCCCGCAGGTCTAATTGGAGTCATTTTTGCCTGTGGAGTTATCTGATTTTCGGGGGCAATCGTGGCTGCATCTATACTGACTTTGCCTCTCATTGAGCCAATAAAATAAGGATATTTTGTTGTAGCATGGTAATGATAAACATTCTTAAAAGTATGACCATTGTACTCATCCAAGGTCTGCATAGTTGTAGCATCAGGTTCTTTTGAGCCAAAAATTGCAAAGCCATCGAGTGCCATTGCTATTGGATTATTGCCAGCCGTAGCTTCAAAATGCAAAGGTGCAATGTGATAATGATAGTCGTCGGCTTTGCCACAATGCCCACCCCATTGGTCGAGTTCGCCAATAGCAAAAGCATCTTCTCCCCTATTATTCAATGGATTAAATATCGGAACGCCATTTGGTGCAATCGCTACCGCACCTTTCATGAAATTGGTTTTAAGGCTCAACGGAGTAGTAGCCAACTCAGGTTTCAACGGAATTGACCAAGCATTTGTTCCTGTATATCCTTGTGGAATTGGCACTTGTTGTTGCCAATTCGTAATACCAACCATCATATTATGACTTGGAATCCCTTCGGATTCTACATAATAATAGGTATCGTCATAGCGAGTTTTTAGGCTTGCTTTGAATGGCGTAAAAGTGCTTTCAATGAAAGCAGGGTCAGTTTTAGTTGCTGTTGTGGTGGTGGTTGAAGTTGAGGCATCTACCGCATCTTTTTTACAAGCATAAAAAACACAGGCTAATAATACAAAACCATATTTAAAATAAGGTAGTAGATTTGATTTTTTCAGCAAAAACAAAGCCAATGCTAAACTCAAAAAATAAATAAAAGTATAGTCAGAATTGCTTTTTTTAGGGAAAGAGGTAATTTTTTTATTTAGATTCTCAATTTCCGCTATTCGTCTATTCACATAATTTTTATCCATCCAAGACAATTTATTTATCTCAAAAGATTGAACCAAACCCGCTTTATTTTCAATAAAAACTTGGTCGTCTTTGGTAAATAAAAAATAGCCTTCGGTAGCCATTGTTTTATCTTGAAAATACCAAGTTTTACTGCTCATTTGATGATTTTGATGCTGGCCTACGTGTGCCAGAGTGGACAAATATGAGCAAAATAGCATTACGATTAAAAGTATCTTTTTCATATTTCTGATTATGGTCTTGTATAAGTAATCGTTAAAGTTGAAGTACCCAAAGTGGTTGATTTAATAGCATCTAATAAAACGTCCATCGTAGTAGCCGATGCAGTAGTTGAAATAACTGGTTCGGAAGAAACGGCATAAGCGGTTAGAATATAGGTCTTAGCCCCTGGTCCTTGCGAGCATGGAGGAGTATAGGTATTTTTGCCATTTACGGTATTTATTCCGAACTTTCCAACGCCTGAAACATTGGCAGAAATACTTGTGGTAGCTAATGGAATATTGAAAAGCACCCAATAAACGTGTTTGCCACCTTCGGGCGGAATGTGGTGCATCGTGATGGCAACACTTTTTGTACCAGCGGGCAAATTCTCCCAACTTATCGGAGGAGAGGTACTCGCTCCATCACAGGTATATTCTTTTGGAAGTGTCCCATTATCCTTAAAAGCGGTACTTTTGAAAGTAAATGGTGTGTTGGTGGTTGTAAGTGCCGTTACTCCTTCATCTTTTTTACAAGAAAGCAATACAAAAAGCGAGGCGATGAAAAAGATTTTTTTTGTCATGTTATTTTTTTGATGAAAAATTTAATATTAAAGATTTTTATTCAATTTTCTTTCTCAATAAAACCAAATTATCCAATTTCAAATTACTCGACCAAATAAAACTGGCGTCATTGCTTGAATTGTCGAAAATATCAATGAAATTGGTATAAGCAGGTTTGTTATCAATTCCTACTACAGAATTGGTAAAAACAGCTGCTGTTGGCCAACTTGAATCGTCATAAGTGGTACTAAACCAATCACTTGGTACAGCCCAATGTACGCCATAACTGGTTAATGCCCCTGATTGCGTAGAACAACTGGTTGAAAGCCGGCTTGTGCCACTCTCGGTTAAACAGGATAAGTCTGCTACGGGGGCGGAATAAAATGTCTGGGCTTTCCAAGAATTATTTGTAACGGCTATAATTTTATTAGTTGCATCTCTAAATACTGCCACAAAACCACCATCACCAATTTTAGTACCATCTTCCGTTCCAAGGCCCAAATTTTCTTCCCAATCAACACATTTTACTGCTACAGTGAAGGGCTTTTTTGCTTTGAAACGAACGATATTTGAATTGAAATTGGTGAAAGGGACGGGATCTTTACCAACTGGAATTCCATTTATGTACATTTCAAAATAGTTATCTGCAAAAATAAATACCGTATAAATATCGCCTGTTGCATCAATCGTTACAATATCACTCGTACCCGTCAAACCCGCTAATGCTGCGGTGGTATTGGCATAAGAATGACCCGAAACATAACTGTTATTCAAATCGGAAGCCGTTGGAAATGAGGTGTTTGTAAAATTTACATCAGCGGGGACAGTCCACGTTTTGTTATCAGTAGAAGTTATTGTGCCTAAACCTGCCACACGCATTCCTGATGGAAATAGGTTGGTAGTTGTAGTTTTTCCTATGCCTTGACTTACTGAACCTGTACCTTTATAACTACTTGTTGTTGAGGTAGTTGGGGTTGTTGTGGTAATATCCGAAGTTTTACAAGCTGAGATAAAAATAAGCAGAATAACTGCCATTAGAATTGTGTTTTTTTTCATGATTTCATTTTTCGTTTAAAAGTGAGTTAATATTATCTGTAATTCTTTCAATTTCATCGGGATTGGTGGCGTTATAAATGCCTCTAATTCTTGCGTTACTGTCAATCAATAGCATGGCTTCTGTATGTAGAAAATCATCTTTTCCTTTTGTTTAACCAATGCTTTTCTCAGCAAAAAAAGATTGTCGTCCTAATTGGTAAATTGTTTCTTTCTGACCTGTTAATAAATGCCATTGTTCACTATTTATTTTGTGTTTTAAAGCATATTTTTTCAAAGTAGCCACTGAATCAATCCAAGGAGTTACTGAAAAAAAAATTAGTTTAAAATCCTTTTCTTGTTTAAATTTTTCTTGCAAAACACTTAGATTATTAGTCATTTTTGGGCAAATACTTGGGCAAATTGTAAAAAAGAAATTCGCAATATAAATTTTACCTTTCAGGGAATCAGAAGTAAAAATTTGCCCAAGCTGATTTTGCATCGAAAACACCTCAATCGTATGAATAGCCTTATATTTCATGTCATTTTCGGTAATCCATTCGGCAGTAAAATCGGCGGAATTATAAAAAGGCAAAGTGTCAGGTTTGTTGTTTTTGCAAGAAACAATTGCCAATAAAACGCTGATTATCAGCAAACTAACGCCCAGCTGGAATACAACTTTTAACCGAAATAATGCCATAAACTTTATTGTTTTTTTTTAATGGTATAATTTGAAATCAAAAGGCCTTTTTCGCTCCATACCCTTTGAACGCCTTCTTTTTCGCCTAACTGATAATTGCTTTCTTCTCGTTTTTTGCCATTAGGGAAAAATACTAATAGCGAACCATCGAATTTGTCATTTTTGTAATGAAATAAATACCTAATTCGCCCGTTGGGCCACCATTGTTTAAACTCGCCTTCGACCTTTCCATTGATAAAATTTTGTTCCAATAGTTTTTCGCCAGAATTATAAGTTCCTTTTGCCAAACCATTTTCTTTACCTTCAATAATGGGTGATTCATAAACAATTCGACCATCTTTTTCTGCTTGAATCATGTAGCCAGAAAATGCTTTTTCCTTGTAAAACCAACCATAATTAGTCTTTTTCAAGTCAGAATCATAGTTTAGAACTTTCAAATCGGGTGGTTTTTTGTCTTTATTTTGCTTGGTGCAGGTACATAAGCAAAGCAAAAAGCTTAGAATTAGTAATTGTTTCATTTAATTTGAAACCACTATTGCGTTACCAAAAATTGCCCCATCATTCCTTCGTCTTCGTGGTTTGAGAAATGGCAATGAAACATATAAGGGTTTGTGGTACTCGAGAAATCATCAAATTTAGCAATAACCACCATACTCTGCCCCAAAGGAACATAAATGGTGTCTTTCCAGCCAGATTCATAACTTTCGACAACGCCCGAACTTCTCGAAATAATTTTAAATTGAATATCATGGATATGAAATGCGTGACCAAAAATTTGATTATTTACGATAGTCCATTTTTCAACAGCGTTTAATTTGATAGTAAAATTATTTTTTGTTTCGCCATAAGTATTGTTGTCAAACGTAAAAGCCGAACCACCTTGTCCGCCAGTGATGGTAACTGTTCGGCTATTCGTTACATCAGCATTTGTCCAATAAGTATTAGTTGTAAGTTTGGCGGGAAGTGCCGTAATTGCCCCAGCAGTTGCCGCCCCAACATTTATATGCAAAACCGTGAAATCTGTATTATTCAGCAAGCCCCCATTGATGGGTCCAGCATTGCCATTGGGAGTAGTTGGATTACCTTCTTGACCGGGAAAGTCAAATAATTGCCCCGAATTATAGGCTTTAAAATCTAAAGAAGAACCTACGGCATCATTACCTAAATTTACCAAGATTTCAACTCGTTCGCCGGGCATCATTCTCACCCTTGTTACCGCCACAGGAGCATCTAATAAGCCTCCATCGTTAGTTATGACTTGGAAAGTTCGGTTATCGCTAAATCCGAAATTCAATCCTCTTTGGATTTCTGCATTCAAAATTCTGAACCTTACATATTGTTTTGGCAATGTTACCTGAGCGTTCAAAACGCCATTGGTGAGCATATAATCGCCATAATTATCAATCAAAAGTGTACGAGAAAATTGATTGCTCGTCAAAAATCTTCTACTCGAAAATACCAACGGTATATCATCTGTGCCGTAAGTTCGAGGTAAAGCCAACGCCGATTCTGTTGGGTCTTTTATAATAATCAATCCACCTGCACCGTAGGTCAATTGGTCGTAAGTTTTTTCGTGCAAATGTGGGTGATACCAATATAAACCTTCATTTTTTTTTACCTCAAAGGTAGGTTTCCAAGTTGTTCCAGCCTCAATCATTTGGTGTGGACCGCCGTCCATAATGGCAGGGATATGAAAGCCATGCCAGTGCGTAGTCGTTGCTTCGGTGAGGTTATTGGTAACATTCATCTGCACATTATCGCCTTTATTCATTATCAAAGTAGGTCCCCAAAACGACATTCCATTGTAGCCGTAAGTGTTTGTCGCAGTGCCAGTACGGAACTGTTTGGTGGATTTCCCTAATGTCAAATCGAAGGTTTTTCCAGTAATTGTTGGCGGAATTAGCAAGTCGTTGTAAGTACCTGTAGTGGTAGTTGTTCCTGTCGTTGTTGTGGTAGTCGTTGTAGTTGTTCCTGTGGTCGGAGTAACTGTATCCGTAGATTTTTTGCAGCCATACAATAAAATGAAAAGTAAGATAACTGAAAAGAAATTTTTCTTTGTCATTTGATATTTGTTTAGTGATGAAGTGGTCTAAATACTTAGAAGACAAACGCTTTGATTTCTGGCACTATTTTGAAAAAAATTTTTATTTTCTTTTCGGTTGGTTATCTGGTCTAAAATAATCTCTAATTTCAATGACTAAATCTTCCATTTTTTCCTGTTGCGGTATTGTGCAAATCGCTTTCAAGGCTTTGGCTTGTTCGATGCGTAATAATTCCATTTTATAGCCATTTTCGGTAATTTCTTTTGCTAAATGCAGCACAAGTTGTTCATTTGTAACTTTATTAAACATTTCAACATTCATCGAATCTTTTTTATTGCGAATCGTTAAGGCTAATATTTGTTCTTTTTCAAAGAAATCAGTACGTAGTTTTTGAAATTGTTCTACTTGTTTTTCAGATAAATAAAGCTCTTTTTTTAAAATCCTTGAAACATCACGAAAATCTTCTTGTCGAGGAAATAAAGCGGGATCACCAACTTCTGGCGGGCGACGAGAAACTTCTTTCCAAACCAAAAAACTCAATGAAAATAGATTCAAAAGCACCAGTATAATTACGGTTCTTATTAGATTTTTCTTTTGCGTAAAAATATCCATTTTTTTATTCGTTTAGAGAATTTGAGATACTCAACAGCTCTTTTGAAATACTTCTTAAATCTTCATTGTGTATGGATTTTTGCTCAAAATTATTATTATTTGAAAATCTTATAAAAAAAGTGATATTTAATAGAATAAGAAAAAGCACCAAAACATTAAATCTTACTCCCGAAAATTCACTTGAATTGTTCGCTTGCTTTGAAGCAATTCTTTCCATCAAAGTTTGATTCCAGACTGATGATGGTTCGATGTTTTCTAAGTTGTCAAACTCTCGTATAGTTTGATTGACTTTGTTTTGGAGTAAAGAGTTTTTCATTTTTGGTTATTTTATATATTAGAGGTTTTTTTTTGAATTTTCTGGCAGTTCAATCATTATTTTTTAGAATTATCTCTAATTCTGCACTTATTTTCTTTTTCGCCCGTGAAACCAACGATTCTACGGCAATCACCGTTGTGTTCATAATGGCAGCAATTTCGGCATTATTATAACCATCTATTTTGCTCAACGTAAAAGCAACTCGTTGATTATCAGGCAGTTGATTTAATGCTTGCCTAATTTCTGTCATTTTTTCGTTTTCCTGAATATCCTTATCGGGCATCGTTCCACCACCAATCCAATTTGTAATATCGTCTAAATGTAACATTTTCCCGATTGACCCAAAACGCTTCTTGCAATTCCGTTTTTTGATTTCCTCCAAACTTTTGCTTACAGCAATTCGATAAATCCAAGTAGAAAGTTTTGAATCGCCCCGAAAATATTTGATAGATTGATAGACCTCGATAAAGACTTCCTGCGAAATATCTTCGGCATCGTTTTGGTCTAATAAGAAGCGGTAACAAGTATTAATAACCTTGCTTCGGTGAAGCCTGAGAAGCACGGTGAAAGCAGATTTATTGCCAGCTTTTAAATTTTGCAGTAAATCTGCTTCTTCCATTTATAGTATTTGTAGGGTTTCAGAGGAAGACGAAGATGTAGATGAATTAGTTGTTTTTAAAATAAAATAATTTCAGGAAAGAAGCCAAGTTTATTTCTTTCCAAACTTTAAAGCCGAAGTTTTCTTTTCATTTTCGCCCATACAGCCTTTTGCTCCCAAAAAGCCAAACCTTCTGCCCTTAACAATTACATAATTAGATTTTATTTGACCAGTTGAAAACCACATTTGTTGCTTGCCTTCTGGTTGTCCTTCGGCATTAAAAGTTGCTAATGAATAAAGCTGTCCGCTTGGATACCATTCTCGGTGAGTTTCAATCGGAATGTCATTTTTAATAAAATATTCAAACTTCATTTGTCCGTTTTCCCACCAGCCATTATGCTCACCATTTTTCCGATTTTCTACATAAAAACGCACTTCCATTTTTGAACCATCTGGATAGAATTTTTCTTGTTTGCCTTCCAATTTTCCTTTAAAGTAAGCATTTTTTGCTAAAATTCGACCATTTTGGTGTTTTTCAATAACAAAGCCTGAAAAGAATTTACCTCGAAAAAATAAAATATCCTGCTGCAGTGAAAGCGTTGAATCACTTACCAAAACCTCCAAATTTGGAATAACAACAGGAGATTTTTCTGGAATCTCACTTCGTTTATTACAAGCAAAAATAAAACTGATTAATAAAACAATGCTGAATTTCATAATTATTTTGTAAGAGTACCGGGCGTTCCATAAAAACCGCTACCATTGATATATGGGTCATCGGCGGTGATGTGGTAATGATAGATTCCATTGGGATATTCAGTTGTTGCGTGTGAATGTCCATGATAAGCATCCAAATCACTACTTTTAATGGTTTTACTATTTTCCAATGGTCCATATACAGGAAATCCATCTAATAAAAAACCCAATAAAGCACCTTTTCCTTTTTTTGCAGTAATATACAAAGGCTCTACATGATAATGGTATTGTCCTTGTTGTTGCGGATGCCCACCATATTGGTCAAATCCATTTATTTCACCTGTCAGCGGACTTCCACCTGCGGCATATTGATTAAAAAAAGGAACACCATTTAAAGATACACCAAACGGTCCCATTGGAGTGGCTTGTACCGAGGTCGCTTTTGTAGGATTTGTAGGAATTCGTAAAGTAGTTTTGCCTTCTGTAATTGTGTTTGGTGCTTTTTTGAAAGCCGTATTTGTACCATTATAATTTTCAAAACGACTGTCCGTTCCTGCAAAATAGGGGCTTTTGTGATCAGGTACAGTTGTTGTTGTAACTGTCAGAAAATTACCATCAACTGCCACAGTAACATTTGCTGCTCCGTAGTCTTTAAATGCATTTTGCATGATTGTAGCATAATTACTTGTAGTTGCTGTGCCAACTGGGTCGGGTGTGCTTTCGGTTTTTGAACATGCTACAAAGATAATTAGCAATGACAAAAGTCTCAATAAAACTTGAAAATAGGTTTTCATATTAATATTTGGTTTGAGATGAATGTACTTCTTAAGATGTAAAAGAAGCAAAAAAGTTTAATCTTAAATACTGTTTTTTTTATTTTGTCCAAGTGCCAGCTGTGCCAAAAAAGCCATTTCCATTTATAAAAGGAGCATAAGACGTAGCTGTTGTGGTGGAGGTGGTTCCTCCAGTAGTTGTCGTTGTACCACCAGTCGTTGTTCCGCTTGTGGTGTTGCCCGTAGTTGGTACAGTGGCAGGAGTAAGTGAAGTTTCTTTTGGCAACTAATGAAAGCTAAAATACAAATTGTTGCGAAAGTGATTATTATATTTTTCATTTTTAAGAGATTTTGTTTGTAATATCTCTTTAGATGAAAAAAGGGATTAAAAACTTGCGGGTAAATATTTTATTTCTTCACTCAAGTTAAAAATGCAATTTTTGTCCTTAAATTTCAATTAATATTTTCCGTACATTTGTTTATGATTTCAATTATTTTGACAAGCCCTATGCTTGTTTGGGAACGCTTAAAACCTTTACGAATATACTTCAATCAAAACATTAATTTATTCAAAACTATGAAAAAAGCACTCATTTTTCTATTAATTTCTTACTATTCAATGGCTCAGTACAATTATCCTGCAACAAAAAAAATTGAACACACCGACAATTATCATGGAACGACTGTTGCCGACCCCTACCGTTGGCTCGAAGACGACCGTTCTGCCGAAACTGCCGAATGGGTTAAACAACAAAATGTCGTAACTTTTAGCTACTTAGAGAAAATCCCTTACCGTGTTGATTTGCAAAAAAGGTTAGAAAAAATCTTCAATTACGCCAAGTATTCTTCGCCTTCTCGCAAGGGTGAATGGTTTTATTTCTATAAAAATGATGGTTTGCAAAATCAATCGGTGCTTTATCGCCAAAAAGGGCTCGACGGCACACCCGAATTGGTAATTGACCCAAACAAACTTTCGACAGATGGTACAACTCGTTTGGTACAATTTGTACTTTCAAAAGATGGAAAATATGCAGGAATGGCACTCTCAAAGGGTGGTTCAGACTGGCAAGATATTGTAATTATGGATATGGCAACGAAACAAAATCTTCCTGAAAAACTCGAATGGGTAAAAGTTTCGGGCATTTCTTGGCAAGGAAATGGCTTTTATTATAGCCGATATCCAAAGCCAGAAGGCAGTGCGTTGGCAGCCAAAAATGAAAACCATCAAGTATTTTTTCATAAAATAAATACCACACAAGATGCCGATGAATTGGTTTTTGAGGACAAGGTAAATCCACAACGTTTCAACGGAGTTTATACGACCGAAGATGAGCAATTTTCTTTCTTAAATATTAGCGACCGAGGTAAAGGAAAAGATGGTAATGCACTGTATTTCAGGGCTTTAGGTCAAAAAGAGTTCAAACCGATAGTTGCAGAAATTACAAATTTCAGTTATAGTGTAATTGATAATGTTGGACAAAGTTTCTTGATTAAAACTAACCAAAATGCCCCGAATGATAAAGTTGAAAAGTATGAAATTTCGTCAGGAAAATGGACTACAATTTTACCCGAAAAACCTGAGCCATTGCAAGGTGTTGGCACGGCAGGCGGAAAAATGTTTGCAACCTATTTGAAAGACGTTACAACTCGTGCCTACGTTTATGATTTGAACGGAAAGCTTGAAAATGAAGTAAAATTACCAAGTTTGGGTTCGGCTGGGGGCTTTGGCGGTGAAGTTGACGATAAATTTGTGTTCTATACTTTCAGCACTTTCAACTACCCTCCTACTATTTTCAGATACGATATTGCGACTAAGAAAAGTACCGTTTTCCGTTCGCCAGAAGTTGATTTCAAAGCAACAGATTTTGAAACAAAACAAATTTTTTATACAAGTAAAGATGGCACGAAGATTCCTATGTTTATTGTCTATAAAAAAGGCTTGAAACTTGACGGTCAAAATCCAACTTTGCTTTATGCTTATGGTGGTTTTAATATCAATGTAAACCCTTCTTTTAGTCCACTATTAATTCCATTTTTGGAACAAGGTGGAGTGTATGCTTCGGCAAATTTGCGTGGTGGTGGCGAATATGGCGAAAAATGGCACGAACAAGGCATGAAACTCAAAAAACAGAACGTTTTTGATGATTTTATTGCAGCTGGCGAGTATTTGGTTGCCCAAAAATATTGTGATAATGCTCATTTAGCTCTTCGTGGTGGCTCAAATGGTGGACTTTTAGTTGGAGCAGTTATTAATCAAAGACCTGATTTGGCAAAAGTGGCAATTCCGCAAGTGGGTGTGATGGATATGTTGCGTTTTCAGAAATTTACGATTGGTTGGAACTGGATTGCTGATTATGGCACATCAGATAATGCGGAAGAGTTTAAGGCACAATATGCTTATTCGCCACTGCATAATATTCGAGAAGGAGTCAATTATCCTGCAACGCTCATCACAACTGCCGACCATGATGATAGAGTTGTACCTGCACATTCGTTCAAATATGCTGCAACTTTGCAGGAAAAAGGGGCAAAAAGTAGCAAAAATCCGCTATTTATCAGAATCGATACCAACTCTGGACACGGAGCAAGTAATACCAAGAAAAACCTCGAATCAACTGCCGATATATATGCCTTCATTTGGTCGAATATGGGTTTTGTGCCGAGGTTTTGAGGAGAATTCACAGACAAAAAAGGATTGAGGTTAATCAATCCTTTTTTGGTTTTTAATTGAAGATATCTACTCGGGCAAATTTTCAGTCATAATTTTATTTGTAAGATTGATTCCTGTCATGGCGGAGGCAGTCAAAACTCCTGAAAAAAGGGCTGCACCAACGCCAGCTGTAACTATGTCTTGACCTGTCAAATAAAAGTTTTTGATGGGGGTTTTAGGTTTCAAAAATCTTTGTCTGAAACGGCTTGGCGTATGGTCGAGTCCATAAATTTCGCCTTTTTCATAATTGACAAAATGCTGAGTCGTTAATGGCGTAGAAAGTTCATAAAAGTCCACTTTTCCTTCTAAATGAGGCAATTGTCGATAAAGTTCTGCCAATAAACGCTTGGCAATTTTCTCTTTCAAGGCATTATAATCTTCTCCACGCTTCATCCAACGACTTCCTTCCCATGGTGCAAAAGTATCAAACGGAACAAGCGTGATAATATCAATGGTACTTTTATCAGGATAACGATTCGACCAATCGGGGTCTTTTGCTGAAGGAAAAGAGATATAAACTACGGGCAAAGGTTCATCAATGTCTTTCAAATAATTTTCGACACAAATATCGTGGTCGCCATCTTTTGGATAAATCCAATAATTCGTTTTAGGAAGTTTCAATTCTTGCGGAGAGCCTTTTAGTCCAATATAAAGGCAAGCGTGTGAAACCGACCGCTCAATTTTTTGTAATTGTTCTTTCAATTTATGTTGAACGCATACATTTTCAGGCAAAATTTTATTGTAAGTTGTCATAATTCCTGCACCACTTACAATATTATCGGCTGTAAAAACCTTGCCATCACTCATCAAAACGCCAGTCGCTTTATTGTTAACAATCTGAACCTCTTTCACCTCCGCACTTATCAAAATTGTACCTCCTGCAGCTTCAATCAAAGGGTCAATCGTTTTTACGATTTGAGAAGAACCACCAATCGGAAAACTTCCACCACCAAAATAGTGTCGAGCAACCGATGCGTGCATAGCAAAACTACTCTTTTTGGGAGTTACGCCATAATCGCCATACTGACCTGCCAAAACCTTAATCAATTCTTCATCATCGGTCAGTGATTTGAGTACATCGTAAGTAGTTTGGTCCGAAAACTTATAGTAAGCATTACGCATCGCAGAACCAATGGTCATGCTCAAAATTGGTGATAAAACCTTATCAGTATAAAACTTTTGCGTAGTTTTTGTAGATGCAAAAACCAAATTCACATATCCATCTATGGCATCTTTTTCAAAAGGAAAATATTCGTAGAGCTTTTCTTTGAAATTTTGTACGCCTTTTACAAAATCGTAAGCCTTATCACCAATAATAATCTTATCATAGACTTCGCCCAAATCTTCCCACAACAATTTGCTGTTTGAAATATAATCAAAAATCTTTTTTATAACCGAATGTGGGCGTTGTACCTCTCCAATATAGTGAATACCAACATCCCACTCATACCCTTTTCGTTTGAAAATATGCGTAAAACCACCTGCGGTATAATGTCGCTCCAAAATAAGTACTTTTTGACCTTCCTTTGCCAAAATTGCCCCAGTTGTGAGGCTACCCATGCCTGAACCAATAATTATTGTATCGTAGTGTGTATCTACAACAGGATTTTGTTTGTAGGATTGAACCATTACCGTAGGTTTGTTTAATTAGGCAAGCAAATTAGGCTTTTTTTGAACAAATTTAGTGGTAGAAAGCAGAAAAAAAAATCACTTCATAACCTCCTCTGCAAATTTCAAATATTGTTCCCAATCATAGTCATTCATGTAATGCTTTCCTGAGCGATAATGATAACGAATATCTGAACCAATTGGCTGATTTACAGGTGGTTGTGTACTTTCAGTCAAAGTTCTTTTACCATATAATTTGTAAACAGGCTCGGCATTTTTGAGCGACAAAAACTCGCCCTTTGGGTCGGACCATTGGTCGCCTTCAGCACTTGAAATATAAATTGGTCGTGGGGCAATCAAGGCAACTAATTGGTGTTGGTCCGTTGGCAAAGCATTTACATTTTGGTTATATGTTTTGAACTTTTCGCTAAACCAATGTGGAAATTTTGTATTGATAATCTCCACCGTTTCGCCATACCAACGCCTTGCCAAAGCCGCACCTCCTTCGCCCGATTCGTTAGAAATGTATGCAGCAAAACGAGTATCTTGTGCCGCTGCCCAAAAAGCCGCTTTTCCTAACCTCGAATGTCCGACTACAATTGCTTTTTTTTCGTCAATATCTTTGTCGCTCTGCACATAATCCAACATTCTACTCAAACCCCATGCCCATGCACCCATTGTTCCCCAAGTATTTTCTTTTTGATTGCCAATTACGCCACGCAAACTCGTTTTCCAACCTTCTGGATAATCGGGTTCAATATCTCCACAATAGGCAGTAGCTACTGCAAATCCTGCCGAAATAATCTTTTCAAAAGCCCAAGTTTCTATGCCAGCAGTGCCTCTTGAACCCTCTAAAGCTACATGGTTTTTTATTCTCGTAGAATCTTTTTTGTATTCGAGCATCCAATTTTTAGTAATCGGAATATCATTATCGAAAATCAAAGAATGATTTCCTTCAAAATTTAAGCCCATGAAAATTGGTGGTTTTGCGACATTTTTGGGCAAATAAAGCAAAATATTTATCGGACTTAATGTTGGATAATCATCAAAGAAAATAGAAATTTGTTTCTGAATGGCTTTTCCTCCCAAAGCATCATTTTTCACTTTTGTAATAACAAAATGTTGCTTTAAAGTCATTTTTGGCGTAGTTCCGTAAACATTTTCCGCAAAAAGTTGTAACAAGGCGGGGCGATTCGCTTCCCAATCTTTGATAGTTTTTATCTTTTCCCCATTAACTCCAGTCAAAACATCGGGCAATGTATATGGGGGAACTTTCGACTCATCATGATTGGCTGTTTGAGAGAAAACGAGGTTTGACACGAATAATAATATTAAAGTGAGGTTTTTCATAAAACAATTTTTGAGGAAATGAAACCTGACTTCAAATGTCGATAATTTACAAAGCAAAAACAACTTGAAATTTCAAAGTTAATTTGTCATCAGTCTTCATTCCAAAAAGGGAGGGGGGTTCGACTTTAAAATCTGTCAATGAAGAGAAATATTTTTTTTCATCAATATATTATTTTGAAGTGAAGTATGTAAAAAGAAAGCCAATAAAATTGGCTTTCTTTAAATTAACACATACCCCTACAATAAAACCTTTATACTTATATACGAAAAAAAATACTATTTGGTTGTATATAATTTTTTACAAAAAAAGCTAAATTTCTATTGAAGTAAACAGTCAAATGAAATCATTTAACATTTTAAAAATTCTTAATTAATTGACTATCAGCATTTTATCGCAACGGCACGGTACACCGCTTCGGAGCCGTTCGTTATTCGTCATTTGAATAATTCGTTAATCTTACTTTCTAAGCCGTAATTTTCAATGAATTACCACTATTTGTGCTTTCAGCCTTAAATACTGTCAATGCTTTTGCAGCAGGAGATTTTTGAACTTTGCCATCGGTTGTAAATTCCGAACCATGATTTGAACATCTAAAATCGTTCGTTCCACTCCTAAAATCTATCGTTGTACCTTCATGAGTGCACATTTTTGATAAAGCAACAAAAGTACCTTTGGCATTAGCTATAATAATATCAGCAACATAGGTAAACTCCCCTTGTGTTTTTAATTTTTTAAAATCTGCATGAGTCAAATCAATAGTAAAATCAATAGTACCTGTAGTTGTTCCCGTAATTCCTGTGCTTACAACTGGAGTGGGCGTTGGGGTGGGCGTAGGTGTTGGTGTAACTGTTGGTGCTGGAGTTGGGTCATCACTTGCATTTGTACAAGCTGTCATTGTTGTACCAAGACAATAAAACGACATAAGGGCTGCACTGCTCAAGCCTAATTGTTTTAAAAATTGACCTCTATTTAATTGTACTTGTTCCATAGTAAAAAAATTAATGGGTTTCTAATTTTGTTTCTATGGTAGTTACGAGAAAAAGTAAATGTTGGTTGCGTTTGATTTAAAAAATTACGAATGACGAGTTATTCGCCATTCGTACCTCGTCATCGCAGCGGCGAACCATTCAAATAATTCGTTATTCTTACTAAAAATTTTATTTCCCTAAATACTTTTTAGCTTCTGCAATATTCGAATTATATTCGGCATAATCTAAGCATTTATTATAGAGTGTTTCTGCCCGTTTTGAATTATTTGCTCGGTGGGCGATTCGTGCCAAACCAGCATAAGCCATAGCATAATAGTCAGAAGTATAGTGGTCGTTTGTTTGAATTTTCAAAACAATATTATAAAAATCACTTGCTTGTTTATCATTTTTCTTTGACTTTTCGGAAATCAATCCTTCAAACAAATTTCCTGATAATTGATATACTTTTTCATTACTTTTTTTAAGAATCTGAATCAAAGGAAGAGCCTCTTCAAATTTCCCATTCATTAACAAACTTTCGGCATGCCGCATGGTATAAACCAAATTATTTGGATATTTTTCATGAAGCCAGGTAGAATAAACCAAGGCTTTAGGATAATTCGACTCATATTTGAGATTTACACTTGTCAAATAATATGCTGCTTCTATGCGAGAAAATACAGATTTCTGCACAGCCTGTTCTAATTGCTGCAAGCCTGTTTTTTTATTTCCATCTTCCAAAAAAAGCATGATGGGCTTAACAATTGGGTGTGTTTCAGGATATTGAATTCTATAAAAATTATATAAACCAGACGTAAAGAGAAACTCAGGATTTTTCTCAACTAATTTATTGCCATCTTTTAAATAGTTATATGCCTTACGAGCTTCGTTGGCAGCTTTTACTTGCTCTTTTTTGTCGTTGAGAATAAGAGCAATATAACCATGCGATGCAACTAAGAAAAAAGTACCTTCGGCTTTTTTTGTGGGGTCATTGAGCAATGTTTCTGCCAATACCTGACTTTTTTCGAGTAATAAAATATACTGGCTTAATGCTTTTGGGTTTCGTTCAACGGGTAGATTTTGCCATTGAATTTGTAAAGCACTCAGCAAAGGGCTAACTGGATGCTTAGGATATTTAATTTTTATTTTCTGAAAAAAAGCATCCGCTTCTTTAAATTCATAATTATATAATTTATCTAATCCCTTGATAATCAATTGTTTAGATTCATTATCAGTTAGTAATTGAGCAAAAATTGTTGAGGATGTTGAAAGAAAAAAAAGTATTAAAAATAACCGTTTCATTTATCTTGAGTATGTTGTTGATTTACTAACGAAAATTAAACAAAAAAAGCCTCCCGAAGGAAGGCTTTTTTTGTTTCGTAACTTACTATTTATTGTGTAGTTTACGATTAATACTTGTGTGCTTGTAAATAACTCATTACGGCATCACGGCTTTTAAGATTTACGCCTTCAGATTGCATATTAACCAAGTTTGATTTCTCGATTGCAACATAAGAGAAAACAAGGTCGCCTTGTGGAGCATAACTCTTTATACCACCAATTGCTGCAGTTTGAGAAACATAATACAAGGTTAATTTTCCAGTTTCTACACCAAAATTTACTTGCTCTGTAGCACCGTCAGTTTCTTTAATTACAACACGAGGTAATGCAACAAACTGCGTTCCTACTTTAACATAAGCAAAAACAAAAGTTGTTGCTTTAATGTTTGCATCTGTTACCACAACAGCACCTGTTTTGCCAGTAGAGCCTGTTCCAATACCAGCAGCATCTACGATTTTCCAGTCGGCTGCTTTTACTGTTACTTCACTACCTTTTACATTGGCATTGCCATTAGTACCATTAGTACCTGCTGCACCAGTTGCTCCAGTAGCACCAGTTGCACCAGTAGCTCCAGTTGCTCCAGTCGCTCCAGTTGCTCCAGTTGCTCCAGTTGTACCTTGTGGACCTTGTGTACCATTAGGACCAACGGGACCTTGGTCTCCTTTACATGACCATAAAGCAACCGATAATGTTAGTGTTACCACTGAAAGAACTCTATAAAATTTGTTCATGATTTGATGGGTTTTGATTTTTGGCTTCAGTTACGTAGCAATATTATTGAAATTTGTTCAACTTTGCAAACGCTAATATCGGTTTATTTATTTTACGGCAAAAATTTTTTCAACAAAAAATTAAAAGTATCTTAATTAAATGGCATTTTTACCTGAAAACTACTTAAAAATACCCTTTTTTGGCACAAAAAAACACATTATTAAATCATCAAATTTGTTAATTTTATTTTATGCAAAATTTAGATTGCCTCAACCAAGTTGCAGAATTTCATCGAACATTCAAACATCCGATTTTAAGTACACCACAAATTCCTTCAAAGCAACGAAGCGATTTGCGGGTGTCGCTTATTGCCGAAGAACTCAAAGAATTACAAGAAGCCATTGATAATAATGACCTCATCGAAGTTGCCGATGCATTGGCAGATATACAATATGTATTAGCAGGTGCAATATTAGAATTTGGTTTAGGAGAAAAATTTAGAGAGCTTTTCGACGAAGTGCAACGCTCAAATATGAGCAAAGCCTGTCATAGTGTTGAAGAAGCTGAAGCAACTATTGCACATTATTTAACCAAAGGTACTGAGTCTTATTATAAGGAATTAGACGGCAAGTTTTTGGTTTATAGAAAAGGTGACGATAAAACACTAAAAAATATCAATTATTCACCCGCAGATTTGAAGAGTATTTTAACCCCCCGCAGTAACGACTGACCGTCCCTAAAGGGGAGTTTCTTATTCTCGAATGAAAAAAACTAATACAAATAAAAACTTTAGCCCCCTTTTAGGGCGGCATCCGTTGCAGGGCGGGAGTGCTGCAACATACTTCCTCCGTTACGTTTTGGTAGATACACAATCTGACCCAAATTCAAACGCAAATCCTTCGACCGAAAAGCAAAAAGATTTGAGCCGAATTTTGGTGCAAGATTTATTAGACTTGGGTATTACAGATGCACATCTTGATGAATGGGGCTATGTTTATGCTACAATTTCGAGTAATGCTGAACGCCCCCCGTCTTCTAAAAATGTGCCTACAATTTGCTTCTGTTCACACGTGGATACTTCGCCAGATTGCAGTGGTGCAGACGTAAAGCCTCTTGTTCATTTTAATTGGGACGGTTCTGATATAGTTTTGCCCGATGATACGAGTCAAATCATCAAAGTTTCAGAGCATCCTGATTTAAAAAATCAGATAGGAAATGACATTATAACAGCCAGTGGTTCAACACTCTTGGGAGCAGATAATAAAGCAGGAATTGCCGAAATAATGGCTGCAGCTAAGTATTTGATGAACAATCCTGAAATTAAGCACGGCACTATAAAAATACTTTTCACACCTGATGAAGAAGTTGGTAGGGGTACTGAAAAAGTAGATTTAGCTAAATTAGCTGCCGATTTTGCCTATACAATGGATGGCGAAAGTCTTGGCACGCTCGAAGACGAAACTTTCTCGGCAGATGCAGTTACGCTAACGATTCATGGGGTAAGTACACACCCAGGTTTCGCGAAAGGGAAACTCGAAAATACTATGAAAATTGCAGGAGATATTTTGGCAGCTTTACCAAAAGATAGCCTTTCTCCCGAAACTACCGAAAATATGGAAGGATTTATTCATCCAACTCAAATTTCGGGTATCCAAGAGTCGGTTAAACTTGATTTTATCATCAGAGATTTTACTGTTGCAGGACTTCATGAAAAAGAAAGATTCTTGCAAAACATTGTTAATCAAGCACTTACACATTATCCAAACTCAAAAGCGGATTTCAAAATTACGGAGCAGTACCGCAATATGAAAGAAGTTTTGGTCAATTACCCCGAAGTAGTTGACTATGCTTTGGAGGCAATCAAAAGAGCAGGTTTAACGCCCGAACTACGTAGTATTCGTGGCGGAACAGATGGTTCTCGTTTGTCGTTTATGGGTTTGCCTTGCCCCAATATTTTTGCAGGTGAACACGCTTTTCATTCAAAATTAGAGTGGGTTTCAGTGCAAGACATGGAAAAAGCAACAGAAGTAATTATCAACTTGGTGCAGATTTGGGAAGAAAATGCAGACTAAAATAATAGAAAAATGTCAATCGTAGAAAATATACAATACATTGAAAATCAAATAGTTAGCAAAGGTGTAACGCTGATTGCTGTTTCAAAAACAAAGCCTGTTGAAATGCTCATGGAAGCATATAATGCTGGTTTTAAGCGTTTTGGTGAAAATTATGTGCAGGAATTAGTCGAGAAATATGAGGCAATGCCAAAAGACATTGAATGGCATTTTATTGGGCATTTACAATCGAATAAAGTAAAATACATTGCTCCGTTTGTAAGTTTGATTCACTCGGTTGATAGTTTTAAACTATTGCAAGAAATCAATAAACAAGCAGCCAAAAACAACCGAGTGATTGACTGTTTACTACAAATTTATATCGCAGAAGAAGATACCAAAAGCGGCATGACCGAAGAAGAATGTCTGGAAATTTTGAACTCAGAAACCTTAAAAACCCTACAAAACATCAAAATTGTAGGGTTTATGGGCATGACAACTTTAACCGACGACGAAACACAAATCAGAAAAGAGTTTAGAAAGTTGAAAAACTTTTACTCAGAACTCAGAATTCAGAACTCAGAAGCGGAACGCCGCCCGCTCAGAACTCTCTCAATGGGCATGAGTGAAGATTATGAGATTGCTATTGAAGAAGGTAGTAATATGATTAGAGTGGGTAGCAAGATTTTTGGTGGTCGGATTTATAATAGTTAGGGGTTTTACAAAATTTATGATATTATTGTAAAGTAAATTCAAAAATGAATTTTATAATTAACTTATAATCAATCAATTGTAGCTGTACAGAGTCTTACTTTTATATGTTGGAATCGAAACAAAAAATAAAGTTTAATCCTTAATAATATGAATAATAATATGAATGAAGAACTAATTCAAATGCCAAGTGATAAAGGAACTGGAGAAATTATTGTTAATCAAGCACTTGATAACTTTAAATCTATGTTTTATTTCTTGAAGGGCAAAAGAGATTCTGATATAAAACTTTTTAATGGGAATAAACTAATCACTAAAAATGATATTTGCGAACTTAACCAACAAGTTCAAAAAAAGCTTTCAATTATAGACACAAATGCCAGTGTAGTTAGTGCTACAATAAGCCTTTCTAATAAAGAAATTAAAATATATGGAAATTGGGCTGAATTTGAAAGGACAGACTGGAATTTAATTTCAGCAAAAACAATATCTGTTGTAATTGACTGGGACTTTACTGTGCTTTTCCCTAATCAATCAGCACATAAAATCCCACAGCCACACTCAATGAAAGTTAGAATTGGTTCAGGATTAAGACCGCATGAATTTTGGCAAGTAGCTATGGCTGATGGAGGAGAAGACTATGAGCTTGAAGAAGCATCTGCTGATATGATTTGTAAAATTGACTTTGTAAATGATACACTTTGCAATGAACTTAAAAACATTGTAGCTAATTGGTACGAATGTTTACCATCAAATTCCCCAAAAAGTAAACCAGTAATTATTATCAGAAATAATAGAGGGAAAATACAACTTTTATTTATTTCAATATTTATTTCATTAGGTATTTACTTTTTGAACATTGGTTTTAAAAGCATTTTACCATTTTTTTACCCAAAAGATAATATTACTCTATCAAGAATAATATTTTTATCAATAACTGGCTCAATTCCATTTATATATCTGTTTTTAATTACTGGTCAATATTATTCAAAAGATATATTAGAGAAACTTATTTATCAATTAAATGATTTTCCTATGATTTCTCTAACAAAAGGAGATATAAATAGAATTAACCAAATAAAAGCAAGTAATGATACATTAGTGAAGAAACTTGCAGAGAAGATATTTGTAAGTTTAGCTGGTAGTGGGATAATAATATTTTTTGGAGATTACATCACGACATTAATAGAGATAGCACTTAGCTACTTAACAAAATGATTTTTATCTTTACTTGTTAAGCCATCAATAACAATATAGCTAACAATTGATAAGGTAATTGCCAAAATTTGAAAAAAGAATAAGGCTTTCATAGTTATAGGAATTTTAGTTTGCCATGACAATTTTAAATGTAAATATTGACAAATGCAAATATTTATAACTTTATTTTTAAAAAAGTTTGCAAATGTATAAAAAATATTTGCAAATACAAGTTATTAATTATCATTTTCTTCGTTCCCTAAGAGTCTCCTGAAAGGGACTCTTAGGCATTGGACTTGTGCAAACCAAAGAATTTAATACAAAGAAAAAGACTGAATCTGAGAAAATTATTTCCAAATTCAAAACTCATCCCACCTGAAAACATCTCATACTAATACTTCCCATTTCCATTCCTTCATAAGTATATTTGACTTCCTCTTCAGGATTGATGAGTCCAACGCTATAAACCATCGGTAAATAATGGTCAATAGAAGGGTGAGCCATTGGGCCGATATTGCCAAAAGTTTTGAAGTCTGCTAAGTCCGCAAATTTACCTTGATTGAGTTTGTTTTCTACAATTGCATCAAATTCTACTGCCCAATCGAAAGGCTGCGGATTGGTTTCATTCCATTTTATTTGTCGGAGATTATGCACGATATTTCCACTTGAAAGTATCAAAGCACCTTTATTTCTCAGGTTTTGTAGTTCTTTTGCCAATTCAAAATGATATTGAGCTGGTTTTGAATAATCAATACTCATCTGAAACGTAGGAATGTCGGCAGCAGGATAAATATGGCGAAGCACCGACCAAGCACCGTGGTCGAGTCCCATTTGGTGTTCTTCCAAAATGCCAATAGTTTTTACCTCTTTTATCACTTCTTTGGCAAACTCAGGCGAGCCTTTTGGTTCGTATTTAACTTTGTACAATTCTTCCGGAAAACCACCAAAATCATAAATAGTTTTCGGAAAAGGATTCACCGAAACGTATGTTTTATTCATCGTCAACCAATGAGCCGAAATCACCAAAATCGCTTTTGGACGTTCGATGTTTTTGCCCAATAAAGCCAAACTATCAGTGAACGCATTATCGGCAAGGGCATTCATCGGACTCCCATGCCCGATGAACACAACAGGCATTTTCTCCGATTTCGGGAAATTGTCTGATATATTCTTTAATTCATGTAAATTCATATTTGCAAAGGGCAAAACTCCAAGTGTTTTCAAAAAATCGTTTCTTTTCATTGAATTAATTGAAAAGTTTTTTATATACAATTACATTATATGTTTAAACAACTATATTATTTTAAATAAAGTTCTCTCGCAATCATTTTTTAACTAATTTCACAGTACAAAACAATATCTTAACAACATCATTCGACTATGAAAATCAATATTTTAATTTTTATATTTTTAACACTTTTCTTTCAGTGCAAAGCAGATAAGTCATCAATCAATATTTTAGATGGGCATGATGCAAACAAACAGATTATCCCTATCGGTGGAAATTCATGGACAACAAATGGTGGTACGATTTCTGAAAAAGGATTTGTAGATTGGCAAAATAAACAAACAATTTGTCGAACTTATTTCAAATTGGCACAGAAAGGTACACTCAAATTATCTTTGTTTTTGAACACAAACGGTGGTAAAAGTAAAATAAATGTAACGATTTTAGGAAAAAGTTTTGAACTTATAGCAGAAGGAAATGCTGAAAAAGAATATTTTGTAGGCGAATGGAATATTACTCAAACTGGCTACATTTCTGTTGAAATCGCTGGAATTTCAAAGACAAATGCCAATTTTGGTACAATTTCAAACCTTGCAGTAAGTGGTAATTCTATTACTTCGGAATTAGCTTTTGTAAAAAACAATGAAGGGAATTTCTTTTATTGGGGTCGCAGAGGTCCATCAGTGCATTTGCGTTATGCCAGTGAAGCAGTTGAAGACATTGAGTGGTTTTATAACGAAATTACGATTCCAAAAAACAATGATGTGATTGGCTCATATTTTATGGCAAATGGTTTTGGTGAAGGCTACTTTGGGATGCAGGTAAATTCGGAAAAAGAACGAAGAATATTGTTTTCAGTTTGGAGTCCATTTAATACTGATAACCCTGGAGCGATTCCAGATGACCAAAAGATACTTTTGGATAAAAAGGGCAAGGACGTATATACTGGCGAATTTGGCAATGAAGGGTCAGGCGGGCAAAGTTATTTGAAATTTGATTGGAAGGCAGAAAACACCTATAAGTTTTTACTTAAAGGAAAGCCAAGCACTAATAATTATACAATTTATACTGCGTATTTTTTTGCTCCCGAAGAAAATCAATGGCGATTGATAGCAAGTTTCAAGCGACCAAAAACGACTACCTATCTAAAAAATTTGTATTCTTTTCTTGAAAATTTTATTCCTGAAACTGGTAACAAAGAACGCACGGGATTATTTGGTAATCAATGGGTTTTTGGTTCAAAAATTGGCTGGACAGAACTCACTAAAGTTACATTTACAGGCGATAATACTGCAAAAAAGGCTTATAGAGTAGATTATGGTGGTGGTGAGAAAGATGGGAAGTTTTATCTTAGAAATTGTGGTTTTTTTAGTGATAATACAATGCTTAATCAAACATTTACAAGAGTTGCAAAGGCAAAGCCTCCAATAATTGATTTTCTGAAATTACCTTAGAACAGCATATATTTTTAGAGTAATTTTGCGAATAAATTCAAACTATATCGAAACATGAATAGATTTTTTTTACAAACAGGCTCAATTTTGGGAGCAATTGGCGTAATGATTGGTGCTTTTGGAGCTCATGCTCTCAAAGAAATGCTCACAGCTTCAGGCAGATTTGACACTTTTGAAACAGCAGTCAGGTATCAGTTTTATCATGCTTTGGCATTGGTCTTGGTAGGAGTTTTGGCAAAAGAATTTTCTTCAAAAACCCTGAAATATAGCGGATATTGCTTTCTGGTAGGCATTTTTATTTTTAGCGGAGCATTATATTTAATTTGTTTTACAGGAATAACAGCCTTTGGAGCAGTTGCCCCAATCGGTGGCTCGTTATTAGTTGTAGCTTGGCTTTTGCTTTTTTGGTCGGTATGGAAGAAATGATGAATTCATACCTCGGCTTCGCTGGGTAACCGAATTATTCGCACCTTGACTAAGCACGATAACCGAATAAGTAATTTACACCCGTTCCCCGGGCGAATCGGACTGCCGAAGCAGCCGAGGGAGGGGTCAATGCACTAAAACCAATTTCAAGCTCAGCTCTACAACTTCGCCCATATTTTGACAATCCAAAAAGAGGTTGTTATTATAATGCCTTGCCAAATCTTTCTTCAAACTTTCAAGATTTTCTGGGAGAGAAAGTGTATCTTTTTTCATGGTTTCAACCAAATCATGGATTCTGGCTTTTTCTTCTCGCAATCTATTTGCAATTAAAGTTCGCTCTTCTGCTTGGTATTGCTTCACAGATTCGGGCGTAAGGGAAGCCATTCCCATTTCAATCAGAGCGTTATTTTGCTTAAAAAATTGCGGCATATACACCGATTTATTTGCCTCATAAGATTGTTGGTCAAAATCAATGGCACGTAAGCGGTAATGAAAATCTTCAAAATCTGGTGTAATAATTATCACAAAATTGGCAGAATGCATATCGCCCAAAAGCCTCACAAAGCACCTTTCGTTGAACTTTATAAACTCTTTTGCCAAACGAATTGGGTTTAAATTGCTATCACTGAGGTGATTATTCATAAATTGGTCGGCAGGAATCCCCGCAATATGTTCTTCCACCAAAGTGTCTTCGTGTGTGCAGTAACTTATCACATTTGGCGAAAGTAAATGCTCCAATTCGAGTCCATAAATGCGAGAAGCATCTGCTAATTTTATATAAAAATAATCATGGTTATCATTTATTTTATTGACAATTCTGATGCGAAAAGGGCGAGTATTGGCATAAGTACAAGTATCAACCCTATCAACAACCAAATGTTTGATAACAGAGGCATCTCCATCGGTTTTTAGGTCGGCATAAATGATTTTGAGAGCTTCATAAATTTCGTGCAACTCATTTTGTGGATACATGACAGTTTCCCAAAGCGTATCTTTCCCTTTTTTATCATAGAGTGGAAACGAATTATCATAACGAAGCAAATCACTGTATTTTATAGGCAAATCCTTCTCTCGACCATATTTTGTAAGGTATTTGCTTAAACGTTGCGAGATTTTAAAAGGTATTTTCTTCTTTGTAATTAATGCCATTTTTGATTTTCGATTTACAAATTACAATTTACGAAATCCGCTTTGGTGGTTGAGCGTATCGGACTGCCGATGAGGCCAAAACCACCGAAATTTCACGCAAAATACTCATTCATTTTAATGTATTACGAAAAA
Source organism: Emticicia sp. (assembly GCA_031378345.1). GTDB lineage: Bacteria > Bacteroidota > Bacteroidia > Cytophagales > Spirosomataceae > Emticicia. The sequence continues at coordinate 7,838 of JANNDY010000133.1, read as the reverse complement.
ATATCAGAACTTTTTTAATTATTATATAATTTCTTTCAATAAAGAACTAACTTTGTCGTTAATAAACCTAAACTATTAATACTCAAAAAACAAAGATTTTTATGGAACAAATGCAAGAAAGAAGAAGTAACACGGCTATGACAGCTGGACTCGTATTGGCTTGTGCCTTGGCAGCCCTTTTTGGGTTTCTTTATTTCAATGCTCGTCAAGATATTGATGCAAAAAACGTAGATATTTCATCAAAAACAAAAGAACTACTTATCACAAGCACTAAACTTGACTCAATTTCAGCACAGTTAGATGCAAAAATTGCCGAAGTTTCGTCTTTGGGTGGTCAAGTAGAAGATTTGCAAGCATTAAAAGCCCAATTGGAGAAAGACAAGAAAAACTTAGTAAATTCTAAAAACGTAAGTATCAGAGATTACGATACTAAAATTAAAGGCTATGAAGCAGCTTTAAGTGCTAAAGATGTGGAAATTGCTAAATTGAGAGAAGAAAATGCTGTATTATCAACTGAAGTGAAAACTTTGGGTAGCGAAAACACCAATCTTAAAACAGACGTTTCATCTTTAAAAACCGACAAGCAAGCTCTTGCCGATTCAGTTTATGCAACAACTGTAAAAAACAAAGCATTGGCTGAAAAAGTAACCCTTGCAGCAGCTTTGAAAGCAATTAATGTAAATGTGAATGCTATCAATTCTCGTGGAAAAGAGCGTGAAGGTGGCGAATACAAAGCAAAACGTGTAGAAAAAGTAAAAATTTCTTTCAAATTATTGGAAAACCCATTGACTAAGAAAGAAGACAAAGTAATTTATATGCGTATGCTTGACCCACAAGGCAATTGTATTTCGGACATGGCAACTGGCTCGGGTGCATTTATGTTTGGCGGAAACGAAATGGTTTACACAGCCAAGCAATCGGTATCGTACGATAATTCAGGTCAAACTGTTGATTTTATCTATTCTCGTGGTGCAAACTATGCAAAAGGTAAATATGCAATCTCTCTTTATTCAGAAGGATTTGCTATCGGTCAAGGTACTTTTGATGTGAAGTAAATTTTCATCAAGTCAAAAAACAAAAAGCCCTTGTAGCAATGCTACAAGGGCTTTTTAGTTCCTAATCCGATTGTCAAACTCCACTAATTTTTGGGCATTTTCGCAAACATTTCCTTGCGATTTTCTTGCTCATTTTCAGATTCGTGAAGCTGCAAAACTTGCGTTTCTAAAGTCCTGAATGAACGTTTGGCATTGGCACTTGCTTCCACAGGAATCGTAACACCAGTAATCACTTCTATTGCTTTCTTCAGTAAAGTTTCGTTTTCGTCACCCCAATCTTTAAAAGGATAAACATTGTCTGAAACAACAACATTTGGAGCAAAACCAGACTTAGTTCCGTAATTCGACTCACCTTTAGAATTGATGGTCTTTAGCACAATTGGCTGAAAACCCCATGCCCAACGTGCAGGAGTCGTTTCATCTTTAATAGTTATCGACCCAACGTTTTTACCATAAGTATTCTGTCCAACAATAATTACTTCCATATAAGGGCGTAAACTATTAATTATAAGCTCACTTGCCGAAGCCGTTCCGCCAGAAGTAAGGACAATGAGGCGGTTGAGCGTCCCTAAATTATTTGTTTGGCTACTAAACTTCGTAGGATTTGCTACACTTGGGTACTTGGCTTTTACAAAACTATTCCACTCGTCAGTATGAATAACATTATTTGTATTGAGGTTTTTTACAATGAGCGATGAAAGTAAATCTGCCGAAGCAATTGAGCCTCCACCATTCATTCTCAAATCTAATACCAGTTCATTTACGCCCTTGGCTTTCAGCTCACCAAAAGCAGTTTTTAATTTTGAATCATAAGCAGCCAAAAACGACGTATAAACCAAATATCCTATCTTTTTGTCGCCTTTTTCTATCACTTTCCAAAAATGGACAGGGTCAGTTTGAACAACCGCTTTGGTCGCTTTTAGCGTTTTTCCAGACAAAACAAAGGTATTGTTTTTCACTTCGCCCAAACCAAAAGTTGCCGTTTCGTTATTTGCAATGATTGTAGCATAATTGTCTTTGTCAATTTGCGTACCATTGACGGTCAGAATAATATCGCCTCGTTTCATGCCAGCTTTAGCTGCAGGGCTATCTAAGGTAACATTTGAAACAAAAAATACAACATTTGTATTGGTATTATCCAAATAAACTGCCGTACGAGAAAACCCAAACGACGTACTCACGCCACTCAAAGAATTGGTGAGGTCAGTAATATTTTCACGAATCCACGAAAATCTATCAGTATTTGGGTAGTCGTTCAAGATTGAATAAAAATAATATTTTTTTATATCACTTTCTCCATCTTTACCTGTTACCAAAGTCAAATCAGTTTTTGCTTTTTCAGGAAGCAAATCTGACCACAAATACCATTCTTTCATTTGGTCATAAACCCAACTATTAGCAGCCTCGTTGGGGCTTTTAACTGTAGTTGTCGGAGTAGTTCCTGTGCCTGTAGCAGCGGGGTCTAAAGTATCTTTTTTGCAAGAAATTGAGCCCAAAAGTACAAAAAGTACAAATAATTTAATTTTTAAATCCTTCATAATGGTTTTTATATTTGTTGAAGTAATTACGTAAAATACAAACGTTTGGTTGCTAAAAATGTTTTACTTTTTAAAAATCTCCATTAAATTTCCATTAATATTTTTTACGATCGAATCCAAAGCCAAATCGTTGCCATCCGTACCAAAAGGGTCTTCTATTTCTTCAGCCATTATTTCGATTCCTGCAAAAGCATAAAATACCATCGTAACAATTGGAATAGACCAAAAACCAAACTCTAAAACCACAGTCAGCGGCATCGTAAAGACATAAATGAATATCATCTTCTTGATAAAAATATTATAAGAAACAGGAATCGGTGTATTTTTAATTCGCTCACAAGCACCAAGATTATCTGAAAAAGACGACATTTCATTATTCAAAATTATCAATTGTTCGGCATTTATACTATTTCCTTTGTGCAATTGATTAATTTCTTTAAACATTGCTTGCCCAATCCTGTTGGGAATATGCTTGATTTCAGAAAAATATTTTTCGTCATAATTATCTGTAAGCTCCAAATTATTGACAGTTGATTTTCCCCGAAGATGGTCTTTCACAGCTTTGACATAATTGCCAATCAAAACCCGAAAAATTTCTTTTGCTTCATGATTCTCAGGCAAAAAAGCATTAAGTTTCAATGCCAAATTTCGAGAATTATTAGTGAAATTTCCCCAAATTTTCCTACCTTCCCACCAACGGTCATAAGCAGTATTTGTACGAAAAACCAGCAATAAAGATAAAACAAAACCTACTAAAGAGTGAATCGTCAATGGGTTTTTGATTGGTGTATAATGCAAAATATCATTCTCAATATAAGCAATCACAGCCGTATAAAATGCCACGCCTATCATGGCAGGCAAAAGTTTACGAAATGTATCACTTTTATGGAAGTAAAAAATAAACTTCCACCAATTATGGGGGTCTAAATTTGTCATATTTATGTGGGGTGATCTCCCAAATCGGCTTTCAAATCGAAATGCCGAGAAAAGGATTTGAAAATGCAAATATAAACTTTTTTCAAAAATATTTGCTATTATAAAATATCTATCGTAATATTACGATTATATTAAAGATTTTCATTCATGGGCATTACCAAATCAGAAGTATTCACTGCCGAACAAAATCGCATTGCCGAATTGGCAAAAGCATTATCGCACCCTGCACGAGTAGCGATTTTGCAAGTTTTGGCAAAAAAAAAATCTTGTATTTGCAGCGAAATTGTGGACGAATTGCCTTTGGCACAAGCGACGGTATCGCAGCATTTGAAAGAATTGAAACAAATTGGTATCATTTCAGGCGAAATTAATCCTCCAAAGGTATGTTATTGCCTCAATGAGGCAGTTGTAGAAGAATTTCGCCTATTTTTTGGGGGAATGTTTGAAGTTTTGAAGAAAGGTTGTTGTTGATTTTTTTTGGAAATAATCATCGTAATAATACGATAATTAATGTTTCTCGACTTTGCAAAGTAAAATTATATATCTTTTCACTTTTTAAATTTAATCCAAAATGGACGATTGTTGCGGAACAGGCTGTTGCTAAGATAGCCGAACAAGCCCTGCGAATAGGAAATTTCGTGGGGCTTTTGTTTTTGAAAAAATTTTAAGAAAAAATTAAGTTTTTTTGCCACAAACCTTGTATCTTCGTGCCAAAACCATTAGAAATATGAAAAAACTACTTTACTTAATACGCCATGCAAGTGCCGAAGATGGAGGAAATACACCAATGTTTCGAGATTTTGACCGAGATTTGACCTCAACTGGCATCATTGAGTCAGCTCGAATGGGGAAGTTTTTGGCTGAAACAGGCATCAAGTTTGACTCAATTGTGAGTAGTGCTGCCGAACGTTCAAAATCAACCGCCAAGATTTTTGCAGAGCAATTAGAGTACGATGCCGACGATATTGTATTAGATGAAGGCTTGTATGGTGGCGGTGCGAGAACATATCTTTCAGCCGTCAATCTTTTAGATGAGTCATTAAATAATGTTGCAATTTTTGGACATAATCCAGACGTAACTTTCTTTTCGGAATACCTTACTCGTGCCGATATTGGCGGAGCAATGGAGCCTGCAGGAGTTATTATTTTGGAATTTGATGCAAAATGGGCAGATGTATCAAGTAAAATGGGTAAGTTTTTAGGCTATCATTCTCCAAAAACAATTAATCCTCAAATTGATTGATGGAAAAAAGAAATAGAAACCGTACGGTATTTAGAGTTATATTACTTTTGTTTTTGGCAATTGTAATATATTTTCTCTATGATTTATCTCGCCAAACCACCGCCCCGTGGAACAAGAAAAAGCAACTTGAAAGAGCTTTTTGAAGAAGTATAGAGTTCAAAATGTAGAACGGTTCCGCAACTGCGTACCGTGCCGTAGCGATTAAGAATACCGCACTTGCCATAAGTGCCTGATAATCAGCAATTTATTTTTTTTTATCCTAAAACCAAACCCCTACTTCCTGTCCCCTACTTTCTAAAAACAAAAAAAATGCAGTAATTCTCTATCTATGAGAAAATTACTGCACGACCCCAAAAACTCCAAAAAACATGACTCTTGCGAGTCATGGCACTATTTATTAAAAATCTTTACAAAACTATTTACCAACCAATTTTCTTCCGATTTAAGCAATGATGTAAGTGTTGTATCGGCAAAAACCGAAACTTTGCTAATGTCATTCACAATCTTCAAAAATTCTTCTTTTTCGGCAGTATCAGGCTGTATTCCTTCCTTTAAATCTTCCATAGCATCAATCAACGGCGTAATTTCTCTACGTCGTCGTTCTTTTGCAATTTGCTTGGCTACTTTCCAAATGTCTTTTTCTGCAATGAAATACTCCTTTCGCTCGCCTGGCAGGAGTTGCTTATAAATCAAACCCCAGTCCATCAAATCTCGCAGGTTCATGTTAACATTTCCTCTCGAAATTTGCAGGTCTGCCATTATTTCATCGGCATTCATAGACTTTGGTGAAAGCAAAAGCAATGCGTGTATCTGTGCCATCGTGCGGTTGATTCCCCACTGGGTGGCAAGCGTACCCCATGTATGGATAAACTTATCTTTTGCTTCTTTTAATTCCATTAATGACATCTTGTTTTTTACTTTTATATGGTAGCACGTAAGCTATTTGATGGCTCAAAGTAAAATAACTTTTTTGAATTTTCAAAATATTCTGAAAGTTTTTTTCAAAATATTTTTTTTTAATTATTAAGCGAGTACAAAACGTAACTGTTTGATTATAAAGTGTTTACAAAAGTAAATAGTTTTTTTTTAAAGTAAAATCAGTAGAATTAAATGTTTTTAATAAGCATCAATAAATCAAAAAGCCTTGAAATTATGACAAATTTCAAGGCTTTTGTGCTTTTTTTCTCCGAATCATCGCTCTATTTCAAACGAGATTTTGCAGTTGATTCGGTACTCCGAAATCTTACTCTCTTCTACAATCGTACTTTGATTATTGCTGTTGATTTAACGAATTCCTCACACAGATTTTGAGGCTTCTTTTACTGCATTATTTGCGGCATCTTCCCAACTTTTGATAGAACTTGCCAAAATTTCGATTACTTTTAAGACAATAATTTTCAGATTTACGTTGAAATTTAGTTCGAAATACACTCGTATTTTAATGAAAAAAGCTGAAAACAACTTATTTGTTATTTTGTGGTAGTAGATTCGAGTTTCTTTTACTTATTTCGTAGTCTAAAACCTTCAACAAACTAACCATGTTTTCAGCACAAACATATATCGAAAGACGAAACGCACTCAAACGTAGCGTTGGAAATGGCATAATTTTAATAATGGGCAACGAAGAATCGCCCATGAATTACCACGATAATACTTACCGTTATCGCCAAGATAGTAACTTTTTATACTTTTTTGGAATAAGTCTTGCTGGGCTTTCTGCCATCATTGACATTGATTCTGGCGAAGAAATTATCTTCGGGAATGAATTTTCAATAGATGATATTATTTGGGTTGGGCCTCAACCAACCCTCAACGACCAAGCCCGCAAAGTAGGAATCTATCGTACTGAAACGCCTGAAAAACTACCAGAAAGACTTAAAAAAGCGTCAAAAGTGCATTTTACGCCTCCTTATCGCTTTGATAATATGTTTCGTTTGAGCGAATGGTTGAGTATTCCTGTGGCACAATTGAAGGAAAAATCTTCTGTGGAACTCATCAAATCCATCGTTGCTTTACGTTCGATAAAAACTGCCGAAGAAATTGTACAAATGGAACACGCAGTAAATATTTCTCGTGAAATGCACATTGCAGCCATGCAAAAAACAAAAGCTGGAATGAAAGAATATGAGATTGCAGCCCTTATTCATGAAAAAGCACTTGAGCATGGCGGAGAGTTGGCTTATCCGATTATTTTTTCGGTCAATGGACAAACCTTGCACAACCATTATCATGGAAATACAATGACAGATGGGCGATTGGTTATCAATGATTCGGGGGCAGAAAATGCAATGTTTTATGCAGGAGATATTACTCGAACCATTCCTGTAAGCAAGAAATTTACCGAAAAACAAAAAGAGATTTATAATATTGTGCTGAAAATGGAAGTTGATTCGATAGCTGCACTAAAGCCAAATGTACAATACCGAGAAGTCCATTTATCAGCCAACAAAATTTTGCTGGAAGGTATGAAAGATTTAGGTTTCTTGTATGGCAACGTTGATGAAATGCTTTCAGAAGGTGTGCAAGGCTTATTTATGCCACATGGACTTGGACACGCAATAGGACTTGACGTACACGACATGGAAGATTTGGGAGAAAATTATGTAGGTTATAGAGAAGGTTTGGAGCGAAGTACACAACTTGGCTTAAAATCGCTGAGATTGGCAAAAGAATTGGAAGCAGGAAATGTGCTAACTGTAGAGCCAGGCATCTATTTTATTCCAGAATTAATTGACAAATGGAAAGTCGAAAACAAATTTATGAATTTTATAAATTATTCAAAATTAGAGGCTTACAAAGACTTTGGAGGTGTCCGAATTGAAGATAATTGCTTAATAACACCCACGGGAAGTGAAACTTTAGGCAAGCCAATTCCAAAAACTGTGGCGGAAGTGGAGGCTTTGAGGGATTGAAATAAATGGAGCTCGGGAGTGTTTTTTAAACTGTGTCAAGCCTAACTTGAGCGAGTTATAAGTTTTGGTTTTTTCAACCAAAACTTATAACTCGAAATCCTCATCAGCGATTCTGTCAGCGAAAATAATACTAATTTCTGACAAAATTTCTTTC
>JANNDY010000108.1:0-71118 GCA_031378345.1 Emticicia sp. | reverse complement strand
ATACATTTCGTACCTTAGTGCTGCAATTTCAGCTTTGTTGATTTGTAAAGTGAGCATTTTTTTGATTGTTTTGTCGCATCAAAGTTGCTCACTTTTTTACTCAAATAAAATGTGTGTTTTTACCCTGTTTAAAGTATATATGTAAGCAAACTCAATGCTGGAAGCTATATTTTGCGTGGAATGTTGGGCAACAAATTGGAGGTTAGGAAGTTTGTAGTAGAGAGGTAGGATTAAAAATAAAGAGATTACAAACAGCATCGTGGAACTTCCGCAATGCTGTTTTTTTTTGTCTTGCCCTAAAATAAATTTTCATAAAACTAAGTACAACAATCTGACTCCAAAGTAAATAAAAAATCACCAATAATCCTTCAAGAGTATCTAAACAAACCTCCTTTTGATAACTTTTTCCTGCCAAACTGCCATATAAATTTGCTTGGCATGAGTATTGAACAATTAAATTCTCCTATAATAATTTTGTTTGTCAGAAACCTTTTGTACTTTCACTCTGACATTCTGGCAGATAAAAATGAAATCTCCGCTAAATCGTTGATTATCAATTATTACGAAAGAGTACAACAACAAAAGACTTTAAACTAACCTAATCCGTTTTATAATCAACGGCAAAAATATAGTGTGATAATGAATAGAGATAGATTCTCAAGACTTGTGATGGCAAGACAAGACCAAGAAAACGTTGAAATGATAGAAATCGCTTCACCCGACGAAGTGATGGAAAATGAAGATAATTTGCCAAGTGATTTGGCTTTATTATCTCTACGAAATACCGTTTTATTTCCCGGAATAGTTATTCCTGTAACTGTTACAAGGCAGAAATTTATCAAGATGATAAAAAAAGCCTATCGCACCGACCGAACCGTTGGTGTTGTGGCACAGATTCGTCATACACAAAATGAACCTACGCCCGAAGACCTTTTCAAGGTCGGAACGATTGCTCATATTCTGAAAATGATTGTACTGCCTGATGGCAATGTAACCATTATTATTCAAGGTCGTAGACGTTTTGAAATACAGGAATTTGCTCAAACTGAGCCACATTTGCTTGCAAAAGTTAATTATATTTCAGAAAATTTCCCCAATACTCGCAAAAAAGAAACAAAAGCATTGATACAAAGCCTCAAAGAAGCGGCGTACAAAATTTTGAATCTAAATCCTGATATTCCTCGTGATGCTCAAATGGCAATTAGCAATATTGATAGTCCGAGTTTCTTGACGCACTTTTTGTCTTCAAACTTAAACATCGAAATTAGTGAAAAACAAGCACTTTTGGAAATGTTTGATGGGGGAGAGCAAGCCACAAAGCTACTCGAACACATGATGAAGGAAATTCAAGTGCTGGAAATCAAGCGAGATATTCAGAGCAAAGCGAGTATTGACATTGACCAACAGCAACGTGAATATTATTTACGTCAGCAAATAAAGGTTTTGCAGGAAGAATTGGGCATGGAATCGCCCGACCAAGAAGTTGAAAAATTGCGTTTGAAAGGGGCAAAAAAGAAATGGACAAAAGAAGCAAATGACCATTTTAACAAAGAATTGAACAAGATTTTACGCATGAATTCAATGTCGCCCGAATATGGCGTGTCATTAAATTATGCCGAAACAATGGTTGATTTGCCTTGGAATGAATTCACAAAAGATAATTTTGATTTGAAACGTGCCAAGAAAATATTAGATGCCGACCACTCTGGACTTGACAAAGTGAAGGAACGTATCATTGAATATTTGGCGGTTTTGAAGTTACGAAGCGACATGAAAGCACCGATTTTGTGCCTTTATGGACCTCCGGGCGTAGGAAAAACCTCTTTGGGGAAATCTATCGCAAAAGCATTAGGACGAAAATATGTGAGAATGTCGCTTGGCGGTTTGCATGATGAAGCCGAAATACGTGGGCATCGTAAAACTTATATTGGTGCAATGCCTGGCAAGTTAATTGTGAATCTTCAAAAAGCAAAATCGTCGAATCCTGTTTTTGTTTTGGACGAAATTGACAAAGTAAATCGAGACCATCGTGGCGACCCTTCGTCGGCATTGCTTGAAGTGCTTGACCCCGAACAAAATAATGCTTTCAAAGATAATTATTTAGAGGTAGATTTCGACCTTTCAAAAGTGCTTTTCATTGCAACTGCCAATTCGCTTGATACCGTTCAAGGACCTTTACGAGATAGAATGGAAATCATTGAAATTTCGGGCTATACGGTTGAGGAAAAAATTGAAATTGCAAGAAAACACCTTGTGCCTAAGCAATTAGAGCAACATGGTATCAAAGCTAAAGATTTGAAGATTGACGATAAAGCAATTCAGAAAGTAATTGAAGGCTATACTCGTGAGTCGGGCGTGAGGCGTTTGGAGCAGCAAATTGGCTCTTTGGTTAGAAAAATCGCCAAATCTATTGCAATGGAAGAGGATTATGCCAAAACTGTGAAAGTCGAACATATTGAAAAAATGCTCGGTGGCGTAGTTTTCGATAGAGATTTGTATGAAGGAAATGAAGTACCGGGAGTAGTTACAGGTTTGGCTTGGACTTCGGTTGGTGGCGATATTTTGTTTATAGAATCAAGTTTGAGTAGAGGAAAAGGGCAAATAACTTTGTCAGGACAATTAGGCGATGTAATGAAAGAATCTGCCATAACGGCACTTTCTTACCTAAAATCTCATGCCGAAAACATAGGAATTGATTACCGAATTTTCCAAAATTATGACCTTCATGTACACGTTCCGCAAGGAGCTGTGCCAAAAGACGGTCCTTCGGCAGGAATCACAATGCTCACTTCGATGGCTTCGATGTTTACGCAACGAAAAATTAAGCCAAATACAGCAATGACTGGCGAAATAACCCTTCGTGGAAAAGTGTTGCCCGTAGGCGGAATAAAAGAGAAAATCTTGGCAGCCAAACGTGCAGGAATCAATGACATTATTATGTGTTATAAAAACCGCAAAGATGTAGAAGAAGTTGGCGAAACGTACACGCAAGGGCTGACTTTTCACTACGTAGATTACGTAGAAGAAGTGCTTGAAATAGCCCTTTTACCTGAAAAAGTTAAAAATCCATTGAATTTTATTTTGCCAGAAGAAAAGAAAGAAACACCAGCAGTAATTGCTCCTTTGGATGTAGTTTTAGTTTAAAGTGTAACGAGTTTCCAAACAAGTCTTAAAAAACAAAGCCCTCTTTGAAAACTCAAAGAGGGCTTTGTTTTGATAAAATTATTGATTTTTATTCACACGCAAAACTTTCTTGCGATTGCCTCGTCGTAAATCAATCAAATAATTTCCCGCAGGAAGGTTTTTTGGATTTAAAACCACTTGCCTTTCTGACTCACTAAGTGTTTGTTGATGCACTTCTTTTCCTTGCATATCCAAAATTCTTAGGTTCATTCCAGTAGTTTTTGATTGCTTAAAATCAATCACTATTTCATCTGTAAATGGATTTGGGTAAGCCGTTGCATCTATGGTTTCATTGAGGTCTTCTTTGAAAGTAACTTCGCTATTAGCATTATTGGTTGCTCTTGCATTGGCAACCACCGGCGTATTACACGAAGCACTTTGAGCATTTCCAGTAGATGTTGGCGTAAATGTCGAAGAATTACTCAAAATGATTTTATCAATGCGAGTGCCATCTTCACGCATCCAAACATTAACCGTATGATAGCCAGTTGTCGGAATGACAACCGAAACTCTCACAGCATTGAGCGAGCCTACCCAAGTAAAATTTTTGTTTCCACTATTATAGTTGCCGTTATTTGTGATTGTAGTCGTACGAGCAACACCATCAATACCCACATGATAAGAGTCATCGTTGGTTGTGCTATTTCCTGCTGCCATTCTGACCCAAATATAATATGTGCCAGCGGTATTAAAGTAAATCGGATAATCCATGCGTGGACCATTCAGATTATTAGCAGTGTTTACGCCCGTGCCAGAAGTTGTCATACAAATTCCACCCGATGCTGTGCTTACACTAAGCGTAGTCCAAGTTCTATTTGCAGCAGTGCCTGTTCCAGTTATTTTTGTATTGAAGTTTTCGGCTTCCATCGAAATCAAACCACCCGTTTCGTTGAAACATTTTGTTGGAACACAAGTTGCAGTTGGACCAGTTGCTCCAGGGCAATAAGTTATAAAATTGGCTACTGCTGAAAAATCACTTGTTGATGTGCTACAAGTTGCTTGCACTTTGAACTCATGTGGTGCAAAAGCTCCTAAACCGATGACTGCTAAACTGCCAGTTGTTGCACTTGCGGTTGTCCAAGTTGTTGCTCCAATCGGGCGATATTGAATAGCGTAAGAGGTAGCCAAAGGCACTAAACCCCAATTCATGGTTGCTCCAAAACTACTCAATGCACTTGCAGAAAGTGAAGCAGGAGTGCCACATTGTGTTTTAAAGGTGTTGGTTGCACTAAATCCACCGCACAAAGACCTTACTCGCCAATCATAACTTGTAAATGCTGTCAGACCTGAAATTTGTAATGAATTTGTCCCACTTACTGCAATTTCTGCTCCCCAAGTTGTGGAAGAAGTTGGTTTGTAAGAAACAAAATAATCATTTACGCCACTTATGCCTGTCCAAGCTACTATAGCAGAAGTCGCTATAATATTACTAACAACTGGATTTGTTGGAATACCACAATCATAGTTTAGAGTTACAGTATCTGACTGTGCCGACAAACCATTGTCCACCGTCAGTAAAAACTTCACATTTGTTCCTAAAACAATATTTGGGTCCACCGAAAAACTAAACGCGTCGGCTTGGGTTTGTAACATCGTAAAATTTGAATACGTTTTTGGCGTTCCAACCGATAATATTTCGGGCGAAATAGCTGTTAATGAAACCGTATAAGTGGCTGGTTTGACACTAAAATTTTGGAACTGAAAAGCAACCGACGACGAAAGAGTATTGAAAGATGGGCTTCCGTTTGGTGTAGCTTTGCCATAATAAGTAGAAACTCGCAAGAGTTTTTTGTTCATATCAATGGTAGAATTGCACAAAGGGATGATTCGGGAAGATGCTGGCCAAAAACCATCCGTTGAAGCACCTACTTCGGGCGTAAATCCATAGATTTTCCCCTTTGTTGTTTGTTCGTGGTAGAGCCAGTCGCCTGCACCGCCATTTGACAAATACGCCAAAGTTTCCCAAACATTACCAGTTTTGAAGCCATTTTCTACTGTAAAATAGCTGCCCATTTGTCCTAATAAGACTTTTTCGGGGTTCGTATTTACCTTTTCCCATTCATTGGGATTAATACAATAATTACCGTAGGAATGAAAACTAAATGTAGAAACGATGCTTCGTTGGTTATAAAAATTTCTCATAAGGGTTGTTTCTACTTCCGAAAATCCAGAAGTTCCCCTATACGTTTCCGAACTCGTTGTACCAGATGAACCAACGTTGTCTAAACCCCATTTATAACCATAATTTCTATTCAAATCTACGCCATAAGTGCCATTTCCATTGTTTTTTCTATTTTTTCGCCACATTCCACCGCCATTTGGGTTGGTAGTATAATTATAAACATAGCCATCAGGATTGACACATGGAATGATATAAATTTCCGAACTATTCAAAAGCGTCTTGATTTCTTTGTCAGTATTATAGTTTTCGAGCAAATGCCACATGAAAAAAATCAATTGACTCATACTCATAGGTTCACGTGCGTGGTGAACTGCATTTAAGCAAATTTCAGGTTCGCTTTCATCTTGGTCGGGGTTATCGCTAATTTTGACCATGTATAACGGTCGCCCTTCTACTGAATTTCCAATGCTTGTTTTTGCCGAAATCAAATTTGGATAAAGTGCGTGCATTTGGTCTAAAATGGTATTCAACTCTGTGAGCGTAAAAAAACCAGCATAAGAACCCAATGCAAAATTAGTTGGCGTTGTTACATCAACTTTTAGTTTTGCATTTTTACGGTCAATCTCTTCATTGATTTTTTGATAGTTTTTTTCTAAATCCTTTATCAAATATTTGAAATCAATTTTGTTCTTTTTTAAAATAGCTAAATCTCCATCAGATAATTCACCAGTAAAATGTAGCTTGTCTTCATAGCCAAAGTGGTCAACTTCAAGACCATTCTGTAATAAATATTCGAGTTGTTGAGGCTCTATTTCTGCCTCAATACGATGGTATTTTATTCTTTGGGCTATTGTAGCATTTGAGAGTCCAAGAATAAAAAGCACAAACAGAAGTTTGAGAGGTAAAGTTTTTTTCATTTTGTTTGATAGTTTAGATTCGGAAATAAAGTTAAAAGAAAAAAAGCAATAGTTAAAATAACTACCATTATTGTTATCCGAAGGTATCAAATTCCATCAAAAATACTTGATAAGTGCTAACGCACAATGTTAAGAATTGTAGAAGGCTGATTATGCGTAAATTACACGACTGCTATTATATAAATAAATCAGCCTTAGCACTTAGGTAGTTTTAATAAAAACAGGCAAGAAAACATAAAAAAAGCTAAAACTCTGGGATAATGGACATTTATGATGCTAAAACTCCCAAATCAGCCCCAAACCTGGCGTTACGCTGGCAGTGGCATTTGCCAAAATCAAAGGTTTTGCATTTGAACCATTTGGATTTAATGCTTTTCCGTCAGTTGTGGCAAAGCCTGAGTTGTCGGCAGTTCGTTCAAATGTATAGTTTGGAAATGCTGGATTTTTTGCCAAAAGCAAATTCTGAATATCAAAATAAAAGTCGAAACTTTGCTTACGAAAGTTGATTTTTTTGTCGATTCTGAAATCAACTTGGCTGAAATTTTTCAAACGGAGCGTATTTATTTTTGAATAATCTAACAACCCAACACCCAATGAAGCATAGTTTTTTTGTGAGGCTTCCAATGCAAAAGGGGTATATGGAGCTCCACCATAGAAACGGTATTTTACACCTAACTCTAATCCTTTCTTGAATTTACGACCAACTTGCAAAGCTACCAAATGGCGGCTATCCCATGCAGAAGACACATATTTGCCATCTTTTCCAGAAAATTGACTCCAAAATAAGGTATACGAGAAAACAGCAAACATATTCTTTTGGAGTTTTTGTTGGGCAAAAAACTCTAAACCATAAGCTTTTCCTTTGCCAATACTTTCTATTTTTTCGTTTCCAATTGCTCCATATTCTCCACCTTGATTTGCCAAGGAAATACCATCACGAGAAGAAACAGCATAATTATTATACTTTTTATAAAAACCCTCAAACGTAAAGCGAGTAGAGGGGCGAGGAATGAATTCCAAACCGCTTACAAAATGGTCGCTTTGCAAATACTTATTGTCTTTATTGACTAAAGATCCAGCGTTATCTCTGAAGCCCAAAATGGTATAAACCGGTAATTTGTAATATCTCCCAAGTGAAGTATTTACTCGCCATTTTTCAGCAAAACTATAACTCAAAGCAGCTCTCGGACTAATGGTTTTGAGTGGATTCATGCCATCGTTTGTAAAGCTATTCATATCACTTCTGATTCCTGCCGAAAAATTAAGTTTTTCTTCCAAAAATTTTCTTGAAATTTGCCCAAAAATGCCAAATTTGAAGAAATCTACTGCCGTATTGAATCTAAAAGCAACTTCTGGCTGAATGATATTTCCTTTATCGTCACGCAATTCTTTACGCAAACGATTGTAGGAATCTGCATTATATTTTACAAATTGGCTACTCACACCGTACGAATATTCCCATTTGTCGGTGAATTTATTAACATCAATTCGCAATTTATTTTCTATTTCTTGTGATTGCGTATTTAGCGTTATCAGACCTTTCGATTCTTGCTTGCCATCTTCGTATTTTTCGAGCGAATTATCATACATATTTCTACTCAACGAAACATTCATGTAGCCATTTTCAAGCAAACGTTTCAGCGTAAAACCGACTGTGTAATTCCATTGATTGATGTACGGAAAAGCTCGCAAAATATATTCTTTACTTGGGTCTGTTTTCTTGGGAACTCCAAAATAAAACTTATCAATTGCCCCCAAACCAATAGCTGTGAGTGTGGTTTTGGCATTAATTTTTCGAGTAACTTTATACTGAAAATCCCAATAATTTGGGCGAATAGGCAAGTCAATAAGTTGAAACAAATACTGCAAATATGAGCGACGAGCCGAAACCAAATAAGTTGTGTTTTTAGACAAAGGCCCCTCAAAAGTAGCTGCTGCTTCGCTCGAACTTACTCTAAAATTCCCTTGAAAATGGTCTTTATTTCCATCTCTTTGCTTAAATTGTAGCACCGACGACAAGGCATTGTCGTATTTTGCATTGAAACTACTCGACGAAAGAGTGGCATCTTCAATAAACGAAACATTCAAAATCCCCGTTGGTCCGCCTGCACTCCCTTGTGTAGAAAAGTGGTTGATAACCGGTACTTCGATGCCGTCGAGGTAATATACATTTTCGTTGGGAGCTCCACCACGGATAATAATGTCATTGCGGAAAGCTCCGCCACCGACTGTTCCTCCAACGCCAGGCAAAACTTGAATTACCTGCGAAATATCAAAGTTTCCACCAGGATTATTCTTGATTTCTTCGGTCGAAAGTTTCTGAATCGAGTTTGGCGTTTCTACGGAAGCCACTGATACTGAGCGATTTACAACAACTTTTACCTCGTTCAATTGCTTTGAATCTTCCTCCATAACAAAATTTATAATATTGGCATTTCCTGATGAAACCACCACATTAAACTTTGAAACTTCTTTGTAGCCAACATAAGTTGCTTTCAAATTATAGCTTCCTGTTGGAATTCCTGAGATTTTGAAATTTCCATCAACGTCACTTTGTGTGCCTTTTTGTGTGCCTTCTACTTTAATCGCAACACCAATGAGAGCTTCTTGTGTTTTACGGTCTTTTATTGTTCCTTGAATTTCGCCTGTGCGTTGGGCAAAAGATGTAACTGAGGTAAAAAAGATAAAATTTAATAGAATAAATAACTTTTGCATAAAAATTGGTTTTTAATAAAAATAACACTTTTCATGTGTTTTTGTTCTAATGAGAACAGTTTAAAAAGGTTTTGACAAATTTTAGGCAAAAAAAACTATTTTGAAGATGCCTCATTCAGTATTTGGCTGAGAAACAAATATTCAAAATAGTTTTATAAAACTTAACTCAAACAACTTCTAAACTTTTTAATTCTTCTCTGCCCCTTGTACTTTGCTTGCTCCTTTTTGAGGAATTCCTGGTTGAGTAATTTCAAAGTTTTCTTTCACTTTTGCATCAGCAACCATTTTACGCACATCAGCCAATAGCTTTTTTGCATCATAAATTACACCGTCTTTTACAGTATATTTCACGCCACCTACTCTTATAACTTCATTTTTATCATTCACTTTAATCGCTCCAGTGCCGTAAAGTGTCTTTAGATTTGCCAAAGGGTTTTCTTCTGTGATTACAAAATCTGCTAATTTTCCGACTTCTACCGAACCAATTTGGTCTGCCATTCCGAGTGCTTCCGCACCTTTGATAGTTGCCGCACGAATGACTTCCAAAGGATGAAAACCTGCCTCACGGAGCAATTCAAGTTCACGAATATAGGCAAAACCATATAATTGGTAAATAAAACCAGAGTCAGAGCCAGTAGTTACACGTCCACCTTTGTTTTTATATTCGTTCACAAAACGCATCCAAATTCGGTAGTTTTCTTTCCAAGCAACCTCTTGTTCCGTTCCCCAATTGAGCCAATAGGAGCCATGCGAAATTCGGCTTGGTCCATAAAAACGCCAAACGGCAGGCAGCGTATATTCGTCATGCCATTCGGCTCTTCGGGCAAGCATCAACTCACGATTTGCTTCATAAATATTAAAAGTTGGGTCAAGTGTAAAGTCAATTTTCAATAATTCGTCCATTACCTGATTCCATTTTGCCGAACCTGGCTCTGCTGCTTGTTTCCAAAGTTTCCCTGCTTCCTCAAAGCGATTTTGCTCATTATTATAATTATAATCGGCAGGATAATTTTGTAGCGTTTGTTCATCAAAAAGTGCTTCTGGCAAGCCATACCAATGTTCCATAGTTGTCAAACCAGCTTTTGCAGTTGCCAAAACATTCATTCTTGCCACTTCCAGCTGGGCATGGTGGCATGCTGAACGAAGTCCTATTTTCTTGTTTTCCTCCAAAGCGGCTCTAAAAACTGCAGGTTCAGCACCAAAAAACTTGATGCCATCTGCACCTTTTGCTGCATTATCTCGTACCCATTGACGAGCTTCTTCAGGCGTAGTTATTGGCTTGTCCGTGCCCATTCCGAAGGCTGTATAAGCTTTTATTCTTGGAGCAGTAATTTCATTTTTTTCGCTTCTACGCTTTTGGTCGAGAGTCCAATCTAAGCCATTTCCTGCCGAAGGGTCTCGAATAGTAGTGATACCATGACCGAGCCAAAGTTTGAAAACATATTCGGCTGGCGTGCCTTGAGATTTTCCACCGATATGTCCGTGCATATCTACAAAACCTGGCATTAGGTACATTCCCGTGCAATCCAGTTCTTTATCGCCGTCATTTAGTTTTGGACGGCTTTTTGGGTCAATAGGAACACCGGGGTTGCCAACTTGCTTTATTTGAGCAATTTTGTTTTTTTCAATAACAATATCCACAGGTCCAACGGGTGGGGCTCCAGTACTATTGATAAGTGTTACGCCCCTAATAATGGTACGATTGGCATATTCGCCTTCGGCACGATTGGGTGCTTTTTCGATTTGAGCCAAAACAATTGTGGTAACAAAACTGAAGAGAAGTGTAAGTTTTTTTGACATAGTATTAGTAGGTTTTTTAACAAATTTAAGGAGTATTTGTTGATTTCATAAAATTTAGAGCATTTTTAAAAAACTGGGGTGGTGTGATATTTTTTGTCGAAATTTGCGGTTTCATAAAAAATATAAGTAGAAAGCAATGAATAAAGTAGAAGCCACCATCAAAATGAAATGTCCACGCTGCCACAAGGGCGATTTATTTGAAACAAAAAACCCTTTTTCTTGGAAAAAACTAACCAAAATGCACGAAAAATGTTCAAACTGCAACCTGAAGTATGAACGTGAAACAGGTTTTTTCTATGGTGCAATGTACATAAGTTCAATCATCAATATGTTACTTTTTGTAGCCTCCCTCATAATCTATTATATATACTTCGACGAGCGTATAGATTGGCGAATTTATATGTTAGGCTATATCCTTTTCACGGTTTTGATTACGCCTTTGCTTTATAGGCTTTCTCGCTCAATTTGGTTGGAAATTTTCATAGATTATCAACCGCAGGAGAAATAATCATTTTTTCCCTTCCAAAACAACACCAAAAGTCCAGCGAAAATCATTGTTTTTTCTGCCTGGAACAACTACACTTTCGTAAGAGTTTTCCATCATACTACGAAAACTTACATTTTTGGAAACTTGGTATTTGAAAATCAAATTACCATTCCAGCGAAAGTTCTTTTCGGTAATACTTGGTTGAAGATAAAGGGTATGCGAAAGCGACATTTTGCCTTTGTCGAAGGTATATTCCCCAAAAAGTCGAGTAGAATTTCGCCAAAGATTTCGGTCAGGAAATTTTTCGTTGATGACAAAATCGGTCTTTTCGTAGAGCAAAACATTAGTTACAGAAATATAAACAGTTTTTTTCTGAACCAATTTTAAACCGATACCACCTGCACCCACGAAGCGATTATTTATTTTCCGAAGATTGCTTCGCTCAAATGAAGAAAAAGCTAAATAATAGAGTTTTCTTTCTTGTAAAATAGTCACTCGAATGTCGGCAAATATTTCTCGTTCGGTCAATGCATTATTTTGTTCCCCATAAATGTATGACGGACTACTCGAAAGTTTGAAAACCTTGTGCAAATTCCAGTCAAGACCAGTGGCAAATTGTATTAAAGTTCGGCTGACATTTCCAGAAGTAATAGTGCCATCAGTAGAAAATCGGTAACGAAATTTGGCAGGGGTATTGTCTTTTTCTTCCTCTTCGGTGACTTCTTCATCATCTCCACCTTCCTCCTCTTCTTCGGTGGTACTGTCGGCGGGCATTGTTGGGTTGCTTATTGGTTGCAGCGTATCGGAGGGGGTGTCTTGGGCATTGGTATTTAGATATAAACAAGTAAGAAAAACGAGCAGTAATTTTAGTTTCATAGGTCTGGGTTTAATTTTTTTTAAAGGAAATGTGCCTTTTATAAGCAAAAATAGCGGTTTTAAATAGCTTAGGCTTATAATTTAACAAAAATTGCATTTCTTTGTTAATAAAACAACTTTTAGAATACATAATGAATTTTGCTAAATACATTTCAGTAATTGCCATCAGCATGTTGAAGTTTATGTTTGGACCAATAACTGGTTTGAGCTTACAATTAGGCTGGGTCGAAACTGCTATTTGTACAGTTATTGGCATGATGTTAATGATAATTTTAGTCGTTTTTGCAAGTGCTTTTTTGCAAAAACTTTCGTCGAGGTTTTTTCCGAGAAAAGAAAAACCAAAGAAATTTACTAAAATGACACGCTTGGCTATTAAAATCAGAAGGAAATTTGGTTTGATAGGTATTGCTTTTCTTACTCCGATAATTTTTACACCGCCAATTGGAGCTGTTTTGGCAACAGCATTTCGCTACCCAAAACAGGCAATACTCCTAAATATGCTTATAAGTGCCGTAGCTTGGGCAATTGTGCAGAGTTTGTTTTTTTTCTATGTGAAGGATTTGATTTTTTAGCTAAAATGACTTTATTGCTTAGAAATTCTTATTTTTTTGAGAATTTTCCCTTCTTTGCTAACTTCCAAAATATAATTTCCTGAAGGAATATCGCTACGTCCAAAATCTATATACATTGTTTTTTCTACAATAGAAATTAACTCTTTTTTAACC
The DNA here is from genome assembly GCA_031378345.1 of Emticicia sp. Taxonomy (GTDB): domain Bacteria; phylum Bacteroidota; class Bacteroidia; order Cytophagales; family Spirosomataceae; genus Emticicia. The sequence continues at coordinate 58,293 of JANNDY010000108.1, read as the reverse complement.
TCTTGTTTTTTACCAGTAACAGTATAAAAAGCAAAATTTAGCTTTTCAATCTCCTCATTATCGGGCATTTTTATATTACAAATCTGTTCAAAAGGATTTGGGTAAACGCCCCAATCGGGGAGTTTATTATTGACAGGATTTGTAGAAGCCGAAACAAAAAACTGAACAGTTTTTGAGGTAATTACCGAATCTTTTTTATAGGCTTTGGCACTTAATGTATAAGTTCCAATAGGAAATTGTATGCCACGCCCTTCTCCAAAAAGATTATATGGAAATTTATCAGAGCTACGTTTAAATTTGTAGGGACCGGTTAGTTCAAAAATGAAATTTACAGAATCCAAATTACAACGAGCAATAACATTCATTTTTTCGGGAAGAACTTCTAAATATAAGGTTCGTTTGTTGGTAAGAAAACCCCATGGCTCAAGCGGCACATCAAAGTAATCTGCTTTTACAAGCTCAAAGTCAACGATTGGTGGAACAATATCGAAATAAATAAACGACTCAATGGTTGCTCCATTGTTGTCATATATACGCAATTTTACTTTGATTTTGCCCAAATAAGGTGCTTTTCCTAAGAAACTTAATTCATAACGATTGAAACTTACCCAATCGGGGGCTTCCAAAACTTCGATATAAGCTATAAAGCCATCGCTGTCATAATAGAGTGTTTCGGGAATACGAAACTGAAATTTTTGATTGACAACTAACTCTTTTGTATAGTTTTTTATGGTTTCTATGGGAAGTTGATTTATCACCCCTGGTGTAACGGGCGGTGGGGTTGGTGGGATAGGTGGCGTAGGTGGTGTAGGAGTAGTTTCAATGATGTCGGGCAATGGGTTTTCTATTTTTTTATTATTTAAAAGTATATCTTCTTCCAAATGGATTTTTACTTTCTTTTTGCCATTTTCTGATTTTACTTTCCAATCGTTCAGCACCAACTCACGGCTATCAATTAGCTGAGAAACCCTATATTTAACCGAATCAGCAAAAACTATTTTAGGTATGGGATTGTTGATTGCTTTCACCGCTTCTTGAACTGCAGGAAGTATTTTATCAAACTCGGAAGCATTATTAGATTCTACTCCAAGAACAATCAATTCACAACCATATTCAACACTTCGCTTGACATAGTTTTTCAAATCTTCGGTTGTTTCTACATCAAAATGAGCAATTTCGGAGTAAAATTTTTGGTTAGGAGCAAGGTTATTGTAAAGAATATCTCCTTGAAAACCATCAATTAATGTTTTAATAATATCGGCTTTGGCACATAAATCTTTAATGGCAAAAGTTCCTCTTTGTAATGTTAGGTTATCTGCAATTCCACCAAAATCACAAGAAACTTTATACGTTGCATCAACAGATTTAATGACATCAATTATTTGGTCATAGTATTTTTTTATAGAAATGTGCCTAAAAATATACCAATCTATTCCCCTTAATCCTCTAAAAGAATCTTGAACCGCTCCAAGATTTACGTAAGGTTCAACATCTGAAAATGCTTTATATTTTGTTCCCCAATAAGCATTTAGGGTACGAATAGTTGTATATTTTTCTTTGTTCCAATCTCTCCATTTTATCATAGACCATTTAGAGTGGTCAAAAACTGTTTGGTATTCTCTTTCGGGCCATTGTTGGTTCATAAAAGTATAGCCCAACTCTTGCTGCGGTGTATTGACAACAGTTATAAAGATAATTTTACCATTTTTTTGGTAATTTTTATAACGTTCGCATACTTCTCTAACAAAATCTTTGGCTTTTTCGATAGAAGGTTGATGAGCAAAACTAAAATGATTTGTGTCATAATACTGTGCAAGTACCTTTCCTTTGGGGTCCATCACGGCTTCATCTTCTTGCCAAAAACCTTTGGTGAGGGCAAGGTTTCGTCCAAGATGAATGCGAATCGCCACTTTTATTCCCAAGTCATTGATGGCATGGTTTATTTGGTTATCAAGTTGGGCAAAATTTGGCTTTGAGTTTGTTTGAGGATAAACCCTATCCCACCAAACAGAAAGAAACGTAGCGTTACAACCTGCCGCCACCATTTTATTCATGGCTGGAATAGCATGATTAACATCCCCTTCTAAATTTAAAACTCCCTGACAAACGTATCGTTTGGGAATTTCGTTTTGTGCTTTTAATCCATCTGAGAAGATGACAGAAAGAACAAATACAATGTTTATGTAGATTAGCTTTTGTGAGTTTTTCATTTCTTCATATAATCTCCTCGTGAGAAAAATTTTTCGACAAAACAGTACATTAATATAAAGAAATAACGACTTCCCATTTCTTTTATTTTAAGTTTCGACTCACCATATTTTCTATTTGTCCAACTATTTGGCACAACAGTATAAGAATATCCACGCACGATTGTTTTTAGGGGAAGTTCAACCGTCAGATTGAAATGAGGCGAAAGAAAAGGTTTCAAGCCTTCCATCGTTTCCCGTTTATAGAGTTTAAAGGCATTGGTTGTGTCATCGTATTTTATGCCAATGACCATTTTTATAATAAAATTAGCAACTCGATTAATGAGTTTTTTTACTAAAGGATAGTCTATAACTTTTCCGCCTTTTATCCAACGGCTTCCAAAAACCGCATCAACATTTTCGGCAAGCATTGTGTTATAGTATTTTACTAAATCTTCTGGGTCGTCCGACATATCTGCCATAAAAACAGCTACACAATCGCCCGAAAAACGCTCCAAACCATAACGTACAGCATAACCAAAGCCATTTGGTCCTTTGTTAGTTTCAAAAACTAAACTTGGGATTTCTTTTTGTAATTCCTGCAAAACTCCTAATGTATTATCTTTTGAGTTGTCGTTCGTTACCCAAATTTCGTGCGGAATGTCATATTTTTTTAAAGTTGCATATAAACTTCTGAGTGTTTCCGAGATACTTTCTTCCTCATTATATGCAGGAATAACGACACTTAATTTCATTAATTATTTTTTTAAAATTCACTAAATATATACACAAAGTTACCAAAAATAATCTAAGTGCTTGTTTAAATTTGGTTTTTTGAGCGTCAAATTTGTTAACTTTTAGAATAAAATGTATCAAACCTTGCAAATTTACCATAAGATGATGTACTTTCGTATTCAAACAAATGAATAATTGTTATGCTGTCAAAAACCTTCGGGGCTGCTGTTTATGGTGTAGATGCCGCACTAATTACCGTTGAAGTGAGTGTGGTGCAAGGAACAGGAATGGCGATAGTGGGCTTGCCCGATGGGGCAGTAAAAGAAAGCCAACAACGAGTAGATGCTGCCTTGAAAAACTGTAATTATCAAATTTCTCGTCAAAAAACAGTCATAAATCTTGCTCCTGCCGATGTCAGAAAAGAAGGTTCTGCTTATGATTTGCCAATGGCTATTGGTCTTTTAGCTGTGTCGGGACAAATTAGACCAACTAAAAATTTAGAAGATTATGTCATTTTGGGCGAATTGGCTTTAGACGGAACACTCCGCCCAATCAAAGGCGTTTTGCCGATTGCCATTGAAGCTCGGCGAAGTAAATTGAAAGGGTTTATTCTTCCTGCCGAAAATGCAATGGAGGCCTCAATAGTCAATTCATTAGATGTAATCTCTGTCAATACTTTGACAGAAGCCATAGAATATTTGACTGGACAACGAGAAATTGAGCCACTTGTTACCGACACGAGAGATATTTTTTTCAATTCGGTAAGTGAATATGATGCTGATTTTTCGCACGTCCAAGGGCAAGAAAATATCAAACGTGCAATGGAAATTGCTGCCGCTGGCGGTCATAATGTCATTATGATTGGACCACCCGGTGCAGGAAAAACCATGCTTGCCAAGCGTTTACCTTCTATTTTACCGCCACTTACGCTACAAGAAGCTCTCGAAACGACCAAAATTCATTCGGTTGCAGGTAAATTGGGCGTAAAATCTTCTTTGATTGCTCGCCGACCTTTTCGCTCACCACATCATACAATTTCAGATGCGGCTTTGGTCGGAGGCGGAAGTTTTCCGCAACCTGGCGAAATTTCTTTGGCACACAATGGTGTTTTGTTTTTGGATGAATTACCCGAATTCAAACGAACTGTTTTAGAAGTGATGCGTCAGCCTTTGGAGGAGCGAAAAGTGGTTATTTCTCGCACAAAACAAGCAGTTGAGTTTCCTTCAAATTTTATGTTGGTGGCAAGTATGAATCCTTGTCCTTGTGGTTACTATAATCACCCAGACAAAGAATGTAGCTGCCCTCCCGGTGCCGTTGGAAAATATTTGAATAAAATTTCGGGGCCATTGTTAGATAGAATTGACTTGCACGTGGAAGTTACGCCCGTAAGTTTCGACCAAATTGCTTCTACCCGAAAAAACGAAACTTCTGCCGAAATAAGGGTGCGAGTCATTGCTGCCCGTGAACTACAAACAAAGCGTTTTGAAACTTATCCTGACGTTCATTCAAACGCCATGATGCAACCCGAAATGGTGAAAGAAATTTGCGACATTGGCGAAGCAGGAAAAGCCCTTTTGAAAAAAGCTATGGAACGCCTCGGACTTTCGGCAAGAGCATATGATAGAATTTTGAAAGTTTCTCGTACGATTGCCGATTTGTCAGCCTCCGAAGAAATCAAAATTGAGCATTTGGCTGAGGCTATTCAATATCGTAGTTTGGATAGAGAGAATTGGGCAGGGTGAGGAGTTAAATGATTGTATTTAACTCCCAATACTGTTGACTTGCAGATATTTTATTTTTTAGCAACTCTTTCAATTCTGGAAATACTCTATTTTCCTTTGAAGACAATGGGTCAAAATCAAAATAACTCGGAGCGAAATATGTAATTTCTTTAAAAAACTCCTGCATTCTATGGTGTTTTAGTAGAAAGTTGTTGTAATTGATAAAGGTTAATTTCTTTGCCTCTTCATCATTATTATTTTGAACAAAATTAGATTTCATAAGTAAAAAATTATTATAGCTATTAAAAATATCTAAACAGTCATTAAATAGACTTTTTATATCTTCATCATCAATTCTTATAGGCATATTTTTATAACCCATAATTATTTTATCTGAAATATATGGTGCATCTTTTCCATTGAAATTTTGCTTTTTGCCCTTCAAATGTAATTTGCATGAATAATCTAATATCTCTTGACGTAGAATATAATAGTATTGAAGAAATTCAAACCAAGTTTTTACCCTGTATCCATCTTTAACTATATCAGAAGTGATTTTGTTTTTTTGTAAATCGCTTTTATAATGGAGATTTTCTACCGGAATTTCTTTTAGAGATTCATCAAAACCTGTTAACTCTTTAACTATCAACATTAAGCTATTTCTACCTTTATATATTTTGCAAAAAGGTATAGCGGAGCGAATGATATTCAGCCGCTTCATAGTTGATTCGTTTAAAGATTCACTTTCTTCAATTTTTGAATATTCAACAGATATAATATCATCTTTAATATCAATAATACAATCCAAATCATGCTGTATTTTTTCTATTATTCGATTTTTGTTTTTATTGAACCATTGTTCATATTTTTGAGGTTGATTTCTATAAAACCCTTGTGAAAATATTGAAAAATCTTCTATTTTGGAATGAAAGACAGTAATCATATCGGTTTCAACTAATTGACCGATTATGTTCAATAGCTTTGTAGAATCATATTTTATCCAATAAAACCAATCTATTAACTCGCCAACATTTTTTAAGTCGCCTGAAAAGTAAACATCATTGCAAATACTAACAACCTTCTTTACTAAGTCAAAACCTCTTTCAATGCCTATTATCTTTTCTGAAATCTCTTTTAAGTTTGAAATGTTTTTATCTCCATTGGATACTTCCACAAGCGTTTCAAAAAGTGATAGTTTCGTAGTAGGTAAGCACGAAGCAGTGATAAAAAAGATAGAGTTTTCTCCAAACATAGTATATGCTTCATCAAAAGTATTTTTGTTCTGTTTTATAAAATTTACTTCGCCAGCTTTAAAAATCCCCCTTAGTATAGGTAAAAATATATTGAGCGTTTTTGCTAACTTGGTTGTATTCAATCCATTAATGAAAGTAGAAGTATCAAAGTTTTCAATTTCAGCTAAATTTCCCACGAATTCTTCAATCTGACTTTCTTCTAAAAAACTGATGGTTTGTAGAGCCGTTAGGGCTGGATTTAGATAGTTTTCATGTAGGATAGCAAGTAAATTTTTAGACCTTACCCAATGATAACCAGTTATTTGACCATCTTCAAATTCAATAAGTTCGTGGTTTAATTCTTGTATAAGTTCTTGATAATCAAGAGATTTGTTATCGTCATGCAATATGATATTATTCAAATTTAGAGGTGTTTTACAGACATCTGCCAAAATCACTTTTCTTAAAAAATCTTTCTTTTCGGCATTTTTTATTAATTTTATTTGACCTGAAAGTCGTTCATGAAGCATCTGCCCTTGAGTGATTAAGTAGATAAATTCAATCAAACTTTTATGGGAAGCTATTCTTTCAAAAGCAGATTCAGCAGAGGCAATATTCTCATGAATTCTATTTTCCTTTTTGAGATTCAAGAAGATTTTTTTAGCTTCATCCAAATCAAAATAGGGTGTAATAAATTTAGCTGAAAATAGATTGGATTTTGTGAAACTATAGTAATCATCATTTCGAGTTGTAATAAGAAAAGGGATATTGTATCCTGCACAATTTTCGATGATTTGGGAATAGTATTGCAATTCTGATTTTATATCATCAATTAGAACACTGATAGGTAATCCTAACCTTGCAATAGACTTGAAGTAATTAGCTATTTGTTCAGCATCCTTAGCTGTTTCAGCAACTTTTACTACATAGGTATGGTTTATATTCCAATTATCATTTATGAATCTAAAAGCCAAAGTAGATTTACCCTGCCCACTTGCTTCTTTAATAATACACGTATTGGTCTTTTCAAATATTTGCTTAATTCTTTCGCCCCATTTAGGCCTTTTTACATCTAAACCAACAGCAATATCTCCAAAACGAGTCTTTTTGCCCTCAAAATAATCGGATTTGTGTTTTGTTTCGCTTGTATCAATTCTGCTTATTAAACTTTTACCATAAGCCTCAAACTCTGTTTTTCTCTGAATATTTTCTTCAAAATTTATATAAAGGCTTTGTAAATCATATTTTGTCACAGTTTTTCTCTCAATTGCCCATTCAATAAATTGATAAGCAAAACTTAGAAGAAATAAATCTGCTGTTTCAGGGAAAATATCATAAACTAAAACCAACTTTTGTTTGATAGCATTTTCTAAATTTTCACGACTGATATGCTTTATTTCACAATTGTCTAATACGCCTAAAACCTCTTTTTCTGAAATGCTTTTTATCTCTTTTTGACTAAAAAATGCTTTTTTTAGTTTTAATCTCTCAGGTTCATTAATAGAATCTAACTCAAAAAGTTTGCGAATACTCTCCCTCGGCTCAAAGTTTAAAATTAGTTGGAATTTATGTAGTTTAGATGATTCTTTGTTTAGCTGTATAAAGTTTTTTATTGGATTAGCAAGGTTACTGAAAGTCCAATCGCCACCTGATGTTTTTACTTGAAAATAAATATTATCAGAATGAAATGGTTTTAAATCAAAATCCTCAATACCTTCTAATGTGATTTTTTCAAAAGGAGAATTTGGTTCTAAGATTTCTAAAGAACAATATAGAGAATACAGTATTTGAAAGTCAATTCCTTTTATATTTACGGCTCCATGAAATCTACGATTAAAAATTGGTAATAAATTTTCAGAATACATTTATTTTTACATTGTTTTCAATAAATTTAGCCTCAATTTATTGGAACAGCAAATAAAACACTAAAAATTTCCCATGCAAAAATCAAAACTCCCTCAATTTAAAAAACTCATTGCAGAAATGTGCGAAAACGATTTGTGTGAAAAATTACTTTCTCCTACTATTGTTAATTGTTCGAACCAACAGTAAAAATGAACCAATCTCTACAAGTACGGGCAGAAATGCCCAATGGGTCAAACAAAGTCCTTGATCGAAGAAAAATTGAAAATTCATATTCGAGTTTGCTTGGGCTGCTGCATGAAGGGCTTTCAGTGCTTGATGTCGGTTGTGGTTCGGGGGCAATTACGGCAGATATTGCCCAAAGAGTTGGCGAAAATGGGAAGGTTGTAGGCATTGATTTTAGCCAACATTTGATTGAAATTGCTCAAAAAAAATATGAATACATTCCGAATCTGAGTTTTGAAGTAGCTAATATTAATGAATATGTTTCTTCCGAAAAATTTGATTTGGTGATAGCTGCCCGAACTTTGCAATGGGTCAATAATCCTGCTGAAATTGTAGCAAAAATGAAAAATTTGCTTAAAAAAGGAGGAAAAATTTCAATAAACGACTATAATCATACAAAAATAGAATGGTTGCCAGCTCCGCCAAAATCAATGTTAAAGTTTTACGAAGCATTTTTACTTTGGAGAAAAGAAGCGGGTTTTGATAATAAGATTGCCGATAATTTGCCAAAAATATATAAAGATTTAGGGTTGGAAAACATCAACATTGTTGAACAACACGAAACGAGTTTGCTTGGTGAAAACGATTTTGAAGAAACAGTCAGAATTTGGAGTATTGTTGCCGAAACCCGTGGAAAGCAAGTAGTGCATGATGGCTATATTTCTGACGAATTACGTTTGCAAGCAATCAAAGATTATGATACTTGGCTTGCCAACGATGCTCAAAGTATGACACTTTATTTGTTGGCAGTAGAGGGAACAAATTAAAACCGCAACTTTGGCTCTATCCAAACTGCCGTAAAACACAAAAGAATTAGCAAAAACCAAAGCCAACCAGGCAATGTTGATGTCATAGTTTGAGACAAATTTGTCTGCTTATTAACATTGAATTTTGATTGTGCTTGCAAAAATTCATTCGTTTGTATAGTTCTTGATAAATTTGTCGTGTTTTCTTCTACATACACTTCTAAAGAATCATGTATTGACTGCCAACCTGTTTTCCTAAAAATAAAATTCGTTTCGCTTGAAAGTGAATTAATGGCCGAGTTTTCCACTTGAATGGTATCTTTGGCAATTTTTAAATCTTTTGCAGCAATCGACCGATTGTTTAGAAAAACTTTTGTCTTGGTATCTTGAAAGATTGGGGCTGACACTTCAATATTATCTTGAAAAGATGGGTTTAATTGTTGAAAAACGCTTGTCCAAATTTTTCCATAAGTCAAACTATCTCCACTCAATTTTAGCGGAAATGTTTCGTTTAATAAGCTCACTCCAATTTTTCCAACATTTTTTTGAATAGCTACTGAGTAATCTGAAAGTAATTTTTGATTGTTTTTTTCTTCAAAATGATATGGTAAAGCCGTTAAGTTTTCTGAGATTTTGATAAAATCTTCATTAGTAGTTTTTTTAGCAAAATAACGAGAACCAAGCGATTGATTAATTGTTTTTAAATCTTGTTGAGGATTTATAAGATTCAAAAATAAAACGCTTTTTCCTTCCAAAATTGCTTTTTTCACTATTTGATTTGACGCATTACTTGGGTCAGTTATGACAATATCTGGGGCAAACTTTTCTTTTGATGTTGGTTTATTTATTGAAGTTTGGTTCTGGGTATTTTTGGCAACTGTTGTTGTTATTTCTACGTGATTTCCATTTTTACCCAACCATTCTGCCAAAGATTTACTTTCAAAATCTGGGTTTTCTAAAATAAATTGAACCGAAATCGGTGGATTTTTCCTTGAAAAGAAAGCTATTTTTTGAAGTGGTTTTTCACCAAGAATTAATTCTGTTTCTGTTCTTCCGAAGGAAAAAGTCGGGAAACGTAATCGAAAGCTATTCATTCCTTTTTTTAAGGAAATGCTATCTAAAATTTGATTTTCGTAATTGACTTTTAGCGTATTATCCTCCGAAAGCTCTATTTTTCCAGCAATTTCTTGCAAATCACCTTTTCTGACAATTCCTTTCCAACGAATATTTTGCAACGCATCTTTCTCAAAAAAAGGCAACCACATCATTTGTTTCGTACTCAAATTACTTAATATTTCAGTCGTAAAATCCTCTCCTAAAAGACAAATATTTCCTAAATGCTCCACAAAAGTTGGGTCATCGATAAGTCTTTGTTGCACATCTTTATTAAAAAACGATTCAGTAATTTTAAGGCTATCTTTTACTTTTTTGATGTATGCTGAGGGAATATTTTCACTTATCAACAAAACTCGACTTGTATTTGCCGACGATTTCCATTGGGGTTGAATAACAAAAAGTAAAACCACTACCCAAAGCAATAGATTAAGTGCTAATCTTATTTGTTTTCGTTGTTTTGTTATGGAACTTGCTTTTGAAATCAACCAAATTTGAAGCCCTAAAATGACAATCATAGCCAAATAAATGAGCCAGTCGAAACTTGAAAAAATGGTTGATATAATTGCTAATAGAGTCATTTTTATAATAAAATGTGTGAAAAATGCCTACTTTTGAAGGTTTTTCCAAAATGCTTTTTCTAAACTTTTTTCACTCGAATACGATTTATTTGTCGGCGTATTTTTATTCGGTAATGTTGCCCCAACCAATTGATAAAGCTTGGTTTTTAACTCACTCTTTTCTTTGGCAGAAAGCTCTTTGTCATTAATGATTTTTTGTAATAAACTCAAAATCGACAAATTCGAGATTCTGTTATTTATCTCATTGCCACTGAGGTTGTTTTCAAGTTTCAATACTTTTTGTTTTTGCACAAAATTGAGCTTTTGTGAATCTGTTTTCGCTTCGATAATGCCCAATACTTCGGCAATTAGTTTTTCTAATTGCTGTTGAGAATAGTTTTTTTCACTGCTAAAAGCCTCATTAAACTTTGTTAATTCACCTGTCAAACGTTTCTCTTTTTCTTTAATGGGAGGTGGGTCGTAACTGGTTTTTTTTACAAAAACCCTTGATTTCTGCTGTGCTAATTTTAGATATTCAAGGGCTTTTTTCTCAAATGGCATTGCTTTTTCGGGTTCGTACATTCGCAAATGCAACTCCGACTGCCACATTTGTTCCAAAGCCATTTTCAACAAACTTCGAGTCGATTTTTCATAAAAAGTATTGACTTCTCCATCATCGTGCGAGTGTACATATTCTTTCAAAATATCAGCAACAGGATCTTTGGCATCTTGTTTATCGCCTTCATGTTGATGTTCGTCCTTGTGTCCTCCAGATTCGGCTTCGTGTTCGCCTCCGTCGTGGTCGTGTACGTAACCTTTCAAAAAGTCTCCATCAGTTTCAACATCGTCGGGCAAAGCATTTGCTCCGCCAATTGTATTTTCAAATTCTTCGCCTAAATATTGCCCATAGCGTAACCTGAGGGCTTTTTGGTCAAAACCAATTTCGTTGGAAATACTATTAAATTCTTTTTTATCAATCTTTTTTCGCTTCGCTATCAACTTTTCAGAGTCAATAATTATTTGTCGCTGACTTCTAAAATATTCAGGAATAATATTCATTGCCATTGTCGAAAGTTCCGCTTCTTCAACATTAGCAGTATCTTTATAAACAATAAAATAAGTGTCTGATTTCGTAAAATTGGGTTCTGGTCTTTTATTATCAATCGCGGCCCAATAGTAGTAAAGTTCATCGCCTGGCGAAAAATTTAAGGCTTTTAAATCTATATTTTTAGAAACATTTGCTTCTTTAATATTACTTGCAGCTATTGGAAATTTCACTTCTCTAAATTTAACATTTTCGCCTGAACCCCTTGCCAATGTTGCCACAATAAACGCCTGATTTACCAAGAAATCATCTGAAATTTTGGCGGAAATTGAAATATTTTTCGGGTCTTTGAGATAATGAAAAGTATAAAGTTCTTTGGAACTTGGTTCTATTTTAGGGACGAAATCTGGAATAGCTTCTAATCTATAATAATCTGATTGATAGATTAATGAGTCTTTGAGATAAGCCTTGAAGGCATATAAACCCGAAGTCAGTAATTGGTCTGAATATTCAAAATCATCACCAATTTTCTTAAAACTCAACTCTTCTGCTCTATTATTTATCAACTTCACGACTAAATTCGTCGAATTTGTAAAATTTAATTGCCATTTCAAAATCGAACCACTGATGGTAGAAGCATTCAAATCTGACACAACTCTTATTGGGAACTTTGTGTAACTTGGTGGAGTAATGGTTAGCTTCGCTGTTCTGAATTCTGAGTGCTGAGTGCTGAGTTTTGAACTCTGGGCGGGCGGCATTTCGCTTCTGAGATTTTTATTATTTATTCCTTTTTTTATATATGGATAAGTATAATTTATACCAAAAGCTGCTAAAAAAATCATTAAATAAACACCCAATTTCGGAGAAATGACATTGGGAATTGACTGCGTTTCAATCCTCGACAATAATCTTTCTAATTGCAATTGCTCGGCAATATTAGGTTTTGAAATATCTAATAATTGAAGGCTGTATTCCGTATTATTGAGTTTTTTATGAATCAATTGAAGGGCAGCACTACGCTTATTTTGAAAAAGGTGTGTTTTATAAGCCATTATTCCAAAACCGACAATTGCTCCTACGATTGGCAGAAAAAATGTGGCAGAAAAAGTCGAAATCAACATATAACTCGCCCCAGCCACCAACAAACACGTTACAAAAGCGGTAGCGTAGAGTTGGTAGTTTACCCAAGAAATTATTTTGCGGACTTGGTTCATGCGTTTTTCTTTAGTGCAATCCAGCGTTCAATTCCTAAAATGATGATAAAAAGCAATAAAATGGCTTTTGAAAACCCGCTTTCTTCCGATATTTTAGAATGATGTTGAGATATTTTAAATAATGAATTCAATTGTTTCTGGCTGAGTGGCTTTTGAGTGGTATTTAATTGGTAATGTTTTATTAATTTTTCACCTAAATATTCAGGAAGTTGCCCACTGAAAAACCTCTCCGATGCGTCGGTCGCCCCCAGCCCCTCTCCAATAGAGAGGGGAGTAAAAGTCCCTTTCCCTATTGGGGAAAGGGATTTAGGGATAGGGGTTAAATTTTCATCAAAAACGAAATCATATTTTTTTGCTGAATTCTTTTCAAAATCAATGGCAATTTCAATCTGATAAACTTCTATTAAAGCTTTTAAAGCTGCTACAATTGCTTGTTTTTCAGCCTTATTTGGGTTTTCGATAAGTACATTTATTGCTCCCGAATGAATTGGTTTTTGTTCAAACTTTTCATTTGCTCCCACTTGCAAAGCACTACTTAATTGATTGGAAGCATTGATAAATAGTTTTCTTTTGCCTGAAAATTCTAAATATGGTTTTGCGGGAAAATTGAGCGAATCAATAATTGTATGAAGTGAAAATTTGTTCGGAACAAAGATATTTGGCACTTCGCTCAAATTTTGATTATTGACAAAATACAACTCAAATTGCTCTTTTGGATTTTTTTGAAAAACTTTATTGATGGATGTTTGAAGCATCAAAGAATTAAATTCTTGCAATGATGGCATTTTAGAAATATCATCTATTTGCTCCGTTTTTGAGTTAATCCAAAAGATTTTTTCTCCTTTTTTTTGTGCTTCTTCCAGCTCAAATTTATAATTATTAACAAGCAAAGGATTTGCTTGAACCAAATGTGCTTTTTTAGCTAAACCACTGCTATTCAGCCAATTAAATATTGGTTTACTCAAAAAGAAAGACAAAATAATCAGTAATAAACACCGAAGTAATAAAAGCAATATGTTTTCTAAACGAATTCCTCTTGATTGTTGGAGGCTCTTTTCGGTTAGCCATGAGGTAGCAGCCCAATTAAGTAATTTTCCTTTCTTTTGATGCCAAAAATGGAGTATTATCGGTATCGCAACCGCCAATGTTCCCCAAAGCATGTAAGGATTTATCAATTCCATTAAAACATGTAGAATTAAGAATTAAGAATGATTTCATAATACGCTTATAATCAATTAGTTACAGATAAAAATTAAATTTTTCTTCGCTTCAATGATTCTAAAATTACGCCAGCAATTGGTTCTTGTAAAGTTGTTTTTATCAAACAAACGTTTGGTATGTTTAATGATTCTTCTAAATTTTCGAAGTACATTTCGGCAGATTTTCTAAAATCATCTTTGATAGCTTCAGCTTCCAATTCAATCTCTTTTCCTGTTTCTAAATCTTTGAAACGATAGAATCCTTTTAGGTCAAAATTCAATTCTTCTTCCCCCAAAATCTGAAAAACGACTACTTCTCTCCTTGGGTTTGCTATATTTTGAATAAATTTTAGCCATTCATCTCCCACCTGCAAAAAATCAGAGGCAAAAATAACTAACTCCTTTTGTGTTTGTTGAAAGTTAGGAAATTTTGGATTTTCGTTTTGCCAACTTCCACTTGCTTCTGCTTTTTCGAGGGTATATAAAATTCGCTCAAAAGCCTTTTTTCCTGACGGAATAAGTGCTTGTAATTCACCATTTTGTAGGGCATACAAGCTCAAAAGGTCGTTTTGTCGAAAACCCAAATATGCCAGCGAAGCCAATAGAATTTTGGCATAGTGCAAACGACTAATGCCTTTTTCGGCATAATTCATTGAGCCTGATAAATCTAATACCAACCTAATCTGAAAATTACTTTCAGTAGCAGATTCTCGAACTAAATGTTTTTGGGTGCGGGCAAAGAGTTTCCAATCTATTCTTTTGGGGTCGTCTCCAGATTCGTAATGCCGATATTGTTCAAACTCGGTTCCAAGTCCAAATCTTTTACTGCCATGAATACCCAACAACAATTCATCACTGACTAATTTTCCAGCGAGTTGAAGGTTATTGAATTTTATTAGTTCGGTTGTGAGCATCACCCCTCCCCAACCCTACCCGAGTGGGAGGGAGTTAAAATGATCAAATAAGTTTTTTTATTTTTTGTCATTAGTGGTGTTTTGAAAGGTTTTTAGGTAGAATTCGTTTCCCCCTCCCTATCGGAGATGGCTGGGGTGGGGTTCGTTATTTTAAATTCTTCAATAAATCTCGAACCACATCATCAGTAGTAATATTCTCAGATTCTGCCCTAAAATTTAGGGCGATTCGATGCCTCAAAACTGGAAAAGCTAAGGTTTCGATATCTTCTGGTATGACCGAGAAACGCTCATTTAGCACGGCTCGTGCCTTTGAACAAAGCACTAAAGCTTGTCCAGCACGAGGGCCGGCACCCCATTCGCACCATTGTTTCACAAAAGTAGATGTAGAATTGGCTGGACGGCTATTTCTTACTAAATGATTCACTTTCGTAATCAACTCATCGCTGATATGCACTTGACGAGTAAGCTTTTGTAAATCAATAATATCTTTATCTGTCAGAATTGTTTGAAGCTCTGGTTTGTTTGTGCCTGTGGTGCTTTTCAAAACCTCCAACTCTTCTTGTTCCGAAGGGTAGTTTAGCTTGATATAAAGCAAAAAACGGTCTAATTGAGCTTCGGGCAAAGGATAAGTTCCTGCTTGTTCGATAGGATTTTGGGTAGCAATGATTAAAAAAGGAAGCGGCAAAGCGTAATTTGTTCCTGCATAAGTAACTTTATATTCTTGCATCGCTTCGAGTAAAGCCGCTTGCGTTTTGGGAGGCGTTCGATTGATTTCGTCAGCTAAAACGATATTGGCAAAAATGGGTCCTTGATTAAACTTGAAGAATTTTTTACCAGTTTCGTGGTCTTCTTCCAAGATTTCTGTGCCAATAATATCTCCTGGCATTAGGTCGGGTGTAAACTGCACTCGCTTAAATTTCATGTCAAGCGTTTTAGCTAAGGTACTAACCATCAATGTTTTAGCTAACCCTGGAACGCCTTCCAATAGACAATGTCCGCCAGCCAACAAGGAAATTAGTATTTCATTGATTGCTTCGTGCTGCCCAACGATTATTTTGCCAATTTCTTTTTTTAAGTGTGGTAATTTTGCTACCAATGATTTATAATGACTTAACTCCTGTGTTTCCAAAATCTAAACCGTTAATGCGTAATTAATAATATTCACTCCAAATTTTGTATTGTCCTCAGCCAAAAAACGCTTATTCCGAAAATCATAATCCCATTCGCAGCCATAATCTTTGTTGCTATATAAAACTCCGATTCGACCATTTACAATAATTGCTTTCAAATAATCATGTACCAAATCATCGCCCCAGCCATTTAACTCAAAACTTGTGGTAGGCGGACCTTCAAACTTAAAAAAACAATTATAAATCTCGTGCGTATTTGGTATTTTCTGCAAGGCCTTTGCTCCAAAAGTACGAGCCATTTCTTGTTCAAAAGACTTGGCAAAAAGCCCATCAATATCATGGTTGCAATCATCGACAAATACAAAGCCGCCATTTTCGACATATTTGCGAAAATGGTCTCTTTCTTGGCTCGAAAACTCGACTAATTTATGCCCGCTTAAATAACAAAAAGGGCTTTTAAATATTTCATTACTACTCAAAAGTACTACTTTTTCTTTTTCGTCAATCGGAATTGTCGTATATTCTACCAATGAATTCAAGATATTAGCAGGCATTCGCTGGTCAGTGTCCCAATCGCCAGAGTTGTATTGAATTCGTGTGAAAATAAATGGTTTCATAAGTCAATTATCAGTGAACAATTATCAATTATCATTTTTCCAGTACCTTTATTGCTCTAAAATTAAATTTTAGAAAAAATGTTGTTTTGATAGCTGTTCGTAGCCCTATTGATAATTGTTCATTGATAATTGTTTTATACCGCATCCGATAAACTTGAAAATGTAAATTCCCGAATTTTCATCGGTGGAACCATGTAACTTTGATTCGATTCTGTGCTAACTACACGTTCAGGTTTGCCCAAAGTTTCCAAATTATTCAACATAATAATCGGACTTTCGTTGAACCTGAAATTTTTGATTGGGTATTTTATTTTTCCGTCTTCAATCAAGAATGTTCCGTCACGAGTAAGCCCTGTGAGCAAGAGTGTTTGAGGGTCAACTGTGCGTATATACCATAGTTTTGTTACTAAAATGCCCTTTTTCGTGCTTTTTATCATTTCTTCTAAGGTTGCTGTACCACCTTCCATTATCATATTGTTAGGATTTGGCACAGGTTTTACGCTCTTTTTCTCTGCCCAATAACGTGAATAAGAAAGGTTTTTTACGACACCTTTTTCAATCCAATTCATTTTTTTCTGAGCTTGTCCATCACCCGACCAAGAAGCAACTGGCAAGTCTGGATGTGTTGGGTCAGAGTAAAAAGTTACTCGTTCGTCCACAATTTTCTCACCTAATTTTGTTTTTCCACCTGCTTTGCTGAACGAAGAACGCCCTTCATCGGCACTGCGAGCGTCCATGTCGAAATAAATGTTTTCGAGAAGCACTGCCGCTGCCGTTGGTTCCAAAATTACGGTGTATTTGCCTGGTTCTAAGGCTTTTGCACCTTTTGAGCCAACAGATTTTTGAATCGCAATTTTAGTCGCCGCCGCAGTATCTAATTTATTAACATCACTAAAACCTTTGATTACATAACCCGAACCTGTGCTATCTTCGGTGCGAACAGTGAGTGAAAAATTAACATTCGTACTTTTATAATAAGCAAAAAGCCCTTTGGAATTCATCATTGACGAATACCCTTTCGAATCTTCAAGAAAACCTGCCGCAACGAGTTTCTGCTCACGAGTTAGTTTTAGGCTTTTCATGACTGCTTCTGCTCGCACGTCAGGGTTGATATTTGCCGTAGAATCGAAATATCCACTCGAAGCGATGTATTGTTGGGGTTCCAAAACACCCATGTACTCCGGGTTTTCGGGAGCGAGGCGAGCCAATTCCTCGGAGCGACGCACCACTTTTTCGAGCGAAGCATCATCAAACTCATCAATGGTAGCTACGCCTACTTTTTTACCAAAAGAAGATTGTACTGCCAAATTTTGATTGGTCAAAGCTCCGCTTGTCGAAACTTCATTGCGAGCATAACGTATATTTCCGTTGATATTTGCCGAGAGATTAATTTCGCACTCATCGGCTTTTGAGTAGCTCAAAACCTTTTTCAATAAGGCTTTGGCTTCTATTTCTGTTAATATTATTGACATTTAAAATAATTTTGAATGAGTGAATGAGCGAATGAGTGAGTAGTTTTTATAAGAAGCGTTCAACATATTATTGATTTCCGCTAAAAAACTAAAACTCTTTCTTTTAAACCTTTCTTGCTGTATTAATGACATTTACGCCATTGAAACGTGTCGTTGAACTACCATGCGACACGGCACTTGATTGCGAAGGTTGCCCTTTTCCATCAAAGAAAGAACCACCCAAACGATAATCACGCTCATCACAAACTTTTACACAAGAATTCCAAAACTCTTGTGTGTTTGATTGGTAAGCTACGTCTTTCAACATTCCTGTAATTTGACCATCTTTTATTTCGTAATAAAGCTGTCCGCCAAATTGGAAATTATAGCGTTGTTGGTCAATCGAGAACGAACCATCACCAATAATATAAATGCCTTTTTTCACATCTTTTATCATTTCTGCTACCGAAAGAGGCATTTTTCCTGCCGCAAGCGACACATTTGCCATTCTTTGGAACTGCACAGACGACCAACTATCGGCATAGCAACAGCCATGAGAAGCTGTTTCGCCAATGATATGTGCTTGGTCACGAATGGCTTGGTAGTTTACCAAAGTGCCGTCTTTTACCAAATCCCAACGCTTGCATTGCACCCCTTCATCGTCCCAACCGACAGCACCGAGCGAACCGACTTGGGTTTTATCGGCAAAAAGCGTTACTTCTTTGCTACCATAATTGAAGTTTTTGGTTTGCCATTTGTCAAGCGTGGCGAAAGAAGTTCCTGCAAAATTTGCTTCGTAGCCCAAAACTCGGTCAAGTTCGAGCGGATGCCCCACCGACTCGTGAATTGTTAGCCAAAGGTGAGATGGGTCAAGCACTAAATCGTATTTCCCTGCCTCGACTGACTTTGCAGTAAGTTTTTCTTTGGCTTGCTTGGCTGCCGAAGTTACATCTTCGAGCATATCATAGCCCTTATTGTAACGAGTCGTGATTCCCGTAATTTTATCACTCGGATTTGCCTGCAAATACTCATAGCCCATGCCCATTGGAGCAGATAATGCCTGACGGGTTTCAAACTTACCCGTTTTTTGGTCAATGGCAGTTACCGAAGCAATGGGCCAAATTCGGTGAATATCTTGGTCAATATAAGAACCATCAGACGATGCAAAATATTTTTGTTCGTTCACCAAAAACATAACAGAATTGACATAATTTGCCCCATTTTTCATGGCGGCGTCATTTACACTCAAAAGCAAATCTACCTTTTCTTTGATTGGTACTTCAAAGGCATTTCTTTGAATCGGTGCTTTCCAACTTACTTCCCCAAAGCCTTTTTGAGGGGCAAGTTGCACAGGTTGGGTCATTAGTTTAGCATTTGCTTTGGCAATGGCCACTGCTTCTTCGGCAGCTCTTGCTACATCGGCTTCATTTCGGGCATCAACAATTGCGGCAAAACCCCAACAACCATTGGCAATTACTCGCACACCCACGCCATAAGATTCGGTATTGACAATGTTTTGCACTTTGTCTTCACGAGTTACCACAAATTGGTTGAGGTAGCGACCAATGCGAACATCTGTATAAGATGCTCCTTTGGCTTTGGCGGCATTGAGGGCAGCATCGGCAAGGCGTTTTTTGAAGGCAACATCAATGGCACCATCAATCATTGCTTCTTGCGATACAGCATTTCCTATAATCGGAATACCGCCCATAGGCATATTGGGAAGCACTAAGCCCCCAAAACCCAAGCTGGATAGTTGAATAAAATCTCTTCTTTTCAAAGCTTTTTCAGTTTATTTTGTTTATAATGAAGAATAGGTAAACTTGTTGAAATATAAAATTAAGGATTAAACGCCATTTAGAAATAACCCTTTATGGGTGATTGTGATGAATGGGCAAAATGTGGAGATAAGTGGTTGTGGTTTTTGTAAAAGGCACGTAAAATGTCAATTTTCAAAAGATATTTTTTATGAAAACTCATATTCTCCGTGCCTCCGTGGTAAATCTTAAACCGCATCCGATAAACTCGAAAATGTAAAATCCCGAATTTTTAAGGCAGGAATCAAGCACCCGCCAATACGAGTAGGAACACCCATTGCTTCCAAGTTATTGAGCATAATTACTGGACTTTCATTGAAACGGAAGTTTTTTACAGGAAACTTGATTTGTCCTTTCTCGATATAAAAAGTTCCGTCACGAGTAAGTCCCGTGTAGAGCAAAGTTTGCGGGTCAACGGCACGGATATACCACATTCGAGTTACTAAAATGCCTTTTTCAGTGCCTTTTATCAAATCAGCTAAAGATTGTGTGCCGCCAGCCATGATAAAACCTGATGGTGGTGGAACGCCCTTCACGCCTTTTTTATCTGCCCAAAATCTTGAATAATACATATTTTTCACCACTCCATTTTCAATCCATGATATTTTTTCTTGTGGTCGTCCGTCGCTTCCACCACCGCCCAATCGGCCGCCTCCTCCACCACCAAAACCTGAATTTGGAATTTCGATATTGCTTGGGTCAGAATAAATATTTACTCTTTCATCAAAAAGTTTTTCGCCTAAACGTGTTCCTCCGCCTTTTTTGCTCAAAAAACTACGACCTTCGTCGGCATTTCGGGCATCCATGCTACGCATCATATTTTGCAATAAATCAATCGAAGCGGCAGGTTCGAGAATAACCGTGTATTTGCCTGGCTCAAGAGCTTTCGCTGTACTCGAAGCCATGGCTTTTTGTATCGCAATTTCGGTTGCTTGTTTGGTGCTTAGTTTTGAAACATCATTATAATCACGAATAGCATAGCCCGAACCAAGTCCATCGGCTGTGCGAACAGTAATGGAAAAATCAACCGATGTTGACTTATTATAGCCAAAAAGCCCTTTGTTATTGCCAATCGCTGTATATCCCGCCGAATCTTCCATATAACCAGCGGCAGTTAAACCTTTTTTCGAGCATGGGTCGATGCTATCAAAAGCAGCATTTGCACGATAATCAGGGTCAATATTTGCCGTTGAATCTGCAAAAGTTTTGGCTTCAATATATGTCTGCGGCCCAAGCATTGGCATATATTCGGGATTTTCGGGAGCAAGTTTTGCTATTTCTTCTGCTCTACGAACAGTTTTTTCCAAAGAAGCATCATCAAACTCGTTGATGGTTGCTGTACCTGAGCGTTTACCAAAAACTGCCGTAATTGCCAATGATTGGTCGTAAGACTCTCCACTGGTTGAAACTGAATTTCGGGCATAACGAATATTTCCTGTGCGACCACCGTTGAGGGCAACACTCATTTCGTCTGCTTTTGAAAATGCTAAAACCTTGTCTATAATCTTCTTAGCTTCTTCTTTTGTTAATATTTTATTCATTTTGAAGTTCGTTTTTAGTAATTAGATTTTTCTGCCTGTATTGATGACATTCACGCCATTGAAGCGAGTTGTTGCACTTCCGTGCGAAACCGCACTTACTTGCGAAGGTTGCCCTTTGCCATCAAAAAACGACCCGAAAGTTCGGTAATCATCTTTGTCGCAAATCTGAACACACGAGTTCCAGAACTCTTGGGTATTTGATTGATACGCCACATCATCTAACATCCCTACCACTTCGCCATTCTTGATTTCGTAGAAAAGTTGTCCACCAAACTGGAAATTATAACGTTGTTGGTCAATCGAATAAGAACCTCGTCCAACAATATATATACCTTTTTCTACGCCTTTAATCATATCAAGTACGCTCAGTTTATCTTTTCCTGGTTTCAAAGAAATATTTGGCATTCTTTGAAACTGCACCGAATTCCAATTATCGGCATAGCAGCAACCATGAGAAGCATTTTCACCAATGATATTTACTTGGTCACGAGTGGCTTGATAATTTACCAAAATACCATCTTTGATAATATCCCACTCTTTACAAGGAACACCTTCGTCATCGTAGCCGACAGTTCCCAAAGTATGCGGTTGTATTTTATCGGCAACAATATTTACTTGTTTGCTACCAAAATTAAAGGCTTTGGTTTTCCATTTATCAAGCGTACAGAAACTTGTTCCTGCATAATTTGCTTCGTAACCTAAAACACGATCAAGCTCAGTTGGATGTCCAACAGATTCGTGAATCGTTAAACCTAAATGATTAGGGTCAAGTACCAAATCATATTTTCCTGCCGAAACAGTTTTTGCAGTCAATTTTTCTTTTGCTTGTTTGGCTGCCGTGATAGCATCTTCTACCATATCATAAGAGTTGCGATAACCGACTAAACCATTCGGGCCAGCGATTTTTTCGCTTGCCAAACCATCTAAATATTCATAGCCCATGCCCATCGGCGAACTAATCGCATCACGAGTTTTGAATTTTCCTGCTGCTTTATCAATGGCAGTTACTGTAAATGTCGGCCAAATGCGATGAACATCTTGGTCGATATATGAACCATCGGTAGAAGCAAAATACTTTTGCTCATTCACAAAAAACAAATTTGATGTAACAAAGCCCGCTCCACTTTCCATGGCTTTGCCGTTTACGTTCATCAATAAATCTATTTTTTCTTTGATTGGTATTTGAAAGGCATTTTTAACGATGGGCGTATTCCAAACAACTTCGCCAACGCCTTTTTGTGGGGCTAAAATGACGGGTTCTTTTTGGATTTTAGCATTTGCCTTGGCAATTGCGACTGCCGTTTCGGCACATTTGGCAATGCCGTCATTACTTACATCGCTCGTAGCAGCAAAACCCCAAGTTCCGTTGGCAATTACTCGAATACCTACGCCGTAAGATTCGGCATTGACGATATTCTGTACATTTTTTTCACGGGTAAATAAAAATTGTTGAAGATACCTGCCGATACGAACATCGGTATAGGTTGCACCTTTCGACTTGGCGGCATTGAGAGCCACATCCGCCATTTTCTTTTTCATGGCATTATCTGCCACAGGGTTGAGCAATTGTTCGATTGGCACTGCATTGCCAAGAACTGGAATCGAAGCTCCCATCATTGCTCCCAAACCCATACCCGACAACTGGATAAAGTCCCGTCTTTTCATAATTTTATTTAGTTGATGATTTTTGAAAAGTAAAAATGACTAAATAAATAATAGTAATCAATCTTTTGTTCAAATATTAGACAAGTGTGTAAAATGATGCTACAAAATGTTTGTGTTGGGTGTGCTGTTGAGGTAATGTTTGCTTAGTTTTGTGGGGAAGTGATTTAGGAGAAGACACATGAAAATACTAACAAAAATATTTGAACGTTTGCCATTCATTTTGCTTGGAATGGCTTTATTATTATATTTTATTGCTAAAATTTTTAATATTAATATTGGGTTTGGAAGTCCGAATGTGCCTATTACTGAAAATGAAAAAATAGTAGTAGAAAAGTATAAAAAGATGTTTCATACAGAAGATGTCATGGCTTTACATAGTAGAAATGTACTTTTAAAAGATAGTATTATGAGCAATTTTGATTTTGTTTTATGTACCGAAGATAGTGTTTTTAGTTTTAATTCTATTTCTCTTGATTCAGTCGAAAAAATAGCTCGGAATATCAATATTGATATTCAAAAAGTTTTAAATCATAGACAATATTATGATAGTGTTTCTATTTTAATTTGTACAAACGTACAATATAAAAATAGCACTATGGAAGGGCGTACATTTAGTAGAAATTATTTTTATCCATTAAAAAAGTAATCTTTTTTTCGAATAAATAGCTCACCCGAAAAGAAGTTCAACCACTTCGTGGTTGTTACTCGTTTGTTTTTAGATTACCCTAAGTTTCACTCAGGGCTATTCAAGTTGAAGTCCTTCGGACTTATTTCGAGTAATATTAGTTTATAAATATTGGCGTGAACCATCCAACCTTTACGAATATTTTTAAAGAAAACTAATGATTTAAAGAAAAAAACTCCTACCTTTGCACCCTAATTTAAAAAGGCTATGTTTTTTCTTGAAAAAATAGTTTTTTAGAGAAGATATACAAATCAAAAATAATTTAAAATAAAACAATGGCACGCGATTTAAAATACACAAGAAATATCGGTATTGCAGCCCACATTGATGCGGGTAAAACCACTACCACTGAGCGTATCCTTTATTATGCTGGCGTTAGTCACAAAATTGGTGAGGTTCACGATGGAGCAGCAACAATGGACTGGATGGAGCAAGAGCAGGAACGAGGTATTACTATCACTTCGGCGGCAACAACCGTAGATTGGGATTACCGTGGAGATAAATACCATATCAATATTATTGACACACCTGGCCACGTGGACTTTACCGTTGAGGTAAACCGTTCGTTGCGTGTATTAGATGGTCTTGTGTTTTTGTTTAGTGCCGTTGATGGTGTTGAGCCTCAGTCAGAAACTAACTGGCGTTTGGCTAATAATTATAACGTTGCTCGTTTGGGTTTCGTGAATAAAATGGACCGCTCTGGTGCTGACTTCTTGAACGTGTGTAAGCAAGTAAGAGAGATGTTGGGCAGCCACGCTGTAGCATTACAATTGCCAATTGGTGCAGAAGACCAGTTCAAAGGCGTAGTTGATTTAGTAAACTTCCGTGGAATTGTTTGGAATGAAGATGATAAAGGAATGACTTTCACAGAGATTCCGATTCCTGACGATATGCTTGAAGAAGCAACCGAATACCGTGAAAAATTACTCGAAGCTGTTGCCGAATTTGACGACACTTTGATGGAAAAATATTTTGAAGACCCTGCATCTATCTCTGAGGCTGAAATTTTAGCCGCTCTTCGTGCCGCAGTAGTGGCGATGAAAGTTGTGCCAATGCTTTGCGGTTCTTCATTCAAAAACAAAGGTGTTCAAACAATGCTTGACTACGTGATGGCACTATTGCCTTCACCAATGGACAAAGAAGCAATCATGGGAACAAACCCTGATACCGGAGCAGAAGTAGTTCGCCACCCAACGGAAAGCGACCCTTTTGCAGCTTTGGCATTCAAAATCGCAACTGACCCTTATGTTGGTCGTTTGTGCTTTATTCGTGCTTATTCAGGTGCTTTAGATGCCGGTTCTTATGTTTTGAATAACCGTTCAGGAAACAAAGAACGTATTTCACGTATCTTCCAAATGCACGCTAACAAGCAAAACTCAATTCCAAGATTGGGTGCTGGCGATATTGGTGCAGTTGTAGGCTTTAAAGATATAAAAACTGGTGATACTTTATCTGACGAAAAACACCCAATCGTGTTAGAATCAATGGTATTCCCTGAGCCAGTTATTGGGTATGCAATTGAGCCTAAGAAATCGGCTGACCAAGATAACTTCTCGAAAGCTATCACTAAGTTGATTGAAGAGGACCCAACGCTTACAGTTGAAACTAACGAAGAAACAGGTCAAACTATCATGCGTGGTATGGGCGAGCTTCACCTTGAAATTATCATTGACCGTATGCGTCGTGAGTTTAAGGTTGAAATCAACCAAGGTGCTCCGCAAGTTGCTTACAAAGAAACATTAACAAAAATGTACGAACACCGTGAGGTTTACAAAAAACAATCGGGTGGTCGTGGTAAATTTGCTGATATTTCATTTGAAATTAGCCCACGTGAAGACGGTCTTCCGGGTTTAGAGTTCGTAAACAATATTGTTGGTGGTATTATTCCAAAAGAATTTATTCCATCGGTACAAAAAGGATTTGAGCAAGCAATGGTAAACGGTCCTTTGGCTGGTTTCCCTGTTGATTCAATGAAAGTTCGTTTGTTCCACGGTTCTTACCATGATGTCGATTCAGATTCAATCTCTTTTGAATTAGCTGGACGTTTAGGTTTCAAAGAAGCGGCTCGTAATGCAGGTCCAAAAATTCTTGAACCAATCATGGCAGTAGAAGTTTTGACTCCTGACGAATATACTGGTCCTATCACTGGTGATTTGAACCGTCGTCGTGGTATGATGAAAGGAATGGATACAAAAGCTGGCTCACAAGTTATCAAGGCTGATGTGCCTTTGTCGGAATTGTTCGGTTATGTAACTGACCTTCGTACAATGTCATCTGGTCGTGCAACTGCCAACTTGACTTTCTCTCATTACGAAATCGTTCCGCAAAATATCGCTGATGCGGTTATTAAGAAAGTAAAAGAATAGTCTTTGGACTAATTTTATAGTAAAAAGTCCCTCTTGAAAAAGAGGGACTTTTTTTGTGGATTCTTTTGGCACAAAGCAAAAGTAATTAACGTGCTTTTTTGCTCACAGGTAGAATCATAATACCCAAAATCTTTGTCTGATTTTATTTTTAATTTACAAAATTATACGCATTCCATTTTCTACTCCACCAGAACAGCTTTTCCTGCAATCACATCGTCTTCTACGTGCTTGTATTTTACATCACGCTTTACAGTGCCGTCTTTGTACTGTACACTTACACGTTGGTTGCGGTCAGCGATTTTTACATTTCTTAAAGGAGATAATCTTGCACTTGATGATTCACTGCTTCCCCCCTCTTCGCTTGTTTTGTTCGTTTGCAATTTTGGCGTTTCAGCTTTTACGGGTGCTAATTGTTGAAAACGCATTTCTACAATTCCTGCTTTCATCAAGAAACCTACGGTGTCGGCATTTACTTTATTCAAGAAATTTTTGAATAACTCCACTGCCTCAAATTTATAAATTAACAAAGGGTCTTTTTGTTCGTAGGAAGCATTTTGTACCGATTGTTTCAAGTCGTCCATATCACGAAGGTGCTCTTTCCATTCTTGGTCAATTACGCTCAACGAAATATGCTTTTCAATTTCTTTTATCAACTCACGACCATCGCTTTCAACGGCAGCTTTCAAATTGCAATACAAACCAATGTTTTGGTTGCCATCGCCAATGATTGCAATGAATGGCTCATCAACCAAAGCACGTCTATCGCTCAATACATTTACTAATGTTGGCAAGATATTCTTACGAATTTCGTCATTTTTTGCTTTGTAAGCTCTTTCAGCTTGTTGGTAAAGCCTATCAATCAATTTTGGATTTCCTTTTGAAAACTCACCACGAGCAATTTCTGGTTGAATTGCCAATTTCTGCATACAACGCAACTCAAACTCATCATAATTACCTTCGGCATTCATCACAATATCGCTGCAAGTATCATACAAAATATTGGCAATATCGAGCGAAAGTCTATCTCCAAAGAGGGCATTTTTGCGACGTTTGTAAATCGTATCACGCTGAATATTCATTACATCATCATATTCAATCAAACGCTTACGAGTGCCAAAGTTATTTTCTTCAACTTTCTTTTGAGCTCTTTCGATAGAGTTCGTAATCATTGAATGTTGAATAACTTCACCTTCTTCCATGCCCATTTTGTCCATCACCGAAGCGATTCTGTCAGAACCAAACAAACGCATCAATTGGTCTTCGAGCGAAACAAAAAACTGCGAAGTTCCGGGGTCACCTTGACGACCAGCACGACCACGTAATTGTCTATCAACTCGGCGAGAATCGTGGCGTTCTGTGCCAATAATTGCCAGACCACCTGCATTTTTACTCTCTGAAGTTAATTTTATGTCAGTTCCACGACCAGCCATGTTGGTTGCAATTGTTACTGTACCGGGCTTTCCTGCTTCTGCAACAATATCTGCTTCACGGGCGTGTTGCTTGGCGTTCAAAACTTGGTGCTGAACTTTGCGAAGCGTGAGCATTCTACTTAAAATCTCAGAATTTTCGACCGAAGTTGTACCAACAAGTACGGGGCGACCGATGCTCACCAATTCACCGATTTCATCAACTACAGCATTGTATTTTTCACGAACAGTTTTGTAAACCTTATCTTCTTGGTCATTTCTAACAATATCTCTATTGGTCGGAATCGTTACCACATCTAATTTATAAATTTTCAAAAACTCACCAGCTTCCGTTTCGGCAGTACCCGTCATACCTGCCAATTTATGGTACATTCTGAAATAATTTTGAAGCGTAATAGTAGCATACGTTTGAGTCGAATCTTCAACTTTTACATTTTCTTTTGCCTCAACCGCTTGGTGCAAACCATCTGACCAACGACGACCGTCCATAATACGACCCGTTTGCTCATCCACAATCATTACTTTGTTTTCCATCACAACGTATTCAACGTCTTTTTCAAACAAAGTATAGGCTTTCAATAATTGGTTTACAGCATGAATTCTTTCAGCTTTTGTAGAATAATCTCTAATTAATTCATCTTTTTTCAAGATTCTATCATGCTCATTCAAGTCTGATTTTGCAATCGCTGCCAAATCTACGCCTAAGTCGGGCATTACGAAGAAACTATGATCTTCACTTTCGCCTGTCAAGAAATCAATTCCTTTATCGGTCAATTCAATTGAGTTATTTTTTTCATCAATCGTGAAGTAAAGCGGAGCATCTGCTTCGGGCATTAATTTTTGATTTTCTGACAAATAAATTGCCTCAGTTTCTTGTAAAATAGCTTTCATACCAAATTCTGAAAGAAATTTAATTAAAGGCTTGTTTTTGGGCAAACCACGAAACGCACGGAATAATGCTAAACCACCATCTTTTTTATTTCCTGCGGCAATGAGCTTTTTGGCTTCATTCAAATAACCATTGGTGAGGGTTTTCTGCACATCAACAATGCGTTGAATACGAGGTTTCAATGACAAAAACAATTCTTCATCACCAGTGCGAGCCATTGGCCCGCTAATAATCAAAGGCGTACGGGCATCATCAACCAAGACCGAATCCACCTCATCAACCATTGCGTAATGGTGTTCACGTTGCACTAGTTCTTCGGGCGTGTTTACCATGTTATCACGCAAATAATCAAAGCCAAATTCGTTGTTTGTCCCGTAACAAATTCCTGCACGATAAGCCTCTCGACGAGCGGCAGTATTGGCAGGATATTTATCAATACACTCGCAAGTAATGCCATTGAATTCAAAAATTGGTCCCATCCACTCAGAGTCACGGCGAGCCAAATAGTCATTGACAGTTACAATATGTACGCCTTTTCCTGCCAAAGCATTCAAGAACGCTGGGAACGTTGCCACCAACGTTTTACCTTCACCCGTTGCCATTTCCGAAATCTTGCCTTTGTGCAAGGCAGCTCCACCAATGATTTGAACATCGTAATGCACCATGTTCCATGTCATCAAATTTCCTGCTGCCATCCATTGGTTTTGCCAAATCGCTTTATCGCCGTCAATAGTTATATGAGATTTTCTCATTGCCAACTCACGGTCGAGGTGAGTGGCTGTAACTGTAATTGAATCATTTTCAGAAAAACGACGAGCCGTTTCTTTGATAACAGCAAATGCTTTTGGCAGAATTTCAAGCAAAACGACCTCCAATTCCTTGTTTCGCTCTAATTTGAGGGCATCAATTTGTTTGAAAGCAATTTCTTTCTCATCAACTTGCATTTCTGGGTCTTCGTCAATGCCACTTTTTAAGGCATCAATTTTAGTATCAATATGCGAAAGTTTTTTGGCTATATAATCTTGCAATTCGGTTGTTTTTGCACGCAACTCATCATGTGAAATATTGGCAAGTTTCACAAACTCATCATTGGTAAGCTTCACATAAGGTTGAAGCTCCTTATTATCTTTGTCAGATTTTGTTCCAAAAATCTGTGTAATTCCTTTTGTTAAAAAATTAAGCATTTTATGTGTTATGTTCGTTAATTCTCTGTTTTTATGAAACTTTCTTTTATCAAATACCTTTCCAAAAGCGAAAAACTGACAATTTGGCAAGTTATTGTACACAGTTAATACTGTATTTTCACTTACAAGACTGCAAATTTAACCTTTTATGGCAGTTTAATAACAACAAATGTGTGGGAATATTACTTAAAGACAAATAGAAGATTTGATGGAAGGTTGATTTTCATTGAAAATATGGGAAAATTATATTATTAGAAAAACATCATAATAGACTTAAATATAAACAAAATGCTTGTTTTTTGTAAAAGTTGTGGTGATACTAAAAACATGAGCAAACAAAAAAGCACCTACATTTTATTGTAAGTGCTTGATTATCAGTTGTTTACTTGGTGGGAATTACTGGGTTCGAACCAGTGACCCTCTGCTTGTAAGGCAGATGCTCTGAACCAGCTGAGCTAAACTCCCAAGTTAATTATTCTTTCTTTTGACATTCCCTTTGTGTTTGGGACTGCAAAGATGCAGGTCTATTTTTTTATTTCCAAATATTGACATCAAAAAAGTTTGTTTTTTTTGTTTTTCTTCATAAAATCATATCTTTCATAGAATTGATACAATTATATAATCTTTTTTTGACTTTAAATTTGATTTTTATGTCAAAAAAGTATTTATTCCTGTCAAAATATTTTTGGAGAGTTTATGAGTAAATACTAATTTTGTAAATCATATATTCAAACTTAATTTTTATGGCTCTCGAACAAACTTGGCGGTGGTATGGCCCGAACGACCCCGTTAGCTTATCTGATGTGCGACAAGCTGGTGCTACTGGCGTAGTTAATGCCCTTCATCAAATTCCAAATGGACAGGTTTGGACAAAAGCTGACATTTTGGAGCGAAAAGCTATCATCGAAAAAGCTGGGCTTACTTGGTCGGTCGTCGAAAGTGTGTTTGTTCATGAAGATATTAAAAAGGCTTCGGGCAATTATAAGCAATACATCGAAAATTATAAGGAAAGTTTGGTCAATCTTGCCGCTTGTGGCATAGATACTGTTTGCTATAATTTTATGCCTATTTTGGACTGGACTCGTACCGATTTAGACTTCTTGATGCCCGATGGCTCGACAGCATTGAAGTTTGACATGACCGAATTTTGTGCTTTCGAAATCTATATTTTGAAAAGAACCGAAGCGAAAAAATCATACTCCGAAAAACAACTCAACAATGCAAAAACTTGGTACGATAATGCCTCTGAGGAAGACATAAATCGTTTGACAAAAAATATTATTGCAGGCTTGCCTGGCAGTTCAGAAGGTTCTACTATTGAAGAGTTTAGAGAGAAAATAGCTACTTATAAAAATATTGGAGATAAGGAATTACGCCAAAATCTTTATTCATTTTTGAAGGAAATCACTCCTGTGGCAGAAGATTCGGGTATCTTGCTGGCGATTCACCCCGACGACCCACCTTTCCAAATTATGGGTTTGCCAAGAGTAGTAAGTACCGAAAACGATGCAAAAATGTTGCTTGGTGCTTCCGAAAGTAAATATAATGGAATCTGCTTCTGCACAGGAAGCTACGGTGTACGTGCCGATAATGATTTAGTTGGAATGGTTGAAAGACTTGGTGATAGAATAAATTTCATACATTTACGAGCAACCAAACGAGATGCCGAAGGAAATTTTCATGAAGCCGACCATTTGGATGGTGATGTAGATATGTATGGCGTGATGCAAGCCCTTGTTTTGGAACAACAAAGAAGAGTTTCGGAAGGCAGAGAAGATTTCAGGTTGCCATTCCGCCCCGACCATGGTCATAAAATGCTTGACGATTTGAACGCAAATAAACGAACAAATCCTGGCTATACTGCCATCGGACGTTTGCGTGGTTTGGCAGAATTACGAGGTTTAGAACTTGGAATTACGAGGTCATTATTATAGTTTTTTGGGTACAGGAATGAAAAAAAACAATATTCACTCAATCACCAAATCACTCATTCATTCATTAATTTTATGCCAAAAATAGTAACTTTTGGAGAGGTGCTACTTCGCCTTTCCACACCAAATTTTCAGAAAATCGAACAAGCTACTTCGTTCAATGCTACCTTTGGTGGAACAGAAATGAATGTTAGTGCTTCTTTGGTCAAATTTGGCTTTGAGGCAGCACACGTGACCACTTTTCCCAATAATTTGATGGGTCAAAAAGCAAAGTCTTTTCTACGACAATTAGATGTGGATACTTCACACGTTGTTTTGGAAGGTGATAGAATCGGTGTTTTTTTCTTGGAAACTGGTGCCGTGATGCGTGCAAGTCAGATTGTATACGACCGTGCAGATTCATCATTTGCTAATATCAATCCTGAGCTTTTTGATTGGGACACAATCTTGGCAGGTGCCGATTGGTTTCATTGGTGCGGTATTACGCCAGCCATTTCGGAAGGTGCGGCAAAAGCTTGTTTAGATGCGGTGAGAACTGCCAAGAAATTAGGAATCACAGTTTCGTCTGATATTTATTACCGTAGTAATTTGTGGAAATATAGTAAGACTCCACAAGATATTTTGCCAGAATTGGCTTCATATTCAGATATTATTTTGGCAAGTAGAAAAAATATAGAAGAGATTTTCGGACTTAAAGTAACAGCCGAAAAAGGAAAATTTGTGGAGGCGTGTAAGTTATTGATGGAAAATTATCCAAATGTCAAGAAAGTAATTGATACTGAACGAATTCAAGTAAGTGCCTCGCACAATCAATATTCTGCAAAAATGTGGAATGGCGAAGAGCTTTTGGAAACTGATTTTCAAGATATTACACATATTGTTGATAGAATAGGCACTGGCGATGCATTCTTGGGCGGATTTATTTACGGACAAGTAATTTTGCAAGACGATTTAAAATCTTTACAATTTGGCACAGCAGCAGGTGCCTTGAAACATACCATTGAAGGTGACCAAAATTTAGTAACTGTTCCCGAAGTTGAAGCCGTAATGAGCGGCGATAAATCGGGGAGATTGAGAAGATAAGCCCCACCTAAATCCTCCCCGATGGGAGGACTTTTAAAAAACTAAAAGGTCTAAAACAATGGCAAAATTTGATAAAAACACAACCTTAGCACAGGTTTCTGCAACAGGTTTAGTGCCCCTTTTTACACACAATGATTTAGATTTGTGTTTGGGTGTTTTGCGTAGTTGTTACGAAGCAGGAGTACGGGTGTTTGAATTTACTAATCGCACTGAAAACTCTTTCAAGAATTTTGTTGAACTCGTAAAAATTGCCGAAACCGATATGCCAAAAATGATTTTGGGAATCGGGACAATTTATGATGTAGCTACCGCCCAAAAGTTTATTGATGTAGGCACAAACTTTATTGTAGCACCTGTAATGAATCCAGAAGTTGGTAAGGTTTGCCAAGCAGCTGGCATTCCTTGGATGCCTGGCGTAATGACAGTTACAGAAATTTATAATGCTCGCGTAGCAGGTGCTGAATTTATCAAAATTTTCCCAGGTGATGTATTAGGAGCGGGTTTCGTAAAGGCTCTCAAAAGCGGACCAATGCCCGATGTTCAAATTATGGTAACGGGTGGCGTTTCGCCAACAGAAGAAAGTTTAAAGCTTTGGTTTGGTGCTGGCACAACTGCCGTAGGTATCGGTTCGCAATTAGTACCAAAAGATATTTTGGCAGCAAAAAACTTTGGAAAAGTAACCGAAATTGTTGGTAATGCTTTACGTATTATCCAAGATTTGAAGAAATAGATTTTGTCAAAAAAGAGATTAAAAAAGGAGAGCAGTTGAAAGCTCTCCTTTTTTGATTAATCCAAATTTTATTAGAATTTTAATGAAATACCTACTGTACTATATGGGAAGCCTCCTTCTACATAAACCGCCATTTTTTCCTTGAAATAATATCTCGCTCCTACAAAGCCACCCAACAAAATACCCCCACTCGTACCAGAGTAATAACTATAGTATGACGAATTAGATTTTACAATACGAAATCCACCAACAGCCCCAACATACGGGTCAAGTTTGTCTTCGTTTATTCCAATTTCTTTCAAGTATTTTCCGACGTGTGCAGCGACTCTTCCCCCTACACCGATGTACGTTACTCGATAGTCATTGACTAAATAGCCATAACTTCTTGAAGAGAAAGCCCCAACAACGCCAACACTCAATAAATCTGAAATACCGAAATCTACTGCGGCATTTGCACCAAGACCGTAGCCAAGCCCCACTCCTACGCTAAAGTTTTTTTGACCTTTTGCAAAAGACTGTGCTTGTGTATTTTCTACAAATGAGCAACATAAAATTGCTATAACAGCAATCGAAAATAATTTTTTCATGGTAAGTAATTTTGTTTTGATGAAATTTTTATGAATCGAAATTTAGGCAATCAGTTATGTAAAACAAACTTTTGAATCAAAAAATGATGCGAAATTTAATTAAACGGTAATTTTGACTGGTAATCTTGACTTTTTTTATTTTTCGACCACATCCAAAATCTGATTATATACTTTTGCACGTCGCTTCTTCTTTTGATTTTCTGCAATAATTTCGGCTTTTTTATAACCGCCTGTATAGTATCTCTGAAACCAAGGAACTACTGAAAATAAAGCATCAATTGGGCTTGTACTTTTTATTGCTGCCAAGATTCCCCACGTAGCAATTCCTGCAGTTAGTAATATTGAGTTTGCCCCATTTTTAAAATCCCCAGCATAAAACTGTCCAAGTCCTGGAACAATCATGCTTAATATTTTTGCTTTTCGTGGACTAAGTTTGTTTATTTTTTCATTTTTAACAAACAACTCTCCTACCCTATTTCGACTTTCAATATTTGTAGAATCAAGTAATTGTAGAAAATCTTTTTTTGAATCTTCATACTTTTCCGTAGAAAAATTTAAAAGAGCAGAATAAAAAACCTTTCTTCGACTTTGTTCTCCGTTTAGCTTTTCAGGAATATTCAAAAACTCTACTTGAGCATATTCAAAATTGTTTTGAATTAAATAACATGATAACTTTCTAAACAAAACCTCCGCTTTCGAACTATCTTTTTTTTGTTGAAAAAAGGCTAATTCGTAGTAATCTGCCGCTTCTTCATATTGCTGTGTTTCATAAAGACAATCAGCAATGTTTTTGTAACAGCTCTTTCGATAAGCATCAATTTTATCAAAATAAATAACTCGGCGATAAGTTATTGCTGCTCCTACATAATCTTGTTTTTCATACAATTCATTTGCAAAATCGTAACTTTGTTTAATGTCTTGCGAAAAACTAAATTCGGTAATTGATATAAAAAGTATTAAAAGTATATTTCTCATTCGTTAGGTGGATTTCAATAATAGCTATTAAAAAGATTATCTATTTTATTTCTGATTTGTTGATGGCTTTTTTTGTTATAACCTTTCGCCGAAACAACTGACCCATAAATATTGCCAAGATAAAAACCCATTGCTACGCCCCCATAAATCCAGCCTCTTGTACTTTTCGTGCCGCTTTGATTGAAGCCTCTTACCGACTGAAAAGCCATTGTGCTTACAAACAACATCGAAACTAAACCATCTTTCCAATCTTTTGAATAAAACCTACCTGTTCCCGGAACAATGGCTGACATCAAACCTGCCAAGGCTGGGCTTTTCCTTTTGATTTTGATTGCCTGTGTTGCTAAACTTTTATAATCGCTTGCTAATTTGTGGTCTTCATCTTTGAGCGTTTGTAGAATTTGATTCGCTTGTTTATAATTATCTTGAAGAATTTCTGCCGTTGCCGAAAGAATGATTTTATCTGTGGCTGAAACTTGGGTATTCATTTCCCAAAATTCTTTTGCTTCTTTGATGTTGGGTTTTAGCAATAATGTTCGTCCATATTCTACTGCGGATGGGGCACTCATCATTGACAAATCGGGATAAAGTTGTTTTGCTCGAAGAACCGTTTCGTCGAATTTTCCTGAGCGACGATACATTGATAGGAGGGAAGTCTTCAAGGTATCGTTTGAAGGAAGCATAAAAATCAAACGCTCAAACTCACGAGTTGCCAACTCATATTGACCTGATTTTGAAAGATATTCAGCAAATTTCTTTGTATTATCGTAATTATAAAGGTCTTGTGCAGAAATATTTATAAATTTAAAAAGTATTAAAAGTATTAAAAGTTTATTTTTGTGTTTTACTATTAAAGACGATTTTAGATTCATCATTCGTAACTCGTAATTCCTCATTTGTATTAGGGTTTATCTATCAATAATTTAGCCTTTGCATCTATTTCATATTTCTCTGGACTCAAGCCATTGCATCTTGTTAGCCTGTCCATCGTTTTGATTCCACCCATTACTACGCCACTTTTCTTAACTGCCAAAATACCAAACTCAGAACAAGAGGGTGTAAAAGTACAAACGTTTAAATCTTGTGAAGAAAAAAAGGTTTTGTAAAATAAAAAAAGTCCTGAAAACAAATACTGAACTTCGTTGCGGTTGTTTTTAGCTTCTTTATAAACTTTTTTTGTTGGTGCTTGCATTATCGCACGATGCAAATTTATCTCATTTTTGCTTTGGGCTAATGACTGGTTGCTTAGGTAAAGGTTTAGCAACAGGTATAGGGTAATTATACATGTTTTTTTCATCTTCTTGGTCAATGATAATGTTTTTGTAGGTCGTTTGCTGAATGTTTTGAGTGCTATCTGTATTAATGGAAATCTGAGTTACCTGCCTCGGAAATTCAACACCATTTACATTAATGTAATCTTTAAAAAACTGTTGGCTCAATAATTTATCCTTCGTGTCATAGAACGCAATGGCATCTAATCTTTTATTAACATTAGCCATTTTTATTTTTCCTAAGGTTTTCATTAATCTTGGATCAGTAACGCTCCACGTTGTAACAACTCTTCCATCTTTTTCTTTATCTACCTTTGTTATTTTATAAATCCCTGCTGCTTTGCCAGAATTAATGCCATAATCTGCCAATTTTCCAGAAAGTGATAAATGAAAAATTGAAAATTCATTGACAACCATTACATTTTGAGAAGAGATTAATGCACCGTCTTTGCCTATTTTATGGAGCGTTGTGTCTTTAATGATTATTGTTTCTTCTTGTGGAAAATGCAGTTTATAAATCAATTTCAATGATGGTTTATCATAATATACTTTGCCAACCGTGAGACGATATATGCCATTTGAAAGTTTATCTTTTATTGAAACATCACTTTTTATTCTATAAAATTGTTGGGCATTTGATAGTTGAAAACCAAAAATCAAAATAAATAATAATTTTTTCATCTTTCAAATCTATTGAGTAAACAAAAATAGCCCAAACGTTTTATCTGGGCTACTTTTAAATAATATTATGTTGCTATTACAACCTTCCTATTGATGCAATTACTACAAAGTAATAAATGGCCCAAACGGCAGCAAAAACTAAACAACCAAACATTGCTTTTTTAGTTTGGTCTTTGTCCTTGTCTGTTACTAAGTAAACAACCAATATTCCAATCACACCCAATACACAACCCCACCAAAATGCAGGAATATTTAATGGCAATTCTCCCGAAGCGATTGTATTAGTAACGTTTGTATCCAAATTCAAGTCTTTTGTAAGCTCAGTATCTTTCACATCTTCTAATGTTGTACCTTCCTTTGCATTTACATATTGCTCCAATTTATTTAATTTTTCAAATTCTGCATTGATACTTTGGTCATTCAAAATCATTTCTGGTTGAGTTGCAACATTTTCGTCAGTCAATGAGTTTGAAACTGCAACTGAATTATCTGCAACGATTGTTGCTTCGGTTGGTGCTGTAATAGCACCTGCAACTTCTTCTGTTGTTACTGCTGTGACTTCAACAACTGGTTGAATAGCTAC
Source organism: Emticicia sp. (assembly GCA_031378345.1). GTDB lineage: Bacteria > Bacteroidota > Bacteroidia > Cytophagales > Spirosomataceae > Emticicia. The sequence continues at coordinate 20,927 of JANNDY010000108.1, read as the reverse complement.
GGTTTGTTTCTTAGCTACTGCATAATTAGGTGCGGTAGTCTTTTGGAATGTTGCGTATTCTTTCTTTTGGCAAGAAGCTAACACAACAAATGCTGCAAGGAATAGGACTAATTTTTTCATAGAATAAATGTTTTTAAAGTAAATGAATGATTATTAAGCACAAAAATAATGGTATTTTTTGATTTACAAAATGACAACAGACATAATAATAAATTATTTTCAATTTAATCAAAAGATGACTATCAATAAATTTTCATTTTATTTGTTATCAAGAAATACAAAAGAAAGAAAAAAAAACTTATTTGCCATTTCTTATGAATTAAAATTACAAAAAAATTTACTAAACGGTAAAAATGACAGAAAAATATATGCACCTCGAATATAAAGCAAATCAAAACTTTGATGAAGAAACATTGATTCAAAAGTCTGAATCATATTTCAAACACCTAAACTCTCGGCGTTCTTTAAGATTTTTTTCCGATAAAGATATTTCAAAAGAAGTAATTGAAAATATCATTATGGCAGCCTCAACAGCCCCATCGGGGGCAAACAAACAACCTTGGACTTTCTGCGTAATTTCTTCGCCTGACTTAAAGAAACAAATCCGAATTGCTGCCGAGGAGGAAGAATATAAAAGTTATAATAGCCGAATGTCAGACGAGTGGCTCGAAGATTTAAAACCTTTTGCGACCGATTGGCAGAAACCGTTTTTAGAAATTGCTCCTTATTTGATTATTGTTTTCAAAAGAGCTTATGAAATTGAGCCTGACGGAAAGAAACATCAAAACTATTATGTAAATGAATCTGTCGGTTTGGCTTGTGGTTTTTTACTAACGGCTATACACGAATTGGGCTTGGTCGCACTTACACACACACCAAGCCCAATGGATTTTTTGACTAAAATACTGAATCGCCCATCTAACGAAAGACCTTTTTTACTTATTCCTGTTGGCTATCCTACCGACAATGCGACAGTGCCGAATATTTCAAGAAAAAGCAAAAATGAGGTTATTACTTGGTATGAGTAAGTTTTTTAATCCTTTTTCACCTTATCTTTAAATACTTTTTGAAACTTTTCAACTTTGGGTCTTACTACTAATTGACAATAAGGGTTCGAGCCATTTAGGTTGAAATAATCTTGGTGATAATTTTCAGCTTTATAAAAAACACTTACAGGCTCAAAAGTCGTAACGATAGGGGCATCGAATGCTCCCGAAGTATTCAATTCAGATTTATACTTCTGAGCAATGCTTTTTTGAGTTTCATCATAAAAAAAAACTACTGAACGATATTGCGTTCCAATATCTCCGCCTTGGCGATTCAATGTTGTGGGGTCATGGGTTTTCCAGAAAACTTCGAGCAATTCTTCAAAAGAAATCTTTTGTGGATTATAAGTAATCTGACAAACTTCGGCGTGTCCCGTTTGTCCAGTACATATATCTTTGTATGACGGGTTGATTGTTTTGCCACCCATGTAACCCGACTCTACTTTATATACGCCTTTCAATTTCTGAAAAACGGCTTCTACACACCAAAAACAACCCGCACCAAAAGTAACAACACTTGATGTAACAACTGGCGGCGTTTCGACTTTCACATTAACATTTTCTTGATTCATTTTTTTTAGTTTGTTTTGTCTATATTGTGCATTCGAAGCAAAGCTCAACAGCACAAGTCCGATAACGAATAAGTTTTTAAATTTCATTTTAAACAATTTATCTATAGGATAACGTTACTGATTAACAACGTTTTTTATTTATAAAAAGATTTCAAGCAATGAAAAAAATTTATACCAATGATTTTCTATTTGATGGCAAAGGCACATTCTCCATCAAAAATACCTCCACCAAAGTTAAGGATTATTACGATGATAAGGAAGATTATGAAATAGCTTTGAGCGAAATGCAAAAAAAGATGGACGATTTGCAAGACAAAATGTTTGCTCATAATCGTTATGGACTTTTGGTGGTTTTCCAAGCACCCGATGCTGCAGGAAAGGATGGAACTTTGAAGGCGGTCTTCTCAGGCGTAAATCCACAAGGCATGAGATTCTATTCTTTTAAGCGACCAACTGAAACCGAACTCGACCATGATTTTCTTTGGCGTACAAATTTGGAATTGCCTCCGCGTGGAACAATTACGGTTTTCAATCGTTCTTATTATGAAGAGGTTTTGGTGGTAAAAGTTCACCCCGAAATTTTGCTAAACTCGCAAAAACTGCCAAGCGAAAACACTGATGATTTAGAAAAGGTTTGGAAACACCGTTATGAAGATATTTCAAATATGGAAAAATATCTTTGTAGAAATGGTATTCCGACAATCAAGTTTTTCTTGAATGTTTCAAAAGCCGAGCAAGCCGAAAGACTCATCGAACGCATTGAAGACCCAACCAAAAATTGGAAGTTTCAAGAGCAAGATGTGAAGGAAAGAGAGTTTTGGAATGACTACCAAAGTGCCTACGAGGATGCCATTAATGCAACTGCTTCGGAGAAATGCCCGTGGTATGTTATCCCTGCCGACGACAAGAAAAATATGCGACTGATTGTGGCACAAATCATCATCGAACACCTCGATAAGTTCAAGATGGACTATCCAGAATCCGATGCGACTCGTCAGGCAGAACTCAAAAAATTGATTGCTGTTATTCACAAACAAGAAACGATTTAACTTCGCTTTAAAATCTAATAATTCATTTTCAGCGAAATTATCAAACGGATATATTTTGTTATAAATAATTGATTATCAATATTTTACATTGTCAATTTTAGTGAAAAATAAATTTTACTAAAAGTGAAAGATTTTCGAGCATTTTTATACTAATTTCAGTGATATTTTTTATCTTTGTATAAATGTTTTAGGACGCAGAGAAAGCTCTTGCGTCCCTTTTGTTTTTATAAAAACCCCAAGATTGTGGAAGCACACGAACTACTTAAAGTCTATCAAGAAGACCCTTTTATCCAGACACTTGTAGAAGAAATTAAGTCAAAAAACCATATTCAACTCAAGGGTTTATCAGGGAGTTTAGATGCCATTATTGCGGCTGTGAATTACCGATTGAACCCTCAACACAATATCTTTATCTTGAATGATAAAGAAGATGCCGCCTATTTTTATAATGATTTGCAAAATTTAGTAGGAGAGGATGGTGTTTTTCTTTTTCCGATGTCGTACAAAAAACCTTATCAATATGAAGAAATTGATAATGCTAATATTTTACAACGCTCGGAAGTGCTAAATCAACTTAACAATGATAAAACCAATCTTCTAATTGTCACTTACCCCGAAGCACTTTCGGAGAAGGTTATCAATAAAAAATCATTGATCGCTAATACATTACAAGTAAAGGTAGGAGAGAAGTTCGACATTAATTTTATCTCAGAATTATTAATTTCGTATGATTTCGATAAAGCTGACTTTGTTTATGAGCCTGGGCAATTTTCTATCCGTGGCGGTATAGTTGATATATTTTCTTATGCCTCAGAATACCCTTGTAGAATTGAACTTTTTGGAGATGACATTGACAGCATCCGAATGTTCAACCCTGAATCTCAACTTTCACTTCAAGCGGTTAATCAAATCAATATTATTCCTGATGTTCAGAGTAAATTAATTCAAGAAACTCGTGAAACATTCTTTAATTTTATTCGCAATAAAAGTTCTATTTGGATAAAAGACGTAGAATATTCGCTCGAAAGTATTGAAGTATGTTTTGAACAAGTTGAACAACAATTTCAACAAATTTTGAAAAATAGCGGTGGAATTAAGGTCATTCTTGAGCCTGAAGAATTGTTTGAAACCCGCCGAGGTTTTTTGAACGAAATCAAGAAATTCAATATAGTTGAATTTGGCACTAAGTTCTACTTTAAAGATGGTGAGAAACTTAACTTCCCTTCAAAAAACCAACCAACATTCCATAAAGATTTCAAAAAACTTATTGATAATGTCAAGGAAAATCAGTCGAAAAATATCACTACAATTATTTCGTCTGACTCCTTAAAACAGCTCAATCGTCTCAATTCTATCTTTGAAGAAATTGACCCGCTGACAAAATTTCAGTCTTTACAAATTTCTCTTCGTAGCGGTTTCATTGACGAACTCACCAAAGTTGCGTGCTACACCGACCATCAAATTTTTGACCGCTATCATCGCTTCAAAGTCAGAGATAAATTTAGCAAATCGAAGGCTCTGACCTTAAAAGAATTATGGTCTTTACAGACGGGCGATTTCGTTACGCACATTGATTATGGCATTGGTAGGTTTGCTGGTCTGGAGAAAATTGTGGTCGGCGATAAACAACAAGAAGCTGTTCGTTTGATTTATAAAGACAATGATATTTTACTCGTAAATATTCACTCATTACATAAAATTGCGAAATACTCAGGTAAAGAAGGAACGCCGCCGACAATGAGTAAATTAGGTTCGGCGGAGTGGGAAGCAAAAAAATCAAGAGTCAAAAGGCAAGTAAAAGATATTGCCAAAGAACTGATTGCCCTTTATGCAAAAAGGCGTTTATCACCTGGTTTTCAATTTTCCAAAGATGGTTTTATGCAAGCCGAGTTGGAGTCTTCTTTTTTATATGAAGATACGCCTGACCAAGCAAAGTCCACAAATGATGTGAAGGACGACATGGAAAAACCATACCCAATGGACAGGCTCGTGTGTGGCGATGTGGGTTTTGGAAAAACTGAGGTAGCAATTCGAGCTGCGTTCAAAGCTGTTGCTGACAGTAAGCAAGTAGCCGTTTTAGTTCCAACCACCATTTTGGCAATGCAACATCAAAAAACTTTTGCCGAGCGGCTTTCTAAATTGCCTGTGAATGTGGAAGAAATTAGTCGTTTCCGAACTGCCAAAGAAGTTGCTCAAACCTTAAAAAATATCAAAGAGGGCAAAACAGATATATTAATTGGTACGCACCGAATCTTAAATAAGGACATCGTTTTCAAAGATTTAGGACTTTTGATTATTGACGAGGAACAAAAATTTGGCGTAAAATCAAAAGACCGCTTGAAAGAAATGAAACACAATGTTGATGTGCTTACTTTGACGGCAACGCCCATTCCTCGCACGTTACATTTTTCATTATTGGGTGCAAGAGACCTTTCTATTATATCAACACCACCACCAAATAGGCAACCTGTCACGACCGAAGTTCATGTTTTCAAAGAAGAGTTGATTCGTGATGCCATCAGTTATGAACTAAAAAGGGGTGGACAGGTTTTTTTCGTCCACAATCGGGTAAACGACATTGAGTCAATTGCCAATATTATTTTACGTTTAGTTCCTGATGCAAAAATTGGTGTGGCTCACGGACAAATGGATGGTGATAAATTGGAAAAGGTAATGATGAAATTCATCGATGGCGATTATGATATTTTGGTTTCTACCAATATTATCGAGTCTGGTTTAGATATTTCAAACGCCAATACTATCATTATTAATCAAGCTCAAAACTTTGGAATGTCTGACTTGCACCAAATGCGGGGTAGGGTAGGGCGTTCAAATCGAAAAGCTTTTTGTTATTTACTTACTCCTCCCATTTCTGTATTATCAAAAGATGCTCGAAAACGTTTAAATACTCTTGAAGAATTCTCTGATTTAGGCGATGGTTTCAAGGTTTCTATGCGAGATTTGGATATTCGTGGAGCAGGAAATTTGCTTGGTGCAGAGCAAAGTGGTTTTATCAATGATTTGGGTTATGAAACTTATCATAAGATTCTTGACGAAGCTGTGCAAGAGTTAAAAGAAAGTGAATTTAGAGACTTATTCACCAAAGATTTGACCGCAAGTGTTGATTTACGTTTACCCGATTGTCAAATTGAAACTGACTTACAGATTATTATTCCTGAAAAATATGTAACAAATATCTCCGAAAGACTCTCTCTTTATAATCAATTAGACAACATTGAGAAGGAAGATGAGCTTCAAGCCTTTCAAAAATCACTTGTTGATAGATTCGGTTCTTTACCTCAAGAAGCACGAAATTTGCTTAAAATAGTGCGTATTCGATGGAAAGCTGAGCAAATTGGATTTGAAAAATTAACAATAAAAAACAATATACTCAAAGGATACTTCGTTTCACAAGAGCGTACAGAATATTTTCAGACAGATAAGTTTGGCAAAATTCTTGATTATATAAAGATGAACCCAAAAAGGTGTTCGCTCAAAGAAATTAAGACAAAATTGATACTTACCGTCGAAAACGTACTCTCAATTGATGATTTAGACATCTTATTAAGTGGTATCGTAGGAAATAATCAATAATCATAACCTATTGATTGTCAGAATATTAATTGAATTAACCTATTTTTTGCAAAAACGAATTTATTTAACAAAAATCATTCCGAAAATGAAAAAACTACTTTTGAATTCGACAACTGTTGCCTTAGCACTTACGCTAATCCTTAGCGGCTGTTCGAGCAAAAAGAAAGCCTCAAGTATTAATCCAGGTCGTAAAAGTACGGCAACTGGTATTGCTTATGGCAAAAAAGGCAAGAAAGGTGCTGAGCCTTTAGGCTTACAAGTAAAAGATTTTAAAGGTCAGCCCGCTGGTCCTAACCTTGTATTTATTGAAGGTGGGCGTTTTACCATGGGAACTGTTGAAGAAGATGTAACATTTGCTCGTGATAACTTGGAGAGAACAGTAACCGTTTCTTCTTTTTATATGGATGAAACAGAAATTACAAATCTTCATTGGTTGGAGTATCTTCATACTATTCAAAAAGATTCTTCACAAGAATTTTATGAAACTGCATTGCCAGATACAACCGTTTGGTTAAATAAATTATCTTTTAATGATCAATTTACTGACCAATACTTACGTTATCCTGGTTTTAGAATGTATCCTGTTGTAGGTGTTTCTTGGGTTCAAGCTTCCGATTATTGCAAATGGAGAACCGATGCTGTAAATGGGGAAATGGCAAGCAAATTTGGAGACAAAACGAAAACAAAGAAAAGTGGTGGATCTCCTTTTGGAAAAAAGAAAAAAGGTGCTGAAGCCGCTGCCGAAGCTCCGACTGTTAAAACTGGTGGTCGTTTAGCGATTGAGTCTGGAAACGTTTTACCTGCATATCGTCTTCCAACTGAAGCTGAATGGGAATATGCAGCAAAAGCAATGATTGGTACGCAATATATGGATGAAAATCAATCAAACCAACGAATTTATCCTTGGGATGGTTCTTCTATGCGTAAGAATAAGGGCAAACAAAAAGGTACTATGCTTGCTAACTTCAAACGTGGTCGTGGTGATTATGCCGGTATTGCTGGACATCAAAATGACGGCGGAATTATAACTACCGAAGTTTATTTATTTCCTGCCAATGATTTTGGTTTATACAACATGGGTGGAAATGTAAACGAGTGGGTTATTGATTTATACCGCCCAGGTTCATTCCAAGATGTAAATGATTTGAATCCTATTCGTCGTAATGACTTCTTAGATGAAGATAAAATGTATGACAAGAAAAACTTTAATTCATTAGTAGATAATAACCTTCGTGTTTTTAAAGGTGGCTCTTGGAATGACGTTGCTTATTGGTTATCACCAGGTACTCGTCGTGCATTAGACCAAGATTCTTCAACAGCAACAATCGGTTTCCGTTGTGCAATGATTGCCATTGGTCCAAAAGGAAAACGTAAGTTATAATATGTCTTTTATAGATGTTTAAGAAAATCCCCTCCCAAAAGAGGGGATTTTTGTTTTAGTAAGTTGCCGCAATAGTAACTATTGAAACTTCTTTACAGCCTTCATTTAGCAATATAGTTGCGAGAGATTCTATGGTAGAACCCGTTGTCAAAATATCATCTACAATTGCGATTCTCTTATTTTTGATTTTTTCTACATCCGTTACTTCAAATATATTTTCTACATTTTGAAACCTTTCAAAACGAGATTTCTTTGTTTGTGAATCGGTGTGAATACTACGTTTTACTGCACTTGTTTCAAAAGGAATATCTAATGCCACAGAAAGCCCTTCCGCTATGCAATCGGCTTGATTATAGCCTCTTTGTAGCTGTTTGGTTGGGTGAAGTGGCACACCAATCAATAAATCTATTTTCTTCTCAAATGCTACTGCCTTTAATTCTGTTCCATATAGCTTTCCTAAAAGCACGCCAACTTCTGATTTGTTTCTATATTTTAGTCCGTGAAGCAATTTTTGAACTTTACTCTTTTTTGAAAACCTTAAATAGGTAATCGTATTAGCCACAGGTATTTTACCCCAAAATCTATTTGAAATACTTTCTATATTTTCCTTATGAGAGTTTGTCCGTGGTAAATCTATGATACATTTAACACAAATGAGATTTTCTCCACCCAAAAGGCTTTCTCCACACGCTTCGCATGAACGAGGGTAGATTATATCCAACAAATGCTTGAACCAATTCATATGCTTTGTATTAAGTTTGTATAAAAATATATTTATAAATGAACGAAGAAGAAATCAATCTTAAAGAAAACTGGCAAACATTACAGAGTTTTCTTAAAAATAACCTTGGCAAAAAACCTACTGACCTAAATGGTGTTTTATTTATAATCGGTGTACAAGAATTGGGTCAAGGTAAAAAGTTTTTTACAAAAGAACAAAAACAAGATTTAATGCATATTGCAATATGTAAGGTTTTGAGTTACGGAGGTTACTATCAACTTGATGGGGTCGACGGTGAAGGCTGGCCTCATTGGAAACTAATCCAACCCTTACCACATTTTGATATGTTTGCCCAAGAAAAACTTTTAAAACACTTTGTCATAGAATATTTCAGAATTGAAGTTGGACTACATATTTAATTTGTGATTTTTTGTTTTAGATAATCAGTAATTATATAAACTATATTCTCTTTACTACTAGAGTATTTTACCCTATAAACCATTAAATTCAATTATGAAAATAATTACTTATAATGTCAATGGCATTCGTTCAGCGATAAACAAAGGACTGTTAAACTGGTTAAAAAACACCCAACCTGACGCAATTTGTTTTCAAGAAATCAAATTATCAGAAACCCAATTAGTTGCCCCCTTCTTTGAAGACTTAGGATTTCATTGTTATTGGTATCCCGCACAAAAAAAAGGTTATAGCGGCGTAGCTATTTTATCGAAACAAAAACCTATTAATGTAGAATACGGAATGGGTCATTCTTCTTATGATAATGAAGGACGTGTTATTCGTGCAGATTTTGAAGATTTTTCTCTAATCAGTGCCTACTTTCCTTCTGGTTCGTCAGGCGATGAACGCCAAGACTTTAAAATGAAATTCTTAGATGATTTTTTCGTTTATATTTCAGACCTCCAAAAGAAAATTTCAAATCTTATTATTAGCGGTGATGTAAATATCTGTCATCGGGAGATAGATATCCACAATCCTAAGGGTAATGCAAATTCGTCGGGGTTCTTACCAGATGAACGAGCATGGGTTGGCAGATTTCTTGATAATGGTTATATAGATGGTTTCCGACATTTTAATCAAGAACCTCACCATTACTCTTGGTGGTCGTATCGGGCAGGAGCAAGACAAAAAAATCTTGGTTGGCGTATTGATTATCATTTTGTTTCGGCTTCTATGCAACACCGCATAAAAAGTGCTGTTATATATTCAGAGTTGCTATTTTCTGACCATTGCCCTGTTGAAATTTGTTTGTCATAATTTGTCATAAAACGATTAAATACATAGCTTTAAAATGGTTCGGCTATTCGTAACTTGCAATTCGTAAATTCAATAAAATCATATAATCATGTCTAATTCTGTAAAAGCTATTTTTGAGAAAATAGATGAATACAAATGTAAATACTACAAAAACCTTTTGATTAAAGGTTCGTTATTTACTTTGGCTTTAATTCTATCGGCTTTTCTATTTGTTAGTGCCGTAGAGTATTTCGGTCGCTTTAATTCCTCTATTCGAGGGATTTTGTTTTTTGGCTTCCTCGGTTTGGTTGGATATGCCATTGTTTTTTGGGTAATCAAGCCTTTGCTTTATTTATTGCATTTAAATGAGCCGCTTACTTATGAGAAAGCTGCGAATGAAATTGGTAAATTTTTTCCCGAAATAGGGGATAGGCTTCTCAATACTTTGCAATTGGCTCAACTTTCCGACAATGACAATAGCTTGTTGCAAGCAAGTATCAACCAAAAAACGCAAGAACTTAAATTTATTAAGTTTGCTGATGCCATTAAAATAGGCGAAAATAAAAAGTATCTAAAATATGCTTTACCGCCTTTGGTTTTAGTTTTGTTGATTGCGGCGGTTTCTCCAAAGTTTTTCAAAAGTAGCACTGAGCGTATCGTTTATTTTCAAAAAGATTTTGCCGAAGAAGCTCCTTTTAAATTCAAAATTACCAACGAAGATTTAAAAGCTGTTAAAAACGAAGACTTCACACTAAATTTATCCCTTATTGGTAATGCCGTACCCGAAGTTGTTTATTTAGTTGCCAACGACCGTAAATTCAAAATGACTTCTGTTGATAACAAACATTATAACTTCACGTTTTCAAAAGTTCAAAGTGCCTTAGATTTTCATTTTTTAGCTTCTGGTTTTAAATCAAATGAATTTGAGTTAGAATTAATTAGTCGCCCAAATCTTTTGTCTTTTGATGTTGAATTGAATTATCCTTCTTATTTAAATAAAACAGGCGAAAGTTTCGACAATGTTGGAAATTTGGTTGTTCCCGAAGGAACAAATGTTGAATGGAATTTCCGTGCGGCAAATACCGATTCGCTTTACCTGAGTTTTGAGAACGAACCAAAATATTTGGCAAAAGATGGTTTTGGAGATAATTTCTCCTATAATCGTCGTTTGAAGAATTCCGCTTCCTATAAAATTCAGTTGAAAAACTCTTTCAGTGCCAATCGTGAAAATATTGACTTTTATATTAATGTTATTCCTGACAAATATCCACAGATTCTATTAGAGCAAATTCGAGATACAACGCTCTTCAATTATATTGTTTTGGGCGGAAATATCAACGATGATTATGGTTTGGCTCAATTCAAACTTTATTACAAGCCTATTCAAGAAAGTAATAAAAATCAAGCCTACGCTTCGATGGATGTTGCGTTTAATAAATCTCAAAATTCGCAGAGTTTTTATTACCAACTTCCTTTGAGTGATTTAAAACTTAATCCTGGCGATAAAGTTGAGTATTACTTACAGGTTTGGGACAATGACGGTGTGAATGGGTCTAAAAGCACAAAAACGCCTGTAATGACCTTCGCTTTGCCATCTGCCAAGAATTATGATGCTGAGATAGAACAAGCTACTGAGAAGACCGAAAATATGCTTGAAAAGCTCAATGAGAAATCAAAGAAACTAAAAGCTGATTTGAATAACCTTGAAAACAAACTTAAAAGCAAAAAAGACCTTGATTTTCAAGAAAAGAAACAATTAGAAGAATTGCTCAAAAAGCGTGAAGAACTCATGAATGAGATGAAAGCCATTCAAGAGCAATTTGAAAAGATGCAGGAGAAAACAAACCGTTTTCAACAACAATCGCCCGAACTTCAACAAAAGATGGAACAACTCAAAAAACTCATGGAAGAGTTGATGAATGATGAAACCAATAAAATGTATGAAGAACTGAAAAAGATGATGGAGAAAGGCATGGATGAGAAAACTGTGGAACAACTTGAAAAACTAAAAAATCAAGAACGTAACATGGACAAAGACATTGACAGAACTCTCAAACTTTTCAAACAACTTCAATTACAACAAAAGGTTGAGAAGGCTGCTGATGAACTTGAAAAGTTAGCTGAGAAGCAAGACAAGTTAGGTGACGAAACCAAAAAAGCCGAAGATGAAGCAAAGAAAGTTGACAAGGAAAAAGAAGGAGACAAGAATAAAGAACAAAATCAGCAAGAAAAGGACAAAAAGAACGAGGAGTTAAAGAAAGAACAAGAAAAACTTTCTAAGGAGTTCGGTGATAAGAAAGAACAAATGAAAGACATCGAGAAACTTAGCAAAGAGTTAAAAAAAGAACTCGACGACCAAAAGGAAGAACAAGAAGATATTTCTAATGACCAAGAGAACGCCGAAAAGCAACTTGACCAAAAACAGAATGATTCTGCTGCTAAAAATCAAAAGAAAGCTGCCAAGAAAATGAAGGCTATGGCAAAACAAATGAAAGAAGCGATGCAAAGCCAAGAGTCAAAAGAAATGGAAGAAGACATTGATGCTTTGCGTGCTATTCTTGAAAACCTAGTTAAACTTTCATTTGACCAAGAGAACTTGATGAAAGACTTCCGAAACATGACAGTTTCCGACCCAAGATTTGTTAAACTCTCACAAGAACAACTCAAACTACAAGATGATGCTAAGATGATTGAAGACAGTCTTTATACGCTTGCTAAGAGAGTTTTACAGATTCAATCATTTGTTACGAAGGAAGTTACCACGATGCGTAACTCAATGGACGAAAGTGTGAAGTTTATTAAGGAGCGTAAATTGAATGTAGCTTCTGCCAAACAACAGTTTGCAATGACTTCCATAAACAACCTTGCTTTGATGTTGAGCGATACTTTCAGCCAAATGCAACAAATGATGGCAAGTGCTATGCCAGGAGCTGGCAAGAAAGGAAAGAAAGGTCAGAAACCTTCACCTATGTCAATGGGTGAAAAACAGGACGAACTAAGTAAACGTATGGAAAAAATGGGTAAGTCAGGGCAGGGTAGTAGAGGCTTATCAGAAGAAGCTGGTAAACTTGCTCAGGAACAAGCACAGTTACGCAAGCAAATCCAAAAGATGCAAGAAGACTTAAAAGGAACTGAACTCGGCAAGAAGTTAGGCAACGAACTAAAAGACTTGGAAAAGAAAATGGACGATAACGAAACGGATTTAGTTAATAAGCGAATTAACCCCGAATTGCTTAGACGTTCCAAAGAATTACAAACTCGTTTGCTTGAAGCTGAGAAGGCAGTACAACAACAAGAGGAAGACCCTACTCGTCAATCGAAGGCTGCACATCAGTTTAATCGCCAAGCCCCACCTTCTATGGAAAAGTTTTTACAAGAAAAACAAAAACAAGTGGAGTTAATCCGCACAGTTCCGCCTAATTATACACCATTCTATAAGAAACAAACTGATAATTATTTTAGAAAAATTAAGTAATCATATTTCTTAGTAAATTTGCAGGGACGCACTAAAAGCGTCCCTTTTTTGTTGCTTAGTCAGTAAATAGTTTTTAGCAAATAGCTATTGGCTTTTAGCTTAATGTGTTTTTATGTTATGTTTACCAAACTCGCTGACAATCTAAAAACAGTTTAATGATAGTTCTTTTTAGTTAATAACTATTCACTAAAAGCCAAGAACTAAAAGCTCTTTTCAACAAGCAACGCTTTGATTTTCACAAAACTTTACAAGCCAACTATCGGAAGAAATTCATCCAGTTGTTGACACTCAAATTTTACGTTTCACGTGAAACAACTTTTTCATGATTTTTAAAAACAACAAAATGTTTCACGTGGAAACATAATTAAAAAACAAAACAATGTTTAAACGGTATGATGTTATAGTAGTAGGGGCAGGTCATGCAGGTTGTGAAGCGGCAGCTTCAGCAGCCAATATGGGTTCGTCGGTTTTATTAATTACGATGAATATGCACACCATTGCACAGATGTCTTGCAACCCTGCAATGGGCGGTGTAGCAAAAGGACAAATTGTTCGTGAAATAGATGCTTTGGGTGGTCAGTCTGGAATCATAAGTGATAAGTCAATGATTCAGTTCAGAATGTTGAATCGCTCGAAAGGACCAGCGATGTGGAGTCCAAGGTGTCAGAGTGATAGAATGATGTTTGCCCAAGAGTGGAGAGATACGATGGAAAGAATCCCGAACTTAGACTTTTGGCAAGAAATGATTGAAGGCTTGATTATAAAAGACAATAGGGTAGTGGGAGTTCGTACTGCAATGGGTATAGAAATACAAGGAAAGTCGGTGGTGCTTACCAACGGGACTTTCTTGAATGGAAAGATTCATATTGGAGAAAAAAACTTTGGTGGAGGACGTACAGGAGAAAAAGCAGCCACAGGAATTACCGAACAATTAGTGAATTTGGGTTTTGAATCTGGGCGAATGAAAACAGGAACGCCACCACGAGTTGATGGTCGTTCATTAAATTGGGATTTAATGGAAGAACAAAAAGGAGACGAAAATCCCGAAAAGTTTTCTTATACTGATACGCCAAAATTAACGAAGCAAAGAAGCTGTTATGTAACTTATACAAATGAGAAAGTACATAATGCTCTAAGAAAAGGTTTCGATAAATCACCAATGTTTAGTGGGCGAATAAAAGGATTAGGTCCAAGATATTGCCCATCGGTGGAAGATAAAATAAATCGATTTGCAGATAAAGACCGCCATCAAATATTTGTTGAGCCAGAAGGTTGGAATACAGTTGAAATGTATATCAATGGTTTTTCTACTTCACTTCCAGAAGATATTCAGTACGAAGCGTTGAAACAAATTGAAGGATTTGAAAATGTAAAAATGTTTCGTCCAGGTTATGCCATAGAATACGATTTTTTTCCACCAACTCAATTAAATCTTACCTTAGAAACACACCTAATTGAAAACCTATATTTTGCTGGTCAAATAAATGGAACAACTGGATATGAAGAAGCGGCTTGTCAAGGATTAATGGCAGGAATAAATGCTCATAATAAAGTACACGAAAAAGGTGATTTTATTTTGAAAAGAAATGAAGCATATATTGGTGTATTAATTGATGACTTAGTAAATAAGGGTACAGATGAGCCTTACAGAATGTTTACTTCTCGTGCCGAATTCCGCACGTTATTAAGACAAGATAATGCAGATATAAGATTAACCCAAAGAGGTTTTAATTTAGGATTGGCTTCTGAGAATCGTTTAGGACGAATGGCTGTCAAGAAAGAAAGTTCTGAACAAATTGTAAAAGAAATAAAAACAAGAAAAATTACACCCGATGATGCTAACGGTTATTTAGAAAGTATAGGTTCTTCACCAATAAGAGAAAAGTCTTCTATTTATGGCATTTTGAAAAGACCAGAAATTGAAATAAAAGACATCAGAGCTTTCGGTGGAGAAATTGCTAAGTTTGTCAATGGCTTTGATGAAGAAACAATAGAGCAAGCTGTCATTCATGTAAAGTATGAAAGTTATATAGAAAAGGAATTATTGATGGTTGATAAAATGTCAAGGTTAGAGGATTTACAAATAAATCCAAATTTTGATTATGAGCGACTAACATCTGTATCAATAGAAGCAAGACAGAAATTAAAGAAAATCAAACCACAAACATTGGGGCAAGCATCTCGAATAAGCGGTGTTTCTCCCGCAGATATTTCAGTGATAATGATATATCTTGGAAGATAAAATAATTAAAGTTTCTTAATTACCCTCGACATAACGTTGAGGGTTTTATTTTTACAAAAAAATAAAAATTCTAATGAATAAAAAGAACATATATAAAAGCCTGACTTTCATAATTACTTATTCGATGTTGCAAAGTTGTGCTCAATTCGTATCACCAACGGGAGGAAAAAAAGATGAAGTAGCACCAAAACTTGTCAAATCAATTCCACCAAACGAACAGAAAAATTATAAAGGAAAAGATTTTGAATTAGTTTTTGATGAATTGATTGATGCAACAAGTCTGCGTCAAGAATTATTAATAGTGCCTGAGCCAGAAGGAACATATGATGTTAAACAAAAATCAAATAGCGTAGTTCTGAAATTTGATAAACCTTTTAAAGATAGTACAACTTATACTTTCAATTTCAGAAAAGGAATAAAGGACTTAAACGAGCGAAATGAAACCCGAAATCTAAAAATTGTATTTAGCACAGGTAATAATATTGATTCTTTAAAGATAGAAGGTAATGTAAAAAGTTTATTCACCAATCAACCTGTGCTTGAAGCAAACGTAGCAATATATAAAGTTCAAGATTCGCTTGACTTGAAAAAGACAAAACCAAATTACTTTCTAAAAACTGATTCGAGTGGCAATTTTAAGTTTGAAAACATTAAGGCAGGAAACTATCGTATTTATACTTTCACCGATAAAAACAGTAATCTAAAATATGATAGCAAAACAGAAGCAATTGCTTTCAGTAAAGATACTTTAAAATTGTATAAAAATATCTCGAACATAAACCTTTCATTATATAATGCGAATAATGAAAAACCAAAAAATCAAAAAACGCTACCAAGGACAGAAGATTTCACGGTTTTATATGATAAGAATATTAAGTCTTTTGAAGTAAAATTTGAGAATCCAAAAGATAGTATTCCTTATTTTGGACAAGGAAAAGAGTTGAAGTTTTATAATTTTCCGACAAAAACAGATACTTTGAAAGTAACTATTATGGCACGAGATTCGGCAGATAATGTATTGACACATTTACAAAAAATTAAATTTCGTGAGCCAGAAAAGAAAAAGAAAGCGACGAAAGAATACCAAAGTATTGAAACTAAACCAAAAATTGGGGAGGACGTGGAACAAGAATTGAAATATGAACTCAATTTCAATAACCCAATCAAGCAATTTGATTTGACCAAAATAAAAATAATAAGCGATACTATTAGAAAAGAACCAATAGATAGTAGCAACTTCACGTGGAATAAATACCGAACTCAACTAATATTAACGAAGAAAATTACGGCAGTTCGAGAAGTTAAAGTCGAATTCGGCAAAGGAACTTTCATTAATATTAAAGGTGATTCGAGCGATAAACTGACTTTATTAAATCCGATTTTGAAAGTAGAAAATTACGGTATCTTAGAAGGAAGGGTAGAAGGAGGGAAGGAAAACAAGATTATTCAGTTAGTTGATGAAACATACAAAGTAGAAGCCGAACAAAAATTGGTTGATAAATTTCTATTCAAAAACGTGAAACCTGGCATTTATTTGATTCGTACAATTATTGATAAGAATGGAAATGGGCAGTGGGATTTTGGTGATATCGAAAAAAATATACTTCCAGAACCCATTTTCTTTTCAAAAGAAGCCATAAAAATCAAAAGTAATTTTGAATTACGGGGTTTAAATATAAAATTAGAGTAGGCATTTTTTTAGCATAATAGTTGCAGTAAAGAAAAGGTCAATTCAAAATAAAAAATGTACAATAAATTTTGTGGACAAAACTGTGGATTTCTACTATATATTGTGAATTGATTCGTGGAATAGCTTGTGGGTAACTCTAATGAATAGTGGAAAGATAATAATTAAAGTGGAAATCGGGTGAAAACTACCCTTTATACGCAATTCACACCAAGTGGATTAACGTGGACACATAGTGTGGAAAGAATGGTCAGTAATCAACACAAAAAATTTAGTTACTTTGTCAATAAGTGGTATTAGAATTGATTATCAATAAAATAACTGTGGAATAGTAAAATAAAACTGTGGAAAAACTACTTAGTTATATACAATCCTATTCCGTAGTTTTCAACACTTAAAAGTTATTCACTTTTCCACAGGCTTAATAATGAATAACAATAATTAAAATATATATTATTCTTTTTTTTTTATAAAATTATGAAAAGGTATTTAATGCTATTTGTGATAATGATGTTGGGAATGATTGCCCACGCCCAAGATATTGAATTGGCAAATGAGTATTTCAAACAGGGCGAATACGAAAAGGCAAAAGACATCTTTCAAAAAATTGTGAAGGATAAAAAATCCAATGCCACTTTGGTTCACCAAAACTATTTGCAGTGTTTGCTCAAACTCAAAGATTTTGACGAGGCAGAAAAATTTCTGAAACGCCAAGTCAAAAGCAATGAAGGCATAATCACCTATCGAGCTGATTATGCAAACTTGCTCGAAATGACAGGACGCATTGACGAAGCTCAAAAAGAGATGAATCAACTTATTGACCTTGCTGCAAAGTCGGAAGGGACAATTTATGAGTTGCAAGATTTTCTTTACAAAAATGCAAAAACCGAACAAGTGATTCAGTTGCTGAAAAAAGGCCGTGAACTTTTTAAAGATGAAAATAAGTTTACTTTGTTTTTGGCAAGGGCATATTTGTACAACGGTCAGAAAGAACCGATGATTGAAGAAATGCTAAAATACGGTTTGACAGAAGGCAACCAAGATTATGTGAAAGCGACCTTTCAAGACAATCTCAAAACTGAACCAGAGATAGACATGCTCGAAAAGGCACTTTACAGCAAGGTACAGAAGTTTCCCAACGAGCAATACTACATCGACATCCTAATTTGGCATTTGATTCAACAGAAGGAGTTTTACAAGGCTTTTGTTCAAACCCGTGCTTTGGATCGACGATTGAAGCAAGACGGTCAAAAAGTTTTTGAATTGGCACAAACAACGCTTGTCAATAAAGATTTCAGAAATGCAATTCAGATGTACGAATATGTCTTGAAAGAATATCCGCAAGGGCAATATTATCCTTATGCCCGACGCAATGCTATTTTTTGCAAGGAAGAAGTTGTCAAAACGACTTACCCAGTAAACCTGACCGACATCAGAACTTTGATAAAAGATTACCAAGGACTTTTTTCAGATTTAGGACAAAATGTAAAAACAATGGAGGCGTTGAGAAATACAGCTCAACTTTACGCTTTTTATTTAAACGAGCGTGATACTGCGATAATCGTTTTAGAAACTGCCATCAAAATTGCAGGTTCGGACAACGCTTTCAGAGATAAATGTAAATTAGATTTAGGCGATATTTACGTTTTGAAAAATGAACCTTGGGAAGCAACGCTGGTTTATTCGCAAGTAGAAAAATCTCAAAAAGAAGACCAACTTGGACAAGAAGCAAAACTTAAAAACGCTAAGTTGCATTATTACAACGGTGAGTTTGATTTGTCGAAAGATATTCTTGACATTTTGAAAAAAGCCACAACTCGTGAAATTGCCAATGATGCCATGCAGCTAAGTTTGTTGATTCAAGACAACATTGGCTTAGACTCAACAGAAGCTGCAATGAAAGAATATGCTGCTATAGATTTATTACTTTTCCAAAATAAAAATGGCGAGGCCATTGCAGAACTTGACAGAGTTTTTGAAAAATATAAATCACATTCTTTGGCAGATGATATTTTGTGGCTTAGAGCAAATACAAACATGAAAATCAACGAGCCAAATAAAGCACTCAACGATTTGGAATTGCTTCGCAAAAACTACAACTTCGATATATTGGCCGACGATGCTTTATTTTTAGAAGCAAAAATTTATGACGAAAAATTAGGTCAAAAAGATAAAGCAATGGAATTGTACCGAGAAATCTTGCAGAAATTCCCAGGAAGTATCTACGGAGCAGAAGCAAGAAAAAGATTCAGAAATTTACGTGGTGATACAATAAATTAAACGTTTTCAACATTATTATAAAAAGCCTCAAACTCTCCTCGCTTTTGAGGCTTTTTTGTTAAATAAATGTTAAGAAACCCCCTTCGTAGCTATTGAAAATACCTTTCCTCGTTCTTAAAGATATATTCAAAATTTAATTGCAACCCCCATGAAATTGAAGTTATGCACACTGTCCACAGTGTTATCCACATTTTTATTGGTAGCTCATGCCCAAGAAGATAAAGTAAAATCGTTTGGATATAACTATTATGGACAAAAAATAAACGAAAAAGCATTTTGTAGTCAATTCAGTTTTCGTTCGAAAGAAGTTGCCGAAAAAGCTGTAGATGAAATTGTTCGCAGAAGTGGATTAAAAAGAAATTTCTACGTGATGGAATGTCCAAATACAGATAATTGCTTTGCGGCAATTCAAGGACAAACCCGGTTAATAGTTTATGATGGTTCGTTTATGAAAAAGGCAAATGACTTATCAAAATCAGATTGGGGAGCATTAAGTATTTTAGCTCACGAAATTGGACATCATTTGCAAGGACATACAATTATAGAAGGTGGTAGCGACCCAGCCAAAGAGTTGGAGGCTGACGAATTTTCGGGTTTTGTGATGTACCAAATGGGAGCTTCACTAAAAGATGCTCAAGCAGCAATCTATAAACTAACCTCCGATTATGATGGAGGAACACATCCTGCAAGACCAAAACGATTGGCAGCTATCAAAAAAGGATATGACAATGCACAAGACCTTTATCCAAATATAAAGAAAAGTGACGGAAGCATTGTTACCCAACCCAAAAGCCAAGAAACTCAACCACAATATCCGCCAAGAATAAATCCTCAACCGATACCTCAGCAACAACCAAGAAATCAACCGCAAACACCTGATAATCAAGGAAATGTGGATAAAGTGGATAACTCTGTTGATAACTCAGAATACCCATCCAAAAAGCCGGAAATTATAGTAACAAATACACCAAAAGTAGAAACGCCAGGCGAAACTTCAAAAAAAGCAGCTTGTTTTGAAGGTGATTGTAACGACGGTTTTGGGAAGATGATTAACCCAAAAACTGAAGAAAAGTATGAAGGCGAATGGAGGAATGGAAAACGAGATGGAAGAGGAGTCGAATTTTATGCTGATGGCGAGAAAAAATACGTGGGTAATTTCAAAAATGGAAAATATGAAGGAAATGGCTCTTTTTTCTACAAAAATGGGGATAAGTATGTAGGTAAGTACAAAAATGGTGTAATGAATGACGAAAAAGGTTATTTTATATTTAATAATAATGTAAGATTAGTAGCTCGTGTGGAAAACAATGTAAAACACGGAAAAGCCATGCGAATATATCCAGACGGTAGGAGAGAAGACACTTTTTACATAAATGATGTGGAAAAGAAAAGTTATTTAATAGATAAAAAAATAAGACCTTCAAATTGAAAACAATAAAAAATCCTTCCAAATCGGAAGGATTTTTTATTTATACAAAGTACGTAATTCTACTTTGGCACTCTGGAAAACCTATCAATATCAGTTTGTCTTTGCAGGTGTCTAACTTGTATTGCGTTTAACAAACCATCATCAGAGTTGAGTTTATTTAGTAATTTTTTGGCAAAAACGAGTTTAATATCAGGTAC